>DATHAA010000053.1:0-29462 GCA_035296905.1 Gaiellaceae bacterium
GGAGTACGTCGGCTCGGTCATGGAGCTGAACAACGAGCGCCGCGGACGCTTCGACCACCTGGAGTACTTGAGCGAGGAACGCGTCATGCTCTCGTACGACCTTCCGTTGCCGGAGATCGTCTACGACTACTACGACCAGCTGAAGAGCCGCACGAAGGGCTACGCCAGCTTCGACTACGACGTGGTCGGCTTCGAGGAGGGGAAGCTCGTGCGCGTTGACATCCTGCTCGCGGGCGATCCCGTCGACGCTCTCAGCCTCATCGTCCACCGGGACGGTGCCTACGCGCGCGGGCGCGCACTCGTCGATCGCCTGCGCGAGGAGATTCCGCGACAGATGTTCGACGTTCCGGTACAGGCCGCGATCGGCTCGCGCGTGATTGCGCGGGAGACGATCAAGGCGCGGCGGAAGGACGTGCTCGCGAAGTGCTATGGCGGCGACGTCACCCGAAAGCGCAAGCTGCTCGAGCGCCAGAAGAAGGGCAAGAAGCGCATGAAGCAGGTCGGCTCGGTCGAGGTGCCGCAGGAGGCGTTCCTCGCCGTCCTCAACCTGGAGGGGAACAAGCGATGAACGCGGGCCGCGTGCGCCATCTCTACGTGCATCTGCCGTTCTGCGCGTCGCGGTGCGGCTACTGCGACTTCGTGACGCTCGTGGGACGCCCGGGCGAGCACGGGCGCTACGTCGATGCGGTGCTGACCGAGCTCGAGCTGGAACGAGGCCGGCTTGCGGACGGGGTCGAGACGGTTTTCGTCGGGGGCGGCACGCCGACGTTCACCGAGCCGGCCGAGCTGCGCCGGCTGCTCGAGGCGCTGCCCGCGGCGGCGGAGGTGACGGTCGAGGCGAACCCGGAGACCGTGACGCCGGAGCTCGCCGCGCTTCTTCGGGATGCGGGTGTGACGAGAGTCTCGCTCGGTGCCCAGAGCTTCGAGCCGCGGCTTCTTGAGGTGCTCGACCGCCGCGCTCGGCCCGAGGATGTCCGGCGTGCTTTCTACCATCTCCGTGATGCCAACTTCGACAACATCAACCTGGACCTCATCTACGGAATCCCCGGCCAGGAGCCCTCCGACCTGGAACGGGATCTCGACGAGGCCCTAGCCCTCGGCCCAGAGCACCTGTCCTGCTACGAGCTCGAAGCGAAGCCGGGCACACGCTTCACCCACGCGCACGGAGAGGAGCTCGCTCGCCAGGCGGAGTCGATGGAGGGATATTTCGAGCTCGTCGTCGAAACGCTCATCGAAGCCGGCTACCGCTGGTACGAGACCGCCAACTTCTGCCGGGAGGATCGCCGCGCCCGCCACAACCTCGCCTACTGGTTGGGGCATGACTATCTCGGCCTGGGAATGGGCGCCGTCTCGACCGTCCACGGTCTACGCTGGCGGAACCTGCCCGCGCTGCCGCGCTACCTTGCCGCGTTGGCGAGCGGGGAGTCTCCGCCCCGCGAGCTCGAGCCGTTGGCCACGTCGACGCAGACACAGGAGCGGCTCATGCTCGGCCTGCGCCTGGACGACCCGCTTCCGTTGGCGCAGGTCCAGGCTGCGCTCGATCTCGAGGCGCTCGCTCGGCTGGAAAGGCTTGGGCTCGTCGAGCGGCAGGGCGACGCGCTGCTCCTCACGCGCCGTGGCCGGTTTCTCGGAGGTGGCGTCACGGCTGAGCTTCTCGCTGAATTCCCTGCAAATAACTACAATTGATCGGGTATGACGCCAGGGCCTGAACCCGTGCTCACGCCTCGCCAAAAGGAGATCCTCGTGCGCGTCGTCGAGGAGTACGTCGCGACCGGGGCGCCTGTCGGCTCGAAGACGCTGGTGCAGCGGGCCGCGATGGGCGTCTCTTCCTCGACGGTTCGCTACGAGCTCGCGGTCCTCGAGGAGCAGGGGCTTCTCTCGCACCCGCACACCTCAGCGGGACGAGTCCCGACCGACCTCGGCTACCGCCTCTTCGTGGACAAGGTGATCGACGAGCTCGAGCCGCGGCCCTCCGATGTCGCACTCGACCTGGACTTCTCCCAGCTGCGAACTGAAGTCGAAACCGCCTTGCAGGCGACGACGGACGCGCTCGCGGAGGTCACGCACCTGCTCGCGCTCGTGTCGGCGCCTCCGCTCGAGGCGACGACGGTCAGGCGCGTCGAGGTCCTGCTTCTACAGGCTCAGCTCGTGATGGTGGTCGTCATCACGGCGACCGGAGGAGTGACGAAGCGCCTGTTCACGTTCGCCCGCGCAGTCGACCCGGGCCTGGCCGAGTGGGCCGGCGAGTATCTGAACGAGAGCCTCGGCGGCCGCCAGCTGGGCGGGCGGATGCTGCGCGCCTGCCTGGAGGACCCGCATCTCGGCACCCGCGAGCGGGAGTTCGTCGCGGAGCTCCGGCCCGCGTTCTCTGCGGTGCTCGAAACGCCGGAGCAAGCGTTTTACGTCGGCGGCACCGCAGGCGTTCTCGGCGAGTTCCGGCCTGACGAGCTGGCCGGATACCAGCGCCTGCTCGAGGTGCTAGAGCAGCGCGCGATGGCACTCGAGCTGATGCGTGCGAGCCTCGTCTCCAAAGGCCCCTTCGTGCGCGTCGGTTCCGAGCTCGCGGACCCGCAGCTCGCGACTGTCTCCCTTGTCGGGGCGCCGTACGGGCTCCGGCACCGCAATCTCGGCACCGTCAGCCTCATCGGGCCGATGCGGATGGACTACGTCAAGGCGATCGAAGCTGTCCGGGCCGCCGCGAGGGAGCTCTCCCACTTCGTCGAAGACCTCTACGAGAACTGAGCCGTGGCGAGCGCGAGGCGCGATTACTACGCCATCCTCGGGATTGAGCCGGGCGCGTCGGACAAGGAGATCAAGTCCGCCTTCAGGCGGCTCGCGCGCGAGCTGCATCCGGACGTTTCCGACCATCCGGAGGCACAGGAGCGGTTCCGCGAGGCGGCCGAGGCCTACGAGGTGCTCTCCAAGTCGGAGACGAGGGAGCTCTACGACCGCTACGGCCACGAAGGGCTTCGGACAGGGGGCTTCCGCCCGAGCGACTTCGCCAACATCGCGGATCTCTTTTCGACCTTCTTCGGGGACGAGCTCTTCGGGGGAGCGGGCGCCGGGTCGCGCCGGGCCCGCGGAGCCGACGTCATGGCCGAGGTCGCAGTCGAGCTCGAGGAGGCGGCTCGGGGCGCCAAGCGTGATGTCCGGATCCCGGTTGCCGTGCCGTGCCAGACCTGCGGAGCGACCGGAGCGGCGCCCGGAACGAGCCCCGAGACCTGCCCGGCTTGCGGTGGCAGCGGGCGGCTCCAATCCGTCTCATCGTCCATCTTCGGTCAGTTCATCCGTACACAGACGTGTGGCGAGTGCAACGGCGCGGGCGAGGTCGTGGCAACGCCCTGTCCTGACTGCAAGGGAACACGGCGCAGGACTGAGGAGCGTGCGCTCGAGGTCGACGTTCCGCCCGGGATTCACGACGGGCAGCGCATCCGCCTCTCCGGCGAGGGCCATGCCGGGGAGCTCGGCGGCCGCGCGGGCGATGCCTACGTCCTCGTGCACATCAGGCCTGACCCGCGGTTCGTGCGCGACGGCAACGACATCATCTCGACCGTCGACCTGACCATGTCCGAAGCCGCGCTCGGAGCGCAGACCACGGTGCCGACCCTGGACGGTGAGGTCGAGCTCGAGTTCAAGCCGGGCACGCAGGCGGGCGAGATCCGGGTCCTGCGTGGCAAGGGCATGCCGGTGCTGCAGGGCTTCGGACACGGAGATCATCGTCTGCTCGTGAACGTCGCGGTGCCACGGAACCTGAGCGACGAGCAGCGGCGGCTGCTCGAGGAGTTCGCGCGGGCCGAGCACGAGGCAAACTACAAGGTCGAGGGAGGCTTCTTCGAGAAGCTCCGGGCCGCGTTCCGCTGAGCGACTCACTCCTTCGCCGTGTGTCCGTGCGCGTCGCCGCAGAGCGTGCCGAAGAGGCGCGCGCCCTCTTGATCGAGCTCTTCCCCGAAGGATTCGAGGAGGTCGCGATGGACGGCGGGATCGAGTTCGCCGCCTATACGAAGGCCGGGGGCGAGGAGCGCCTCTGGCAGGTTTTCGGGCCGGGGGCCGCGAGCGATGTGGACGCAGGCTGGAGCGAGGCCTGGAAGCGTTTTCATCAGCCTGTGCGCATCGGCCGGCTTTGGGTCGGCCCGCCGTGGGAGGAGCCGGACGAGGGCCGCATGGCCGTCGTCGTAGATCCTGGGCAGGCGTTCGGGACGGGCGCTCATCCGACGACGCAGCTCTGCCTTCGCTTCCTCCTCGAGCACGAGCCTGTCTCGCTGCTCGATCTCGGCTGCGGCTCCGGTGTGCTCTCGATCGCCGCCGCGAAGCTCGGCTACGGGCCGGTGACTGCGCTCGACCTCGACGACGCCGCCGTCGCAGCGACCCGGATGAACGCCGAGGTGAACGACGTCGAGCTCAGGGTGGATCGACGCGACGTCCTCTCCGACCCGCTGCCTCCCGCGGACCTGGCACTGGCGAACATCGCCAGTGAGCCCCTGGGCGAGGCTGCGGGGCGGATCGAGGCTGCGGAGCTCATCGCATCCGGGTATCTCGTCAGCGAGGAGCCCGAGCTCGAAGGCTGGAAACTCGACGAGCGGAAGGAGCTCCAGGGCTGGGTCGCCGACCGCTTCGCCCGCGCCTGATTTCATGCGACCTCCCGCCCGAGGTCGGCTAGCATCGGGCGGTCATGGCGACCTTCTCGAGCTCGTTCCTCGGCTGCAAGATCTCCCACACGGACGCCCAGGAGCTGCGCGAGCGACTGATCTCCGACGGGCATATCGAAAGCGAAGGAGCGGTTGACGTCGCCGTCGTCAATACGTGTTGCGTCACGCACGAGGCCGTCCGAAAGTCCCGTCAGGAAGCGCGCCGGGCGGCTCGTCGCGCGCGGCGCGTCTACGTGACCGGCTGCGCGGCGAACCTCGAAGGAAGCTTCGACGGACTTTCCGAGAACGTCGAAGTCGTCCGGCTCCCGAGCGAGCGAGCCGCCGGGTTCGTCGCCGGCGCCGTCGGGGCGCTGGGATGCGTCCAGGCGGATGTCGGTCTGGATCGGGTGCGCGCCTTCGTGAAGATCCAGGACGGCTGCAGCTTCTCCTGCAGTTTCTGCGTGATCCCCGAGGTTCGGGGCTCGTCCCGGAGCCGCCCGGCTTCCGCCGTGGTCGCCGAGGTCGAGCGCCGCGTATCGCAGGGCCACCCCGAGATCGTCCTCACGGGAATCAACCTGGGCTGCTACCGCGACCGTGAGGCTGGATACGGGCTGTCACGCCTCGTCCGCGAGGTGGGCGCCGTTCCGGGCGTCGAGCGGCTGCGCCTGTCCTCCATCGAGGTCAACCATCTGACGGACGAGCTCGTCGCAGCGATGCGGGAGACGCCCGGTGTCTCGCCGCACCTGCACGTTCCGCTTCAATCCGGCGACGACGGCGTCCTCAGGGAGATGGGGCGGCGCTACGATGTCGCGACATACCTGCGGCGGGTGGAGAGGGCTCGGGGCTTCAACCTCACGACCGACGTGATCGTCGGCTTCCCAAACGAGGACGAACCGGCCTTCGAGCGGACGCTCGAGGCTGTGCGCGAGGCAGGCATCACGAAAGTGCACGTTTTCCCGTACTCGCCGCGACCGGGTACTCGCACCGCGGACGACGACCGCGTGCCGGCGGCCGTGAAGAAGGAGCGCAGCGCTCGCCTGCGGGCGCTGTCCGCCGAAGCGTGCCGCCGCCGCTGGGCGCGAAAGCTCGGGCGCACGGAGACGGTGCTGCTCGACCGGCCCGGCCGGGGCTACGGCGACGACTACTCACCGTGGCTCGTCGAGGGCCCCCAGGGCCAGTTCGTGCGGGTGCGGGCGCACGATGTCACCGAGGAGGGAATCGTTGGCCTCGCAGCCTGACTGTCTCTTCTGCCGGCTCGTGCGCGAGGGTGAGCACGTCAACGCGGCCCATGGCTTCGTCGCCGTCGAGGACATCAACCCGAAGGCGCCCGTCCACCTTCTCGTTCTGCCGGAGCGCCACGTCGACACGTTTCGGGACGTATCTGCATTCGAGCCCGACGAGGCGAAGCGGATGCTCGAGTTCGTCGCCGCTACGGCGAGAAACGCAGGCCTCGAGGACTATCAAGTCGTGGTCAACGTGGGACCAGGAGCGGGCCAGACCGTCATCCACCTGCACTGGCACGTGCTCGGCGGGGGGAGGCCGTTCGAATGAGCCTGATCGGCCGGATCGAGGACGAGCTCAAGGCTGCGATGCGCGCTCGCGACCAGGAGCGAACTAACACGCTCCGCATGACGCTCTCCTCGCTGCGCGCCGCCGAGAAGGACCTTCAGCGGCCACTCAAGGACGACGAGGAGCTGCAGGTGCTCCAACGCGAGCGCAAAAGGCGGACTGAGGCCGCGGAGGCGTTTCGCGAGGTCGACCGACCCGAGCAGGCGGACAAGGAGGACCGAGAGCTAGCCGTCATCGAGGAGTTCATGCCGGAGCCGATGTCCGAAGAGGCGATCGAGCAGATCATCGACGACGCGATCGCAGAGACCGGCGCGACGTCACTGCGGGACCTCGGCCGTGTGATGGCCGACGTGATGCCGCAGGTCGCCGGGCGGGCGGACGGGTCGAGCGTCAGCCAGCTCGTGCGCGAGAAGCTGGCCTGAGCCGCGGTCTTTCGGCACAGCCCGTGCGCCACGCGCGCGCTTTTCAGCGATACGCTCGACGCGGAGGGAGGCCCGCGGCGGCCCCGGGCTTCAGTCGAGCCTCACGGCGTTCGACGTGCAGCGGTCGTTTCCGCCGGCCTCACTAAACTTCGACCGTTGCAGGAAGTTCTCTCGGTTTCCAACGAGGTCGCGGTCGAGCTCGCCACGGTCGACGACGGCATCCTCGACGCGCTTCGCGACCGCCTCGGCATCGCCCTCCTCCTGCGCGGCAACCGCCTGACGCTCGAGGGCGACGACGCGCGCGTCGGCCAGGCCCGCGCGGTTGTGGACGAGCTCGTCGAGTTGGTCGAGGGCGGCCAGGCGATCGGGCCCGGGACAGTGCACGCGGTTCTCGCCGCGCTCGACGCGGCTGAGGACCCGCGCGAGATCTTCGAGGACGTGGTCTGGCGCCACCGCGGCACGAAGATCACGCCGAAGACGGTCAACCAGAAGCGCTATGTGGACGCGATCCGCGGGTGCACGATCACCTTCGGCGTCGGCCCCGCAGGCACGGGCAAGACCTACCTGGCCATGGCCCTCGCGGTCGCGGCGATGCAGGATCGCGAAGTGAGCCGCATCATCCTCACGCGCCCGGCCGTCGAGGCGGGCGAGCGCCTCGGCTTCCTGCCTGGGGACATGCTCGCCAAGGTGGATCCGTACCTGCGTCCGCTCTTCGACGCGCTCTACGACATGCTCGACGCCGACCGGCTGAACTCGTACCTGGAGAAGGGAACGATCGAGGTCGCGCCGCTCGCCTTCATGCGCGGCCGCACGCTCAACGACTCCTTCATCATCCTCGACGAGGCGCAGAACACGACGCCGGAGCAGATGCAGATGTTCCTCACGCGCCTCGGGTTTGGCTCGAAGATCGTGGTCACCGGCGACGTGACGCAGGTCGATCTCCCGCGCGAGCAGGCGTCGGGCCTAATCCACGTGCGCGAGATCCTCGGCGCGATCGAGGGCATCGAGTTCGTCGAGTTCGGGAACCAGGACGTCGTCCGCCACGTGCTCGTGCAGCGGATCGTCGAGGCGTACAAGCGCCACGCCGACGAGACGGGCACCCAGCGGCGCAAGTGATCGCCATCGAGGTTGAGAACAGAAGCGGCGAGGTCGTGGACGCGGCCGGCGCCGAGTCGCTGGCGCGCGACGTCCTCGCGGCGGAGGGGATCACCGCCGGCGACCTCGGCATCGCCTACGCCACGCCGTCGGAGATGCGCACGCTGAAACTCCAGCACCTGGGGATCGAGGAGGCGACCGACGTGCTTTCGTTCCCGATCGACGGCCGCGACGACCTGCCCGAGGACGTGCCGCGCCAGCTCGGCGACGTCGTCCTCTGCCCACAGGTCGTCGGCAAGGCCTGGCGCGCGCCACTCGTCCATGGGCTACTGCACCTCCTCGGCTACGACCACGGCGCAGAGATGGAGCTGCGCGAGCAGGAGCTCCTCACCGAGTCCTGATGCCCGACCGGCGCGCACCCGCTGTCCTTCGGAGCTTCAACTACGCCTTCGAGGGCGTCATCCACGTGCTGCGGACGCAGCGCAACATGCGGATCCACTTCGCGATCGCGGCGGCCGTGCTTGTCTTGGCGTTCATCTACGACGTCACGCGCCTCGAGCTGATCGCGCTGATGATCTCGATCGCCTTCGTGTTGATCGCGGAGATGGTGAACACCGCGGTCGAGGCCACGATCGACCTCTCGACGCCCTCGTTCGACCCGCTCGCGAAGATTGCGAAGGACATCGCTGCGGGCGCGGTCCTCATCGCAGCGGCGAACTCGGTCGCGGTCGGCTACCTCGTGCTCGCCGACCGGTTGACGCGGCCGAGCGCGAAGCTCGTGAACTCGCTCGGGGACGCGCCGATCAACCTCACGGTCATCGCCCTCGTCCTGACGCTCATCGTGGTCATTGCGATCAAGGCGATCACCGGGACCGGGACACCGCTTCGCGGCGGGCTGCCCTCGGGCCACGCCGCGCTCGCGTTCGGCTGTTGGGCGGCGATCACGTTCATCGTGACCGACCATCGTGTCGTCATTTCCTTCGTTGCGCTGATCATGGCGCTCCTCGTCTCCCAGACCCGTGTCGAGGCCGAGATCCACACGCCGTACGAGGTCGTTGCCGGCGCGGTCATCGGTACGCTCGTCACCCTGATCCTGTTCCAGGTATTCCGATGACCGACCAGGAGCTTTACGACGCTGCCGTAGCGGCCTCCCAGGCGGCCTATGCGCCGTACTCGAGGTTCCTCGTCGGAGCGGCCGCGCTCATGCGCGACGGACGCGTCGTCACGGGCGTGAACGTCGAGAATGCCTCGTACCCGGTCGGAATCTGCGCCGAGCGCTGCGCCATCGCCCGCGCGGTCGTCGAGGGCGCAAGGCCCGGCGACTTCGAGGCGATCGGGATCACCGCCTCGCCCTGCGGCGCCTGCCGCCAGTGGCTGCACGAGTTCCGCTTCGACCGGGTGGCATTCATGCACGAGGGCGAGCTCCTCGTGCGCCGGCCCGACGAGCTCCTGCCCGACTCGTTCGAGCTGTGACGCCGCCGGCCGGGCCGTCGTTAAAGAGTGGGTTCGTTGCGGTCGCGGGCCGCCCGAACGTCGGCAAGTCGACGCTCGTGAACGCGCTCGCGGGTGGGAAGGTCGCCATCGTCTCGGACAAGCCGCAGACGACGCGACGCCGGATCGCCGCGGTCGTCAATGGCGACGGCTACCAGCTCGTCCTCACCGACCTGCCCGGCTTTCAGCGGCCACGCGACGCGCTCACCGAGCGCATGCAGCGGACCGTGGACGCATCGCTCGAGGACGTCGACGCTCACCTCCTCGTCCTGGCCGCAGACGAGGCGATCGGCTCCGGCGACCGCTTCGTCGCCGCGCGGGTCTTCGCCTCCGGGTGCCCTGTGGTGATCGCGCTCAACAAGGTCGACCAGCTACGCCCTGAAAGAATCGCCGAGCAGATCCAGGTGGCGGCGAGCCTTGGCGACTTCCACGCGCTTCACCCGATCAGCGCCGCCCGCGGGGAGGGACTGGGCCCGCTTCAGGACGACCTGGTCGCGCTCCTTCCGGAGGGACCCCTCTACTTCGGCGAGGGCGAGTCGACCGACCTCCCGCTCGAGGCGCGGGTCGCGGAGCTCGTCCGTGAGCAGGCGCTCGCCCACACCCGCGAGGAGGTGCCGCACGCGATCGGCGTCGAGGTCGAGGAGCTCGAGGAGGGCCGGGTGCACGCGGTCGTCTTCGTCGAGACCGAGTCCCAGAAGGGCATCCTCATCGGGAAAGCCGGCAGCATGATCAAGGCCATCGGCGCAGGCGCGCGACCCGAGATCGAGCGGCTTCTCGGCGGCAAGGTCTACCTCGAGCTGCAGGTCAAGGTACGGCCGCACTGGCGCCGTGACGAGAATGTGCTCGAACGCTTCGGAATCTAGGACAAGGAATCAGGAGGACACGTGGCAGCACTGACGGCGCTCATGTTCGAGGAACGGCTGAACCGCTATCTCTACGAGCGGGCCGAGGAGGCACGCGCGGTGCGCGTGGGCGAGAAGGAGACGAGCGAGCAGGCGGAGATCGTCGCCCGCTACGCCGACCTGTTCTCCCGCGAGCAGCACGAGTCTCTCCGTGACGAGGAGGACGCGGCGGCCGGCGACGGGCCCGAGCGTCTCTACCGCCTGCGCGAGGCGTGTCTCGGCGGGATCGTCGTTGCCGAGCTCGCGGAGCGGTTCGACCGCTTCGAGAACGAGTTCCTCGCTGCGCGCGTCGATTTCCGCGGCGAGTCGCTCCCGCTTCGCTCCGCGCAGGCGATGCTCGCGATCCTGGACGAGTACGGGGACAGGAACGAGCTCGGCGACCTCGCCGCTGACGCCTCCGCCCGGTTCAACGAGGACCGCCAGGAGCTGATGGCCGCCGCGGAGACCCTCGACGCGGAGCTCTCGGGCGACCCAGACCCCATCGGGCGAAGCGCGCGGCGCAAGGCAATCGACATCGGCGCGCTCTCCGACGCGCTCGGCCGGGCGGCACGCGAGCAGGACGAGTCGTACGGGCCTCTCCGTGAGCGCTGGCTCGACCGGATCCTCGGCGAGGAGCACGAGGCGGAGCCTGCGTCCTATCACGTCTCCTACCTGCGGCGGCTCTCGCCGCTCGCGGATACGTACACGAAGGAGCGGGCCGTCCCCGTCTGCCTCGAGAGCCTGTCGCGGCTGGGTTTCGACCTGGCCGCCGACGAGCACATCCGCCTCGACCTCGACGACCGGCCGCAGAAGAACCCGAGGGCCTGCGTGATCGCGTCCGACCCGCCCGAGGTCGTCCATCTGATCACCCGCGCACAGGGCGGGCTGCACGACTACCAGGGGCTCCTCCACGAAGCGGGGCACGCGCTCCATTACGCGGGAGTCGACCCGGCGCTTCCGTACACCTTCCGCCGCCTCTCTCGCGACCACGCTCTGACGGAGATCTACTCCTTCCTCCTGGAATCGGTGAGCCGGGAGCCCGGCTGGCACGCGGAGCACTTCGACCTTTCCGCTGGCGAGGCGGAGGAGAATGCCGAGGCGACCCGCTTCCTCGACGTCCTGCTCTTCCGGCGCTATGCGGCGAAGCTCGACTACGAGCTCGAGCTCTGGGCCGACTTCGAGCACGCGCCCGACTACGCGTCCAAGTACGCCGAGCGCCTGCGCGCCGCGACCGGCTTCCGCTACCGGCCGGACGGCTACCTCGCCGACATGGACGACGGGTTCTACTCGGCCGACTACCTGCGCGCGTGGATCCGCGCGGCCCAGCTCCGTGCGTACCTGCGCGAGACGATCGGCTCGGACTGGTGGGAGCGGAGCGAAACGGGGGACTTCCTGCGCGGCCTCTTCGCCGAGGGCACACGGCCCTGGAGCGAGGACATCGCAGCCCGGATCGGCTTCGAGCCGCTCGACACGCGGCCCCTCGTCCAGGAACAGCTCGCGACGCCATAGCGCTAGGCGTTGACGAAAGCGCACTCCCTCGTCCTAGGGATGCGCCCGTTTTCGTGCCGATTACTGTGATGAAGCGGCATGTCCGAGGAGATCCGACATCACGCCACGCGGGTGAGGCGGCGCCGACGCCACAAGTCGTCGGTGACCAACATCAACATCTTTGCGATGACGTCGTCCCCTGAGGCGGCGGTGCAACCCGCAACTCCCGTGCCAGTCCCGGGCCCGGCACCCGTGCCCTCGGCTGAGCACGAGGACGAGGATCTCTTCGGCGAGCGCTGGTTTCCCCCGAATGGCTCGAGCGGCGCGCGAAGCGGCTCGAGAAGCAGGAGCAGGAGATCAAGCACCGCGCGCTCGAGATCGAACGCCGAGAGTCGGAGCTCGACAAGCGCGAGGCCCGCTTCGAGGCCGACATGTATCTCCGTGAGGACGAGATCGAGGCGCGCGAGGAGAACCTGCGCGAGCTCGAGGCTCGGCTTGGCCAGAAGGAGTCCGACCTCGGCTCCTTTGTCGCTCGTGTGCAGGGCGGCCTGCTCGCGGACGCCGGCTGAGCCGGCAGCCTTCCCCGGGCTACACTGATTCCCATGGCGCAGGCGCCTGCTCTACCGGGCGGGTTCGAGCTACCGCTCGAGCCCCGTCTTCCCCGCATCGGTTCCGTCGACCAGGTCGCGGTCGAGGAGCGTGCGGACTCGCTCTCGCGCCGCTCGATCAAGCGGGAATCCAAGCTTTTTGCGCTCGACCTCGCCGTGCGGATGATGGACCTGACGACGCTCGAGGGCGCGGATACGCCCGGGAAAGTGGCAGCGCTCTCCTCGAAGGCCATGCGGCCCGATCCCTCCGACTTGACCGTGCCGCCGGTGGCCGCTGTCTGCGTCTATCCGAATCTCGTTCCCGTGGCGCTCGACCGGGTGAAAGGGAGTGGCGTTCTCGTGGCCTCGGTCGCGACCGCGTTCCCGTCCGGCCAGTCTCCCCTCGAGATCAAGGTCGAGGAGGCGGCGCGCGTCGCCGAGATGGGCGCGGACGAGATCGACATGGTCATCGACCGCGGCGCCTTCCTCGCGGGCGACTACGCGAAGGTCTACGACGAGGTGCGAAGGATCAAGGAGGCTTGCGGCGACGCGCACCTCAAGGTCATCCTCGAGACCGGCGAGCTCGGGACCTACGACAACGTGCGGCGCGCGAGCCTGCTCGCGATTGCGGGCGGAGCCGACTTCATCAAGACGTCCACCGGGAAGATCCAGCCCGCGGCGACGCTACCCGTGACGCTCGTCATGCTCGAGGCGATCCGGGACGTGTACGAGGAAACGGGGCGCAAGATCGGGATGAAGCCCGCGGGCGGTATTCGCCACGCGAAGCAGGCCGTCCAGTACCTCGTCCTCCTTCACGAGACCCTCGGCGTCGAGTGGATGACGCCTGATCTCTTCCGCTTCGGCGCCTCGTCGCTTCTCAACGACTGCCTGCTCCAGATCCGTAAGGAGAAGACAGGCCGCTACCAGAGCCCGGACTACTTCACCCTTGACTGAGATCGAAAAGCGCCAAGACCGCTCGCCGGTCCCGTCCGCGTTCGACTATGCGCCCGCACCCGAGTCGCGGGAGATCGTCACGCTCGAGGACCGCTACGACCTCTTCATCGGGGGCGAGTGGGTAGAGCCGAAGTCGGGTGAGTACGCGCCGACGATCAGCCCGTCCAGCGAAGAACCGCTTGCCGAGTTGGCCTACGCGGGCGCGGAGGACGTCGGTGCGGCGGTCGAGGCCGCGCGCGAAGCCTTCGAGAACGGCTGGTCCGACATCACGCCGGCCGAGCGGGCCAAGTACCTCTACCGCATCGCGCGCATCCTTCAGGAGCGCTCGCGTGAGTTCGCGGTGCTCGAGTCGCTCGACGGGGGCAAGCCGATCCGCGAGTCCCGCGACGTCGACCTGCCGCTCTCCGCGGCGCATTTCTTCTACTACGCAGGCTGGGCGGACAAGCTCGAGTATGCGTTCCCCAACCGCAAGCCGAAGCCCCTCGGCGTGGCCGGGCAGATCATCCCCTGGAACTTCCCGCTCCTCATGCTCTCGTGGAAGATCGCGCCGGCGCTCGCGGCGGGGAACACGGTCGTCCTGAAGCCGGCCGAGTCCACGCCCCTGACCGCACTCCTCTTCTGCGAGGTCGTTCGGCAGGCCGAGCTGCCCCCCGGGGTCGTGAACATCGTCACCGGCGACGGGCGAGCCGGGGCCGAGCTCGTCAAGCACCCCGGCGTCGACAAGGTCGCGTTCACCGGGTCGACCGATGTCGGGAAGGAGATCCAGCGAGCGGTCGCGGGGACCGGCAAGAAGCTCACGCTCGAGCTCGGCGGCAAGGCGGCGAACATCATCTTCGACGACGCGCCGCTCGACCAGGCAGTCGAGGGGATCATCAACGGCATCTACTTCAACCAGGGCCACGTCTGCTGCGCGGGCTCGCGATTGCTCGTGCAGGAGTCCATCTATGAGCAGGTGATCGCGAAGCTGAAGCGGCGCATGGGGACGCTGCGCGTCGGCGACCCGCTCGACAAGAACACCGACATCGGTGCAATCAACTCGAAGGAGCAGCTCGAGAAGATCAAGGAGCTCGTCGCGGCCGGGGAGGAGGAGGGAGCGGAGATTTTCCAGCCGCCGTGCCGGCTTCCCGAGAAGGGCTGGTGGTTCGCGCCGACGGTCTTCACGAACGTCGCGCAGAGCTACCGGGTCGCGCAGGAGGAGATCTTCGGGCCCGTTCTCTCGGTGCTGACCTTCCGTACTCCCGACGAGGCGGTGGAGAAGGCGAACAACACGCCGTACGGGCTCTCCGCGGGCGTCTGGACGGAGAAGGGCTCGCGCATCCTCTCGATGGCGCAGCGCCTGCGGGCCGGAGTGATCTGGGCGAACACGTACAACCGCTTCGACCCGGCTTCACCGTTCGGCGGGTACAAGGAGTCCGGCTTCGGCCGGGAAGGCGGCCGGCATGGCCTCGAGCCGTACATGAGGTTCGAATGAGAAGCGGCCTTAAGTCGGGGCCACTCCGGACCACCACCCACCTTCAGGCTAACGTCGCCGGGCGCGCGAGTGGCGCGCGGAATGGGGAAAAAGCGTGAGGCTTCCGGTCAAGAAGACCTACAAGCTCTACGTGGGCGGTGCGTTCCCTCGCTCGGAGTCGGGCCGGTCGTACGAGGCCGAAGGGGCCAACGTCGCGCGCGCCTCCCGCAAGGATCTCCGCGACGCCGTGCGCGCCGCCCGTGAGGCATTCCCCAAGTGGGCGTCCATGACCGCCTATAACCGGGGCCAGGTGCTCTACCGGGTGGCCGAGATCATGGAGGGCCGCAGGGCGCAGTTCGTCGAGCTCACCGGAGACGAGGCCGAGGTGGACGCCGCGATCGACTCCTGGGTCTGGTACGCAGGGTGGGCGGACAAGCTCGCGCAGGTGCTCGGCTCGTCGAATCCCGTGGCGGGCCCGTACTTCAATTTCACGGTGCCGGAGCCGACCGGCGTCGTCGGCGTCGTCGCGCCCGAGGAGCCTGCACTTGCGGGCTTCGTCGCGCGCCTCGCGCCGGTAATCGTCGGCGGCAACGCGGCGGTGATCGTCGCCTCCCAGAAGCGCCCGCTGGCCGCGGTGACGCTCGCGGAGGTCCTCGCCACCTCCGACGTGCCCGGCGGCGTCGTCAATGTCCTGACCGGCAAGAAGGACGAGCTCTGCGCGGTGCTCGCCTCCCACATGGACGTGAACGCTGTCGACCTCTCCGGGGCTGACGACGAGCGCGAGGAGCTCGAGCGGCTCGCCGCCGACAACGTCAAGCGGGTCGTGTCGAACCGGGACGGGCAATCGCCATGGCACGCTGCAGGCTTTCTCGAGCTCAAGACCGTTTGGCACCCGATCGGCGTCTAGTCACCTAGACTCAGCTAGTCGCCCATGGCCCTTCGGATCGAAGAGCTCGCCAAGACCATCGACTGCACCCTCCTCGACCCTCGCGCGGGTCTGCAGGAGATCGAGGCCGTGTGCCAGACGGCCCGCGAGTTGCACCTCGCGTCGCTCTGCGTCCTGCCGAAGCACGTCGGCCCTGCGGCCGAGCACCTGCGCGGCTCGGACGTGAAGGTGTGCGCGGTGGTCGGTTATCCGGAGGGCGGCGCTGCGGCCAAGGCGAAGGTCGCGGAGGCCGAGCGCTGCCTCGACGAGGGGGCAGGGGAGCTCGAGTTCGCGCTGGACGTGCGGGCGATGCTCGCGCTCGACTTCGCGCTCGTCCGGGACGAGCTGACCGCGTTCGCGCGCACCGTCCGGATGCGCACCGCCAACGGCGGGCGAGGATCGGTGACCCTGAAGGCGATCATCGGGACAGGGCGTCTTGACGACAAGCGCAAGAAGCTCGCGTGCAAGATCGTCGAGATCGCGGAGGTCGATTTCGCGCAGACGAGCGCAAACGGCGCGCCTGCAACGGTTCACGACGTCGAGCTCCTGCGCGACTACCTCCCCGAGTCCGTAGGTGTTAAGGCCTCCGGCGGGGTCGAGACGCTCGACGACGCGCTCGCCATGATCAACGCAGGCGCCGGCAGGATCGGCTCTCCCTTTGCGCTCGAGATCGTCACGTACGCCGCGGGCCTCGACCGCGTCTCTTCGTGAGCCGCTTCCGCCAGGCGATCTCCGAGGGCGACGGCATTTCCGTCGTGCCCGTCCTGCAGGGCGCGGTGGAGGACCTCGCCGCGCTCGCGGAGGAGGCGGGAGCCGAGGCGGTTGCGGTGGATCTGGCCGACGTCGAGCGGGTCCGAGCGAGCACCTCCCTGGCAGTTCTCGTGCGGGGAGGCGACCCGAACGAGGCGTCCGCCTCCGGCGCCGACGCCTGGATCGTCCCGTTCTCCGACGAGGCGGAAGCCGTGGTCGCCCGCGCCCGCGCACTCGATCTCGACTGCGCCGTCGAGGTGCGCGACGAGGAGACCCTGGAGGAGGCCCTCGAGCGAGTCGACCCTGACATCGTGCTCATCTCGGAGCGCGGCCTCGACGACGACGAGGAAGATCTCGAGCGGACGCTCGACCTCCTCGCCGACGTACCGGCGGGGAAGCTCGTCATCTCGGAGGCGCGGGTGAACGCCCGCGAGCAGGTCGTGGCGCTCGAAAACGCGGGCGTCGACGCCATCCTGGTCGGAGCTGAGTTCCTGCAGGGCTCGGCCGACTTTGCCTCGGCGCTCGCCGAGCTGACCGGCCGCTAGCCGGTCGTCGTCGTGAACATCTGGTCCGGCCGGGGCTCCAGGCCGAGCGCGATCGCGAGCGCGTGGTCTGCGCGCCTGATCGCGAGCTCGCCCTTGACCGCGAGGTCGGCCGACTCCTTCGCGACGTCGTCGAGTTCGTTCTTCCTCGTCTCGAGGAACGGGTCGTCGAGGGCAATCTCGAGCTCCTTGGCGACGAGGGCGAGGCTCGAGCGGCTGACTTGAAGTCCGCCGGTGAGCTGCTTCGCATGTGCAGAGACCGAGTCGATCTCCGCGAGCCCCTGTGCCGCCTCGAGCTCCGCAGCGATGAGGTCGTCGATTTCCTCGACCGCATCCTGGCCGCGCTGGGCCGCCGCGAGCACCGCCTCGCGGTCCTGGGCCTGCGCCGCGGTCGAGATGTCGCGGAAGGCGAGCCGGAGCTCCTCTTCGGCGTCCGTTCTGGAGTCTTCGGCCGTGCGGTAGGCGTTGTAGAGGGACCGCGCATGAGCCTCGTGATCAGTACCGCCGCACGCGGTTGCCAGATACCCGCAGGCGACAGTTGCGAGAGCCGCGAAAGCTGCGATTTTCGGCTTCACGGCGACCGAGGGTATCGATCAACCCGCCGTCGGGTGTCTGGCATCATGGGTTCGTGAATCGCGCGTTCCTCTGGGCACTTGCGGCCGCCCTCGCCCTCGTTCTCGTGTCGTTCGCGGCCGTGGGCTGCGGCGGCTCTGCGTCGGCCGAGCCGCCGCATTCGACCACGACGGCCGCGGCCGAGCCGACGTGCCCCCCTGCGCTCGCACGCGGCTGGCAGAAGCTCGCCGACCAGATCGATGCGGGCGTCTACTGCCCGAGCTGGCTTCCCGACCCCCTCGTCGGCCGGATCGGCGGCCAATGGGAGGGCATTCACTCCGTCACGAAGGAAGACAGCTATCTCGTCGGCTTCATCTGGTTCGAGCGCGGCGCCGGCGAAGTGCACGTGAACCTGCGCGGCTACCCGGGTGAGACCAAGGTGCCGACATGCAACGGCAAGCCATGCTTCAGCGGCGAGCGGGGAACGCGGGAGGTCGCCGGCAGGACCGTCGACGTCTACACGGTCAACCGCGGAGCCGACACGTGGCACGTCCTCTATGCCTGGAAGGACAAAGGGTCGCTCTACTCGGTCAGCCAGCACGTCGTGCCCGAGCTCGGCCTCTCATACGGCCTGGTGGTGAAGTATCTCGATCGGATCATGGCCGGCCTCGTGAAGATCGAGCCGCAGCAGTCCTGACGTGCGCCTGACCAGGAGGCAGTTCGTCGCGGGCGGCGCGGCGGCCCTCGGTGCAGCGGGGATCTACGAGCTGGTCGACCGTTTCGCCACGGCGCCCGAGCGCGAGAGCACGCGCGTCCTCCCGTCCGAGCAGCACGTTCTCGGCCGGCCGCAGGTGATCGTGGACAACGGCGTCGAGGTCGTCGTGCCGCCGCTCCACCACGAAGTCGTCACGGCCAGGCTGAACGTGAAGCCGACCGCCGCCGCACTGGCCGAGGCGCGCGCGACGCTGAGCGAGACGCTGCAGGAGCTCGACGCCCGCTACGAGCCCGCGCCGAAGGGGCTGTCGATCAGCCTCGGCTGGGGGCTTCCCTATTTCACGCGCTACGTCCCCGCCCTGGCGGAGGAGCACCTTCCGGTGGACGTGCGTGCCTCGAAGGCGGCGGGCGCGCAGGTCCGAGGGCTGATCGACGCGATCCGCTTCCCGAGCGACCCGGAGGACCTCATCCTCGAGGACAATGACGTCGCCATCTTCCTGCGAAGCGACAGCATGGATTTCATCGCCGACGGGTCGGCGAGCCTCTTCGACGAAGCGAAGGGGCTCTTCTCGATCACGAGCATCCGCCGGGGCTTCGCGGGCGGCGGCTTCGACGGGAGCCAGAGCCTGCCCAAGCAGATGGCGATGGCGGCGGGGATCGGCGGCGCGGAGCTCATCCCTGACACGGCCGAGCTCTTCCTCGGCTTCACCTCGACGCAAAAGGCTGGTCTCGGCCCGCCCGGGATCGCCAACTTCGAGACCTTGCCCGGGTACACCGACCAGTTCCCCGACGGCTACTTCCTCGGGGGAACGGCGATGCACCTCTCGCACCTCTTCGAGGACGTCGAGGCGTGGTACCTGAACTTCGACTTCCCCGAGCGCGTGGCGACGACGTTCAAGCCGGGGCTGGACGTGGACGAGGGCACGCAGACGGTGCCCCAGGAAGCCGAGGACGCGAACGGCTCGAAGGCAGTCGAGCGGGACGCCGAACGTTACGACGCCGTCGGTCACAGCTCTGTGATGCAGCCGGCCTCGCGCCTGCAGGCGGACGTGACGGGAAACGACGGCATCGTCTATCCGAAGGGGACGGCGATCCCGCAGCGCGCCGACTTCAACACGCTCGACAACCCGTTCTTCTGGAGCGCGCGCCCGGCCGTGGACGGCCAGGGGGACGACCCCGCGGCCGGCCTCCACTTCGTCGTCTTCACGCCGACGAGCGACGACTTCCACCGCACGCGGCTCGCGATGGACGGGATTCTCCCGGACGGCACGAGCATTCCGCTCCATCCGCGCTCGCGGGGGCAGGGCTTCAACTCGATCCTGCAGACGACGCACCGGCAAAACTTCCTCGTCCCGCCGCGGCGCAACCGCTCATTCCCGCTCTCCGAGCTCCTCTAGCTCAACCGAAGAAGGCTTTGGCGACGTCGAACCATGCGGGCGGGACCGTCTTGAGCTCCGCCACGGCGTCGGCCAGCGGTACGGCGACGATGTCGTCGCCCTGGAGCGCCGCCATCGTCCCGAAGTTTCCCTCCTCGACGAGATCGGCGGCCTTCAGGCCGTAGCGCGTCGCGAGGATGCGGTCGCGCGGAGTGGGGGAGCCGCCCCGCTGGACGTGGCCGAGCACGGTCACGCGGCTCTCGAAGCCTGTGCGCTCCTCGATCTCGCGTGCCAGTTGCTCGCCGACGCCGCCGAGCCGCACGTGTCCGAACTGGTCGGTCGCGGGCGCTTCTTGCGCCACCTGGCGTTTCTCGCCGGACTTGTAGGTGAGCTCGTAGCCCTCGCTCACGACCACGATGGAGAAGTCCTTGCCCCGCTCGTGGCGGCGGCGCAGGTCGTCGCAGGCGTCCTCGACGGAGACGGGCTGCTCGGGGATGAGGATGACGTCGGCGCCGCCCGCGATCCCGCTCATGACGGCGATCCAGCCGGTGTGGCGGCCCATCACCTCGACGACCATGACGCGGTTGTGCGACTCCGCGGTCGTGTGCAGGCGGTCGATCGCCTCCGTGGCGATGAAGACCGCGGTGTCGAAGCCGAACGTGTAGTCGGTCGCGGAAAGGTCGTTGTCGATCGTCTTCGGCACGCCGACGACAGGAAGGTCGTGCTCGGCGAAGAGCCGTGAGGCGACCCCGAGCGTGTCCTCGCCGCCGATCGCGACGAGTGCGTCGAGGCTCTGGGCACGGAAGTTGTCGAGCACCTTCTCGACGCCGCCGTCGGTCTTGTACGGATTGGTGCGCGTGGTGCCGAGGATCGTCCCGCCGCGCGGAAGGATTCCCGAGATCTCCCGCGGCCCCAGCTCCATGAAGTGCCCGTCGACGAGGCCGCGCCAGCCCTCGCGAATTCCCAGGATCGACTGCCCGCGCGTGAGCGAGCGTCGCGTGACCGCTCGGATGACTGCGTTCAGGCCAGGGCAATCCCCTCCGCCTGTCAGCACTCCGACCTTCTTCGCCATCGGTCTAACTTCGGGCTTGGCCGGTCGTCTTTTGCCTCAAACGTCTCGGGAGCTGCATGGAGGGGAGACTGATGCCGAAGGCGGGAGTCGAACCCGCACGGGGCAAAGCCCCACTGGATTTTGAGTCCAGCGCGTCTTCCAGTTCCGCCACTTCGGCAGAAGGCATCACCTGGGATGGTATCGGCACAGTTGCTGGACGTCCCTCACGGCGTCATAATGGCGCCCCACAACGAGCGGCCCGGTTGGGCGTGAGACCATCCGCTCCAGCAAGTCCCTTCACGGCGAATGCTCGCCATGAGCAGCGTCGAGAGAACAGTCCGGTCGAACGAGGAGGCGCAGTTGAGTAGAAGGAATCTATTGTCGGTACTGGTCTTGGTGCTCAGTACCCTGGCGCTCCTGGCCGCTGGATGCGGCGGGGACGACAGCGGCACGAGTGGCGGGACCGGCGGCGGCGAGACGGACGGCGGCGGCGAAGCCGTCAAGATCGTCTCCGACCTGCCGCTGCAGGGTTCGTCGGCAGCTCAGACGGAAAGCATGAACAACGCGATCCAGCTCTACCTCGAGTCGATCGGTGGCAAGGCCGGGGACTTCACCATCTCGTTCGAGGCATTCGACGACTCGACCGCTGCAAAGGGAGCCTGGGACGAGGCCACGTGTGCGTCCAACGCGCGTCAGTACGTCGAGGACGAATCCATCCTCGGCGTGATCGGGACGTTCAACTCGGGCTGTGCGCAAATCGAGGTACCGATCGCGAACGAGGCCTCGCTTGCGTACGTGAGCCCCGCCAACACGGCCGTCGGGCTCACCCACGAAGGCCCCGGCTCCACGCCTGGCGAGCCGGACAAGTACTACTCGAGCGGGACGCGGAACTACACACGCGTCGTCGCCTCCGACGACTTCCAGGGCGCGATCGACGCGGGCTACATGAAGGACAAGCTCGGCGTTACGAGCGTCTACATCCTGGACGACAAGGAGGCCTACGGCAAGGGCGTGGCAGACGGCTTCGAGATTGCGGCCAATGACATCGGCCTCAAGGTGGCCGGTCACACCGGTTGGGACGCGAACGCCCAGAACTACAAGGCGCTCATGACCCAGGTGAAAGCATCCGGTGCGGACGGCATCTACATCGGCGGCATCGCCTGCCTCAACGGCGGACAGCTGATCAAGGACAAGGTCTCCACGGTCGGGGACAACGACGCCGTCAAGCTGCTCGTTTCCGACGGTTTCGTGCTCGACTCCCTCTTCGACGAGGCGGGACCCGACAACCTCGCAGGCACGTACGGGAGCGCTCCGGTGCTTAACCCGGAGGACCTGACCGGCGCCGGCAAGGAGTTCCTCGACGCCTACGAGGCGAAGTACGGGTCGCCAGAGGTCTACACGGCCTACGCCGCCGCCGCTGCGCAGGCGCTCGTCGACGCGATCTCGCGGTCCGATGGTTCGCGCGAGGACGTGGTGGCGAAACTGTTCGAGACGAACATCACCGACGGCATCGTCGGCCCGATGTCGTTCAACGCGAACGGTGACCCGAAGGGTGGTCTCATTTCGATCTTCCAGGCCGAGGCAAGCGGCCCGCCCTGGAAGTTCATCGAGGCCAAGCAGTTGAGCGTTCAATAGTCGCTAGTCGAACGAGAGGGCCGGTCTTGACCGGCCCTCTCGTTTCCGTCATAACCTCGGCCTGTGGCGACCGCTGAAACCGCATCTCGTCCGGCACTCGAGCGGCGCCTGCCGATCTCCCAGATCGTGCTCTGGGCCGTGGGCCTCGTTCTCGCGGCGCTCATCGGCTACTGGCTGATCAAGAACGCGATCGACTCGCCGGACCGCTTCCTCGAAGTGACGCTCATCGGCGTCACGAACGGTTCGATCTACGCCCTCGTCGCGCTCGGCTACACGCTCGTCTACGGGATCATCGAGCTGATCAACTTCGCCCACGGCGACAACTTCATGCTGGGGACGTTCCAGACGAACGGGATCGTCAACAACGGTTCGTTCCAGATCCCCTTCTTCCCGACCTCGTTCGTGCTGGCGATTCCTCTCGGCGCCGCTGCGACGGCGCACTCCTCGGGGGCGCAGAAGGCGTACACGATTTTCATGTGCCTGGTCTTCTCGATGCTCTTCTGCATGGTCATCAACGTCTCGATCGAGCGCATCGGGTACAAGCCGCTCCGCAATCAGCCGCGCCTCGTGCCGCTGATCACGGCGATCGGGTTCTCGTTCATCCTCCAGGACATCGGCCTCGTCTGGAAGGGCGCGGGGCCCCAGCCGCTCCCGAACATCCTCCCGACCGGCGACATCTTCAGCTGGCGCGCTGCCAGCTACAGCTGGGACGACTTCATCGTCATCGCGGTCACGATTCCGCTGCTGATCGCACTCACCTATCTCGTGCGCAGAACGCGCTCGGGGAAGGCCATGCGCGCCACGGCGCAGGACATGGACGCTTCCTCGATGATGGGCATCAACGTCGATCGCACGATCTCGTTCACGTTCGCACTCGGCGGCGCCCTCGCAGGTGCCGCGGGCGCGATCTACGCCCTCTACATCGGCACGACGAAGTTCGACCTTGGCTTTCGCCTGGGTCTTTTCGCGTTCACCGCGGCCGTGCTCGGCGGCATCGGCAACCTCAGTGGCGCCGTGCTCGGGGGAGTCGTGCTCGGGCTTATCCAGGCCTACACCGAAGGCTTCTGGGACGCGCGCTGGACGACGACGGTCGTCTTCAGCGTGCTGATCGCGATCCTCGTCTTCCGGCCTTCGGGCCTCCTCGGCGAAGAGGTGCCGGAGGGGCAATGAGCGACAAGGCCAGCCCACAGGCGCCCAAGGCCGAAGGCCCGAGAACGTCGGCGGTCTCCTCCTGGCGATCGTCCTGGAGCCGTTTCCGGAGGGAGCATCAGTGGACGCGGTGGGCAATTCCGCTCGCCGTCGTCGTTGTCGCCTTCTCGTATCCGTGGTGGGGCCTCGAGGGGCCGCTCTCCTTCGTCTTCAACGACGGTCTCGGAATTGACAACGACACGCTCTTCAACATGTCGATCTACGTCATGCTCGCCCTCGGACTCAATGTCGTCGTCGGCTATGCGGGCCTGCTCGATCTCGGCTATGTCGCCTTCTTCGCGCTCGGTGCATACACGCTCGGCTGGTTCGGCTCCGGGCTCTTCTCCACTCGCGACATCCACTTCCTCGACACGAACGCCGCCCGCCTCCCGGGCATTCACCTCTCCTTCTGGGTCGTCGTGCTGCTCGCAGGCGTGGTCTGCGCATTCGCGGGCGTGCTCATCGGCTGGCCGACCCTGCGGCTGCGAGGGGATTACCTCGCGATTGTCACCCTTGGATTCGGGGAGATCATTCCGGACATCTTCCGCAACGGCGACGATATCGCCGGTCACAACCTGACGAACGGGGTTCGCGGCGTGACCCAGCTCGACCGCCCGGGGTTCGGAGAGGCGCTCAACGGGGCGACCGGCGGCATTCTGCCCGTGCGCTACACGTCGCTCGAGCTCCGCCCGTGGTACTTCACCGTCCTCGCCATGGTTCTAGTCACGATCTTCGTCAATCTCCGCCTGCGCGACTCGAAGATGGGCCGGGCGTGGATCGCCGTGCGCGAGGACGAGATCGCTGCTTCGGCGATGGGCGTCCCGCTCATGCGCACGAAGCTCTGGGCCTACGGGATCGGCGCCATCTTCGGCGGTTTCGCCGGGGCTGTCTACGGCTCCTTCATCAACGGGATCTTCCCGGTGAGCTTCTCCTTCCAGATCTCCGTGATCGTGCTCGTGATGGTCATCGTCGGCGGCATGGGCAACATCTGGGGCGTGATCGCGGGCGCGATGCTGATCTCCTGGCTCAACTTCCGCGGCCTGGACAAGATCGGCGAGTGGGTCAACGGAGCGATTCCCGGCAGCGGCAACGACATCGCGATCGCGAAGTACAAGTTCGGGATCTTCGGCGCGCTGCTGGTGGTCATGATGTTGTTCCGGCCCGAAGGCCTGATCCCCAGCGCCCGCCGCAAGGCCGAGTTCGCCGAGGGCGAAGGCCAGGCGACGCTCTACGACGTGAGGAACTGATGGCGGTCGACAACATCCTCGAGGCGATTCAGGTGCGGAAGGAGTTCGGCGGCCTGATCGCCGTCAACGACGTCGACTTCGTCATACCGCGCGGGTCGATCGTGAGCCTGATCGGGCCAAACGGCGCCGGCAAGACGACCTTCTTCAACATTCTCACGGGGGTCTACACGCCGACCGCGGGCGGAGTGATCTTCGACGGCAACGCGATCAGCGGCCTGCCGCCGCACCAGGTGACGGCTCTCGGCATGGCGCGAACCTTCCAGAACATCCGCCTGTTCCACAACATGACGGCGCTCGAGAACGTGCTCGTGGCGATGCACAGCCGGATCAAGGGCGGAGTCTGGCGCTCGATCTTCCGCACGCCGGCGCTGAAGCGGGAGGAAGAAGGAGCCCATGCGCGCGGCCGCGAGTTGCTCGAGTTCTCGGGGCTTAGGGGCAGGGACCACGCATTTGCGAAGAACCTGGCCTACGGAGACCAGCGCCGCCTCGAGGTCGCCCGCGCGCTGGCCACCGGCCCGAGCCTCCTGCTCCTCGACGAGCCGACTGCCGGCATGAACCCCGAGGAGACCGCGAATTTCACCGCGTTCGTCGCGAAGCTCCGCGCCGAGCACGACATCACGGTGCTCCTGATCGAGCACGACATGCGCGTCGTCATGGGCATCTCCGACCGCGTCACGGTTCTCGACTACGGCGAAAAGATCGCCGAGGGCCTGCCGAAGGAGATCCAGCACGACGAGCGCGTCATCGAGGCCTACCTCGGAACGGCGGCGACCGCATGAAGCTCCCCTGGCAGAAGGACGGGAACGGGAAGCCGGCCTCCTCCGTCCGCATCGAGGAAGGCGTCATCCTCAAGGTGGACGGCATCCACACCTACTACGGGACGATCCACGCTCTCAAGGGTGTCTCGCTCGAGGTGCGCGCAGGCGAGATCGTCACGCTCATCGGCGCCAACGGAGCCGGTAAGTCGACGACGCTCCGCTCGATCAACGGCCTCAACCACCCCCGCGAGGGCAAGATCGTCTTCCAGGGAACCGATATCACGGAGACGGCTCCGCACGACGTCGTGCAGATGGGCATCTCGCAGTCGCCCGAGGGGCGGCGCATCTTCCCGCGCATGAGCGTGCTCGAAAACCTCGAGATGGGCGCCTACCAGCGCCAGAAGGGACCGGAGGTGCAGGAGGACATCGATCGCGTCTATCTGCTCTTCCCGCGCCTCAAGGAGCGGCTGCAGCAGAAGGCGGGGACGTTGTCCGGCGGCGAGCAGCAGATGCTCGCGATGGGTCGCGCGCTCATGGCGCGCCCGAAGCTCCTGCTCCTCGACGAGCCTTCGATGGGGCTGGCCCCGATCTTCGTCGAGAAGATTTTCGAGATCATCCGCGAGATCAACGAGCAGGGAACGCCGATCCTGCTCGTCGAGCAGAACGCGCTCATGGCCCTCGACACGGCCGACCGGGGCTACGTGCTCGAGACCGGCCACGTCGCGCTCGCAGACGACGCGAAGCTCCTGCGCGACAACGAGCAGGTCCGCAAGACGTACTTGGGGGAGGAGTGACCCCCAGCCGCAGCCTTTAAGGTTGCGGTGTGTCACCGAAGACGCTGACAGGGGCTGAGCTCCAGCTCGACGACGGCCCCGCGCGCGACTCCGAGCTCTTCCTCGTCGACGGAAACAACCTCGCCTACCGCGCGTACTTCGCGCTGCCGGAGGAGCTCGCGACAAGCGAGGGCTTCCCGACGAACGCCCTCCTCGGGTTCACGAACATGCTCTTCAAGCTCCTCGCCGACTACCGGCCGAAGGGCGTCGCGGTCGCCTGGGACACTCGTGCCACGCACCGCAAGGAGCTCGATCCGGAGTACAAGGTCGACCGCCGGCCGATGCCGGACCTCCTGGCCGAGCAGTTCCCGCATTTCCGCCCGATCGTCGAGGCTTTCGGCTACCGGAATCTCGAGTTCGAGGGCTGGGAGGCCGACGACGTCATCGCCACGATCGCCGCGCAGGCTGACGAAGCGGGGATCAAGACCACCGTCGTCTCGACCGACCGCGACGCGTTTCAGCTCGTCACCGACAACGTCGCGCTGATGATGACGCCGCGGGGGGTCGCTGATGTGCACGTGTACACGCCCGATCGCGTCTTCGCGCGCTACGGCGTGACCCCGGAGCAGGTTCCCGACTTCATCGGGCTCAAGGGCGACACGTCCGACAACATCCCCGGAGTCCCCGGCATCGGGGACAAGACCGCAGGCCAGCTGGTCGCGCAGTACGGCTCGCTGGAAGGCGTGCTCGAGCACGTGGATGAGCTCTCCCCAGCGCGAGGCCGTGCCCTCCGCGAGCACGCCGAGCAGGCGAAGGCGTCCAAGGAGCTCGCGACCATGCGTCGCGACCTGCAGCTCGACTGCGATCCCGCCCAGCTCGTCCTCAATCCGCCCGATCGCTCCCGTCTCAAGGAGATGTTCAGGCAGTACGAGTTCCGCAACTTGCTTCAGCGCGTTGACGTCATCGACGAGGCGCTCCCCGCCGCGCCGATGAAGCTCGAAGGCGTCGCCGTCCCCTGGCGTGAGGGTGAGGTTTCGCCGCCGTCCGGAGAGGCGGGGATCTCGGTCGAGGACGGGCGCGTGGCGATCGCCCAGGAGGAGGTAGTGGTCGCCGTGTGGACGCCGGAGACGGCATCCGCGCTTCGCGATTCCGATCTCGTCGCCCACGACGCGAAGCCGCTTCGGCTCGACGTCGTCGACGACACGCTCCTCATGGCGTACCTGATCGAGCCGGGACGCGCGACGTACGCGCTCGACGACCTGGCCGGCGAGTACGGGATCGAGCTCCAGCCCGAGCCTCCCGCGGAGGAGGACACGGCGGCGCTCGTGCGGCACGCCTCTGCGTCGCTCCGCCTTGCCGGTCCGATGCGGCAGCGCATCTCGGAACGGAGCCTCGACCCCCTCTACCGCGAGATCGAGCTGCCGCTCACCGAGGTGCTCGCCGGCATGGAGGACGCGGGCGTCAAGATCGACACGTACCGGATGGGCGAGATAACTGCGCGGCTCGCCGATCGCCTCGAAGAGCTCGAGACGCGGGCGCACGAGCTCGCCGGCGAGGAGTTCATGCTCGGCTCGACGCAGCAGGTGGCGCGCATCCTCTTCGAAGTGCTGGCCCTGACCGTGGGCCGCAAGGGGAAGACCGGCTACTCGACGGACTCTCGCGTGCTCCGCTCGATCCGCGGCGAGCACGAGATCGTCGCGGTGATCGAGGAATGGCGCGAGTACTCGAAGCTCCTGAACACGTATCTGGGCCCGCTGCCCGAGCTGATCTCCCCGGACGACGGCCGCCTCCACACGACTTTCAACCAGGCCGTCGCCTCCACCGGCCGGCTCTCGACGACGAATCCGAATCTCCAGGCGATTCCCATCCGCACCGAGCTCGGGCGCGAGATCAGAAGCGCCTTCGTGACGGAGCCCGGACACCGGCTCGTCTCGGCCGACTACTCCCAGGTCGAGCTGCGCATCCTCGCCCACGTCTCCGGCGAGCCGAAGCTCCGCGAGGCCTTTGCCCAGGGCGAGGACATTCATGCGGCGACCGCTGCCGAGGTGCTCGGCAAGGAGCGCGCCGAGCTCACGAAGGACGAGCGCAACGTCGCCAAGATGGTGAACTTCGGGATCATCTACGGCATCTCCGCGTTCGGGCTCTCGGAGAACCTCGAGATCCCGCGGGAACAGGCGCAGGAGTACATCGACACGTATCTCGCCCGCTTCCCGCTCGTCCAGGACTTCATCCAGCGGACGATCGAGCACTGCACGGAAGAGGGGTACGCGACAAGCCTCTTCGGCCGCCGCCGCCCCGTTCCGGAGCTCAAGGCCTCGAACCGCCAGACGCGCTCCCTCGGCGAGCGCCTCGCCGTGAACTTCGTCATGCAGGGCACGGCCGCCGACATCATCAAGAAGGCCATGGTCGCGATCCACGCGCGCCTGCGAGAAGAGGGGCGCTCCTCGCGCCTCGTCCTCCAGGTCCACGACGAGCTCCTCGTCGAAGCACCGGATGTCGAGATCTCGGCGATCAAGGACATCCTGCGCGAGGAGATGTGCGGCGCCTATCCGCTCGATCCGCCGCTCGCGGTCGACGTCGGGACAGGCGACGACTGGAACGAAGCCAAGTCCTAACCCTCTCGAAACTTCCGCGACTTTCAATCGCACTCCGACGGAGTCACGATCGCCCGCGTATCCGACTGAGGGGAGAGGTACACATGAAACGCCTTGTCGCCCTCTGCGCGCTTGTCGTCTTGGTGCTGGCGCTGGCAACGGAGGCCCTCGCCGCCCCGAAACGGCCGAAGCCGCCAGAGGAGAAGGACACCTTTGTCCAGCTACTTGCGATCAACGACTTCCACGGCAACCTGCTGCCGCCGTCGGGCTCGTCCGGGAGGATCGCCACGGGGCCCGGCGGCGCGACCGTCAACGCGGGCGGCGTGGAGTACCTCGCAACCTGGATCAAGAGCCTGCGTACGACCACCCGAACACCATCACGGTCGGCGCCGGGGACATCATCGGAGCGAGCCCGCTGATCTCCGGGCTCTTCCACGACGAGCCGACGATCGAGGCCATGAACGCCCTCGGTCTCGACGTCACGGGCGTCGGCAACCACGAGTTCGACGAGGGCATCGACGAGCTCCTGCGCATGCAGTTCGGGAACCAGCTCGGCGGCAACGGCTGTCATCCGGTCGACGGCTGCCAGGACGGGACGCCATTCGGCGGCTCGCTCTTCCAGTCTGGCCGCGAACGTGTTCTACGAAGGCACTGAGAACACGATCTTCCCGCCTTACGAGATCCCCAGCTGGCTTCTACCTCGCCGACCGATTTCGGCGACGCAATCGTCGCATTCATCAACCCGGGCGGCATCAGAGCCGATCTGCCATGCAGTCAACCCTGCACGGCGACGAG
>DATHAA010000054.1:0-12078 GCA_035296905.1 Gaiellaceae bacterium
CTCCTGCCACTCATCGATGGGCTGGATCCGTTACATAGGCGAAGACGTCTTCAAGGGCGTCGTGGGATCTCGACACTGTTCAGGATTGGCGCCATTCATGTCCTTTTGCCATAAACGCAGTAGTTGAGATGATGGCACAGAGTGCCTTCCACGCCTGCGACGCGGAGGATCTTCCCGGCCTTCCCTTCCCCTAGCGCCGCAACTCGATAAGGCGCTCTCTCATACAGGTCGCTACCGGCGGCTCTCACTCGGTGGCGCTGAGGATAAAGACGGCGTGCCTGAGAGGATCTCCCGTCGGCCGCGAGTCATAGCCGTCGCTCACGAAGAATCGGTCGCCGATCTTCGCCACGGCCCGAGAATCGCGGATGCCGAACGGCGTCAGGTCGAATGTCCACCCGCTCACGACCGTTCGCGTCGACCAGTTTATCCGGATCATCTTTTCGCTGTTCACCGTGACGAAGAGATCGGCCCCGTCGGGGGAGAAGTCCATTCCCGTGATCCCTCTCACCCCGCTGACCCTGAACGAGGGACTCGCGGTACCGGACGCGTAGTCGAACGATCGGATATCCCGACCCTTGCCCACGTAGATCGTTCCGTCGGTGGGGCTCCAGGCGGCACCGGTGTAGTCCGAGCCCGTAGGCAGCGGCTGGTACGACTCGACCTGGAACTGCCCCGACTGACGCGTGAGTCGGAAGGCGGTCGGCAGGATCGAGGAGGTGCAGCATTTGCCGGAGAAGACGTACAGCACGTCATTCGCTCGGTCGTAGGCGATCGACTCGAAGTCGTTCGTCCGTTCGGTGCCGGCCGCGGGTCCGCCGCCCAACCTCGGGGCGTCGTTGAACACGCTCCGGGCGATCGTCCGCTTCAGGGTTCCGGTCGCCGCGTCAACCTCATAGATCTTCTTCTTGCCGTCGTCGGCGAGCCAAAGAGAGTTGTCAGACGCAACGAAGGCGCTCCCCTCGTTGTCACCCATCGACACGGAGCTTCCAACGAAGGGCGATGTTTGGATCGTCCGGTCAAACTTGAGTGTGGCGGCGAAGGCGGCATGCGCCGGAACAAGAATTGCCGCGACCGCGACGGTGAAGAGCGCCACTCTATACACCACCGTTGAGCCTGAGCGATTTCGCATGGGACTAATCACCGCTACCCGATCCCTCTCCATCTGATTCACTCAAGGTAGCGGACCCGTTATCCGTGTCTAGAACTCGTTCCGGGTTAGCCCGAGGAGCCGAGCGACGACGCAGGAGATTGCGTGGCGAGCGTTGGCCGTTATCGAGGGCCGTCGGCACAGGTAGTTCTACGTCTCGTTGGGCCCGCGAACAAGTGTCTCTCTGAGACGTGTCTGCCGGTGCTGAGGCCCGCCCGGAAGTTCTCGAATCGAAGGACGCCGCGCCTCGTTCGCTGCTGAGCCACTGCGGGTTGCCCTAGCTGGCGACGATCCCGAGACACCACGGGAACACCACGGCCACGTGATTTGCCGCCGTATACGGCAAGGGCGACATCCCGATTTGCAGGGATTCCGAGTGAACCCTGGACGTCCCTACATGGTGGGGCAATGGTAGCCTCGCGCGGATGTCCGACCGGCACCCGCTGCCCGGATTCGTCACGGCTCACAGTCACGCGTTCCAGCGCGCGATGCGAGGCCGCGCACAGGGAGACGACTTCTGGGCCTGGCGCGAGGCGATGCTCGAACTGGCGGAGAGGCTGACCCCTGAGGAGGTGCGCTCCGCGTACGAGGACACGTACCGAGAGATGCACGCGGCCGGCTACACGGCCGTGGGCGAGTTCCACTACGTCGGCCTTCCCGAGGCCAAGGCAGCCGTTGAAGCCGCTGCCGCTGCGGGGATCGAGCTCGTCGTTCTTCTCTCCGCCTACGCGCGCGGCGGCCTCGAACGCTTCAGGCAGCCCTCGGTGTCGGCCTACCTCGAACAGGTTGAGGAGCTGCGGGAATCGGGTGCCCACGTCGGCGTCGCCCCCCACTCCGTCCGCGCCTGCCCGGCCGACTGGCTCGAGGAGCTCGGCGCCTACGCCAAGCGCGAGGGCTTGGTGCTCCACGTGCACGCGGACGAGCAGCCGAAGGAGATCGAGGAGTGCCTGGCAGAGCATGGCGTCAGGCCGATCGAGCTCCTCGCGCAGGCCGGCTGCCTCGGCCCGCGGACGACGATCGTCCACGGCACGCATGCAGACGAGCACGAGCTCTCGCTCCTTGCCGAGTCGGGCGCCCGCATCTGCGTCTGTCCCCTCACCGAGGCGAACCTCGGTGACGGCTTCCTTCCCGTCGCCCGCATCCGCGACCACGGGATCCCGCTCTGCATCGGCTCGGACTCGAACGTGCGGCTCGACCCGCTCGAAGAGGTGCGCGAGCTGGAGGGAATCGCGCGCCGGCAGGAACTCCGGCGGAACGTCATTCCCGTGCCCGACCTCTTCGCGATCGGCTCGGCCGAGGGCGCGAAGGCGATCGGGCTCGAGGAGTGGCCCGGGGTCGAGGCCGACCTCGGCCACGCCTCCTTGGCGGGCGTCGCACGTGACGAGGTCGAGGCCGCGCTCGTCTTCAGTTGCGGCGCCGACGTCTTCGCCTAAGCTGGCTTCGGGAGCGGCTCGATGGCCGCCAACGCGCGCTGGATCTCGTCCTCAGGCAGGGCGAAATCCTCGAGGCGGCCGGCCAGGTAGTCGTCGTAGGCGGCCATGTCGAAATGCCCGTGCCCCGAGAGGTTGAAGAGGATCTTCCGCTCGACGCCCTCCTCGTCGGCCGCCAGTGCGGTCATGACGGCGCCGTGGATCGCGTGCGCCGACTCCGGCGCGGGGATGATCCCTTCGCTTCCGGCAAACGTCACTGCGCTCGCAAACACCTCGTTCTGCCCGTAGGCCTCGGCGCGCATGAGGCCGTCGAGCACCAGCTGGGAGATGAGCGGCGCGACGCCGTGGTAGCGCAGCCCACCCGCGTGGATCCCGGCCGGGACGAAGTCATGGCCGAGCGTGTGCATGGGCACGAGCGGCGTGAGCTGGCCGGTGTCCCCGAAGTCGTAGGCGAAAGGCCCGCGGGTGAGCGTCGGGCAGGCCGCCGGCTCGCAGGCGAGCACGTCGATCTCCTTGCCGGCGATCTTCTCCCGGATGAAGGGAAACGCGAGGCCGGCGAAGTTCGAGCCACCGCCGACGCAGCCGATCACGACATCGGGGAACGCGCCCGCAAGCTCCATCTGCGCGAGCGCCTCCTGGCCGATGACCGTCTGATGGAGGAGAACGTGGTTGAGAACACTTCCGAGCGCGTAGGCCGTGTCGCCCCGCCCGGCGGCATCCTCGACCGCTTCGGAGATGGCGATGCCCAGACTCCCAGGCGAATCGGGATTTCCTTCGAGAATGGCCCGGCCGGCCTTTGTCTCCTCTGACGGGCTCGCGACGACGCTCGCCCCCCAGGTCTCCATCATCGAGCGCCGGTAGGGCTTCTGGTGGTACGAGACCTTGACCATGTAGACCTTGCACTCGAGCCCGAGGAGCCTGCAGGCGAGCGCCAGGGCGCTTCCCCACTGGCCCGCCCCGGTCTCGGTGGCGAGGCGGTCACGGCCTTCCTGCTTCGAGTAGTAGGCCTGCGCGACCGCTGTGTTCGGCTTGTGGCTCCCGGCCGGGGAGACGCCCTCGTACTTGTAGAAGATCCGCGACCGCGTCCCCAGCGACTGTTCGAGGCGGTGGGCGCGGAAGAGCGGCGTCGGGCGCCAAAGGCGGAGAATCTTCCGTACCGGTTCGGGAATCCGGATCTCGTGCGCGTCGGAGACCTCCTGGAGGACGAGCTCCATCGGGAAAAGCGGCGCGAGGTCGTCAGGGCCGACAGGCTGGCCCGTACCCGGGTGCAGGACCGGCTGCGGGCGGTTCGGCATATCGGCCGCGATGTTGTACCAGCAGGCGGGAAGCGCCGACTCCGGCAGGAGCACTTTGGTCTCGGTCATAGCGGGCGAGGATAGTCTCGTTCTGGGGCGAAAGAAAGCTGTTCATGGCTTTCAGAGCAGGTATTGCGCTGCTCGCGCTCGTCGGGTTGCTTGCGCTTTCCTCCGATGCGCGTGCGGGCCGAACCGCCAACGTTGCTGCCCTCCAGGTCGGGCTGCAAGCGCGTGGGCTCTACGGAGGCACCATCGACGGAATCATGGGCCCGGGGACGCGGCGCGCTGTGCGCGCGCTGCAGCGCCGCGTCGGAATCTCTGTCGACGGAGTCGTGGGGCCGCAGACCAGGCGGGCGCTAGGACGCTACGCGAGACACCGCCTGGGCGACCGGATGTTGCACACGGGAAACCGCGGATGGGACGTCGCCGCCCTTCAGTTCAAGCTGGCCTGGCACGGCTTTCCCTCCGGGACCTTCGACGGCGTCCTCGGTGCGCACACGGATGCGGCACTGCGTCGCTTCCAGCGGTGGTCAGGGCTCGGCGCCGACGGGATCGCGGGACCCGCGACCGTCAGGGCGCTCCGCCGCGGGCGGGCGCACGTCCCGTACGGCCTCCTGCGCCCGGTAAGCGCGCCGGTCGGCGACCGCTTCGGCCCACGTGGGAACCGCTTCCACCCCGGGCTCGACCTCCCCGCACCCTATGGAGCCCGCGTGCGCGCGTCGAGACGAGGGCACGTCGTCAAGGCGGGCTGGGACAACGGCGGCTACGGCTACCTCATCGTCATTCGCCACCCCCGTCACGTGCGCACGATGTACGCGCACCTCTCGCGGATCGGCGTCCACCGCGGCGAACGCGTCTTCGCCGGTCAGGGAATCGGCCGCGTCGGTGCCTCCGGAGAGGCGACCGGCCCGCATCTGCATTTCGAGGTCCGCCGCCGGGGAGCTGCGGTGGACCCTCTACCCGCCCTCCGCTAGCTCCTTCGAGCGCTTCATCGCCGCCTGGATGGCGTTCAGGAACGCCGCGCGGACGCCGGCCTGCTCGAGCTCGCGGATCGCGGCGATCGTCGTCCCGCCCGGCGACGTGACCATCTCGCGGAGCTCGACCGGATGCATGTGCTCGTCGCGGAGGAGCTTCGCCGTCCCGAGCATCGTCTGGACGACGAGGTCGGTGGCGATCTCGCGTGCGAGACCGAGGAGGATTCCCGCCTCGATCATGGACTCCGCCAGGAGTGCGAAGTACGCGGGCCCCGAGCCCGAGACCGCCGTGATCGCGTCCATGTAGCCCTCGTCAACCCGTACAGAGCGACCGACGGAGCCGAGCACGTCCTCGGCCGTCTTCAGGTGCTCCTCGGCCGCGTGCGTGCCCGCCGAGATGCCGGACATGCCCTCGTGCACGGTCACGGCTGTGTTCGGCATCGCGCGGACGACCGGCACCCCGTCCCCGAGCCGGCCCTCGATGAGGCTCGTCGGGATCGCGGCGGCGATCGTGATGACGGTCTGCTCCTTCGTGAGCGTGCTCCCCACGTCTGCCAGGAGCGACTCGATGTCCTGCGGCTTCACGGCGATGACGACGATGCTCGCACCCGCAGCGGCGTCCACATTCGAGCGCGTCGTCTCGATGCCGTGCCGCTTGGAGAGCTCGGCGAGCCGCTCCTCGTGGCGCGCGGTCGCGGCGATCTCCGACGGCTTGCGCCAGCCCGAGGACAGGAGGCCCGCGATGAGTGCCTCGCCGGCCTTTCCAGCCCCGAGAACGGCAATCTTCCGGCTCGCCATGGGTGAAACGCTATCCCAGCTGGTGGTCGAGGTTCACCGCCGCGCTGATGAGCGCTAGGTGCGTGAAGGCCTGCGGGAAGTTCCCGAGCTGCTCCCCTGTCGGGCCGATCTCCTCCGAGAAGAGCCCGAGATGGTTCGCGTACGTGAGCATCTTCTCGAAGGCGAGCCGCGCCTCCTCGAGCCGCCCGGCGCGCGCGAGCGCCTCGACGTACCAGAAGGAGCACATCGAGAATGTGCCCTCCTCCCCGTCGAGCCCGTCGGGTGAGGCCCGCGCGTTGTAGCGGTAGACGAGGCTGTCGGACACGAGCTCCTTCGTTATCGCGTCAAGGGTGGAGAGCCAGCGGGGGTCGGTCGGTGAGATGAACTTCACGAGCGGCATCAGGAGGAGCGACGCGTCGAGGACGTCGCTGTCGAAGTGCTGGACGAATGCCTGGCGCTTCTCGTTCCAGGCCTTGCTCATGATCTGGTGGTAGATGGCATCCCGGGCCGCGCGCCACTTGTCGAGGTCGGCAGGGAGGCCGCGGTAGCGGGCGATGCGAATCGCGCGCTCGATCGCTACCCAGCACATGAGGCGGGAATACGTGAAGTCGTGCCGGCCGCCGCGCACCTCCCAGATCCCCTCGTCGGGCTGGTCCCAGTTCTCGCAGAGCCAGTCGGTCACCGCCGAGAGCTCCATCCAGCCGTCGTGCGCGATCGGGCGGCCGTACTTGTTGAAGAGGTAGACGGAATCCATCAGCTCCCCGTAGATGTCGAGCTGGAGCTGGTCGTAGGCGCCGTTCCCGATGCGTACGGGCTTCGAGCCGCGGTAGCCCTCGAAGTGATCGAGCGTCTCTTCGGTCAGCTCGCTCCGGCCATCGATCCCGTACATGATCTGGAGCGGGCCCGTCACCGAGTCGGTGCGTGCGAAGACCCGGGCGCGGAGCCAGTCAGTGAAGGCCTCCGCCTCGTCGGTGAACCCGAGACGGAGAAGTGCGTAGAGCGAGAACGCCGCATCGCGGATCCACGTGTAGCGGTAGTCCCAGTTGCGACCGCCCCCGATCGCCTCGGGGAGGCTCGTCGTCGGCGCGGCGACGATCGCGCCTGTCGGACGGTATGTCAGGAGTTTCAGGGTGAGCGCCGAGCGGTTGACTACCTCGCGCCAGCGGCCCTTGTACTTCGAGCGCGAGACCCAGCTCCGCCAGAAGGCGATCGTCTGCTCGTACGCGGCGCGGGTCTCCGCCTCCGAGTACTCGCGCGGCACGTAGTCGGGCTCGACCCGCTCGAGGACGAACGTGACCGAGGTCCCCGCCCTCACGGTGAACTCGCAGTGGATGCCGCTCTCGTCGCACGCCACGGGCGTCGTCGCCTGAAGGGCGAGGCAGAGGCTCTGCGAGCGGAATACGACGCCGTGCTCGTACTGCTCGATCTCGTGCTTGTCGCGCCCGTAGTTGAAGCGCGGCTGCACCTCGACCCTGAAGCGCATCTCGCCGCGGACCCCCTCGACGCGCCGGATGAGCCGATGGCGATGGATGTCTTCCTTCGACTCCCCGATGGGCATGAAGCCCTGAATCTCCCCCACGCCTTCCTCGCTGAGGAAGCGGGTGATGAGGACGTTCGTGTCCGGGAAGTAGAGCTGCTTCGGCGTCCAGCCCTCGACCGCGGGCGAGATCCTGTAGTGGCCGCCCTTCTCCTTGTCGAGGATCGAGGCGAAGACGCTAGGCGAGTCGAACGACGGACAGCAGTACCAGTCGATGGTCCCGTCGGTACCGGTCAGCGCGACCGTGTGGAGGTCGCCCATGATCCCGTGCTCGGCGATCGGGAGATATTCGGGCATGCGCTATTCAGCGCCCCGGCGATGCCGCACGTCAAGTGGGAAGCTCAGCCGCCGTGCGCTACGAGCGGCAGAGCGGCCATCAGGATCGCGGTCGCGAAGGCCGCGAGGCCCATTGCAAGGAAGCGAACGCTCATACCACGCCAAAGGAAAGGCCGAAACCGGCAGCAGGCCTCCCCCCCGAAAGGGGGGTTTTTCAGGACAGGGCCGGTTCGATACTGACTGCATGGGGCTTAGTGAGGGGCTTCGACATTCACTTGAGTCGTACCTGAAGAAGAGTGCCGCGGACCTCGACGAGCGCGGCGCCGAGATCACGTTCCGCGAGAACGAGGTCGAGTTCGAGATCAAACGGCTCGAAACGCTCGAGAACGAGCTCAACGAGCGGGCCGCCCGCGTCGAGGAGCTCCAACCGCAGCGGGAGCGGGCGGACGAGGCTCTTCGCCGCGCTCTCGGCACACTCGAGGAGCGTGCCCTGGCCCTGGCCGAGAAGGCCGGCGAGCTACGCGAGCGCACGACCAAGATCGTCGAGGCCGAGGCCGAGCTCACGGAGCGCGAGCGCCTCGCCGCCTACCGCCGCGACCGGCTCCGCTCCGAGCAGAAGCTTCTCGCCGAGCGCGAACGGGAGATCGTCGAATCCGAGGGCGACCTCCTCAGCGCGGAAACGGCCACGCAGGCCACTCGCTGGATCGAGCACCGCGAGAAGCGGCTGAACGACAACGAGACGCTCATCCAGGAACGGATCGAGGATGTCGGGCGGCGCGAGAAGGAGCTCGAGTACCGCGAGGTGCGAATCAACGTCGACCTTCAGGTGCGGCAGGACGAGCTGGACCGCCGCGAACGCGAGCTGGCTGAGCTCGAGGAGAAGCTCGCCCGCAAGGAGCGCGAGCTCCGCGTCTACGTCGCGCAGATCCAGGGCGGCCTCCCCGTCCCGACGCTCGTTCGGCCAGAGGTCTGAGCCCGCTTCTCGCACCGGCCCGGCTAATGGAAGGAGGCCGGTGCTCGGTAGAAGACCTTCGGCGAGCATCGGCCTCCGACCTAGGGAGAGGTGGGCTGCGGACCCACGACCGGGAGAGGCGGCTCTTGTGACCGCCGCGCCGAACCTAGAGCATCCGTCCTAGGACACGCCAGACGCGATTTACGGAAATTGCGCGAAAAGGTGCACGAACTTCCACAAAGCTCACAGGCGTCCACAGGGGGTGTGGAAAATCTCGAGGGAAGAAACTGGTGCGCTCGCCAGTCTCGAGAGCATGTTCAGGATCGCAGTTGCGCTCATCCTTCTCGTCGCCCTCGTCGGCGCGACCGCGGATCTTGCACGCGGCCGCAGGCCGGTTCTCTTCGCCTAGCTAGAACCCGCCGCCACCGCTACCGCTGAAGGGGTCCGACGGCACCCTGCTCTGCTGGCGCGAGCGCTCGGAGTCCTGCTCGGCCAGGCGCGTCTCTTCGGCCGCGCGAAGCCGGCTTTCCTCCTCCTCGCGCAACTCCTCGTCGGTCAGCTTCCTCCGGCGGAACCACTTCGAGATGTCCATGGGAACGAAGGATACGTGAGAGCATGCTCGGGCTCGGATGGCCGCACAGCCGCAGATAACCGCGGGCGCGTACCTGCGCCTCGTCGCCCTCGGCGCCGTCGTGGGCATTCCGGCGGCGCTGGTGGCAGCAGTTTTCCTCGCTCTCGTCCACGACATCGAGCACTGGCTCTGGCACGACCTTCCCGACGTGCTCGGCCACTCATCGGCCCCCTGGTATCTGACCATCGGGCTGCCCGCAGTCGGCGGCGTGATCGTCGCACTCGTCCGGCTGCTTCTGCCCGGGGACGGAGGCCATCGCCCGCTCGAAGGGCTCGCGATGGGAGCCACGCCGCTCGCCTACGGACCGGGGATCGCCGTCGCGGGCCTCGGCACGCTCGCTTTCGGCGCTGTACTGGGCCCCGAGGCGCCGCTCATCGCGCTCGGATCCGTCGTGGGGATGTCGATGACCCTCTTCTACCGCGCGAACCAGCGCGAGGAGACGGTGCTTGCGACTGCCGGCTCGTTCTCTGCGATCTCCGCGCTCTTCGGCGGCCCGCTGGTCGGCGGCATGCTCATGGTGGAAGGTGGGCTGGCCATGGGCACGGCCCTCCTTCCGATCATCCTTCCGGGGTTCGTCGCGTCTGCGGTGGGTTACCTCATCTTCATCGGGCTCGGCGACTGGGGCGGTCTCGAGGCACAGGGCCTCGCCGTCCCGAACCTGCCGCCGTACGAGGGGACGCATGTCCTGGACTTGCTCGTCGCCGTCGCGGTGGGAGTCGTGGCCGCTCTCGTGGTCGTCGCCGCCCGCCGTCTCGCCGGCCCCCTCGACGCCCGCGCGCGCCGGCGGGCCGACCTTCCCATCGTCCTCGTCCTCGGAGGGCTCGCCGTCGGCCTGCTCGCCCAGACGGCTGCCTGGCTCGGTGCGGATTCGCAGGATGTTCTCTTCTCCGGCCAGGCGTCCGTGCCCGACCTCGTGGCGTCGGACTCGACGAAGATCATCCTCATTCTCGTCGTCGCCAAGGGGATCGCGTATGCCGTCAGCCTCGGCTGCGGCTTTCGCGGCGGCCCCGTCTTCCCCGCCATCTTCCTGGGGATCGCGCTGGCAACGTTCACGAGCGTGTGGTTCGACGTCTCCCCCACGCTCGCCGTGGCCGTGGGCACTGCGGCGGGAACGGCAGCGGTCACGCGGCTCCTCGTCACATCGTCCCTCTTCGCCACGCTCCTCGTGGGGCCTCCGGGGACGGACGCCGTGCCGGCCGCCGTGCTCGCGGCCTGCGCGGCCTGGCTCGTGATTCAGGCGGTCGACCGCCGAAGGGCGGCAGCCGCGACCGTCGACGTCGTCAGCTGAGCCGGCGCTCGAGAGCGGCGATCGCGGCTCGGATCTCGCCAAGGCTCTCGATCAGACGCTGAAGGTCCTGTATTTCCTGCGCGCGCTCCTCCTCATGGCGCTTGTCCTGCGACCGTTGGATGACTGCGCTCGTCACACCCGCTGTGAGGAACGAGATGAACGAAACTCCGAGCACCATCTCGATTCCGCCGATGACCTTCCCCGTGGCACCCGCCGGGACGACGTCTCCGTAGCCGACTGTGGTCACGGTCTGAAGCGCCCACCAGACGGCGAGGCCGAAGGAGGGGAAGCTGTCTTCGTCGAGGAGGCGGATGGCGACCGCTCCTCCGAATGCAAGCCCGACGAACGTGATCGCGAGGGCAAGCGTGATCGAACGCGCATTGGCGATCTTCCTGATGCGTCGCTCGATGAGCGCGGGCCTCTCTGGTTGGTGTCCGGGGACGCGTTCGGTCATCCGGACACAATTCGACGGTCACGCCCCGTCCCCTGGCTGCTTGAAAGCGCTTCTCGCCACTCGAGAAAGGCCCTCGTAGCGGGGCCTTTCCTTCTATCGGGGCGCCGAGACTTGAACTCGGGGCCTCTAGTCCCCCAGAATTCGGGTAACTGGCAGGGGTTGACGGGACGTGGCGGGAAGTGGCTTGCTTGCAGGGCTTTCCCGTATAGGTACGCTGATAAAGCGCATGGTTGCGTGAGGCGGTTTCCGGGCGTTTGGGCGCGGATTGGGCACTGCGACGTCTATCCGGCGACACACCTGAGCGTCAGGTGAGCTGGGCCTTCCGACATTGAGACTAAGCTAGGCTTATGCTCACCGAAACGCAAGCCCTGATGCGGGTGCAGGAGGTCGCGCGCGAGCTCGGACAGCATCCGGCGACCGTCTATCGCAAGGTCGCGGCGGGGGAGATTCCGACGTGCGTCTGGGTCCCCGTCGCGCAGCCATCCGGGTTCCGCGTGCCGAGCTCGAGCGCTGCTCTACGGCCCGCCTGTTCCAATCGAGGGCGCGTGGGCGAATGGCCGAGATATCGCGTCGTCGCAGACTTCACGCTCGGCGGCGCAGGTTCCACGTTGGGCAGGTCTTGCCGGCGGACGACGCGAGCATCGGATTGATCCTGCGCATTCAAACAGTCATCCGCAGACTTTTTGTCCTCGTTGCCGACCAGCACGGGACCGCCCGCCGCTAAGTAGCACCGCCGGTGCCGAGTCGACGGTCGCCTGGCGGCTCGAGGTGGGCGCGTGAGCTGGCACACGAGCTACAGGGCGGCTCAAGCCTTCTGGGCCGGGTCGCGGGTAATCGCCAAGGGCGAGGGCCTGCAGGAGAACGACCCGATCGCGCGAGCTCCTCATGGCGCCCCGAGCTCTATCGGCGGAATGACTGATGAACGTCGACCCACCGGGGGGCGGGTCGCCGTCGAAGGAGAGCAGCAACGCTTGACCCCTCGCCTGTCACCCTTCCTCTCCGTATGACTCAGAAAAAAGGCCCTGAAGCAATGACGGTTGCCGTCACGGACTTCCTCGCCGGTCTTCGACTGACCGGCTCCGAGCGCGTTCTGGGCGCCCTCGCACTGCGCTCGCGGAGGGCATGGACGCCTCGCCGGCCTATGCGAAGGGAAGCTCGCCCGCCGCCGCTCTTCCGCGCGGCGTCCGGCTCGTGTCTTCAAGCGTTGGTCCCGCCCCCAGGGCGTGAGGTTCCCCGTCCTTTATCCAGGCCACTTCGCAAGCGGGGCACAGCTCTGCTCCTAGGCGCCCGGAGAAAAGGGGACGGCCAGGAAAGGAG
>DATHAA010000055.1:0-5817 GCA_035296905.1 Gaiellaceae bacterium
GCGTCGGAAGCTCGAACGCCTCCTCGTGCACGCGTGCCATGAGGAAGATGTTGTAGTCGATGCCGAGAGCGACGAGGAAGATGAACGCGAAGAGCGGATAGCTCGGATCCTCTCCCGGAAAGTCGGCGAAGAGCCGGAAGAGGAGCAAACTCCCGCCCAGCGCCGCGAGAAACGACAGCACGACGGTGGCGATGAGTACGAGCGGGGCCACGAGCGAGCGTAGGAGCAGGATGAGGATCGTGAGCACGACGAGCAACACGAGCGGGACGAGCAGCTTCGTGTCGCGCTCGATCGCGTTGCGCAGATCGGCCTCCTCTGCTGTCGGACCGCCGACGAGCACAGATTGCCCGGCAGCGGCACCAAGCTCAGCACGCAGTCCGGGTATGAGACTGAACGCTTTCTCGCCGAAGGGGTCGCTCGTGAGCGTGACCTGGAAGCGCGCACCGGTGCTTCCCAGTTCCGGCGGGCCAACTGTTGCAACGCCCTCTGCCGAGCGGGCTGCGGCGAGCGCGGAGGCGAGCTTGTCCCGGTCGCGCACAAGGACGACCGTGGGCGCGCTCGCCCCAGCGGGGAAGGACTGCGCGACGAGCTGCTGGCCCTCGACTGACTCGACGGAGCCGCGGAAGGAGTTCGCGGTCGTGAGGTTGTCGTCGAGCGTCAGCACACCGAGCGTGAGCGCTCCAAGCGCGAGCGCCGCAATGATCCAGACGGCCCGGCAGCGCCCTTCGATCCACGTGCCGAGACGCTCCCAAACGCCGCGCCGGCGCTCGCTGAGTGCCCCGCTTCCGACGTGGGGGACATAAGGCCAGAACGCGCGACGGCCGCCGACGAGCAGGAGACCGGGCAGGAGCGTCAGCATTGCCGCGGCCGCGGTGGCGACGCCCATCGCACCGACAGGCCCGAGCCCCGCGGTTGAGTTCACCGAGGCGAGCGTGAGGCATAGGAGCGCGGCCACGACGGTGCCCGCCGAGGCGAGCATGGCCGGCCCTGCGCGGACGAGCGCGACCTGCATGGCCTCGTGCTTGTCCTTACGACGCAGAAGCTCTTCCCGGTAGCGGGCGGTCAGCAGGAGCGCGTAGTCGGTACCGGCCCCGAAGACGAGCACCAGCAGGATGCCACCGGTCTGGCCGTTGATGACGACGCCGGCTTGGGTGAGCCCGTATCCGAGGCCTCGGACCGCACCTTCTGCAAGAAGCACGGCGAAAAGCGGCAGCACCCAGAAGATCGGGCTGCGGTAGATGAGGATGAGGAGGACGAAAACGAGCGCCACCGTTGCGAAAAGCAGGGTCGAATTGATGCCCTCGAATGCCGCGCTCGCGTCGGCCGAGAACCCGGCAGGACCGGTCACCTTCGTTTCGACCGCCCGCGGCAGGCTCGCTTCTCGTGTTGACCGGATCGCGTCGACGGCGTCCACGAGCACATCCACATCTCCCTTCGCCACGATTGGAATCGCGGCGACGGCAGCGTTTCCGTCACGCGAATAGCGTGGCGGGGTGGCTCGAGTGGCGCCCGGCACGGCTTCGCTGGCGAGGCCGTCCAGTGTGGTCTCGATCGATTGCCGCTCCGCGTTCAGGCCGCTCGGGTCGTGGAACACCATCGTCGCGATGGTCGCGTCGCCCGAGGGGAACGTCTGCGCCGCCTCCAGGACCTCCACCGACTCCGCGTTTCCAGGAAGGAAGGTCGACGGCTCGTTCTTCTGCGCTCCCTCGAACTTCCCGGCGAAGGGTGCAAGCCCCGCGACAAGCAGGATCCAAGCGCCGATCGCGACGAACTTGGAACGCCGCCCGGCGACGAGTTGGGCAAGCCTCAGGCGTGACTCCTCCATTTCGCCCTAACTTTACACAAAAGCTAGATGATTTCTATACAATCGCCCGACTGCCACGCCTTTCGGGACCGTGTTCGCAGCAAGAGGACCGGCGATGCCGCCCACGTGAGTAGCCTCTCGGCCGTGGAGCAGCTACTTCTGGCTTGGTTTCGGGCGAACGGGCGCCATCTCCCCTGGCGACGGACGCGCGACCCCTATGCGATCCTCGTGAGCGAGGTCATGCTCCAGCAGACGCAGGTCGAGCGGGTGGTCCCGCGCTACGAGGCGTGGCTCGAACGCTGGCCTACCGTCGAGGCGCTCGCCGCCGCGCCGCGTTCGGACGTCATCCGCGAATGGCAGGGCCTTGGATACAACCGCCGCGCCGTCAACCTGCACCGGGCCGCAGGGCTCGTAGCCGCGCAAGGCTGGCCGGAAGACCTCACTGAGCTTCCCGGCGTCGGGCGCTACACGGCCGACGCGGTTGCGCGGTTCGCGCTGGAGGAGGACGTGCTGCCCGTGGACGTGAACGTCACGCGCGTGATCGAGCGCACCCACGGCCGGTTCGGGCCGGCAAGCGCCCACGCTCTCATGGATCTCGGCGCGACGGTGTGCCTCGCTCGCATCCCGCGCTGCGCCTCCTGCCCTCTCCGGGAGGAGTGCCCCTCGCGGGGGCGGCGCTTTGAGCCGCTACGGGAGCAGAAGCCCTTCGAGGGCTCTTTCCGCCAACTGCGGGCACACACGTTGCGGCTCGTCGCCGAGCGGGAGCGCCGGGCGGCAGAGCTCGACGGGGATGCGGTGGCCGCGCTAGCGCGCGACGGCCTCGTCCGTCTCGAGGGCGGGCGCGTTCGCCTGCCGTAGCACCGGCAGACCGGCCTTCTTCCAGTCCTCGACGCCGCCGATGACGTCGGTCGCGTCCTCGAAGCCCAATTCCTGGAGCTGCGAGGCGGCGAGCACAGAGGCGTAGCCCTCGCGGCAGATGAGAATCACTCGCGCATCGAGCGGAATCTTCTCGTTCGACGTCGGGCAGTCGGGGTCGAGGCGCCAGAGGAGCGTTGAGAGCGGATGGTGAACCGAGCCGGGCACATAACCCTGAGCCTGGCGCTGGTCCGGAGAGCGCGTGTCGACGAGGATCGCCCCGGCCCGCATCTCCGCCCAGGCCTCGACCGGGCTGAGCCGACCGAGCCGGACAGCGGCGTCGGCGAGCAGCTCGTCTATTGGCCTTCGAGGACTCACGTGACGATGGTATCGCGCTTGCGGAGCAAGGCAACCACTTGTGCCGCCAGCCCTTCTCCGCGGCCCGTGAAGCCGAGCCGGTCGGTCGTCGTTGCCCGAATGGTGATCCTCTCCACGCCGACACCGAGTACCCCGCTGAGCCGCTCCCGCAACTCCTTGCGCACGGGCGCGATGCGAGGCTCCTCCCCGATCAGGATGCAGTCGGCATTGACGAGCTCCCAGCCCGCCTCCTGCGCGTCCTCGTAGGCGCGCCTGAGAAGCTCGAGCGACGACGCGCCCTCCCACTGCGCGTCTCCCGAGGGAAAGAGGGCACCGATGTCCTCAAGGCCGGCTGCGCCCAGGATCGCGTCGATGAGAGCGTGCGAGACGACGTCGCCGTCGGAGTGCCCGGCCAGCCCACGGCCGGGGAGCTCGACGCCTCCAAGGACGAGCTTCGCCTCGTCCGAGAACGCATGTGCATCGACCCCGATCCCGACGCGGAGCTCACTCATTGGCCAGCAGAGTCTCTACGAAGGCGAGATCGGACTCAGTCGTGATCTTCACGAGGCGCGGGTCGCCCTCGACGACGCGTACCCTGCCGCCGGCCGCCTCCACGAGTCCCGCACAGTCGCTCGCATCTCCACCGCGCAGCAGCGCGTCCCGCAGCGTGGCGACGGCAAACGCCTGCGGCGTCTGGATCGCGAAGAGACCCGTTCGGTCGACGGTCTCGGCGACGCGCCCGTGCTGGTCGACACGCTTCACGGTGTCGGCGAGCGGCAGCCCGGCGACGACGCCGTCCCAGTCCTCGCCGAGACCGCCAAGGACACGGCCGATCACCTCCTCCAGGAGAATCGGCCTGGCCGCATCGTGCACGAGCGCTATCAGGGCGTCGTCGGGGATCTCCGCCACCCCCGCGCGCACCGAGTCGGCCCGCGTCGCGCCGCCCGGCACCGCCGAGTTCACCTTGCCCGCGTTGAGCTCTTCGGCGAGCAGGATGGCGGGCTCCTCCCAGTTCTCGGGGACCACGACTACGATGGCGTCGATCCACTCGGAGGCCTCGAGGCGCTCGAGGCTCTCGGCGAGAAGCACGCGCCCCCCGAGCCCGATAAAGGCCTTCGGCCTGTCGCCGCCGAGCCGCTCTCCGCGGCCGGCCGCCACCAGGACCGCCCAGGTGCTCACTGCGGCAGCGCGACGAGTTGCCCGTCGCGCTCTTCGAAGAGCTCCGGGCTGAGCGGGTTCTTCCCCGTGGTGAATTCCTGCAGGACCTTGCCCTTGATCACAGGCGCATAGTTGCGCGTGAGGGCGACGAACACGCTCTCGAGCGGCACCGCGTAGACCGCCGGGCCGCCGAGCTCCTTCACGATCTGGCGGCGGAGGCCCGGAACGAGCATGCGCGACGCGTCGTAGCCGTCGCCCGAGGCCCAGCCGCAGAGCTTCTGGCCTCCCGAAGGCTCGCAGAGGAGCTTCTGATCCTTATTGGTCTGCTTCTGCAGGTTGGACAGGGCGAGCGAGTCGACGTCGTCCACGGACTGGCCCCAGCGGGCGAGGTCGTCCTTCGTCGCGACCGTGAGGTAATGGTCGCCCTGCACCGCGTAGATGACGTCGAGATCGTCGAATTGCTTGACGGCCGGGTCGTTCTCGATCCGGCTCACGTCGACGCGCCGCTTCAGCAGCGGCATCAGCTGATCGCGCACCTCGGAAAAGCTCCGCTCGGTGTTCCCGTCCTCCATCCGACTCACGGCCTCCTGGACAAGGCTGTCGACGATCTCGTCCTGGCGGTCCGGATCGGAGGTGTACTGCTTATAGGCGTCGCCGAGGACGAGCTGCACGGTGTCGAGACCGTTCAGCTCGCTCACGTTGACGGCCATGCCGAAGCCGGGGTCGCCTAGGAGGTCGCTGCCGGTGATGATCGCGGCAGCGACCTTGTTTTTGAAGTCGCGCTGGGAGAGCGCCCCCTGCGTGGTCGTCGGCTCGCTGGTGCTGCCCGTGGTGCTCGTGGGGGGCACGCTCGTCGTCGCGCCGCCGCCGCCGCTGTCGCAGGCGGAAACGGAGGCGGCCAGAAGCGCCGCCAGGGCGAGGGCGAGGAAAACGCGCACGCCCATAGGATGCCGACGGCCGCGCGCCGCCCGTCGCAGTTCCTGCGGGGTTGGGCTAGGCCGGAGCGGCGACGGACTCGAGCACCTCGTCGAGCCAGACGCCTGCCGCTTCCTCGTCGAGCCCCTTCGCGTACATGAGCTCGCTCGCGAGGATCTTCTTGGCCTTCACGAACATCTGCTTCTCGCCGGTCGAAAGGCCCTTCTCCTGATCCCTGAGGGACAGGTTCCGAACGACCTCGGCCAACTCGAAGATGTCGCCGGTCTTCATCTTGTCCCGGTTGTGCTTGAAGCGGCGATTCCAGTTCTTCGGCATCTTCGTTCCACTGCCGTGCAGGACCTCGAGCACCTGCTCGACCATGTCTTCGTCGATCACCTTGCGGAGCCCGACTCGCTCTGCGTTCTCCGCGGGCACGTTGACGGTCATGTCGTTGTGCAGGATCTTGATGGTCAGGTACTCGCGCTCCTGCCCCAGAATGGTCCGTTTCTCCTTTTTCACCACGGTGCCAGCGCCGTGATGGGGATAAACGACCTTATCGCCGACTTTGTACAAGCTCTCCTCCTCTTCGGGCCTAAAAAAAGCCGCGCCAAATGCCTGCGGAATCCAGCCATTGTATCGGAAATGGGCTTAAAACGCCAAGTTTCCAGGGCTTTTGTGCCCTATTGCGGGCACTTTGCAACCTGAGAAGGGCTAATTCGGCGCCTCAA
>DATHAA010000056.1:0-2129 GCA_035296905.1 Gaiellaceae bacterium
CGGCGGATCGTGGCGAGCGCCGCGCCGAGCGCGTTCGCATGCGGCTTGAAGTCGGCTTCGTCCGACTTGAACCACGCCTCGTCGTAGACGCGCTCCGGTAGCTTCGACTTCAGGTGCGCGACGAACACGTCCGTCAGCGGCGGCTGCTCCCGCAGCGCGACCTGGAAGTTCAGCACCGGCCGTGAGAAGCGCGGGATGGTCACGCTGACGTCCGGCGACTGGGCGTCGTCACCGCTCGATTCGAGTCGAAGCTCGGGCGGGAAGGTCTCGACCCAGCGTGGAGTGCCGCGCAGAAGGCCCTTGCGGACCAACGCCGCGCAGACGATCTTCGCGCCTGTCGCCGGCTCGGCCAGCAGGTCGTACTGCCCCACCAGGGCCGGATCCTCGAGAACTCGCTCCATCGCCTCGCCGCTCCACAGCTCCTGGAGTCCCACGATGTCTGCGTCTACCGTGCCGAGCTGCCGGGCGGTCCACGCCACCTTGCGCGCGAACTCCTCGCCAGTCCAGGGCTTCTGCCCGGGATTCATCGCGACGCCCGGCAGCTGCAGGTTGTAGAGGTTGAACGTCGCGACGCTGAAGCGATCGCGGCTCACTGAGCGAGGCTAACGGTCCGGGTACTCGTCCTTGCGCCAAGCGCGGGGCTCCTCGGGCTCCGCCTTGGGCGTTCGCTTGAGCAGGAACGAGTGGTACGGCGCGACGAACGGATCGGGTGCCGTCACCGTGTACGTGTGGTAGACGGTCCCGTTCTCGCGCGCGAAGGAGATGAAGCTCGGGGCCTCGCGCAGGCCGTCCTCGAGCTTGGCTCCGACCTGCCGCGCCCAGTCCTGGAGCCACTCGGGTGGGTCGTCGACCATCGCGGTGAGCTCTGGGATCTGCTGCGCCTGCTCGGGCGTGAGGGCGAGCCCGAAGTCGAACGGGAACTCCGTCCCGTAGGTCGACACGTAGGGGAACTGCCAACCCATTCGCTCCTTGTAGGCGACGAGCCGATCGATCGGCGCGCGCGAGAAGCAGATCATCGTCACGTCGCGGTGGTTCAGATGCACGCGCGTGGCGTCGAGCTCATCGCCCAGGTTCGAGCACCCCGGGCAGGCGCCGACCCCGTAATCGGGTCCGAACATGATGTTGTAGGCCAGGAGCTGCGAGCGCCCGTCGAAGAGGTCGGCGAGCGTCTTCTTCCCGTCCTCGGTGTCGAACTCGTAGTCCTTCTCCACGGGAACCCAGGGAAGCTGGCGTCGCTGCTCGGTGACCTTCTGGTCGAGCTTGGCCTGCTCGGCCTCGAGCTTCGCCAGCTCATCGCGAGCCGCCTGCCAGTCCTCGCGGGTTCCGGTCTTGCGGTCGGGCATCGTTCACGTCCTTTGGATCGTCGGTGGCCGCCTGTCCAGTCCGTACGTTACGACCGGCGCGCCGCACGGAACTCATCGCCGACTCTCGCGGGCCCACCTGACGAGGCGACTCGGCCTCGGCTAGGGTCGGCAGTCATGGAGACGATCAACGGGTGCACCGTCATTGCTCCGTCGGCAGCGGCGGAGCCGGCCGGCTTCGGCCCGGCGGAGACCGACGGGGCTTACAGGGTTCTCGCGGGGACGATTCCCGCCGACCAGCCCGCGCCTCCCTTCCACGTCCATCCGCACACGGACGAGGCGTTCTACATCGCGGGCGGCGAGGCTGCGTTCCGACTCGGCGACCGCGAGGTTCGGGTCACCGCCGGCGGCTTCGTGTTCGTCCCGCGAGGAACGCCCCACACCGCCTGGAACTCCGGCGACGGCCCGCTGCTCGGGCTGATCGTGATCTCGCCCGGCGGCGCCGAGCACGTCTTCGAGCCTGCCGCCTGACGCGCGGGTCAGCCGAGGCCGCCTCCGGCCCCGCCGGCTCCCCCGAGCAGGAGCTCCTCTTCGCGCGAGAGCTTGGCCGCGGTCGGGACGATCGCGGTCACCGGAAGGCCCAGCCCTTCGACGCGACGGATCAGGTCACGTCGCAGCCACTTCGACACGCGTCTGGGCAGCGTCGAGATGATGATCTCGTCGAAGTCGCCCTGCCGCACCGCGTCCTGGATGGACTCGAACGGGTCGGGGCCGCCCACGAGTCCTTCGACCTTCCCTCGCGCGGCCGGCCGCAGGAGCCGTTGCGCC
>DATHAA010000057.1:0-2377 GCA_035296905.1 Gaiellaceae bacterium
GAGGGCATGCAGTTCGACAAGGGCTACCTGTCGCCCTACATGATCACCGACGCCGAGCGCATGGAGGCCGTGCTCGACGACCCGTACATCCTGGTCGCGAACCAGAAGATCGGGGCCGTCAAGGACCTCCTTCCGGTGCTCGAGCAGGTGATCCAGGCCGGCCGCCCGCTGCTGATCGTGGCCGAGGACGTCGAGGGCGAGTCGCTCGCGACGATCGTCGTCAACAAGCTGCGCGGCACCTTCTCGGCCGTCGCCGTCAAGGCGCCCGGCTTCGGCGACCGCCGCAAGCGGATGCTCGAGGACATCGGGATCCTGACCGGCGGCGAGGTGATCACCGAGGAGATGGGCCTCAAGCTCGAGAACACGAAGCTCTCGCAGCTCGGTCATGCCCGCAAGATCGTCATCGACAAGGACTCGACGACGATCATCGACGGCGCCGGCGACAGCGAGGGGATCAAGGCGCGCATCAAGCAGCTGAAGGCAGAGATCGAGAACACCGACTCGGACTTCGACCGCGAGAAGCTCCAGGAGCGCCTCGCGAAGCTGTCCGGCGGCGTTGCGGTCGTGAAGGTCGGCGCGGCGACCGAGACCGAGATGAAGGAGACGAAGCACCGCGTCGAGGACGCACTCCAGGCCGCTCGCGCCGCGCTCGAGGAGGGCATCGTCCCCGGCGGCGGCGTCGCGCTCCTGAACGCTGCGGACTCCGTGAAGGAGCAGCTCGGTTCGCTCGAGGGCGACGAGCGGACGGGTGCGCAGATCATCATCAAGGCGCTCGAGGAGCCGGTCCGCCAGCTGGCGACGAACGCCGGCCTCGAGGGCTCGGTCGTCGTGAACACGGTCCGTGACGCCGCCACGGGTCAGGGCCTGAACGTCGACACAAACGAGGTCGAGGACCTGGTGAAGGCCGGGATCATCGACCCCACGATGGTGACGCGCTCGGCGCTCGAGAACGCGGCGTCGATCGCGAAGAACATCCTCACCACCGAGGCGATCGTCGCCGAGGCCCCGGAGAAGCAGCCCGCGGGCGCCGGCGCCGGCATGCCCGACATGGGGGGAATGATGTAAGTCGCGCGGGGGGACACCTTCGGTTTCCCCCCGTGAGCCCCCCTTCCGACACGTTGCGGATGGGAGTGCGCGGGCGCCGGCAAAGCCGGCGCCCGCGGCGCTTCTGGGTGCATTAGGCGACCCGCGCGAAGATCTTGGGAGCCGAGATGCAGGCTTGCCGGCGTCTCCGCCGTACGCAGCTGCCGAAGGGGTACGTCGCGAACAGAGGCTTCCCCCCACGAAGAGGAAAAGCCGCCCGGGGAAGGCGGCTTTTCGGGGAAAGAGGAGAGACGTCGAGGGAGGAAGACGTATCTCTGGGGGTTACGAGAGGTCGTGCGGTACTCCAAATATCGACGCTTCACCCGCCCCCGAAACCCCTCGAACGAGTGATTCGCCCAAGAAAGGTCGAGGTGCCGGCTCAGCCGGCGCCGCGACCATGAGGCAGAACGCGTGCACCACGTCAGACGCGCGGCCCGAAGGTGCGCAGCGAGAGACCCCGCGTCGCGAGCCGCCAAGTGTCGGAAGGGGGCCCCCGTGACGTTAGAAGGCGTACCGTTCTTCGCGCCAGGGGTCGGCGTCGTTGTGGTAGCCGTAGCGCTCCCAGAAGCCGGGGCGGTCGCGGCTCGAGAGCTCGATCCCGCGGAGCCATTTGGCGCTCTTCCAGAAGTACTTGCCCGGAATCACGAGGCGGAGTGGCCACCCGTGATCCGGCGTCAGCGGCTCGCCGTCGCCATGCGTCGCGAGCAGCGCATTCTCGTCGCGGAGGTACGAGAGCGGGACGTTCGCCGTGAACTCGTGCTCGGCGTGCGCGATCGCGAATGCGGCGGCCGGCCGCGGGCGGGCGAGCTTCTCGAGCTCGCGCCAGTGAACGCCGTCGAAGCGCGCGTCGAACCGCGACCAGCGTGTGACGCAGTGGATGTCCTGCACGTTCCGCGTCCGCGGCAGGCGGGTGAACTCGTCCCAGCTCAGTTCGACCTCGTTCTCGACCTCGCCGAAGATCCGGAGCGTCCACGTCGTGAGGTCGGCGTGCGGGACGGACCCTGCGTGCAGCACGGGCCACTTCTCGGTGAGGTACTGCCCCGGCGGGAGGCGCGCGGGGTCGTATCCCAGCTCCTGCACCTTGCGCTCCGCCTTCGACCTGAACACGCTGTCTAGTCTAGGACGCGTGCAGAACGTTACGACGAAGGCGGCGCGCCGCCCCCGCGGGTTCGTACGCGTGAAGGGGCCGGACGCGGCCGACTTCCTGCAGCGGATGGTGTCGAACGACGTCGTCGCGGGCGAGACCTGCGAGGCGCTGCTGCTGACGCCGAAGGCGCGCGTGATCGCTCCGCTC
>DATHAA010000058.1:0-9921 GCA_035296905.1 Gaiellaceae bacterium
CACCTTGCCGGCGTGCTCTTTGATGCGGTTCTTGTCCGCGTCGTAGAACTGCACGTAAAAGGTGGTGTCACCGCTCTTTGCCTTGCGCGGGATCACCCCACCCGTGCCCTTCTGTCTGCGCTTGGAGCTCATGGTTCCTCCGTTCTAGGTTGCCTCAGACCTGATGAATTTTAGCAGATAGGAGCAACGGATTAGAGCAACGCGCCATAAGGCCGCATGAACAAAGGGCAAGGCCGCGACGATCTGTTTCACGGCCCGTGAAACTCTAACCGGCTGCGGGTGGAAGAAAAGTCTGGTCGCTCCCGTCTGGTGCGCAAGAGCAGGGGTCGCAGGAAGGGAGCACAGTAGATGCGCAGCAATCGGAGAAGGAATTGGTTCATCAAGCGGTTCGCCCTCGGGCTCGCCATCGCAGCGATCGCAGCCCCCGTCGCGCAGGCGAAGATCGATGAGGGCTCGTCCGTCCAAGCGAACGGCTACCAGGCGTTCGTCACCGACTTCCCGTCGTCGCCGGTCAATGCGTCCGATTACGGCATGCCCCGCGCGATGCCCGTGGACTACGCGGTGAACCGCGGCGACCAGATCGAGCTCGTGCGCTCGCAGCCGCGCTCGACGGGCGACAGCTTCGTGGCGTCCGACTACGGAATGCCTCGCGCGCTGCCAACCGACTACGCGCTTGCGAGCGGGGACCAGATCGAGGTCGTGCGGGCACTCCCGAGCGTCACCTCGAGCGACAAGATCGAGTTCGTGCGCACCCAGCCTCGGTCGATCGGCGGCCCGCAGGTCGTCGCCGCCGGTTTCGACTGGGACGACGCCGCTATCGGCGCCGGGCTCGCGCTCGGGCTCGTGCTGCTCGGCTGGGGCGCCGCCCTGGCGACGCGGCATCTCGGTCGGCCGCAGACTGCCTAGGACACGCCGGGGACGGCAGGCAAGTCGTGAGCGGGCCTCAGAGCCCGCTTACGACTGCCTCGGCCTCGACCTCCACGAGCCAGCGGGAGTCCAGCAGCCCGCCCGCGAGAACCGTCGTGTTCGCCGGGCGGATGTCTCCGAAGATTTCTCCGTGGGCGCGGCCGACGCCCTCGAAGTCCTCGGCTCGCACGAGGTAGACGCGGGTACGGACGACGTCAGCGAACGAAGAGCCCGCCTGTTCGAGGGCGGCGCCGATGATCTCGAAGCAGCGCCGGGCCTGGCCGTAGGAGTCCTCGGGTGGATCGGCGCCGTCGGTCATGACGGGCGCGGTCCCGGCCACGTAGATGTGCTCGCCGACCCGGACGGCGCGGGAGAACCCGACAACGGGCTCGTACGGTGAGCCCGAGGAGATGAGCGTGCGCTCCACGTGGCTAGTATCGCGCCCCATGAATGCCCTCGCCCAGATCGAGGCCTGGCCGGTCGAGCATGCCGCTGCCGGAGTCGTCCGCGGTGCGGAAACGTGGTCTCACGGCGAGGCCGACCGGAAGTTCGGCTGGGCTTCGGTGACGAAGCTCTTCAGTGCAACGGCGGTGCTCGTCGCGGCCGAGGAGGGCGTGCTCGACCTGGACGAGCCAGCAGGCCCGCCCGGGTCGACGGTGCGGCACCTGCTCGGGCACGCCTCGGGCCTGCCCTTCGACGGGCGGCGGCCGATCTCCAAGCCCGGCGAGCGGCGGATCTACTCGAACACCGGCATCGAGGTGCTCGCAGCTTTTCTTGCGGAGAAGGCGGAGATGCCTTTCGCCGCCTACCTCTCGGAAGCGGTGCTCGAGCCGCTCGGGATGAGCGGAACTGCGCTCGAAGGCTCGCCGGCCGCCGGTCTTGCCGGCCCGCTCGTCGACCTGCTCGCCTTCGGCCGCGAGCTCCTGGCCCCGACCCTCGTCGCGCCGGAGACCCTCGGGGAGGCGACGACGGTGGCTTTCCCGGGGCTCGACGGGGTGCTGCCCGACTTCGGGCGCTTTGAGCCGCTCGATTGGGGGCTCGGCTTCGAGATCCGCGACGAGAAGGAGCCGCACTGGACAGGCAGTCTCAACTCGTCCCGCACGTTCGGGCACTTCGGTGGCTCGGGCAGCTTCATCTGGGTGGACCCGGACGCCGGCGCTGCCTGCGCCTCGCTCGCAGACCGGCAGTTCGGCGAATGGGCGAAGGAGGCGTGGCCGCCGCTCTCCGACGCCGTTCTCGCGGAGCTACGATGACCGGGAGCAGTGTGGAACCTCCTGATCAGCGTTGCCTGCTACAGCTTTGCGGCGCTCTGCCTCCGCTTCCTCGGCGGGTTCAATTCGGCCGCTGACGCCCTCTCGACCTGGGGCCGGCGCGCGTCGCTCACCAGGATCCGCAAGCAGGGCCTGACGCTCCGAAGCTACGCGCGCTCGCGAAGCTCGTCGTAGACGGCGCGCTCGCAGCTCGCAATGGTGGCCGGCGTCATCGCCGTCACGCGCGCCGAAAAGCTGTCGCCGGGCCGGAGGAGGCCGCCTTCCGCTCGCAGCATCCCCGCGAGGACGACGCCGAAGCGTCCATCTCCGTCGAGCGCCTCGCCTGCGGCGAGCTCGCGGCGCTGCATGCGCTCGGCGAGGCGCATCAGCGTCTCCCCGGGTACGCCCGCGAGCTCCGCTATCCGCGCTAGCTCATTCGCCGTCGCGCTCTGATGTCTCACGCCGCTCGTCAGGGTCGATGACGCGCTCGGGATCCTCATGCGCCGGATACCGCTGCGCGTCCTCGTCTTGCCGGCGCTCGAGCGGGGCGTCCCGCTCTTCTTCCGTCGGCTCGGGTGTCTCGCCTGTGGACATATAGGGTCGATCGTATGGGACGAAGCCCCTTCTTCGACGGCTGGAAGACGTGCCCGCGCTGCATGACCGATCTCGACATCGTGGACGCGAGGGCCATCTGTCCCGAGTGCGGACTGGTCGTCTACGCGAACCCGGGGCCGACGGTGAGCGGGCTCGTCCTCGACGACGAGGGGCGTATCCTGCTCGCCCGCCGCGCGGCGGACCCGGGCCGTGGCCTCTGGGACATCCTCGGCGGTTTCGCGGACGAAGGGGAGGCGCCGCTCGAGACCCTCGCCCGCGAGCTCCGAGAGGAGACCGGCGTCGAGATCGAGCCGCTCGAGTTCTACGGCGCCTGGCCGGACCGCTACGGCGACGGTGGCATCTGGACGCTCAACCTGTACTGGACCGCCCGCATCGCCTCGGGCGAGCCCGAGGCGGCCGATGACGTCGCCGAGGTCCGGTGGTTCGCGCCGGACGAGATCCCGCCCTGGGACGAGTTCGCGTTCGAGAACACGGTCGACGTCCTCAAGGCCTGGAAAGAGGGTCTGTAGAGGTCGGAAAATGGGCCGAACGGCCCATGTAGAACCAACCGTCTCCTGCCGATAATCCAGCCACGTTGGCTGAGCACGGCACGCACCGGATCGACGACGACCTCTCGGACGATTGGCTCGACGCCTTCGTGGCCGAGGGCCTCGCCGACGTGGAGTCCTACCTCCGCAAGCACGCCGACTTCCAGTCTTTCCTGGAAGATCGAGATTAGCTCGGGCGCTACTTAGGCTTCGACCAGCCCGAGGGACTTCTCGAGCATGGACTTCGGCTGCGCGCCGACCGCGGCGGCCTTGGGTTCGCCGGAGTCGAAGAGGATCATCGTCGGGATGCTCATGACGCCGTAGCGGCGCGCGAGCTCGGGCTCCTCGTCGATGTTGACCTTGACCAGCCGCAGATCCGAGCGCTCAGCGGCGATCTGGTCGAGCACCGCTGCCACCGCGTGGCACGGGCCGCACCATTCCGCCCAGAAATCGACGAGCACGGGGCTTTCGGCCCCGAGCACCTCGGTGTCGAATGTGTCTGTCGTGATCGTGTCTGCCATGACCTTTGAAACGTAGACTGAGCCGCAAATGTTCCAGCCGCTTCCCTCGGTACCCGATCACCCCGGTCTCGAACGTGAGGTGCTCGACTGGTGGGAGGAAAACCAGGTCTTCGACCGGCTGCGGGAGCTGAACCGCGAGGGGCCGACGTGGAGCTTCGTCGACGGCCCGATCACTGCGAACAACCCGATGGGCGTCCACCACTGCTGGGGCCGGACCCTCAAGGACGTCTTCCAGCGCTACAAGGCGCTCCAGGGTTTCGACCAGCGCTACCAGAACGGCTTCGACTGCCAGGGCCTCTGGGTCGAGGTGAACGTCGAGCGCATGCTCGGCCTCAACTCGAAGCCCGAGATCGAGGACTACGGGCTCGCGGCCTTCGCCGAGAAGTGCAAGGAGTCGGTGGCCGAGTACTCCGAGGTGATCACCGACCAGTCCAAGCGCCTCGGCATGTGGATGGACTGGGACAACGACTACTACACGTTCTCGGACACGAACATCGAGTACATCTGGCGCTTCCTGAAGACGGTGCACGAGCGCGGGTGGCTCTACACGGGTCACCGCTCCAATGTCTGGTGCCCGCGCTGCGGGACGTCCATCTCGCAGCACGAGCTGATCGGGTCGTACGAGGACAGGAGCGACCCGTCGCTGTACGTGCGCCTGCCGCTCCTCGACGATGACGGGGATGCCCTCGTCGTCTGGACGACGACCCCCTGGACGTTGCCGGCCAACGTGGCCGCCGCGGTCGACCCCGAGGCCGAGTACGTGAAGCTCTCGACGGCCGACGGCCTGCTCTGGATCGCCGAGGCGCGGCTATCCGACCTCCCTTTCGGGGGCGAGGTCGTGGGAAAGGCGAACGGGGCGGAGCTCGTGGGCAAGCGGTACGAGGGTCCCTACGACCACCTGGCCGCCGCCGAAGAGGTCGAGCACCGCGTCATCCCATGGGACGATGTGACCATGGAGGAGGGCACCGGGATCGTCCACATCGCGCCGGGCTGCGGCGCCGAGGACTTCGAGCTCTCGCGCGTCCACGACCTCTCGGTGCTGACCCCTGTGGACGAGGCCGGACGCTTCTACGACGCCTACGGCTGGCTGCACGGCACCTCGACGGTCGAGGCGAAGGATCAGATCATCGGCGACCTCGGCGAGCGCGGGCGGCTGCTCGAGGCCGGCGAGATCGTCCACCGCTACCCCGTCTGCTGGCGCTGCCACACGCCGCTCATCTTCCGCATCGTCGACGAGTGGTTCATCGCCTGCGACGAGATTCGCCAGCCGATGCTGGAGGCGAACGCGACCGTGAAGTGGACGCCCGACTTCTACTCGAAGCGCATGGACGACTGGCTTCGCAACATGGGCGACTGGAACATCTCGCGCAAGCGCTACTTCGGCCTGCCGCTTCCCCTCTATCCGTGCGAGTGCGGCCACCTCAACGTGATCGGCTCGCGCGCCGAGCTCGAGGAGCGCGCGACCGGTGGGCTCGACCAGCTGCAGGAGCTGCACCGTCCCTGGATCGACGATGTGCCCATCCGCTGCGACCAGTGCGGTGAGGAGGTACGCCGCATTCCCGAGGTCGGCGACGCCTGGCTCGACGCGGGCATCGTCCCTTTCTCGACGCTCGGCTGGGAGAACCCGGAGTGGAAGGAGCACGGGTACGCCACGGGATCCTCACAGGGCCTCTCGGGGGCCGACCTACCCGACCACGCCTACTGGGAGACGTGGTTCCCCGCCGACTGGGTGTCGGAGATGCGCGAGCAGATTCGCCTGTGGTTCTACTCGCAGCTCTTCATGTCGGTCGCGCTCGTGGGCAAGGCGCCGTACAAGGAGATCCTCGCGTACGAGAAGCTCCGCGACGAGACCGGCAAGGAGATGCACAAATCCTGGGGAAACGCGATCGAGGCGAACGAGGCCATGGACAAGATGGGCGCGGACGTGATGCGTTTCATGTACTGCGACCATGTCCCGCAGCAGAACCTGAACTTCGGCTACGGCCCCGCGAACGAGATAAAGCGCCGCCTCCTCACGTTCTGGAACTCGGCCTCGTTCTTCGTCCTCTACGCAAACATCGAAGGCTTCAAGCCGACGTACCGCGACCTTTCGGGCGGTCCCGTGCTCGACGAGCTCCGACCCCTCGACCGCTGGCTCCTCGCGCGGACGCAGCAGCTCGTGCAGGAGGCGACCGACGCGTACGAGCGCTTCTGGACCCCGGATGTCACGGACGCATGGGAACGCTTCACCGACGATCTCTCCAACTGGTACATCCGCCGCTCGCGCAAGCGCTTCTACACCCTCGACGAGTCGGCGTTCAGAACGCTCTGGTACGCCCTCGTCCAGGCGGTGCGCGTGATCGCGCCGGTGATGCCCTTCCTCGCCGAGCACATGTGGCGGAACCTCGCGGCGCCGGTCCGGCAGGCGCCGCAAAGCGCCTTTCTCGCGGGTTGGCCTCGATCGGCGGCGCGCTACGAGGATCCCGAGCTGCTCGCGGAGGTGGCGGACGCGCGCCGGGTCGCCGAGCTCGCCCGCGCGGCGCGAGACTCAGCCGGGATCAAGCTTCGCCAACCGCTTCGGCGCCTCGTCGTCGCGTCGTCGGACCCCGGCCGGCGGATGCTCATCTCGAGGCAGGTGGAGGAGCTCGCGGCGGAGCTCCGCGTGAAGGAAGTCGCGATCCTCGAGAGCCCCGGCGAGGTCGCCGAGATGCGCGCGAAGCCGCGCCTCGACCTCGTCGGCCCGCGCTACGGGCCCAACCTTCCCGAGCTTAGGCGACTTCTCGAGGAGGGCAATTTCGAGGTTGGGAACGGGACGCTACGCGCTGGCGGTTACATCCTGTCCAGGGGCGAGTTCATGCTCGAATACACGCCGCGCGAAGGGTGGGAGGTCAAGCACGAGGACGAATACCTCGTCGGCGTCGACACGCGGCTCGACGACGAGCTCGTGACGGAAGGCCGCGTGTACGACCTGATCCACTCGGTGCAGCGACTCCGGCGCGAGGCGGGACTCGAGGTGACGGATCGCATCGTGCTCACGATCCCCCAGGGGGACGAGGCTTTGCTCGGCTACCGCGACTGGATCGCGGGCGAGACGCTTGCCGAGGACGTCCAGATCGGTGACAAGCTGGCGGTCCGCAAGGCGGGATGACCCGCCTCCTCCTGGCCGCGGTCGTCGTCCTCGTCGCGGTGGCGGCGGCCGACGCGATCAGGCCGGAGGGCAGGGAGCGGACGGTCTCGGCGGCGCCGGCCCGCTCCGCCGCGCAGTCGGCCGTTCAGAGGTCCTCCTCCGGGTACGTCGCCGTCGGGGCGTTCACCCGCAAGCGCGTACTCCACCACGGCCGCGAGTACCTGAGCACGGCGGCGATCGACGCCGCTTTCCCGAGCCTCGAGAGCGGCGAGCCCTTCGACATCTCCCATCTCGCCACCGCGCCGGACGGCACGGTGGCGCTCGCGATCTACCGGTTCCCGGCCAAGCAGCCGGTCGAGGCCGCGGTCGAGCTCTGGCGCAAGGGCCGGCTCCTGGCCGCCTTCGAGGTCCCGGCGGGGAGCTTCGGCGGCGGGCTCGGGTTCGCCGACGAGGGCCGGCTCATTGCCACGTTGCTTTCCGACGGCCACTCGGTCGTTCTCTTCACCCGTACCGGCAAGCGGGTGGGCAGCGTGTCCGCTACGTCCTGGTGACCGCGTCCGCGCGGACCTCGCGCGGGAGCTTGAAGAAGACGTCCTCGAACGCGTCGTCGAGCGACTCGATCTGGGAGACGCCACGTTCCCGGAACCACCCGACGACACGGCGGACCAGAGACTCGGGAGCCGACGCGCCGGAGGTGAGGCCGACGCTCTCCACACCGTCGAGCCAGGCCTCGTCGATCTCGCTCTCGTCGTCGATCAGGTAGGCGTCCACGCCGCCGGCGCGGGCGACGTCGACGAGCCGGTTCGAGTTCGAGCTGTTGCGCGAGCCGATGACGAGAGAATTCGTTTCACGGCACGCTGCCGGTTCGTCGTCGCGTAACAGATGTCGTCCTTCTTGGGCGCCTCGACGGCCGGGAAACGGCGGCGGAGGATCACGACGATCTCGTCGGTATCGTCCACGGAGAGAGTCGTCTGCGTCAGGTAGACGAGCTTCTCGGTCTGGGGCGGGACGACGGTCTCCGCCTGCTTGGCGGTCTCGACGAGGAGAATCGACTGCGGCGCCTCGCCGGTCGTCCCCTCGACCTCCTCGTGGCCCGCATGGCCGATTAGGAAGATCGTGTAGCCGAGCCGCGCGAAGTGCCGTGCTTCGACATGCACCTTCGAGACGAGCGGACAGGTGGCGTCGATCGCGCGGAGCCCCCGGAAGCGGGCGCTGTGGCGCACCGCCGGGGAGACGCCGTGCGCCGAGAAGACGACGTTGCTCCCGGCCGGTACCTCTCCGACGGTGTCGACGAACACCGCTCCACGGCGTTCTAGGTCGCGGACGACGTGCGCGTTGTGGACGATCTGCTTGCGTACGTAGACCGGCGCCCCGTGCAGCTCGAGGGCCCGCTCCACGGTCTCGACTGCCCGCTCGACGCCGGCGCAATAGCCCCTTGGCGAGGCGAGGACCAGCCGTTTGACCACCGTCTTCCAGTGTAGTTGCAGGCCGGGCGCGGCAAAGGGGAACCCCTCTTCTCGTCGCCTGAAAGCGGAAAAGCCCGCCGCTCGGGGGGTAAGCGCGGCGGGCCTTCCCACAGTTGCTCACCGCGGCTTTACATGGCCAGGGACACATGCCGCGGTTCGCATCGCCCAGTGGCGGGGACGGTACAGCGGCGCCTAGAGCCTGCCAATAGGTCCTTTGGCCCATCTTTGCAATCGTGATTTCCTGCCCGCGTGCTTCTCGACGGGCGCGCGAGCCGTCCCTATCATCACGGTGCCCAGTGAGTCATCACAGTCGAGTCATCCTGCTCGAGGTCGTTCCGCTTTTCGTCCTCGCGGCGCTGTACCTCGGCGTCGCGCTCGCGCTTGCGCCTGAGCTTCTGCGCCGCCGCAGGCGGTTCTCCTGGCTCGGCCTCGGCATCTGGCTGGTCTTCGTCCTCATCGGCGGGACCGCCGCAGTGATCGCGGGGGAGAAGCTGACCAACGACGATTTCCTCAGGTCCGTCGATCCATGGGCCGTCCTCGGTCTCACCGTGCTCGCTTACCTGCCGGCTGCGATCTTCGTCTGGCGCTGGGAAGAACGGCATCTCCTCATCTCGGCGGCGCCGCGCGTTGTCGAGGCGGAGATGGAGGCGTCGGAGCGCCGCCGTGACGCCGAGTCGATCTCCCGGCTCTCGACCGCACTCGCCCAGGCGGGGAGCGGGCGCGAGGCTGCGAACCGGCTCTTCGACGAGCTGGAGAGCGTTCTCGAGGTGACCAGGATGATGATCGCGACCGTGGACGAAGAGGCGGGCGTGGCGGCCGGCTACGCCGCGCGCGGGATCGACGAGGCCTGGTGGCAGACCGTCGTCCTCGACCTCGAAACGGCTCGGAGCGCGGTCGTGGCGGTCGCGCGCGAGCGGAGTTCCATTGTCGTCTTCGACGTCAAGAGCTCCCCGCAGGTGAACCAGGAGCTCGCCGCGCACGTGGGCGCGCACAGCGCAGCCTTCGTCCCGCTCCTCGCTGACGGCCGGGTGACCGCCGTCCTCGCGGTCGCGAGCGAGAAGCCGCGCCTCTTCACGCCGTCCGAGACCGAGCTCATGCAGGACCTCGCCAACGAGACCGCGCTCGCCCTCGGTCACGCTTCCTCGCGCGACGCGCTGGAGGAGGCTCTTGCGCGGGAGCGCCTCGTCGGGGAGATCTCGAGGCGCGTGCGCTCCGAGCTCGACCTCGATGCGGTACTCAGTGTCGCAGTCAAGGAGGTCGGGATGGCCCTAGATCTCTCGCGGGCGTTCATCCGGCTCGGCGATCAGATCGAAGAGGCGCCTATTCGCGCCGAGTGGGACGCGCCCGGGGTCGAGACCGTCGGCAACGCCGCCGGCCGGCTGCCCGTCTCCAACCTCGCCTCGCGCGAGCGGCGGACGGTGGCGATCGCAGACATCCTCACCGCGTCGGAGCTCGACGACTCGAGCCTCGGCGGGAGGGAGACGCTGGTCGAGCTCGGGACCCGCGCCGTGATCGCGACCCCGATCCTCG
>DATHAA010000059.1:0-2466 GCA_035296905.1 Gaiellaceae bacterium
AGACCTATACCGCGAGTGACATCAAAGTCCTGGAGGGCCTGGAGGCCGTCCGCAAGCGCCCCGCCATGTACATCGGCGACACGAACACGTACGGCCTCCACCACCTCGTCTACGAGGTCGTCGACAACTCCGTCGACGAGGCGCTGGCCGGTCACGCGAGCGAGGTCCGGGCCACGATCCACCCGGACAACTCCGTCACGGTCACGGACGACGGCCGCGGCATCCCGGTCGACGTGATGGAGAAGGAGGGCCGTCCCGCGGTCGAGGTCGTGCTCACCGTTCTGCACGCCGGCGGCAAGTTCGGCGACGGCGGCGGCTACAAGGTCTCCGGCGGGCTGCACGGCGTCGGCGTCTCGGTCGTGAACGCGCTCTCGGAGTCGCTGCACGTCGAGGTCAAGCGCGACGGCTACTGCTGGACGCAGGACTACGTCCGCGGCGTCCCGCAGGGCGACCTCCAGCGCGGCGAGAAGACGAAGGAGACCGGGACGACGATCACGTTCCTGCCGGACGCCGAGGTCTTCGAGACGATGGACTTCGAGTTCTCCATCCTCGAGCAGCGCCTGCGCGAGACGGCGTTCCTCACCCGCGGCCTGCGCATCGGCATCAGCGACGAGCGCGGCGAGGGCGCGCGCGAGGCCGAGTTCCACTACGAGGGCGGCATCGAGGACTTCGTCCGCTACCTCAACGAGAACAAGGACCCGATCGGCCGCAAGGTCATCTTCTTCGCCGGCGAGTCCGAGGAGGGCGCCCTCGAGGTCGCCATGCAGTGGAACGCCTCCTACCAGGAGTCCGTCTTCTCGTTCGCCAACAACATCAACACGCACGAGGGCGGCTCGCACCTCTCGGGCTTCCGCGCGGCGCTGACGCGCACGCTCAACCGCTACGCGCGCGAGAAGGGGCAGCTCAAGGAGAAGGACGAGAACCTCACCGGCGAGGACATCCGCGAGGGCCTGACGGCGGTCATCAGCGCGAAGCTGACCGATCCGCAGTTCGAGGGCCAGACCAAGACGAAGCTCGGCAACCCGGGCATGGAGGGGTTCGTCGCGTCGGTGGTCAACGCCAGGCTCGCCGAGTTCCTCGAGGAGAACCCGCAGGAGGCGAACGCCGTCGTGCGCAAGGCCGTCGCGGCGGCCCAGGCGCGCGCGGCCGCGCGCAAGGCGCGCGACGCCACGCGCAAGTCGGCCATGGGCGGGATGGGCCTGCCCGGCAAGCTCGCCGACTGCACGGTCAAGGACCCGGCGCTCGCCGAGCTGTTCATCGTCGAGGGCGACTCCGCCGGCGGCTCGGCGAAGCAGGGCCGCGACCGCTCCACCCAGGCCGTCCTGCCACTGCGCGGCAAGATCCTCAACGTCGAGAAGGCGCGCATCGACAAGGTCCTCCAGAACGCGGAGATCCAGGCGCTGATCACGGCGCTCGGCACCGGCATCCGCGACGAGTTCGACGTCGAGAAGCTGCGCTACCACAAGCTGATCCTGATGACGGACGCCGACGTCGACGGCGCCCACATCCGCACGCTCATCCTCACCCTGCTCTTCCGCGAGATGCCCGAGCTCGTGGACGCCGGCCACATCTACATCGCGAAGCCCCCGCTCTACAAGCTCACACAGGGCCGGCAGGAGCGCTACATCGAGAAGGAGTCCGAGCTCGAGGGCATCCTGCTGGGCGACAAGCTCGAGCGCTTCCAGATCACCGATCACACCGGCCGCGCGTTCAAGCTCACCGAGACGAAGTGGCAGACGTACACGCGCAAGCTCAAGCAGTACGAGGGCTGGGCGAGCGCACTGCGCGCCGATCACGGGCATGAGGTCGTCGTGTTCCTCGAGGAGTCCCAGATCCTCGACGAGCAGGTCGGCTCGGCCGACGAGCTCGTCACCCTCCTCGACCGCGCCGACCCCGAGGGCGAGCCCTACACGACCGAGCTGCTCCCGGCCGACGACGGCTACATCCGCGTCCGCGCCGTCGAGCGCAAGACGAACCTCGCCCGTACGCACAAGCTGCACCGCATGCTGTTCGAGGCCAACGAGTACCGCCAGCTCGCGCGCGTCCACGGCGACCTCGTGAACATGGCCGGGACGCCTCCGTTCACGGTAGTGCTCGGCGACGAGTCCGAGGAGGCGCTCTCGTTCGAGGACCTTCGCCGGACCGTCCTGGAGGTGGCCGCGAAGGGGGTCAAGCTCCAGCGCTTCAAGGGGCTGGGCGAGATGAACGCCGAGCAGCTGCGTGAGACGACGATGGATCCTGAGACCCGCACGCTGCAGCAGGTGACGGTCGAGGACGCCGTCGCCGCCGCCGAGCTGTTCTCGACGCTGATGGGCGATCGCGTCGAGCCGCGGCGGGAGTTCATCGAGGAGAACGCGCGCGTCGCGACGCTGGACGTGTGATCTGAGTGGCCACCATCCTCGCCGGCAACATCGAGCCCCGCGGGCTCGAGGAGGAGATGCGCTCCTCCTATCTGGACTACGCCAT
>DATHAA010000060.1:0-2058 GCA_035296905.1 Gaiellaceae bacterium
GACGAATGAGCGTCACGACGGTCGGAGAGGTGCTGATCGACGAGGCCGCGCTGCGGCAGCGGATCGAGGAGCTGGGCGAGGAGATCTCGGCCGACTACGCCGGCCGCGATGTCCTGCTCGTCGGCGTGCTCAAGGGCGCGGTGTTCTTCATGGCCGACCTGATGCGTCAGCTGAGCCTCCCCTGCGAGATCGACTTCATGGCGATCTCGAGCTACGGAGAAGGAACTGACTCCTCCGGCGTGGTGCGCATCCTCAAGGACCTGGACAGCAACATCACCGACCGCCACGTCCTCGTCGTCGAGGACATCATCGACACCGGCCTCACGCTCTCCTATCTGATGCGGAACCTCGGGGCGCGCGAGCCGGCCTCCCTCGAGGTGTGCGCGCTCCTCGTTAAACACGGGCGCCGCGAGAGCGACGTCGACGTCAAATACGTGGGATTCGAGATCCCGAACCAGTTCGTCGTCGGATACGGCCTCGACTACGCCGAGCGCTACCGCAATCTGCCGCACGTAGCGGTTTTGCAGGAAGAATCGACGTAGGAGACACGGAAAACAGGCTCCCGACCGGCGAACTACGAGGAATCAACGCTGCTACCCTGGCGTTAGAGATCTTGTGAATCGCTTTTTCCGTAGCGCGCTCTTCCCCCTGATCGTCATCGTGCTGCTCGTCTACCTGGCGAGTCAGACGCTGATGCGCGGCGGCGACAAGGAGGCGAAGATCACTCTCTCGGCGCTCCAGCAGCAGGTCCAGGCCGACCCGGGTCAGTTCAAGGACTTCACGTTCGACCCGAGCAAGCAGAAGATCAGCTTCGAGGAAGTCGACGGCACGAAGGGCTCCGTCAACTACCCGACGGCGCAGGCTCAGATCCAGTTCCAGAACCTGCTCGAGAAGAACAACGTCTCGTTCGACTCGAAGGGCGTCGGCTCGTCGCCGTGGTGGTCGATCCTCACGTCGCTGCTGCCGTTCGTCCTCCTGTTCGGCTTCTGGATCTTCCTGATGAACCAGGTGCAGGGCGGAGGCTCGAAGGTGATGAGCTTCGGCAAGAGCCGCGCGAAGCGGATGACGCCTGACTCGCCGAAGATCGGCTTCAAGGATGTCGCCGGCGTGGACGAGGCCGTCGAGGAGCTTCAGGAGATCAAGGAGTTTCTCGAGAACCCGAAGAAGTTCCAGGCGCTCGGCGCGCGCATCCCCAAGGGCGTGCTCCTGTACGGGCCGCCGGGCACCGGCAAGACGCTCCTCGCGCGTGCGGTCGCCGGTGAGGCGGGAGTCCCATTCTTCTCGATCTCCGGCTCCGACTTCGTCGAGATGTTCGTGGGCGTCGGTGCGAGCCGCGTCCGCGACCTCTTCGAACAGGCCAAGCAGGCGGCGCCGTGCATCGTGTTCATGGACGAGATCGACGCCGTCGGCCGCCACCGCGGCGCGGGTCTCGGCGGTGGCCACGACGAGCGCGAGCAGACGCTGAACCAGCTCCTCGTCGAGATGGACGGGTTCGAGCTGAAGGACAACATCATCCTGATCGCGGCCACCAACCGGCCCGACATCCTCGACCCGGCGCTGCTTCGCCCGGGCCGCTTCGACCGTCAGATCGTCGTCGACCGGCCCGACCGGACCGGACGCCGCAAGATCCTCGAGGTGCACGCCAAGGGCAAGCCGCTCGCGTCCCACATCGACCTCGACGCGCTCGCCGCCGGCACTCCCGGCTTCACGGGAGCCGACCTGGCGAACCTCGTCAACGAGGCCGCCCTCCTCGCCGCCCGCCGCGGCAAGAAGACGATCGAGCAGGAGGAGCTCGAGGAAGGGATCATGAGGGTGATCGCCGGTCCGGAGAAGAAGACGCGGCTCCTCTCCGAGCACGAGCGGAAGATCACCGCTTACCACGAGCTCGGCCACGCGCTCGTCGGGCACTACCTCGATCAGGACGCCGAGGTGCACAAGATCTCGATCATCTCCCGCGGCCAGGCGCTCGGCTACACGATTTCCCTGCCCCGCGAGGACCGCTACCTGACCACGAAGTCCAACCTGATGGACCGCCTGGCGATGACGCTCGGCGGCCGC
>DATHAA010000061.1:0-4274 GCA_035296905.1 Gaiellaceae bacterium
CGAAGGGTGATTGCCGGGCGGGTACCCTCCGCGCCATGCGGATCGGCCGCCACGACGTCCAGGTCACGAATCTCGACAAGGTCTTCTTTCCCGAGAGTGGGCTGACGAAGGGCGACCTCATCCGCCACTACGTCGACCTGGCCGACTACCTGCTCCCGCACGTCGGGCGCCGGCCGATGCAGATGCTCCGCTACCCGCACGGCGTGGACGGCGAGTTCTTCTACCAGAAGCGCGTCCCGAATCCCCACCCCGACTGGCTCGAGACCGTGAATATCCTCTTCCCCGGCAGCGGGCGCACGGCGGACTTCCCCGTGGTCACGAACGCGGCCGGGCTCGCGTGGATCGCGAACCTCGGCTGCATCGACCTGCACACGTGGCACTGCCGCGTGGATGACGTCGAGCGGCCCGACTACATGCTCATCGACCTCGATCCCAGCACCGGCAATCCGTGGTCGCACGTGCGCGAGATCGCCGTGGTCGTGAAGGAGCTCATGGACGAGCTGGAGCTCCCGAGCTATCCGAAGACGTCAGGGGCGACGGGCCTCCACATCCTCTGTCCGATTCGGCCCGAGCTTCGCTTCCCGGAGGTGCGGAGGTTCGCCAAGGCACTCGCGCAGGAGGTCGAGAGGCGGATCGACGACCAGGACGTGGCGACGACCACGTGGAAGGTGGCAGATCGGCGCGGGGTCTTCGTCGACTACGGCCAGAACTCGCGCGACCGGACGATCGCGTCCGCCTACTCGGTCCGCCCGGTGCCCGACGCCCGTGTCTCGACGCCGCTGGAGTGGAAGGAAGTGCCGTCCGTCGAGCCCGAGGCGTTCACGGTTCAGACGACGCCTGCACGGGTCAAGAAGGCAGGCGATCTCACCGCCGGGATGTGGCGGCGGAAGGTCAGACTCGCTGCGCGCTTCGACCGGCTCGGTCTAGAAGCGCCGGGACCGTAGGGTCACCTTTCTTCGGCTTCGGCTTCACCTGGGTGACCGTGCACTGGTCCGGATCCTTGTCGGGGCGGAAGCGGAGGAAGCGCGTGCCGTGGCGGAAGCGGGCCTTCTGCCACTTGTCGTAACGGACCTCGACGACGAGCTCCGGCTTCACCGGGCTCCACTCCCCGGTCACCTTGGGTCGCCAGCGGCTCGGCTCGCCGCGAGGCTTCCGTTCCGGCTTCGGGCCAAGTAGCGGCTCGACGCGCTCGAGGATCTCCTCGCGGCGCTTGCCCGCCGCCGACGCCGTGCCGACCGGGCGAAGCTTGTCGCCGTCGTACAGCCCGAGCATGAGGCTCGCGATGCCGGAGCCCTTCTCGCTCCAGGTGACCCCTATGACGACGCAATCGGCGGTCTTCTCTCCCTTGACCTTGACGACGCCTTCGCGCGAGCCGGGGAGGTAGGGCAGGCCCTTGCGCTTGGCGATGACGCCGTCGAAGCCGGCTACCTCGAGCCGGTCGAGCCAGCCCTCGGCCACTTTGCGGTCGGTCGTCGCGGGGGAGATAGAGAGCGGGAGCTTCTCCACGCGCTTGCGCCGCTTCTCGAGGGGGAGCTCGTGGATGGGCTCGCCGTCCCAGAGCAGGAGATCGAACGCGACGAAATCGGCCGGGATCTCGGAGGAAAGCTTCTGCACGCGGCTCTCGGCCGGGTGAAGGCGCATCTGCAGCGCGTCGAAGTCGAGCGCGCCGTCGCGCTCGATGACGATCTCGCCGTCGACCGCCGAGTTCGGCGGGAGCTTGTTGCCGAGCGCTTCGAGCTCCGGGAAATAGCGGAGGAGGGGACGGCCGTTACGGCTCCAGAGATGCAGTTCGCCCGTCACGTTCTCGAGGATCCCTCGGAAACCGTCCCACTTGGGCTCGTACTGCCAGCCGTCCGGCTCGGGTAGCTCGTCGACTAGCTCCGCCTCCATCGGGGGAAAAGGAAGCTTGGGCGAAACCGAAGTAGCCATCGCGCCGTCTAACGCTATCGAGGACATGAAGAGAGTTGCCATAACAGGGGTCGGGGTCGTTTCTCCGGTCGGTAACGACGCGAAGTCGACGTGGGAAGCCGCGGTCGCCGGGCGCAGCGGGATCGACAACATCCAGGCGTTCGAGACAACTGACCTCCCGGTGCGGATCGCCGGTGAGGTGAAGGGCTTCGACCCGAGCGCGGTCACCTCGCCGAAGGAGGCGAAGCGGTTCGATCGCAACGTCCTCTTCGCGCTCGGCGCCGCCAAGGAGGCGCTCGCCGATGCGGGCGTGAACGGCTACAACCCGGAGCGCGTGGGGGTCGTCGTCGGTTGTTGCATTGGCGGCTTCAACGAGCTCATGCGCCAGCACGAGATCTTGCGTGACCGCGGCGCCGACCGCGTCTCGCCGAACTTCCTTCCGAATGTGCTCGTCGACTCGCCGAGCGGCCAGCTCGCCATCGAGCTTGGGATCCGCGGCCCCAACTACGCAGTGGTCTCGGCCTGCGCGACCGGGTCGCATGCGATCGGCGAGGCTGCCGAGCTGATCCAGAACGGGCACGCCGACGCGGTCCTCGCCGGCGGGACCGAGAGCTGCATCCACCCGCTCATCCTCGCCGGCTTCACGAACATGCGCGGCCTCGCCGCGGGGAACGGCAACCCCACGGCCGCGTCGCGCCCCTTCGATGCAAAGCGCGAGGGCTTCGTCATGGCCGAAGGCGCCGGCGTCGTCATGCTCGAGGACCTCGAGACGGCGCAGAAGCGCGGCGCCCGTGTCTATGCGGAGGTGCTCGCTTACGGCGCCTCGAACGACGCGTACCACATGGCCGCGCCCGATCCGGATTCCGTGGGCGTCGTCGAGATGATGCGGAACGCGCTCGAGCGCGCCGGAGTCGAGCCTGAGGAGGTCGACTACATCAACGCCCACGGAACCTCAACGCCGCTCGGCGACCTCGCCGAGACGAAGGCGATCAAGGAAGTCTTCGGCGACCACGCCTACGAGATCGCCGTCTCCTCGACGAAGTCCGTCATGGGCCACACGTTCGGGGCGGCAGGGGCGATCGAGGCGATCATGTGCGCGCTCGCTATCCACCACGGGGTCATCCCGCCGACGATCAACTACGAAAACCCGGATCCCGCGTGCGACCTCGACTACGTGCCGAACGAGGCGCGGAAGAAGGACGTGCGCGTGGCGCTCTCGAACGCCATGGGGCTTGGCGGCCACAACGGCTGCGTCCTCGTTGGCAGCGTCGACCGGTCTTGAAGTAGCGCGTGGACGGGAGTCCTGCCCCTGCGCACCCGCGAGCGGGCTTAGCTCGGATCGACGACCGCCGGCGCCAGATCCTCGATGGTGGCGAGGACGGCGTCGGCCGCCGCGAGCGCGTCGTCGTGCGGCGGGTACTGCGGGTTCGGGATGACGATCGTCCGCATGCCCGCTGCTTTCGCCGCTAGCATGCCGTTCTCGGAGTCCTCGACCGCCGCGCAGCGGGTCGGCTCGACGCCTAGGCGACGGGCGGCTTCGAGGAAGACATCCGGTGCGGGCTTGCCGCGGGCGACCTCCTCCGACGAGACGCTCGTCTCGAAGTGACTGCCGAGACCTGAGCTCTCGAGGACGAGATCGATCAGCTCGCGGTTGGACGACGAGGCGAGCGCGAGCGGCCAACGCTCCGCAACCCTCTCCACCGCCTGCTCCGCTCCGGCGATGAGCGGCAGCTCGCGGCGGTACCGGTCCTCGAGCCGGCGGACGACTTCGGCCGAGATCTCCCCGGGCTCTTCCGTGAGCCCGACGACGTCGCGCATGTAACGCGACCACTCAGAGTCACGCTATATACCCCCATCATTATCGCCAGAACTGCGGCTTGAGGCACTATCACTTGAGACGATGTGTGCATGCACGTTTCATCGTAGACGGATAAGCTTGCGCTTCATCCGGGCCGCTGAGGAAGGGATTCGCATGGGCCAGAGCTTCTGCTGTTCACGGCGCCGCGTCGTCCACGCGCTCGCCCTGGCGGCGATCGTCCTCGCCGTTGCCGTCCCCTCGGCTGCAGCTCAGGCGGCGGTCACGACCGTGACCAGCAGCGGATTCGGCGCCACCTTTTTCAACGCCTGCACGGGCGAGCGGATCGAGATAAGTGGGACGGTCCATGAGCGCTTCCACGTATCGGGTGCAACGCACGTCGGAACGTCGATCATCCTCTCTGACGTCAAGGGCGTCGGTCTCGGTCTCGACACGGGCACCGAGTACGTCGCCACCGGCGCCTTCCTCGTCCAGGCCAATTTCGGGCAAGGTGCGTACGAGACAACCGGGGTCAACTTCCCCCAGTTCTCGTACGCCGTCAACCTCATCA
>DATHAA010000062.1:0-85961 GCA_035296905.1 Gaiellaceae bacterium
TGCTCACGAGCTGGAGCGAGGTGCCCGACCCGAAGTGGCAGGGCGTCTTCGAGATCTGGAAAGGCGGGCTCGGGGTCTGGGGCGGGATCCTCGGCGGCGTGATCGCGGGGGCGATCGTCGTCCGCCGCTCGGGCAACTCCATTTACCGCTTCATGGACGCGGTTGCGCCCGGACTCCTGCTCGCGCAGGCGATCGGCCGTTGGGGCAACTATTTCAACCAGGAGCTCTTCGGCAAGCCCACCGACCTTCCCTGGGGTCTCGAGATCGACGTGCAGAACCGCCCCGAGAAGTACATCGCCGAGCCGACCTTCCATCCGCTCTTCCTCTACGAGTCGATCTGGAACCTGATCGGCGTCGGGTTCCTGCTGCTCGTCGACCGCCGCCTCAAGATCCGCCCTCCGGGCCTCTTCGCCCTTTACGTCGCCTGGTACACCGCGTTTCGGACCTACGAGGAGACGCTGCGCATCGACCCGTCGCACGAGTACTTCGGGTTGCGCCTGAACTTTTACGTGTCGGTCACCCTCTTCGCGCTCGCGGTCGCGGCCTTCGTCTGGTCGCAGCGCCGGACGGAGACCTCGGCGCGCCCGCGACCCACGGCTCCGCCGCAGGGGCCGAAGATGACGGTGCCGAAAGGCCGCGTCCGCCGCTGAAAATACGATTGGCCCCGTGACCGCCGTCGCAGAGCTTCCGCTCGACCTGGACGCCTTCGAGGGGCCGTTCGACCTCCTGCTCACGCTCGTCCTCAAGGAAGAGCTCGAGCTCGCGGACGTCGAGATCGTCGAGATCGTCCTCACGTTCCTGGAGGAGCGCGGCGAGGATCTCGAGGTGGACGGGGAGTTCCTCGTCCTGGTCGCCTCGCTCCTAGAGCTGAAAGCGCGCGGGCTCTTCCCGGAGGAGGAGGTGCCCTTCGAGGATCTCGACCCCGACGGCGCTGCCGGCGAGCTCGCCGAGCTCCTTGCCCAGTACCGTCGCTTCCGCGCCGCCGCGGGGTGGCTCGAGCACAAGCTCGACTCCGAGTCCGACCGTTTCTTCCGCCTCGGCCCGGCGCCGCTTGCGCCCGTGCCCGAGCGTCCGCTCGCACCCCAGCAGCCGGAGTCGCTGGCGTCCGCATTGCGCGCACTCGCCGCGGAGCCGCCAACACCGTCGCTCCGCCACATCACGCTCACCTTTCCGCCGGTCTCGCTCTTTCTCGAGCGCTTCCGCGCGGTGCTTCGTCGCCGCGGCCGCTTCGTCTTCGACAAGGAGGTCGAGACGCTCACGCGGGTCGAGCAGGCCGTCGCCTTCCTCGCCCTGCTCGAGCTGCGCAAGGCAGGCGAGATCGCCATCGGGCAAGCTGCCCCTTTCGAGGAGATCACGGTATGGAACAGCGCGGCCTGAGACTCATCGACAACCCGGTAGACCGCCTTGCGCGCACCATCGAGGCGCTGCTCGTAATCGCGCCCGCAGCGCTTTCCGTCGAGGAGCTCGCGGCCGCCACCGAGGACGAGACGGAACGCGTGGAGACGGCTCTCGGTCTTCTGGCCTCGCGTTACCGCGAGGGCCGGAGCGGAATCGTCCTCGAGCAGGTCGCCGGCGGGTACGCCTTCCGGGCGGCGAGGGAGGCCGCTGCGGCGTGCGCCCGGCTCGTCGAGCGACCGGTGCAACGCGGCCTCTCGCAGGCCGCGCTCGAGACGCTCGCGATCGTCGCCTATCTCGGCCCGGTCTCGCGCCCGGAGATCGCCCGGATCCGAGGGGTGGCGGCCGATTCTGCCGTTGCCGGCCTCCTGGAGCGAGGGCTGATCGCCGAGGCTGGCCGCGACAAGGAGGGCGGCGCGATCCGCTACGAGACGACGCCGCTATTCGAGCGCGTCTTCGGCCTCGCCGGGCTCTCCGAACTCCCGCGCCTCGACGACCTCGCCGAGGACGACGAGGGTCTTCGCCGGCGCCTCGAAGAAGTCGCCGGAAGCCGGGGCGCCTAGTCCGAGTTCATCCCGGCGCCCAAACCCGCCGTGTAACGGATCCTCCAAGAAACCGACGCAAGAACCGCCAAGTAACAGACTGTTACTTGGCAGTTGGCAACGAGCCCGCGACCTTGAACTCGTGGGCGGTTGCGGGCATCGAACGGTCTGGTCGACTCGAACCGAACTGCCGCCAAATGTGTACGAAGGAGCCTTGTAACAGTCTGTTACTTGTGTTTCCGGCGTCGCCCTTTGTTCCCGCCTGGCCCCGCCTCGCCTCGCCCCGCCTCGCCTCGCCGCCTAGCTCCCTCTGACGATCGCTTCAGCCTCTTCGCGCGTGAAGGCGCGGAGGGTCTCGGTGCGGACTGTTCCGTGGCGGGCCAGCTCGAGGACGATGCCGTAGGCGGTCTCGTCGTTCGGCGCCTCGAAGATCTCGACGACGTCGTAGCGGCCGAGGGTCACATACACGTCGATCAGCTTCCCGCCGCGCTCCTTGATCACGGCGTCGCTCTCCTCGACCCGGTCGCGCCAGGCGGGCAGGCCGCCAATGCCCTGCGACGTCCAGTGCATGAGCGAGATGTAGACGGGCACGGCGGGATAATGACCGCTCGTGCGCCTGAACGCCTACCTCGCCCGGGCGGGCATCGCATCGCGTCGCGGCGCGGAGGAGCTGATCCGTGCAGGACGCGTGACCGTGAACGGGGAGGTGGCAGGCCTGGCGACGTTCGTCGAGGGTGCAGACCTCGTCGAGGTCGACGGTGCGGAAATCGCACCGGAGCCGCTCACCTACGTCCTCCTGAACAAGCCCGCGGGCGTAGTCACCACTGCCCGCGACCCCCACGGACGGCCGACGGTCGTCGGACTCGTCGGGCACGAGCGGCGCGTCGTGCCGATCGGGCGGCTCGACGCAGATACCACCGGCGTGCTCCTCCTCACGAACGACGGGCCGCTCGCCCATCGGCTCATGCACCCACGTTACGAGGTGGACAAAGTCTACGAGGCAGAAGTCGAGGGTGAGCCCGGCGACGAGGCCCTTGCGCGGCTCACCAAAGGAGTCGAGCTTGACGACGGCACCACCGCGCCCGCGAAGGTCAAGCGCTTGGAGCCGTCCCGGCTCGAGCTGACCCTCCACGAGGGCCGAAAGCATCAGGTCAAGCGGATGCTGGCCGCGGTCGGACACCCTGTGACCCGGCTCCATCGCAGCTCGTACGCGGGTCTCGAGGCTGATGGCCTCGAGCCGGGCGAATGGCGCGAGCTCAGCGCCGACGAGGTTGCGCGCCTACGTGCCCCAGGGGGTCCATAGCCGCTCCGGCATCGAGGACGGGATCATGTCCTCGATTACCGCGAGCCCGCAGAGCCGGTCCCAGAGCCCGCGCCCGGCCGAGTCACCGAGCTGCCAAAGGTGACCGAAGAACGCGATCGAGGCGATCGCGATCGAAACGGCGCGCGACACCTCGTGGAAGGTGGAAAGTGGCGTGTCGTAGGTGCCTAGGACGTACGTGTAGGCAGTGAACGACGCGAGGAAGAACATGACGGCGAGCACGCCTCGGCCTGCGGCGCGCGCGAGTGCCGGGCTCCGGCCGGTCCCCGCCCCGACGACGTGGATATCCGCGGCGCGCATCCCGAGCGTGTGCCCGGTCGAGACGAAGAAGGCGAAGTAGCCCGCGACGATCGCGAGCCCGGCGGCCTGCGTGAGGAAGAAGATCGTCCAGAAGGTGATTCCCCCGATCTCGTCCGCGGTCGCCTGGATGACGCCGAGCGGGATCTGCGCGATCAGGAAGAAGACCGTGACGATCGTCCAGTCCACGAGCCCCGCGACGATCCGGCGGGTCAGCGGGGCGGCGGTCGCGCGGTAGCTCCCGTCGGGCGGGCGGTACTCCGGGAGCGGGCGCTTACGGCGGAACGAAGCCAACGCGCTCGTAGGCCTGGGCGAGTGTTTCGGCGGCGATTGCATGCGCCTTGTCAGCGCCGCGGGCAAGGATCTGGTGCAGCTCGCCGGGATTGCCGCGGAGATCCGCGTAGCGGAGCCGAATCGGGTCGAAGAGCGCGACGACGGCTTCGCCGACGTCCTCCTTGAACTTGCCGTAGCCGGCTCCGTCGTAGCGTGCCTCGATTGCCTCGGGCTTCTCGCCGGTCGCCACCGCCATGATCTCGATGAGGTTTGTGACGCCGGGCTTGTCCTCGCTGCGGACGACGTCGCGGCCCGAGTCGGTGACCGCCGAGCGGAGCTTGCGCCTGATCACGTCCGGCGGGTCGAGGACTCGTACGAGGCCGAGGTCGCCGCTGAACGTGGTCGACATGCGGCTCGCCGGCTCCTGGAGGTCCATGATCTTCGCCCCGACCTCGCCGTAGGTCCCTTCGGGGACGACGAAGGTCTCGCCGAAGCGCTGGTTGAACCGCTGCGCGAGGTCGCGCGCAAGCTCGAGGTGCTGGCGCTGGTCTTCTCCCACCGGGACGACATCGGCCTGGTAGAGCAGGATGTCCGCGGCCTGCAGGACCGGGTACGTCATGAGGCCGACGCTGAAGTTCTCGCTCTTCGCCGACTTCTCGCGGAACTGCGGCATGCGGCGCGCCTCGCCGTACGGCGTCATGCACTCCAGCACCCACGCGAGGCGCGGATGCTCGGGCACGTGACTCTGCACGAAGAGCGTGCAGATGTCCGGGTCGAGGCCGCAGGCGATAAGCAGCGCAGCCAGGTCGAGCGTCGACTCGCGCAGCGCGTCGGGCTCCTGCGGGACCGTGATCGCGTGCAGGTCGACGATGGGGTGGAAAGCATCCATCTCGTACTGCTCGGCCACCCAGCGGCGAATCGCGCCGACGAAGTTGCCGAGGTGCTTCTCGCCCGTCGGCTGAATTCCGGAAAGGACGCGCATTTGGAGCTTGATTATCGCGAACTACACTGACGAGCAAATGGCTGTCACCGGTTCTGTCTGGTCGCCGTCGTCCTGGCGGTCGTATCCCGCGCTCCACCAGCCCGAGTGGCCGAACGAGGAGCGGGCGGAGGCCGTGCGCGAAAAACTCGCGACCGTGCCGCCTCTCGTCTTCGCCGGTGAGGCGCGCCAGCTTCGTGCGGCGCTCGCCGACGTGGCCGCCGGCAAAGCGTTCCTTCTCCAGGCGGGCGACTGCGCCGAGTCGTTCAACGACATCTCGGCGATCCACATCCGCGAGAAGCTGAAGATCCTCCTGCAGATGGCCGCCGTGCTCACGTACGGCGCCACGCTGCCGGTCGTGAAGGTCGGGCGGATCGCGGGGCAGTACGCAAAGGCGCGGACCTCGCCGACCGAGCCCGCCGGGGATGGAGAGATTCCCTCTTTCCGGGGCCACATGATTCACGACGACGCGCCGACGGAGGAGGCTCGTACCCCGGATCCGGAGCGCATGGCCGCGGCCTACTACCACGCGACGTCGACGCTCAACCTCGTTCGCGCGTTCACGAAGGGCGGCTTCGCAGACCTCCTCAGGGTGCACGAGTGGAACCAGGAGTTCGTCGCCTCGTCCGTCGAGGGCCGCCGGTACGAGCGGCTCGCCGCCGAGATCGAGCGCGCCCTTCTCTTCATGGCCGCGTGCGGAATCGACGTCGTCGCCGAGCAGAAGCTCCACCAGGTGGACGTCTGGACGAGCCACGAAGGGCTCGTGCTCGACTACGAGGAAGCGCTCACGCGCCGCGACTCGACCACGGGCGACTGGTACGACTGCTCCGCGCACATGCTCTGGATCGGGGAGCGAACGCGGAAGCTCGACGGCGCCCACATCGAGTTCTTCTCCGGCGTGCACAACCCGCTCGGCGTGAAGGTCGGGCCCACGACGACCGCCGAGGAGCTGATCGAGATCTGCGAACGGCTCAACCCGGCGCGGATGCCCGGCCGGCTGACCCTGGTCTCGCGCATGGGGGCGGAGCACGTCTTCGAGCTTCTCCCGCCGCTCCTTCGCGCCGTGCGGGAGGCCGACCATTCCGTCGTGTGGGCATGCGACCCCATGCATGCGAACGTGTTCAAGACGGATTCCGGCGTGAAGACGCGCCGCTTCGACGCGATCATGGCCGAGATCGAGGGTTTCTTCGCGGCGTGTCGCGCCGAGCGGGTCTGGCCGGGCGGCGTACACCTGGAGTTCACGGGCGAGGACGTGACCGAGTGCCTCGGCGGCTCTGAAGCCGTCCTTGAGGAGCAGCTCTCCTCTCGGTATATGTCGCTCTGCGATCCGCGGCTCAACGCGCGCCAGTCACTCGATCTCGCTTTCCGCCTCGCCGAGCTCATGCGCACGCCCGAGCTCGACACGTAGTGCCGCCGGAGCGGCTTACTTTGGTCGGCACGGGGCTGATCGGGGCCTCCGTCGGCCTGGCCGCGAAGCGCGTAGGCGTTTCCGAGGTCGTGGGCTGGGATGCGGACGAGGATTCACTCCGCGTCGCGGCCGAGCGCGGCGCCGTCGATTCCGCGGCGGGCTCGCTTGCCGACGCGGTGGAGAGCGCCGATCTCGCTCTCGTGGCGACGCCGGTGGCCTCCCTGCAGGAGACCGTCCAGGCCGTGCTCGGAGCCGGGTCGGAGACGACCGTCTCGGACGTCGGCTCGACGAAGAGCGGCCTCACCGAGCGGGTGGCCGAACGCGCGCGGTTCATCGGCGGCCATCCGGTCTGCGGCTCGGAGGCGCGCGGGCCCGAGCACGCGAACGCGGAGCTCTTCGAGGGCGCGACCTGGTTCCTCACGCCCGTCGCCGAGACGGAGCCCGAGCGCTACAGGCTCCTGCACGGCTTCGTCGCCTCGCTCGGAGCGATTCCGGTGGCGATCGACCCTGCCGCGCACGACCGGCTCATGGCGGTCACGAGCCATCTGCCCCACGCCCTCGCGAACCTCATCCTCAACCACGCGGGGTCGGTGCGCGTGCACGGGCATGAGCCGCTCGCGACGGCCGGCGGCTCGCTTCGCGACATGACGCGCGTCGCCGGCGCGAACCCGCGCATCTGGATCGACATCTTCCTCGACAACGCGGAGGAGCTGCGGGCGTCGCTCGCGGAGCATCGCCGCCGCGTCGAGGATCTCGAGCGCGCTCTCGGGGCGGGCGACGCTGGGTGGCTCGCACGCTGGATCGGCGAGGCTGCCGTGAACCGGCGCACGCTTCTGGACGAGGCCTACCACGACGCCGGTGCGCTCCAACGCGTGCGCGTGCACGTGCCGGACCGGCCCGGCGTCCTCTCGGGAATCACGCAGGCGCTCGGCGCCGAGCAGATCAACATCGAGGACTTCGAGCTCCAGCACATGTCGCCCGAGCGCGGCGGGACTCTTTCGGTGCTGGTCTCCGGCGAGGAGGAGGCGCGGCGCGCGGCTGCGCTCCTCGAGGCGCAGGGCTATTCCGTGATCGTGTCGCCGGCCTTCGAGGACGAGTAGGCATGGGTTTGGGCGTGGAGCCGGCCGTTTCACTTCGCGGCGACCTCGCCGTCCCCGGCGACAAGTCGATCTCCCATCGCGCGCTCCTCTTCGGCGCCGTTGCCGACGGAAAGAGCCGGTTCACGGGCTTCGGCGTGTCGGCCGACACGCTCTCGACTGCTGCCGGGATGCGCGCGCTCGGAGCGGAGGTCGAGGTGGACGGGAACGAGGTGCGCGTGGGCGGGGTCGGTCTTCGAGGGCTTCAAGCTCCCGGTGTCGCGATCGACTGCGGGAACTCCGGGACGATGATGCGACTCCTGCCCGGGCTGCTCGTCGGACAGGAGGGTCGCTTCGAGCTCGTCGGCGACGAGTCTCTCTCGCGGCGCCCCCTCGGGCGGATCGCCGAGCCGCTCGCCGAGATGGGCGCTCGGGTGGAGACGGAGGACGGCCATGCACCGCTCGTCGTCGAAGCCGGGGCGCGGCTCCAGGCGATCCGCTACGAGCTGCCGGTCGCAAGTGCTCAGGTGAAGTCCTGCGTCCTTCTGGCCGCGCTCTTCGCGGATGGAGGCCGGACCGCCGTGGTCGAGAAGCATCCGAGCCGCGACCACACGGAGCGCATGCTCGAGGCGGCCGGGGCGCGGGTGCGGCGGAAAACCGGCGAGCCGGCCGTTTGGCCGGCGGAGCGGCTGCGGCCACTCTCGCTCGTGATCCCCGGGGACTTCTCGTCGGCGGCGCCGTTCGTCGTCGCTGCGACGCTCCTGCCCGCGTCGTCGATCAGGGTCCACGGCGTCGGGGTCAACCCGACGCGAACCGGCTTGCTCGACGTGCTCGAGCGGATGGGGGCGCGGGTGGCGCATTTCAACCGGCGGTCGGAGGGCGGCGAGCCGGTCGCCGATCTGGAGGTGGAGCACGCCGACCTCACCGCGACCGCCATCGAGCCGGCCGAGGTGCCGCGGCTGGTCGACGAGCTGCCGCTCTTCGCGCTGGTGGCCGGAATGGCCAGGGGGGACAGCGTCGTGCGAGGGGCGGAGGAGTTGCGCGTCAAGGAGTCGGACCGCATCGAGACTGTGAGAAACACTCTACGGCCACTAGGAATCCGGATCGAAACGGCGCATGATGGCTTCCGGGTGCGTGGGGTTCCCTCCCGCCCTAAGGGCGGGGGTACGGTTGACGCCGCCGCCGACCACCGCATCGCCATGCTCGCCGCAGTCGCCGGGCTCGTCTCCCGCGAAGGCGTCCGCATCGAGGGCGCCGAGTCCGTCGCTGTAAGCTTCCCCGACTTCTTTCCGATGCTCGACGCCCTCGCGGCCAGGTAGGCCAGCCTCCCCATGATCGTCGCCATCGACGGACCCGCAGGAGCCGGTAAGAGCACGGTCGCCCGTACGCTCGCCACGCGGCTCGGCTTTCGCTACCTCGACACGGGCGCCATGTACCGGGCGCTGACGCAGCTCGCGCTCGACGAGGGCGTCTCGCTCGAGGATGGCCCTGCGCTGGGCGACCTCGCACTCCGCGAGGCTGTGTCCTTCGAGGGCGACCGCGTCTTCATCGGGGGCGAGGATGTGACGGAGGAGATCCGGGAGCCCCGGATCGACCGCGTCGTCTCCTCGGTCGCGCGTCACTCCGAGGTCCGGGAGGTGATGCGGGAGCGCCAGCGCGAGCTCGGCTCCCATGGCGATGCCGTCATCGAGGGCCGCGACATCGGCACCGTCGTCTGCCCGGACGCCGACGTGAAGGTCTACCTCGTCGCGGACGCAGCCGAGCGCGCTCGTCGCCGCACGGCCGACCGGCCCGAGATCGGAGAGGAGGCTCTCGCCACCGACCTCCGCCTCCGCGACGAGCGCGACGCCGCGCAGATGCAGCCGGCGCCGGATGCGCAGGAGATTGACACGACCGAGCTCTCCATCGACGAGGTCGTCGACAGGATCGAGGAGCTCGTCCTCGCGAGGTCGGACGCATGAGCATCCATCCGCTCCATTCACCGGTCTACTGGGCGATCGGCAAGGCGCTCCTCGGCACGCTCACGCGCTCGATGGTCCCGATCAAAGCCTACGGGAAGGAGCGCGTACCGCGCGAGGGTGGGGCCGTGCTGGCCGTGAACCACTTCTCCTACGCCGACCCGCCGGTGGTCGGCTCCGCGTGCCCGCGCCGAATCGTCTTCGTCGCGAAGATCGAGCTGCACGGCGTCTACGGCTTCGGCCAGCTCATGCGCGCACACGGTGCGCTGGCCGTCCGTCGAGGAGAGTCCGATCGCGATGCGCTGCGCCTTATGCGGGAGACGGTCCGCAACAACGACCTGCTCGGCCTCTTCGTCGAGGGCACGCGGCAGAAGGCCGGGGTGCCCGGGGAGGCGAAATCCGGAGCGGCGATGGTGGCCATCCAGGAGGGAGTGCCCGTGGTGCCGGCTGCGATCCACGGCTCCCAGTACTGGAAGTGGAACCGCGCGCCGGTGTCGATCGCCTTCGGCGAACCGATGCGCTTCGACGAGCTCCCGCGAAACGGACACGGCTACAAGCAGGCGACCGCGGAGATCCAGGACGAGATCCTGCGCCTCTGGCGCTTCCTCGTCGAGATGCACGAGCTTGGTCGGCCGGACGCGGTTCCGCCGCACCGAGCGGCAGTCCCCTCCAAAACCGGATGACCGCGCCCCTCCTGGGGACGGTCGCCGTCGTCGGCTTCCCGAACGTCGGCAAGTCGACGCTCGTCAACCGCCTTTCCGCGACCCGCGAGGCTGTCGTCTTCGAGACTCCGGGCGTGACGCGCGACCGCAAGGAGGTTGTGTGCGAATGGTCGGGGAAGCGCTTCATCCTCGTCGACACGGGAGGCGTCGACGTGGCCGACTCGTCGCCCCTCACCCGCGACATCGCGGAGCAGGCGCAGCGTGCGGTCGGGGAGGCCGACCTCGTCCTGTTCGTCGTGGACGCGCGCGCCGGAGTGACCCCGGGCGACGAGGAGATCGCCGCCATCCTCCGTCGCGCGCACAAGCCGGTCGCCGTCGTCGCGAACAAGATCGACGATTCGCAGAACGACGCCGCCGCGTACGAGTTTCACCGTCTCGGCCTCGGCGACCCGGTTGCGATCTCCGCGATGCACGGCCACGGAACGGGAGACCTCCTCGACGCGATCGTGACATCCCTTCCGGGCGGAGCGCGGGAGGAAGTGGGGGAGGACGCCATCGGTGTCGCCATTCTCGGACGCCCGAACGTGGGGAAGTCGAGCCTCCTGAATGCGCTCCTCGGCGAGGAGCGCGTGATCGTCTCCGCCGAGCCGGGGACGACACGCGACACCGTCGACACGATTCTCGAACGCGGAGAAAGGACGTTCGTGCTCGTCGACACCGCCGGCATGAGGCGAAAGCGGCGGCAGCGGCAGGGGGTCGAGTACTACTCCGAGCTGCGAGCAATCCGCGCTGCCGAGCGGGCAGATGTCGCTCTTGTCCTCGTCGACTCGAGCGAGGGCGTAGTCGACCAGGACCTCGCCGTCGCCGACGTCGCCCGCACGGCCGGCTGCTCGACGCTCGTCGTGCTGTCGAAATGGGACATCGCCGAGGTGGGGATCGAGGACGTGCGGGAGCGCCTCGCGAGCCGCCTGCGCCAGCGGCCGACAATGGCAGCGGTCTCGTCGCAGACCGGCCGGGGGGTCGGGAAGCTCCTCGACCGCGTGGAAGCGCTCTTCGACACGCACACGAGCCGGATCGCCACCGGGGAGCTCAACCGCTTCCTGGCCGAGCTGCGCGAGCAGCGGCCCGGGCCCGCGAAGGGCAACCGGCGGCTGAATCTCCTGTACGGCACCCAGGTCTCTACTCGCCCGCCCCGCTTTCGATTCTTCGTCAACGATCCCGGTCTCGTGACGCGCGACTACGGCTACTGGGTCGAGAACCGCCTCCGTGAGCGCTTCGCCCTCGAGGGCGTGCCCGTGATCATCGACTTCGTGCGGCGCGGATGAAGGTCGCTGTCGTCGGCGCGGGCTCCTGGGGCACGGCGTTCGCGGGCGTCATGGAGGAGCGCGGGCACGAGGTGACGCTCGCCGGCCGAGACGCGCCGGAGAAACCAGAGGTGGCTGCGGCCGAGCTCGTCTGCGTCGCGGTCCCGAGCCGGGTCTTCCGGGAGGTGACCGCGGCGCTGCCGGGCGCCGCCCCTGTCCTCATCCTCACGAAGGGCCTCGATCCCGAGACCGGCCGGCGCCTCTCGCAGGTCGTCGAGGGACGGGAGCCGTTCGTGCTCTCGGGGCCCAACCACGCCGAGGAGATCGCGCAGGGCCTGCCCGCGGCGGCGGTGCTGGCGAGCACGAACGAGGCCCTCGCCACCGAGCTTCAGCACGAGATCCACTCGGTTCGCTTTCGCGTGTACGTGAACACCGACCTCGTCGGCGTCGAGCTTTGCGCGGCGTCGAAGAACGTGATCGCGCTCGCCGCGGGTGCGGTGGACGGCCTCGAGGCGGGCGACAACGCGAAGGCCGCGCTCATCACCCGCGGACTCGCGGAGATGGCGCGCCTCGGCGAGGCGTGCGGGGCGCGCGGCGAAACGTTCTCGGGCATGGCCGGGATGGGCGACCTCATGGTGACCTGCTGGAGCCGCCACGGCCGCAACCGCCGCGCCGGAGAGCTGATCGCGCGCGGAGCGACACCCGACCAGGCTGCCGCCGAGATCGGCCAGGTCGTCGAAGGCCTGACCACGGCCCCGGTTCTCCGCGAGCTCGCGCGTAGGAACGGCGTCGAGCTGCCGATAACAGAGGCGGTATGCCAGGTCCTCGATGGCGCGAGCCTGAGCCAGCTAGTCTCAGGGTTGATGGGTCGGAGGCCGACGGATGAATAGGGTCGCCCTCGTATCACTCTTGGCCGTGCTCGTACTACCGCTTACGGCATGTGGAGAGGGGGCGTCGCCGGGTGCCGCGGGAGCGAGCGTCGCCCCTGCCTCCTCCCAGGTCTTCGTCAGTGTGGACACGAGCTTCGATTCGTCCAACTGGCAAGCGGGCAGGGCTCTCGTCGGCAAGTTCCCGGATGGGGGCCGCGCGGTCGAGTGGATCCTCGGCAAGCTCGGCGGCGAGGGTGTCGACTTCGAGGACGATGTGAAGCCTGCGCTCGGGCCCGAGACCGACTTCGTCGCGCTCGATGTGACCGGCGACGGGAAGGTCGTCGGCCTCACCCAGCCGGACGACCCGGTCAAGCTCGACGCGCTGCTCACCAAGAGCGACGAGCCCCTCGTCTCCCGGGAGATCGACGGCTGGGTCGCGTTCTCGGATTCGGGGGCCAACCTGGACGAGTTCGAGCGCCTGCAGGCGGACGGCACCCTCGAAGGAGACAGCGGCTACCAGTCGGTCAGCGGCGAGGTGGCCGACGACGGAATCGCGCAGGTGTATGTCGCAGGCTCGGCGCTCGACTCGACGCCGCTCGCGGGTCTCTTCGGCTCGGACACCCCGTCGCTGGCATTCTCTCTCGACCCGCAGGAGGACGGCATTCACCTCGAGGGCGCGGCGAGCCCCGCGACCGGCGACCTTTTCTCGGACGAGTTCTCCGCCGAGCTGCCCGGCCAGGTGCCCGGCGGTGCCTTCCTCTATGCGAGCGCGAACGATCTCGAGCGCCAGCTCGGAACCCTGCGCGACGTACTCGCCGAGGCGGCGCCGGGGATCGAGCGCGACATCGCCCGCGCCGAGGCCGAGATCGGCGTCTCGCTGGACGAGGACGTCTTCCCGCTCTTCTCCGCCGAGTCGGCTCTGTACATGCGCCCGGACTTCCCGATCCCGGAGGTCACGATCGTCACCCAGGTCGACGACGAACCGGGCGCCCTCGCGGTCCTCGACAAACTTGCCGGCGAGGTCGCGGAGTACTACGGCTCCGCGGAGCTGCACTCCGTCGACATCGGCGACGTGCAGGCGAAGAAGCTCGCCCTCAACCAGCTGTTCTCCATCTATTACGCAGCGTTCGACGGCAAGCTCGTCATCACGACCTCGCAGCAGGGGATCGTCGACCTGCGTGCCGACGACGGCCGGCTCGCCGACGACCAGGCGTTCAAGGATGAGGCCGAAGCGGCCGGGATGCCCAACGAGACGACGGGCTTCCTCTACGTCGACCTCGAGCAGGCGCTGCCCATACTCTCTGGACTCATGGGCTTCACTGGCCAGGCAACCCCTGACTGGCTCGACCGGAACCTCGAGCCCCTGCAGTCACTAGTCCTCTACGGCGAGCGTGACGGCGACGTGGCCAGGCTCGTTGGATTGCTTTCGATTCAGTAGCCTTTTCGGATCATGGCGCGCGAGTTTCTCTTCACCTCCGAGTCGGTGACCGAGGGCCACCCGGACAAGGTCGCAGACCAAGTCTCGGACACCATCCTCGACGCAGTCCTCGCCGACGACCCAAACGGGCGCGTCGCCTGCGAGACGCTGGTCACGACCGGGCTGGTCGTGGTGGCAGGCGAGATCACCACCGAGACCTACGTCGAGATCCCGCGCCTCGTACGCCAGACGATCAAGGGCATCGGCTACGACCGGGCGAAATACGGCTTCGACGCGGACACCTGCGGCGTCATGGTCGCGTTCGACGAGCAGTCCCCAGACATCGCGCTCGGCGTCGAGACGTCGTACGAGATGCAGCGCGGCGATGACGATCCGCTCGACCAGCTCGGCGCCGGCGACCAGGGAATGATGTTCGGCTACGCCTGCACGGAGACCGGGGAGCTCATGCCGCTCCCGATCATGCTCGCGCACAAGATCGCCAAGCGGCTCTCCGAGGTGCGGAAGGCCCAGATCCTTCCCTATCTGCGGCCGGACGGAAAGACGCAGGTGACGATTCGCTACGAGGTCGACGAGCACGGGCGCCAGCGGCCGGTCGAGGTGGTGCGCGTCCTCGTCTCGACGCAGCACCGGGACGGGCTCGACACCGAGGCGCTCATCAAGCCCGACCTCATCGAGCACGTCCTGCACCCGATTCTGCCGCGCGACCTCTACGACGAGCGCCGCTTCGACGAGCGCGACTTCGTCCTCGTCAACCCGACCGGGAAGTTCGTGGTCGGCGGGCCGATGGGTGACACGGGACTGACCGGCCGGAAGATCATCGTCGACTCCTACGGCGGTGCGGCACGGCACGGCGGCGGCGCGTTCTCGGGCAAGGACCCCACGAAGGTCGACCGCTCGGGAGCATATGCCGCCCGTTATGTCGCGAAGAACGTCGTCGCGGCCGGGATCGCGGAGCGCTGCGAGCTCCAGGTGTCCTACGCGATCGGCGTCGCACACCCGGTCTCGATCGAGGTCGACTGCTTCGGTACCGAGCGGATCCCGCTCGAGCGCATCGCGTCTCTCGTTCGCAAGCAGTTCGACCTGCGGCCAGGCGCGATCCTCCGCGATCTCGACCTCTGGCGGCCGATCTACGCGCAGACCGCCGCATATGGCCATTTCGGGCGCGAGGAGCAGGATTTCACGTGGGAGCGCACCGACCGCGCCGACGCGCTGAGGGCTGCCGCCGGCCTCGCGACGGAGGTTCCCGCGGCCTCGTGAGCGGGTAGGAACCCCGTGATGGGTGTTCTCACGCCCGAACGGCGGCGGCAAGCGCCGCCACCCGAACCGCCGCAGTACGAGCCGCCGCGCGAGCCGCGACGCGGCATTCCGTGGGGCCTAGTCGCCCTCGGGATCGTCATCGTGGCCATCGTTTTCGGGATCAACTGGGTGCGTGGCGTCTTCCCGGACTTCGACAACCCGTTCAGGCAACAGACCATTGACAGGAGCGGCCCGACGGTGCTCAGGTCGCTGCAGGACCTGCACTCCTACCACGCGGCGACCGGGAACTTCCAGCAGGTCGTCGACCTGCACCAGGACAGCGGACTCCCGGACGCGCTTCTCGGCTCCCGGACGCTCTACATCGCCTACGGGTCGGTTGACGCCAGCGTCGACTTCTCGAACGTCGACGACGACTCGGTCGACGTCTCGGACGACCGCCTGAGCGCGACGATCACGCTGCCGCGGCCGACGCTGTCCCCGGCGCGGATCGACCCGACCCGGAGCTACATCTACGACCAGAACGAGGGCGCGCTGAACAAGATCGGCGACATCTTCTCGTCGAACGACCACGACCAGCAGCAGCTGAATGTCCTCGCGGTGCAGAAGATGAACGCAGCGGCGCAGCAGGGCTCCGGGCTGATCGCGCGGGCGCGCGAGAACACGCGGCTGATGCTCTCGAGCTTGCTGAGTGCGCTCGGCTTCACCACGGTGAATGTGGTGTACGCCGACGAAACGGGCTAGCGCGCGCGCACGAAGAGGCCGGCGGCCTGCTTCTCGTCGAGCGGCCGCTCGTCGCCGCCCAGACTGAGGGTGAGCTCGCCGCCGTTGGCCTTGCGCACCTCGATGCGCGTGCCGGGAACGAGGCCCTCGTCGTAGTACCAGTGCAAAAGGTCGCCGTCATGCTCGGCAAGCCGGACGATCTCGGCCTCTGAGCCGGCAGCGAGGTCCGAGAGCGGCTGCAGCTCCCGGTTCTCCGCCTGCTCGAAGTCGGTGTCCACGGGCCAGCCATGCGGGCAGCGGTCGGGCTTCCCGAGCTGCGTCTCGATGCGCTCGACCATCTCGTCCGTGAACGTGTTGCCGAGGAGGTCGGCCTGCTCGTGCGCCTCCGCCGGGGTGTAGCCCATGAAGTCGGTGAGGAGGCGCTCGATGATGCGATGCCTGCGGACGACGCGCTCGGCCTGTTCGCGGCCCTGGGCGGTGAGGATGGCCTCCTTGTGCTCGCCGCGCTCGACGAGGCCGTCCGCCTCGAGGCGCTTCAGCATCTCGCCCGCGGAGGCGCGGGAGACGCCGAGCATGTCGGCGACGCGCACGGCGAGGGTGGGCGAGCCTTTCGTGTCCGGACGGTATTCCCCAATGGGAAAAGCCAGGAAATAGATCGTCTCGAGGTAGTCGTCGACCGAGTGTCCCGCCGCCATCTCATGGACAATCCTACCGGTGTCTCGCTTCGCCTCGGTCTACCCGCTGGTGACCGCGCGCGCTCTCGCGCGGCCGTTCACCTACCTGGCGGACGGGCTCGAGAAAGGCTCGGTCGTGTCCGTTCCCTTCGGACGCGCGCACCGCCGCGGGGTCGTGGTCCGGCTCGAGGACGAGGCTCCGCCGGAGGTCGAGCCGGTGGCCGTCGAGCGCATCCTCGGCTCCGTCTCGCCCGCCCTTGTCGATCTCGCGCTCTGGCTCGCCGACTATTACGGGTCGACTCCGGCGCGCGCTCTCGCGCTCGTGGCGCCCGAAGCGAGGGCGAGGCGCAAGGGTGCCAAGCGCCGCGAGGGCCCGAAGGGTCTCGCGGCCGAGGAAGTTCCGGAGAAGCTCACCGAGGAGCAGGAGGCCGCGCACGGCCGGATCGTGGACGGACTCGGCGCCGGCGGTTCATTCCTCCTCTACGGCGCCACCGGGAGCGGGAAGACAGAGGTCTACCTGCGGGCCTGCGAGGAGACGCTTGCACGCGGCCTCGGGGCGATCGTCCTCGTCCCCGAGATTGCGCTCACACCGCAGGCGCTCGGGCGCTTCACGGCGCGGTTCCCCGGTCGGGTCGCCGTCCTCCACTCGGGCATGACCGACGCGGAGCGGCGCGACGAGCGGGAGCGAATCGCGTCCGGCGAGGCACGCGTGGTCGTGGGCGCCCGGTCGGCGGTCTTCGCGCCGGTGGAGAAACTCGGGCTGATCTGCGTCGACGAGGAGCACGACGCCTCCTACAAGCAGGAGTCCGACCCCCGCTACGACGCGCGCACGGTCGCGGCGAAGCGCGCCTCCCTGGAAGGTGCGGTCGCCGTCTACGGAAGCGCGACCCCGAGGCCCGAGAGCTGGGAGCGGCTCGAGCGGCTCGAACTGGGCGGGCGACTCGGCCGTCGGCTGCCGCACGTCCAGGTCGTGGATCTCCGCCGCGAGGCCGGATATCCGCTCTCCGCACCGCTCCTCGCGGAGTTGGGCGCGATCTCGGACGGAGGCGGTAAGGCCATTCTCCTGCTGAACCGACGCGGGATCGCTCCGGCCCTCCACTGCCGAGCCTGCGGTGCGACGGTTCGCTGCCCGAGCTGCGACGTCGCGCTCACGCTGCACGGGGACGGCGCGCTCCACTGCCACCACTGCGGGAGACGGGAGCCGAGCCCCACGCTCTGCCCGTCCTGTGGAGCTGCGGAGCTCGCCCGGCTCGGCGCGGGGACTGAGCGGCTCGAAGAGGAGCTGGCGGAACGCCTTTCAGGGCTCGAGCTCATCCGGCTCGACGCGGACGTGGCGACGAACCCGGCCGAGCTGGCGGAGCGACTGGCGAGGTTCTCTGAGACCGACCGGGCTGTCCTCCTCGGCACGCAGATGGTCGCGAAGGGCCATCACTTCGAGGGGGTCGCGCTCGCCGCGGTCGTGGACGCCGACACCGGGATGGCGCTGCCCGACTTCCGCGCCGAGGAGCGGACGTTCCAGCTCGTCACCCAGCTCGCGGGACGAAGCGGGCGCGACGCACCCGGGCGCGTGCTCGTGCAGACGTACCAGCCTGACTCGCGTCCCATCTCGCTCGCGGCGCGCCACGCGGTCGAAGAGTTCCTCGCCGGGGAGCTCGACCGCCGGCGCGAGCTCGGCTACCCGCCCTTCCGCCACCTCGTGCGCATCGTCGTCTCGGGCACCGGGACAAACGGCCCCAATGCGCTCCTCACGGAGCTTCGCGCCGGTCTCGAGGGCGCGGAGGGAGACCTGCTCGGCCCGGCTCCACTCCTCCGCCTTCGCAACCGGAGCAGGGCGCAGCTCCTCGTCAAGACGGCGAATCCACGCCCCGCCGCCGCGCGGGCAGCCCGGCTCCTCGCTGCCGCGGCTCCGGCAATGCGCCGGGAAGGACTGACGGCGTCCGTCGACGTCGATCCGCAGGGACTTGCCTAGTTTCCGGCTTCTTTCGCCCGGGAATCATCGTCGCATGGGACTAGGAGAAATCATCGGTCTGATCATCGTCGGGCTTATCGTCGGTGCACTCGGGCGGCTTTTCCACCCGGGTGTTGACCCGATGGGGATCCTCATGACGATGGCAATCGGTATCGCATCTGCGCTTCTCGTCGGCTGGCTTGTCGGCGGAGGCATTCTCGGCTTCATCCTCGCGGTCATCGTGGCGGTCGTTCTCGTCGCCCTGTGGTCGCGGATGGTCGGCCCGCGGACTGCGACAAACCGCATATAGAACAACGGTTCGCCCTCGTTAGAATTGCCCCGGAAATGGGCGAAGTCGAGGGTCAAGTAAGAACCGAAGAGCTCGACGCCGAGCGTGAAGCTCGGCGTCGGCTTGCTCTGGCCCAAGTGCGCCAGTACCCCGACCCTGTTCTGCGCATGAAGGCCAACCACGTCGAGGAGATCGACGACTCCGTCACCGGCCTCGTCGAGCGCATGAAGGGACTCATGTCCGAAGCGCGCGGTGTCGGCCTGGCGGCCACTCAGCTCGGGATCCTGCGGCGCGTCCTGGTCTACCAGGCGGGGGAAGAGGAGCCATTCGTGGCGCTCGTCAACCCGCGCGTGGTCGAGACGGGCGGCGAGCAGATCGCGGACGACGAGGGCTGCCTGTCGCTCGGTGCCGCGACCGTGATCGTCGAGGTCGAGCGCGCGACGACGATCGTCGTCGAAGCGACGTCGCCAGAAGGCGAAGAGCTCACGCTTGAGGCCGAGGGCCTCGAGGCACGCGTGATCCAGCACGAGCTCGACCACCTCGACGGCATCCTCATCATCGACCGGACGTCTCCCGAACAGCGCCGAGAGGCTCTGGCCAAACTGCGGCCACAGCCTGTCCTCGGTCCCAGCGGGTAGGTGCCTCTCCAGGCAATGACTGCCATCGCCTCGGGCGGCTGCAAACCAGCGCCGCTCCACGTCCTCGGTCACCCGCGTATTCCCGATACGCGGGTTCCCTGCGTCCTTGAGTGGCGCGCTTTTCGCGCGCCCGAGTCGGGGCGCCATCACCTGAAGAGGCACTAGTCATGAAAATTGCCGTTGCGGCCACCGCGCCGTTCGGTGCGGCCGTGCTCGAAGGGATGGCCAACCGAGGCTACGACATCGAGTTCCTCCTCACGCGCCCCGACAAGCCCCAGGGCAGAGGCCGGAAGAAGGCCGCGCCGCCGGCCAAGGAGGCCGCGAAGCGCCTCGAGATCCCCGTGCAGCAGCCGGAGAAGCTCGGCGCTTTCCCCGGCGAGGCGCGGGTGGTCGTCGTCGCCGGCTACGGAGTGCTCATTCCGGAGAGGCTCCTCGGCGAGCGCCTGTGGCTCAATGTGCACCCGTCGCTTCTCCCGCGCTGGCGCGGCGCCGCTCCAGTCGAGCGCGCGATCATGGCCGGCGACCGCGAGACCGGCGTCACCATCCACAAGACAACCGCCGACCTCGACGCGGGGCCGATCGCCGCTCAACGGCGGTTCCCGATCGGGCCGGAGGACGACACGGCGGTGGTCATCGAGAGGGCCGCGGCACTCGCCGTCGACCTCCTCGGCGAGGTCTTCGCGGAGCCGACGTTCGTCCCGCAGCCGGACGGGGCCACTTACGCCGACAAGCTGACCGCGGCAGACCGCGAGCTCGACTGGACGAAGACCGCGGAAGAGCTCATAAACCAGATTCGCGCGCTCTCGCCGCACATCGGTGCCCGCGGGCTCGTGGACGGACGGCGCCTGCTCGTCTGGAAGGCGCGTCCCGCACGCGAGGACTCGCTCCTCGTCGCAGACGGGCTCGAGCTCCTCGAGGTGCAGCGCGAGGGCGGAAAGCGTATGAGCGCGGAGGAATACCTACGCGGCAGACGCTGACTGCGCGGCGTGTCGCATACGAAGTCGTCCGGCGGGTCTTCGAGGCGGACGCCTACGCGGACCGCGCATTCCGCTCCCTCGCGGATGACCTCGACGAACGCGACCGGGCCTTCGCCATGCAGCTCGGGTACGGGACAGTGCAGCGCGTACGTGCGCTCGACCATGCGATCGAGACGATCGGCCGCCGCCCCGTGCGGAAGCTCGACCCTCCCGTGCGCGCCGCCCTGCGCCTCGGCGCCTACCAGCTCGGCTATCTCGAGTCGGTCCCGCCTCATGCGGCGGCGAACGAGAGCGTCGAGCTCGTGCGGGCCGCGGGTCTCGAGCGTGCCGTGGCGTTCACGAACGCCGTCATGCGGAGGCTGGGGGAGGAAATCGACAAGCTCCTCGCCGGGCTTCCCGAGTCGACCGCGCAGGAGGCCGCCCTCAAGCACTCGTACCCCGACTGGATCGCCGAGACGTGGTGGCGGGAGTGGGGCTCGGAGGGGATGCTCGCCCTCATGCGCGCCCAGAATGAGCCGCCCGAGCGGGTCCTGCGTGAGCCGACCGGCGGGCTCAAGGAGCCATGGCCTCAGAGCCGCGGCTCCCAGCTCGCCGGGAACGCGGTCGGCGCGCAGCCGGGAGAGCGCGTGCTCGACCTTTGCGCGGCGCCGGGCGGGAAGGCGACGCAGCTCGTGGCAGCGGGAGCCGAGGTCGTCGCCGTCGAGAAGCACCCGGGCCGGGCGCGCGAGCTCGAGGAGAACGCCGCGCGGCTCGGAGCCGCCCTCACCGTGGTGAACGCCGACGCGCTGAAGCTCCCTGCGGAGCTCACCGGTTTCGACCGCGTCCTCGTGGACGCGCCCTGCTCCGGCCTTGGCGTCCTCAACTCGCGGCCCGACCTCCGCTGGCGCGCTCGCCCGCTTCCAGAGCTTCAGCTCGACCTGATGCGTGTTGCCGCCGAGCGTGCGCGTCGGGGCGGATGGCTCACCTATTCCGTTTGCACGATCACCCGGGCCGAGAACGAGGACGTCGTCGACGCCCTCGGCCTGCCGGTCGACGATCTCGGCCCCGAGTTCCCGGAGTTCCGCCATCCGCGACGCGCCGAGTTCCTGCTCACCCTGCCGCAGGTGCATGCGACGTCGGGGTTCTTCGTCGCCCGCCTGCGCCGTCCGTAGGATTTCCCCATGTCTTGGAAGCGATGGGTGCGCGAGATCGAGATCGAGCCCTCGCTCTACGCGGGCGATTTCCTTCGCCTCGGCGAGCAGATCGACCACCTGATCGGCGCGGGAGCCCGCGTCTTTCACTTCGACGTGGGCGACGGTCACTTCGTCGAGCCGGTGACGATCGGGCCGATCGTCCTCCAGTCGATCTCGCCGCTGATCCACAAGTTCGAGGGTGTCGTCGACTGCCACCTCATGGTCACCAACCCCGAGCACCACTTCGAGATGATCAAGAAGGCCGGCGGCGACAGCGTCACGTTCCACGTCGAGGCGTGCGAGGAGCCGTGGAAGGCGATCAAGCTCGCGCGCGACCTCGGGCTCGGTGTCGGCGTGGCCTTCAATCCGGAGACGAGTGTCGAGGATGCCGTCGGAGCTTCGATCGGCGCGGACCTCGTCCTCTGCATGAGCATTCATCCCGGGTATTCGGGCCAGGAGTTCATGCCGGAGAGCCTCGAGCGCATCGCGGCCCTGCGGAACCAGCTGCACCAGAACCTCTTCGTGCAGGTGGACGGCGGCGTCGGGGAGGGGAACATCGCCGACGTCAGGCGGGCAGGGGCGCAGGCCGCGGTCGCGGGCAGCGCGATCTTCGGCCGAGAGGATTATCCGCGCGCCTACCGGCAGCTCGTGAAGGCCTTTGCCGAAGCCGTTTGAGCGCGCACTCGAGCTGGCGGAGCGCGGACGCGGCAAGACGCACCCGAATCCCGTCGTCGGAGCAGTGGTGGTCGCCGGCGACGAAGTCGTAGGCGAGGGGTGGCACGAGCGGGCGGGAGGCCCGCACGCGGAGATCCTCGCGCTCGAGGCGGCTGGCGAGCGGGCGCGGGGCGCAACGCTCTACGTCACGCTCGAACCCTGCGCCCACTACGGGCGCACGCCTCCTTGTGTGGACGCGATCGTCGATGCCGGAGTCGCCTGCGTCGTCGTCGGCGCGCCGGATCCCAATCCGAAGACGGACGGCCAGGGCTTCGCGCGCCTGCGCGAGGCCGGGATGGAGGTCGAGCTCCTGGACGGCGAGCCAGCCCGTCGGGCGCGGCGCCAGAACGAGGCGTGGCGGACCTGGATCGCAACCGGCCGCCCCTTCGTCACCTACAAGGCGGCCGTCACGCTGGACGGGCGCGTCGTTGTCCCCGCGTCTCGCTGGGTGACGGGGGAGGAAAGCCGCCTCCGTGTGCACGAGCTTCGCGCCGCCTCCGATGCCGTCGCGGTCGGGATGGGGACCGTGCGCGCCGATTCGCCAGGGCTCGACGCCCGCGACATGGAGACCGACCGCCAGCCGCGCAGGCTCGCGTTCGGGACGGGGCCACTCACCGAGGGCTCGGAGCTCGAGCTCGTCTCCGGCCCGCTGGACGAGGCCCTGGAGCGGTTGGCCGCCGAAGGAGTCCAATCGCTTCTCCTCGAAGGCGGCCCTACGCTCGCAAGCTCGTTCCTTCGTGAGGGGCTCGTCGACAAGCTGCTCCTCTTCGTCGCGCCGAAGCTGGCCGGCTCGGGCCCGCGCTGGGTGGACGAGCTGGGTGCCGCGCTCTCCCTCACCGGCGTCGAGGCCGAACGGGTCGGAGACGACGTCCTCCTCACCGGATACATCCGCGAGCCCTAGAGTTCAGGCCGTGTTCACCGGGATCGTGCGCGAGGTCGGTCGCGTCGAGGCCGTCGAGGAACGCGGCGAATCCGTTCGCCTCGTCGTCCGCGCGCCCGAGACCGCAGCTGCAGCAGCCGTCGGAGACTCGGTCTCGCTCGCAGGGGTCTGCCTGACCGCGGTCGAGATCGCGGACGGAACGGTGGTCTTTGACGCGGTGCCGGAGACGCTTCGCCGCTCGACGCTCGGCCGCCTGAAGACTGGCGGCGGTGTCAACGTCGAGCCCGCTCTTCGCGCAGGTGACCCGCTCGGCGGTCACATCGTCCAGGGGCACGTGGACGACGTCGGGCGGATCCGCCGGGTCGACGACGAGGGGATCGAGGTCGAAGCGACTCAGGACGTCCTTCGCTACTGCGTGAAGAAGGGCTCCATCACGGTCGAAGGGGTCAGCCTGACGATTGCCGGCCTCGCCGAGAGATCGTTCACGGTGGCGCTCATCCCGCACACCCGCGAGGTGACGACACTTGGAGAACTCGCCGAAGGCGACGACGTGAATATCGAGGTGGACGTGGTCGCAAAGTACGTCGAGAGGCTCGCGGCCCGATGAGGCTCGAGCCGCTGTACAGGATCAGCTTCGCCTACCCGGAGCACTACCTATCGCGCGGGCCGGACACACTGGGGCTCTTCTTCGGGGAAGGGCGGGTCGAGGGACAGGTGAACGGCCGGTTCCGCGGGCTCAACCACGCGCGCATGCGGAGCGATGACGTCTACGTGCCCGACTTCCACGGTGTCATCGAGACCGACGACAGCGCCCTGCTCGCCTTCCACCTGCGCGGCCTCGCCCGCAGGAGCGCGTACGGACGGGAAGTGACCGGGACCATCGTCCACAACACCGGTTCCGAGCGCTACGCGAGGCTGAACGACGCGGTCTGCGTCCTCGCGGGCGAGGCTCGCCGCGATGACATCCGCCTGGAAGTCGCGGAGCTAGTCTGGGAGCAGTTGGACAGCTGAGCGTTACGATTTGCCCGTGAAGGTCGAGACGACACCGTTCGCAACCATCGAAGCCGCCCTCGAGGACATCCGCGAGGGGAAGTTCGTCGTGGTCGTGGATGCGGCCGATCGCGAGAACGAGGGCGACCTCACGATCGCGGCCCAGTTCGCCACACCGGATGCGATCAACTTCATGGCGACGCACGGGCGAGGCCTGGTCTGCCTGTGTCTCACCGAGGAGCGGTGCGAGGAGCTCGACCTGCGGCAGATGACGGACCGGAACGAGACGCCGTTCGGCACCGCGTTCACGATCTCCATCGAGGCGCGCGAGGGAGTCACCACCGGCATCTCGGCGCCCGACCGTGCACGCACGATCCAGGTCGCCATCGACGCGAGCAAGGGGCCCGCCGACCTCGTCCAGCCCGGGCACATCTTCCCGCTGCGCGCGCGGCGCGGAGGGGTTCTCCAGCGCGCCGGCCAGACCGAGGCCGCCGTCGACCTCGCGCGCCTCGCCGGCCTCAACCCGGCCGGAGTGGTCTGCGAGATCATGCGCGAGGACGGGACGATGGCCCGCGTGCCCGACCTGATCCCCTACTGCGAGCAGCACGGGATCAAGATGATCACCGTCGAGGACCTGATCGAGTACCGCCGCCAGACGGAGAAGCTCGTCGAGCGGATGACCTCGGTGCGGCTCCCGACCGCGTACGGAGACTTCACCGCCGTCGCCTTCCGCGAGACCCTCACGGGCAAGCACCACGTCGCGCTCGTCAAGGGCGACGCCGAGGGCGAGGAGAACGTGCTCGTCCGGGTTCACTCCGAGTGCCTGACCGGCGACGTCTTTCACTCGCTTCGCTGCGATTGCGGCGAGCAGCTGGAGCTCGCGCTCGAGCGCATTGCCGCCGAGCCGTGCGGGGTCCTCCTCTACATGGCGCAGGAGGGAAGGGGTATCGGACTCCTCAACAAGCTGAAGGCTTACGAGCTGCAGGAGTCGGGGCTCGACACCGTCGAGGCCAACCTCGAGCTCGGCTTCGCTGCAGACCTGCGCGAGTACGGAATCGGCAGCCAGATTCTGTCCGACCTTGGGCTGACGACCATCCGCATCCTCACGAACAATCCGAAGAAGATGACCGGCATCGAGGGCTTCGGCCTCACCGTGGTCGAGCAGGTCCCGATCGAGGTCTCGCCCAACGCCGAGAACCGCGCCTACCTGGAGACGAAGCGCGAGAAGCTCGGCCACCAGCTCCACCACCAGGGTCTGCGCTTCGAGGAGTCGGATGGCTGAGATTCAGCATGCGCCGGGCGAGCTCCGCATCCCCGAGGGGGTCGGAGTCGTGACCGGCTCGCCAAACGGCGCGCGGCGGGGGATCGGCGTCGTCGTCAGCCGCTTCAACGGGGACATCACGACGCGCCTCCTCGAGGGCGCATTGCAGACGCTCACCGAGGCGGGCGTGCCGCGCGAGCGGATCGATGTCATGCCAGTGCCCGGCGCCTTCGAGCTTCCTCTGGGTGCCATGGCGCTCGCGAAGACCCGCCGCTACGCCTGCATCGTCGCCCTCGGCTGCGTCATCCGCGGCGACACGCCGCACTTCGAGTACGTCGCCGGCGAGGCGGCAAGCGGGCTCCAGCTGGCCGGGCTCGAGACCGGCGTTCCCGTTTCCTTCGGTGTCCTCACGTGCGACAGCCGTCGGCAGGCCGAGGAGCGCGCAGGCGGGCCGCAGGGGAACAAGGGCTCCGAGGCGGCGCTCTCCGCGCTCGAGATGGCCGATCTGCTGACCCACCTTCGGCCGGCGGCCACTCCATAAGCGCTGGCTATACTGGCCGTCCGATGTCGAAGGTCTGCTCAGTCTGCGGGAAAGCTCCCGCGTTCGGAAACAACAGGAGCCACTCGATGGTGGCCACGAAGCGGCGGTTCAACCCGAACCTCCAGCGCGTCCGCATTCTCGTGAACGGGGTTCCGCGCCGGACCTATGTCTGCGCCCGGTGTCTCAAAGCGGGCAAAGTCCAGAAGGCCCTTTAGCTCTCGCGCGGGCGGCGTTGGCCGCTCTGGAGGCGAGCAGGGCCCGCATCGACGACCTGAATGTCTACCCGGTCCCGGACGGGGACACGGGCACGAACATGACCGAGACCGCGCGTGCGGTCGTCTCGGCGCTCGACCGGGACCCCGGCGCTGACATCGTCCGCGCCGCCCTCATGGGCGCGCGCGGAAACTCGGGGGTCATCCTCTCCCAGCTCGTCCGCGGCGCCGTCGAGGCTCTCGGGGACGAGAGCGAGACGGACGCGTCGGCGGTTGCCCGGGCTCTCCGCGGGGCGAGCGACGCGGGCTACGCCGCCGTCCGCAACCCACAGGAGGGGACGATGCTGACCGTCGCCCGCGAGCTCGCGGAGAAGGCGGAGGCGCTCGCGCCCTCTGATCCTCCGGTGACGGAGGCCCTCGCCGAGGTCGTGGCGCACGGCGAGCGGGCTCTCACTGCGACCACCGATCAGCTCGACATTCTCAGAGAAGCGGGCGTGGTCGATGCGGGCGGAGCTGGGGTGCTCGAGATCCTGCGTGGGATCGCGGCGCACGTTCGCGGCGAGCCGCTCCCCGAGCTCGAAGCGGTGACAGGCGGGATCCCACTCGAGGCCGTGCATCAGGAGCTGTCTCGCCACCGCTACTGCACGTCCTTCTTCGTCGAGGGCGAAACGATCGACCCCGAGGAGCTCGAGCGCGAGCTGACGAAGCTCGGCGATTCGCTCCTCGTCGTCGGCGGTCCGGGTGCGGTCAAGGTGCATGTCCACACGGACGAGCCCGGCGCGGCCCTCGCGCTCGCAACCGACCGCGGCGTGATCGCGGAGGTCGACATCAAGAACATGCATGTCCAGACCGCCGATCGCACCCAGCGGCTGGAGCGGGAGGCCGGTGTCACGGGCGCGGTCGCCGTCGTGTTCGGTGGAGGCAACCGTCGGCTCTTCGAGAGCCTGGGCGCATCCACCGTCGCGGGTGGCGAGACGATGAACCCCTCGACGGCGGACCTCCTCGCCGCGGTCGATGCGCTTCCCGAGTCAAGCGTTGTCCTCCTGCCGAACTCCAAGAACGTCGTCCTCGCCGCAGAGCAGGCGGCGGAGCAGAGCGGAAAGGACGTGCGCGTGATCCCGACGCGGAGCCTGCAGTCCGGCCTCGGCGCCCTCGTCGCCTTCGACTCGTCCCGGCCGCTCGATGAGAACGTCGCCGAGATGGAAGAGGCTGCAGCCGCGGTGCGCGCCGGCTCCGTCGCGCGCGCCTCCCGCTCCGCCACGATCGGCGAGGTGGACGTGGCCGAGGGAGAATTTCTCGGTCTCGTGGACGGCGAGCCGGTCGTTTCGGGTGAGGCCCTCGAGCCTGTGGCGACCGACGTGGTCGCGCGCCTGGTCGGCGGCGGCGCGGACGTCCTCACTGTGCTGGTCGGTGACGGTGCGGGCGAGTCAGAGGCTGTCGTCGACGCGATCCGCGTCGCGCATCCGAGCCTCGAGGTCGAGGTGCATGAGGGCGGCCAGCCGCATTACCCCCTTCTTTTCGCGGTCGAATGATCCGATACTGACGCGGATGGCGACGGAGCCCATCGACGTCGTCCTCGTCGAGGACAACGACACATTTCGTCAGGCGCTCGAGCTCATGCTCGGCCTGACGCCCGACGTGCGCGTCGTCGCGGCGGTGCCCGATGGTGAAACGGCGCTCAGGGTCTGCCCGGGCCTCGCACCGGACGTCGTGCTCGTGGACTACCGGCTGCCGGGGCTCGACGGGGTGGAGACGACCTCGGCGCTCCGCGCTGCGCTGCCCAAGACAGCGGTCGTCGTCCTGACCGCGGCGGCCGAGCACGAGGAGATCCAGGCTCTCTACGACGCGGGGGCTGTGGCCTGTCTGACGAAGGACCGAGGAGTGGAGGACATCGTCGGGGCGATCCGGGAGGCGGCAGGGCGTGGCGCGGCTATCGGCTGACTCGACGGCGATCGTTCTCGACTCCACGTCCGACCTGCCGGAGGGCCACGGCGGCCCGAGCTGGCGCGTCGTGCCCCTCTATGTGCGCTTCGGCGACTCAGAGGCAAAGCGCGAATACGTCGACATCTCGACCGCGGAGTTCTACCGCCTCCTGCGGGAGAGCGACCAGCCGCCGAAGAGCGCGCAGCCCTCGCCCGCCGACTTCGCCGCGGTCTTCGAAAAGCTCTCAGAGTACGAGCAGATCCTCTGCGTCGTCCTCTCCGCGAAGCTCTCCGGCACCTCGGCGAGCGCCGAGCTGGCGGCGAAGGACTTCGGAGACAAGGTGCGCGTCATCGACTCCAGGGTCACCTCCGGAGGCACGGTGATCCTCGCCGACGCGATCCAGCGGCGTCTCGACCGCGGCACCGACGATGAGGAGATCGACGCGCTCGTCGAGAGCTTCCGTCGCGATCGAGGACTCCTCTTCACCGTGGACACGCTCGAGTATCTCGTCCGCGGCGGGCGGGTCGGCAAGGCAGCTGGCCTGGCCGGGCAGCTCCTCTCCGTAAAGCCGATACTCGCGTTCGACGACGGCGAGGTGGCTCCCCTCAAGCGCGTGCGCGGCCGCTCGAAAGCCCTCGGCGAGCTGGAGGAGATCTTCCGCGCCTCGACGGAGGGCCAGGACGACCCGAACCTCCACGTCGGCGTCGGCCACGCCGAGGCCAATGAGGACTGCGACGAGCTCGTTCGCAGGCTGAAGGATGCCCGGCCGAACGCATCGCTCGACATCGTCACGACGCTCGGGCCGGTGATCGGCACGCACGGTGGGCCCGGCACACTCGGGCTCTTCTGGTTCTGGGACTCGCTGGCGCGCGCTCAGCCGCGGTAGACTCGGCGCGTGGCTGCGGTCGACGCACTCAAGGACGTGCCGCTGCTCAGCTGTCTCAGTCAGCGCGAGCTAAAGCGCGTGGCGCGCAACGTTCGCGAGCAGAGCTTCGCGCCCGGGACGACGGTGATACGAGAGGGCAAGATGAGCGGGGTCGGATTCTTCATCGTCGTCGAAGGAGAAGCCGAGGTGAGCGCGGGCGGAGCCGGACTCGGCAGGCTGCATCCAGGCGATCATTTCGGCGAGCTCGCGCTCATCGGCAAGCGCGAACGCACGGCCACCGTTACCGCAGTCACTCCGCTCACCTGTCTCTTCATGGCGACCTGGGACCTGGAAGAGCTCGTCAAGTCGAGCCCGGAGACGGCATGGAAGCTCCTGCGCCATGTCGTCGATCTGCTCGCCGCCGAGCGAGAGCGCGCCGGCCAGGTCGCGTCCGCCACGCCTGGCTAGACGCCCCTCGTGAATCACGTCGCTCACTGGGACGGCGTCGAACCATACCGCCGCGAGACCGGGCACCTCGCCGCCGACTGGTATGACCTCGGCCGCGCGGCCGGCTGTGTCTTCGTCGGCCTCAAGCGCATCCGCATCGACCCCGGCAAGTGGTCGACGGCCGCGCACGCCGAAGGGGCGGAGGAGGAGATCTTCTTCGTCCTCCGCGGCTCCGGGATCTCGTGGCAGGACGGGGAAGTCTTCGAGGTCGGCCAGGGCGACGTGCTCGCCCACCTGCCGGAGAAGCACGCGCACACGCTGCGTGCGGGGCCCGAGGGGCTCGATGTGCTCGCCTACGGGCAGCGGAAGAAGCAGGGAAACACCGTGCTGCCGCGTGCCGGCGTCGCCTGGATGCACCCCAGTTGGGTCGACGTCGGCGGGGCGCATCCCTGGGAGCGCGAAGCTGCGATCGGCGAGCCCGACGTTGGCCAGGTCTCGCCGCGTCCCGGCCGGATCGCCAACATAGACCAGGGCATCCGGTGGGAGCTCGGCACGGGCGCGATCGACCTGAACGTTGGCGACGTGATTGGCTCGGTCGAGACCGGCCTTAGCCACATGACCATCTCGCCGGGCCGTGAGGGCTATCCGCCTCACTGCCATGCTGCGGAGGAAGAGCTCTTCGTGGTCCTCGAGGGATCGGGACAAGTCGCGCTCGGAGACGAGAGCGCCGAGGTCCGGCGAGGGAGCGTCGTCTCGCGGCCCGCAGGCACCCGCGTCGCGCACTCGTTTCTCGCGGGGGAGGACGGCCTCGTCTACCTCGCCTACGGGACGCGGGAGCCGAACGACGTCGTCTACTACCCACGCACGGATGAGATCAGGTTCCGCGGGGTCGGCGTGACGCTCCCCGCAGGCAGCCGTTGACGTCCGGACCCGGGCGTATGCTCCAGGGGTCCTGGCCCTCTTCGTGAGTTCGCGCCCTGCGCTGGCCGGCTTTGCTGGCATGGACCAAGGTGCGCCGAAGCCGAGACGGGTGGACGTCGAGGACCGGCGCGTGGAGTCCCTGTCCGGCGTGGGCCCGAAGATCTCCGATCGCCTGGCCTCGCTGGGGATCGAGACCCTCCGCGATCTCGTCGAGCACATCCCGCGTGCCTACCTGGACTGGGACGAGGCGGCGAGCTTCGCCGACCTACCCCTCGGGGAGGAGGCGACGGTTCGCTGTAAGCTCGCGCGCATCCGTGTGCGGCCGACGCGGCGGCGGAACCTCAAGGTCGTCGAAGGCGTCGTCGTGGATTCCGCCGGCGTCGAGGAGAAGGTCGTCTGGTTCAACCAGGCGCACCTGGCGAAGCTCGCACCCGGCACCGAGCTCCTTCTGCACGGGACGCGCGACCTGAAGGGATTCAAGGTGGCGCGTCACGAGCTCGGGGGTGCCGGCGTGCACACGCTCGGACTCGTCGCCGAGTACCCCGCCACCGAGGCTCTGCCCTCCTACCGCATCCGCGCGCTGGTCGAGGCCGCGCTCCCGCTTGCACGTCGCATGCCGGACGCGCTCCCGGCGGAGCTCCGCGCTCGCGAGCGCCTGCCGCTCCGGGCCGATGCCATCGCCGCCGTGCACCGCCCCGAAAGCCTGGAAGACGCCGAGGCTGCCCGCGCTCGCCTCGGCCTCGAGGAGCTCCTCCTGCTCCAGCTCGGCTTTGTCCGCCGTCGCGAGGCGCTCGCCCAGGAGGCGCGCGCGAGGGCGCTCGGCAAGCCGGGGGAGCTCCTCAACCGCTACCGGCGCGTGCTCCCGTTCACGCTCACCCCCGAGCAGGAAGAGGCGATCGCCCAGATCGACGCCGATCTCCGCGGCGAACGGTCGATGCAGCGGCTCCTGCAGGGCGACGTGGGGTCGGGCAAGACCGTCGTCGCCCTCTACGCCCTCCTGCGCGCCGTTGAGCGCGGGAAGCAGGGGGCACTCATGGCTCCGACCGAGACCCTCGCCGAGCAGCACTTCCTCACCCTGGAGCCGATCTGCGCCGAGCTCGGAGTTCGTGTCTCGCTGCAGACGGGCTCCGTGAAGCACGATCTCGAAGGCGCGCAGATCCTGGTCGGGACGCATGCGCTCATCCAGGAGGGCGTCGCGCTGGACGACCTGGCGGTGGCCGTGATCGACGAGCAGCACCGTTTCGGGGTCGAGCAGCGCCGCGCGCTCGCGGAAGGCCGTTCTGCTCATGTCCTGCACATGACGGCGACGCCGATCCCGCGAACGCTTGCGCAGACCGTCTACGGCGACCTCGACGTCACGGAGATCGCCCGGCCGCCGCGCGGTCGCCAGCCGGTCATCACGAGCTGGGTCTCGCACGAGCGGAGCGCCGAGGCCTACAAGCGCCTCTGCCGCCACCTCGACGACGGGCGCCAGGCCTATGTGGTCTGCCCGCTCGTCTCAGAGTCGGAGACAATCGAGGCGCGCGCCGCCGAGCAGGAGGCCGAGCGCCTGCGGAGCGCCGAGCTCCGCGGCTATCGCGTCGGCTCCCTGCACGGACGGCTGCGGCCCGCGGACCGGCGCGCGCTGATGGACGAGTTCAAGCGCGGCGAGCTCGACGTCCTCGTGGCGACCACGGTGATCGAAGTCGGCGTCGACGTTCCCAACGCGACGATCATGATCGTCCAGGAGGCCGATCGCTTCGGCCTCGCGCAGCTCCACCAGCTGCGCGGACGAGTCGGTCGCGGCGCCGAGCAGTCGTACTGCCTCCTCGTCTCTCGTCCGAAGGACGAGCTCACCGAGGACGCGCAGCGGCGCCTGCAGGCGCTCGTAGACACGAACGACGGGTTCGCGCTCGCCGAGGTCGATCTCGAGCTCCGGGGCGAAGGGCAGCTCCTCGGCACGCGCCAGTCGGGGCTGAGCGACCTGAAGTTCGTCCGCCTCGCGCGGGACCGGAAGCTCATCGCCCAGGCCAGGGAGTGGGCCGAGCGCCTGGCGGCGGAGGACGGAGAGATGCTCACCCCGCTCCTCGAGGAGGCCCAGCGCATTGAGGATCATCGCGGGTTCGCGTAAGGGCTCGCGGATATTCGCGCCCAAGGGCCGCGAGGTGAGGCCGACCGGCGACCGCGTCCGCGAGGCCATGTTCAACCTCATCGGGTCGGTCGACGGGGCCGACGTGCTCGACCTCTTCGCCGGCACCGGGGCGCTCGGGCTCGAAGCGCTCTCGCGCGGGGCGGCGAGTGCGGTCTTCGTGGACTCCGATGACGTGGCGGCGGAAACCGTCGTCCGCAACGTGGAGAAGCTCGGCCTCGACGGCGCACGCGTGTACCGCGAGGACGTGGGTCGCCGACTGTCGGCCGATGCCGCGTCGGGCAGGCGTTACGATCTCGTGCTGGTCGACCCGCCCTACCGCATGCTCTCGAAGTTCCTGCCCATGCTTGCGACCCACCTGCCCTCCGTCGTCGCCCCCGACGGCCTCGTCGTCGTCGAGTCCGAGGCGAAGGAGGAGCCCGAGCTTCCGCTGCCGCTGCGGACGAGCCGCCGCTACGGCTCGACTCGCGTGAGCCTCTTCGAGGGGACCGAGTGAGCGATTCGTCGCCTGTCACCGCCATCTGCCCGGGAAGCTACGACCCGGTCACGAACGGCCACCTCGACATCATCACGCGCGCTGCAGGGATCTTCGAACGCGTGGTCGTGGGAGTGGTACGCGACCCGCAGCACAAGAAGGCCATGTTCTCGGTCGAAGAGCGCGTGCAGTTCCTGCGCGACGCGCTTGCGGGCTACGACAACATCGAGGTCGAGGTCTTCGCCGAGCTCGTCGTCGAATTCGCGCGGGAATGGGGCGCGAAGACGATGGTGAAGGGCCTGCGCGCCATTTCCGACTTCGAGTGGGAGTTCCAGATGCACCACCTGAACAGGAAGCTGGCTCCCGAAGTCGAGACGATGTACCTGATGTCGAGCCCGCAGTACAGCTTCCTCTCCTCGAGCGGGGTCAAAGAGGTCGCATCGTTCGGCGGCGACGTTCGCGATCTCGTGCCGGAGCCAGTGGCCAAGCGGTTTCGCGAGATGTTCCCGCAGCCGAAAGGCGGCGCGCCCGTCTCGCCGCAAGAGTAGACTCCGGGGACAACATGGACGTACTCGTTCTCATCGACAAGCTCGACGACCTCGTTCACAACGCCAAGGCCGTTCCGCTCACCGACCAGGTGCGCATCGACCGTGAGGAGATCTACGACATCCTCGATCAGATGCGCGCGACGATCCCCGAGGAGATCAAGCAGGCCCGTTGGATCGTGAAGGAGCGCCAGGAGATGCTCGCGGAGGCCAAGCGCGAGAGCGACCGGATTCTCGGCGAGGCGCGCGAGCAGGCGGTGCGCGAGGCGTCGCAGACCGAGATCGTCAAGCTGGCCGAGCGCCAGGCCCAGGAGATCGTCGAGGACGCCCGCCGCCAGGCGCGCGAGACGCGCCTCGAGATGGAGGACTGGGCGGACTCGATCCTCTCCACGCTCGAGGTCAACCTGGACAAGTTCCTGGGTGCGGTGCGCCGCGGCCGCGAGCGGCTCCACGAGCGCTCTCAGGAGTCCGTGGTCGCGGGCATCACGGACGAGCAGCAGGCCGTCTAGAGCCTCTCCCTCCTTCGCTACGCTGGCCGTAGATGACGGTCTTCAACATCCGCACGGTCCGGCTGCACTCGGGCGATCAGTTTCGCGACGTCAAGGAGGTCGACCTCGAGCCGCTCGAGCTCGGCGGCCAGCGCTACGTCCCGATCCCCGAATCGGCCGAGGCGGCCCTGACGCTGACGCGCCTCTCGTCCGGGCTCATGCTCGAGCTCGAATTCGACGTTCGGCTCGTCGGCCCGTGTGTGCGCTGCCTCGGCGACGCTGGTCTCGACGTCGCGGTGAACGACCGCCAGTACCAGGCGACGGCCCCCGAGGATGACGAGGAGCTCCGCACACCCTACCTCCAGGACGACCGTCTCGACCTCTCGGCCTGGGCGCGCGACGCCGTCGCCCTCGCGCTGCCCGACCAGATCCTCTGCCGCCCCGACTGCGCCGGCCTCTGCTCGGTCTGCGGCCGGGATCTGAACGTCGAGCCGCACGAGCACGAGGAGGAAGGCGGCGACGAGCGCTGGGCGAAGCTCGCCGAACTGAAGGATCGCTTGTAGCTCTGGCTATACTCAGCCGCGGCCATGGCAGTCCCCAAGCGAAAAACCTCCAAGTCCCGCCGCGACAAGCGGCGCGCGACGCACAAGCTCTCGACACCCGTTGTCGTCGAGTGCCGGCAGTGCCATCAGCCGAAGCGGCCTCATCACGTCTGCCCGACCTGCGGGACGTACCGCGGTCGTGAAGTCGAGCCGCTCGAGACTCCCGCTCCGTAGCTCATGAAGATCCGCGTCGCCGTCGACGCGATGGGCGGCGATCGAGCCCCGGAGGAGATCGTCGCGGGCGCCCTCGCGGCCAGTTCGGACACCATCGAGCCCGTCCTCTTCGGCCGGCGGGAGGCTCTCGAACCGCTCGCCGGGGGCCTGGAGATCGTCCACGCCGACGACATCGTCACGATGGACGAGAAGCCCTCCGATGCGGCGCGCGAGAAGCGCGCAAGCTCGATGTTTGCCGCCTGCCGCGCGGTGGGCGAGGGCGATGCAAAGGCCGTCGTCTCCGCGGGGAACACGGGCGCGATGCTCGCGGCGGGGCTCCTGGAGATACGCCGGCTCCCCGACGTCCACCGGCCCGCGATCGCCGTGCCGCTTCCGTCCATCGGGGGCACGTCGGTGTTGATCGACGCAGGCGCGAATGCCGACGCGCGCCCGGAGCACCTCGTCCAGTTCGGGCACATGGGCTCCGTCTTCGCCGAGGAGATACTCGGCATTGCCGACGCGACCGTCGCTCTCCTCTCCATCGGCGAGGAGCCGGAGAAGGGGAATCGCCTCGTCCGGGAGACGCACCCGCTTCTCGAGGCCAGCCATCTCGACTTCGTCGGCAACGTCGAGAGCCGCGAGCTGCTCGCTCATGCCGCCGACGTGGTCGTCTGCGACGGCTTCACCGGGAACATGGCGCTCAAGCTCATGGAGGGGACGATCAAGACGCTTCTCGACGAGCTCAGAAAGGAGATCGAGGGAAGCGCGCGCGGGAAGCTCGGCGGTCTCCTCATCCGTCCCGCCGCGCGCGGCCTGCGCAAGCGGCTCGACCCGGATACCTACGGCGGCGCCTATCTGCTCGGGCTGCGAGGGCTCGTGGTCATCGCTCATGGCTCGAGCTCGCGCACGGCGATCGCCAACGCGATCACGCTCGGCGCGCAGGGCGCGGCCGGAAACGTCGTCGAGCGCGTCGCCGCCCAGCTAGAGGAAGAGGTTGCGGCGGCCCCGGGGTAGCGTGGTACCATCCGCCGTCCCGCCGGGCCAAAGAGAGAAAGGCAGGTACGAGAGCGAGATGGCAGCTTCGCGCGAAGAGGTCGCCGAAAGGGTCAAAGAAGTGCTGGTGGAGCAACTCGGTGTCGACGAGGGTGAGATCACCGAAGAGGCTTCGTTCCAGGAGGATCTCGACGCTGACTCGCTCGATCTCGTCGAGCTGATCATGGAGCTCGAGGATCAGTTTGGGATCAAGATCTCCGACGAGGACGCCCAGACGATCACCACTGTCGGTCAGGCCGTCGACTACATCTCGTCCCACCAGTAACGAGGGCGGGGCCGAGAGCCCCGACGCCGGCCTTCTCCAACTGATCGACTCCCTGCCTGCGGAGCGTCTCCGCAACGCCTTCACGCATGCCTCGTGGGCGGCGGACCGGGCGGATTCCTACGAACGACTCGAGTTCCTCGGGGACAGCGTCCTCGGGCTCGCCATCGCGCAGGAGCTCTACGAGCGCTTTCCCGACTCGCAGGAGGGGACGCTCGCGAAGCTTCGCGCCCACGTCGTCTCGCGGCAAAGCTGCGCCGTCGTGGGCCGGCGCCTCGAGCTCGGCAAGCGCCTCCTCGAGCAGGGCGGCAGCGAGGCCGATCTCGACGAGCTGAAGCGCCTTTCGGTCAACCGCAACGTCCTGGCCGCCCTCGTGGAGGCGTGTCTCGGCGCGCTCTACCTCGAGCACGGCTTCGAACCGATCCGGGGCCCGATCGTCGCCGTCTTCACCGACAGGATCGAGTACGCCCTTGAGGGACATGTGGACTTCAAGACCGAGCTCCAAGAGGAGCTCGCGCGCCGCGGGAAGACCGTGTCCTACTCCGTGCTCGAAGTCGAAGGGCCTCCCCACAGCCGCACGTTCACCTGCGCGGCGGTCATCGACGAGGAACAGGTCGGGGTGGGGACGGGAGACTCGAAGAAGGCGGCCGAGCAGGCTGCCGCCCGCCAGGCGCTCGAGAAGCTCGGCGTCGACTAGAGCACCAGGCGCTCGACTTCGTCCCCGCGGCCCACGAGGATCTCGCTCGTGAGTTCCGGCGGAAAGAGGCCGTGGTCGGCGACCCCGGGTGTGGCGGAAAGCCAGGCCGCCACTGCAGCCGGATTTTCCACCGGCCCGAGGTAGTCGGCGATGACGCCGCCGTCGGGGCTCGGCGGCACGTCGCGCAGCTCGACCTCGCCGAGGCGCGCAAGCGTCGCGTCGAGGCCGTAGGGAAGGAGCTCTAGGGGGATCGGCGGCGTGATCGTCTCGACGAGCTTGTCCGAGGAGGCGATGACGACGAAGCGGTCGGACGAGGAGGCGACGACTTTCTCGCGTGTGTGCGCGGCGCCGCCGCCTTTCACGATCCAGCCGTCAGGGGCGATCTGGTCGGCCCCGTCGATCGCGATATCGAGGCGGGCGATGCCCTCGAAAGGTTCGACGGCGAGACCGGCGAAGCGCGCCTGCTCCTCCGTGTCGAGCGAGGTTGCGATACAGCGGAGCGTCAGGCCTCGCGCCGCGAGGGCGGGAAGGAGGTAGGCGACGGTGGAGCCCGTACCGAGCCCGACGGTCATTCCGTCCTCGACCAGAAGAGCCGCCGCCTCCGCGGCGGCCTTCTTCTCGAGTTCGGTGCCGGTCATGCCGCGACTATAGGAGGGACGCCGGGCTCGAAGGAGGATCCTGGAAGTGATTCGCTGTCTGGCCAGGCGCAGAAGCTGCGCTCACGCCTCCCGATCATTCTTTCTGCGACAGCTTTGATCGTCGCGGTCTTCGGCGCGACGCGTGTTGATCACCCCGGTGTTCCAGAAGGTGACGTCGTCGACCCCTTCCTCTGGATCTCGGTTGAGGCAGGCGCGCCTTCAACTACGTGCTCACCTGGAACGTCGACCCGAACGCCTAGCCACCCGTCCGTCCTGATCGTCAGACTGCGGGCGCGTGCATCTGCGTGCGATCAAGCTGCGCGGCTTCAAGTCGTTTCCGGACCCGGTCGAGGTGCGCCTCGAGCCGGGCGTTGCCGTGGTCGTCGGCCCGAACGGCTCGGGCAAGTCGAACGTCTCGGACGCGATCGTCTGGGCGGCCGGAAGCCTGAGCCCGAGCGAGCTCCGCGCGGAGAAGCCCGACGACGTTCTCTACGCGGGCGGTAATGGGCGCGAGCCTGTGTCCTTCGCCGAGGTCGAGCTCCTCTTCGACAACGAGGACGGCGACGGCCCGCTCGAGTTCTCCGAGCTCTCGATCGCGCGCCGGCTTCACCGTGGTGGTGAAGGCGAATACTTCGTCAACCGCGCGCACGTCCGCCGCACCGACGTCGTCGAGATGCTGGCCGACATCGGGCTCGGCGGCGAGATGCACTCCATCATCGGCCAGGGCCGGGTCGAGCAGATCCTGTCCTCCAAGCCGGCCGAGCGCCGCGCGCTGATCGAGGAGGCCGCGGGCCTCGGCAAGTTCAAGCGCCGCCGTCACCGCGCGGAGCTGAAGCTCGCGCGCGTCCAGGTTCAGGCCGAGCGTGCGCGCGATCTCGAGGACGAGGTGCGCAAGCGACTTCGGCCGCTCGCGCTGCAGGCGTCGGCCGCGGAACGGGCGGAGAAGCTTCGCGTCGAGCTCGAGGGCATCCGCGGGCGCATCGCCGGAGCCGAGCTCGAGCGCATCGAGCAGCGCCTGGCCGAGGTCGACGAACGAAAGACCGCGGCAGAGCTCGAGCGCAAGCGCCGCGACGACACACTCACGGGGCTCCTCGCCGAGCGACATCGCGCCGAGGAAGAGCTCGCGGAGGCTGCGGGCAAGCACGAGGAGGCCACCGCTGCGCTCTACCGGCTGCGGAGCGCGATCGAGCGTATCGAGCTCAGGCGAGAGCGAGCCGAGGAGAGCGCCCGCGCCCTCCGCGCCGACGCGGCGCGGCCTGTCGCTCCTCCTCCGACGTCTACCTTCGAGAAGACGCTCGCGGCGGCCTCCGCGTGGGATCGCGCCGAGATCGGGGAAGCCTCCGAGGCGGGCGAGCGCCTCGAGCTCGCGCAGGCCGTGGGCCTGGATGCCGTGGCGGTGCTGGCGGGCGACCAGATCTGGTTCTCCTCCGGCGCCCAGGCGAAGACCCGGCTCGAGCCGCGCGCCGACTCGCGCCTCCTGCTGCAGCTCGCAGAGCGGGCGGACGAGGTCGCCGCGATCCTCGACGCGGCTGCGCAAAGCGCGCTGCGGTTCGAGCCACCGCTGCGGGCACGGGTCGACGCGGGCGGGAGCCGCTCCGGTGAGCTGGGTGAAGAGCTCCGGGCGCTCGGCGCGCGCGAGGCCGAGCTCCGGCGCGCCGCGACCGAGGCGGGGGAAAAGCTTTCCGCGATCGCGGTGGAAGCCGCCGGACTGACACGGGAGCGCGAAGACGTCCTCGCACGCCTCCCTGATGGCGGCGAGGCGGAGGCCCTCGCCGACGAGGAGGTCGACGAGCTCAGGGCGCAGATCGAACGGCTCGAACGCCGGCGCGAGGCACTGGGCCAGGTGAACCCGCTCGCGGCGGAGGAGCACGCGCGCGAGAAGGAACGCTTGGAGGAGCTCACCACGCAGCGCGAAGATCTCGAGCGCTCGCTCGAGGAGCTGGCAAAGCTCCGCGACGACCTGACCGCCACCGTCGAGCGGCTCTTCGAGGAGACCTATGCCGCGGTCGAGCACCACTTCGCCGAGGTGGCGGGCACGCTCTTCCCCGGCGGGAAGGGGAGGCTCGTGCGCCGCGACGGCGACGACGAAGGCGAGGAGGCAGGCATCGAGGTCGAGCTCCAGCCGGCCGGGAAGCGCGTGACGCGGCTCTCCCTCCTCTCAGGAGGCGAGAAGGCTCTCGGCGCGATCTCGTTCCTGTTTGCGCTCTTCCTCGCGCGCCCGTGTCCCTTCTATCTTCTGGACGAGGTCGAGGCTGCTCTCGACGACACCAACATCGGCCGCTTCGTCGACCTGCTCAGGCAGTTCTCGGAGCGGGCGCAGTTCATCGTCGTCACACATCAGAAGAGGACGATGGAGGCCGCCGATATCCTCTACGGCGTGACGATGGGCGCCGACGGAGTCTCCCAGATCGTGTCGAAGAGGCTGGCCGGAGAGCGCGAGAGCGTGCACGCGCTCTCGGCGTGACGAGCTGGTCCGAGTTTCTCGGCGACGACGCCGAGCCTGAACGGGGAGACGACGGGGAAGGCCGCAGCGGCTGGTTCGGGCGCCTCCGCGAGTCGCTCGCCGGAAGCCGAAAGGCGCTCACACAGGAGCTCTTCTTCAACCCTGCCGACGCGGAGTCGTGGGAGCGCGTCGAGGAAGCGCTGATCCGCGCGGACGTCGGGGTGCCCGCCACCGTCGAGCTCGTCCAGCAGCTCGAGGCGCGCGAGCCGGCCAACGAGGGCGAGCTCGTCCAGGGCCTCCAGGAGCTCGTCGAGGAGATGATGGTCGGGGACGGCGGCGGCCGCCGTCTGGCTCTGGGCCAGGGGCCGACAGTGATCCTCGTCGTCGGCGTGAACGGCACGGGGAAGACCACAACGATCGGCAAGCTCGCGTCTCGTCTGCGCGACCACGGTCACTCCGTCGTGGTGGGCGCCGCGGACACTTTCCGCGCTGCGGCCGATGAACAGCTCGAGATCTGGGCCGACCGCGCCGGGGCGGACTTCGTCGGCTCCACGCACGGCGCGGATCCCGCTGCGGTCGCGTTCGACGCGATCGAAGCCGCGCAATCGCGCGGACGCGATGTCGTCATCGTCGACACGGCCGGCCGCCTGCACACGCAGACGAACCTCATGGAGGAGCTCGCCAAGATCAGGCGTGTGATCGCGCAGCGACTCGAGGGCGCGCCACACGAGACGCTGCTCGTCGTCGACGCGACCACAGGCCAGAACGGCCTCCAGCAGGCTCGGCTCTTCGGCGAGGCCGTGCACGTCTCCGGCGTCGCGCTCACGAAGCTCGACGGGAGCGCGAAGGGTGGAATCGCCGTGGCGATCTCCCACGAGCTTGGCCTGCCGGTCAAGCTCGTCGGCGTGGGGGAGTCGCTTGACGACCTGCAGCCGTTCGACCCGGGCGAGTTCGCGCGGGCCCTGGTCTCCGCCGACTAGGCTGCTGCCCGTGGCGGAGAAGGTCTTCCTGATCACGGGGGCTTCGAGCGGGATCGGCGAGGCGACTGCGCGCCGCGCCGTGGAGGCGGGCTACCAGGTCGTCCTCGGTGCGCGGAGCGTCGACAAGCTCGAGGCGCTGGCCGAGGACCTTGGAGGAGACAACGCGATCGCCCAGCGGTGCGACGTCACCGAGTGGGGCGACCAGGAGGCCCTCGTCCGGGCCGCGGTCGACCGCTTCGGGCGGCTGGACGTTGCCCTCGCGAACGCAGGCTTCGGCGCAACGCGAGGCTTCCTCGAGGAGAGCCCGGAGCTCTGGAAGAGCATGGTGCTCACCAACGTCTACGGCTGCGCGCTGACGATCCGCGCGACGCTCCCCTCCCTAAGGGAGTCCAAGGGCCACCTGCTTCTCACCGGCTCGGTCGCTGGCCGCCGCGCGCTTCCGGGCTCGCTCTACTCGGCGACCAAGTGGGCGGTGACGGCGATGGGCGAGGCGGCGCGCCTCGAGCTGAACGGCAGCGGGGTGCGCGTAACGCTCATCGAGCCGGGCAGCGTGGACACGCCGTTCTTCGACTCACCGCCCAAGGATGCGCTCGAGCCGGACGACATCGCGCGCGCCATCCTCTATGCGGTCACGCAGCCGCCGCACGTGGACGTGAACGAGCTGCTCGTGCGGCCCACGTCTCAAGACACCTAGACGTCACGAGCCGCACGGCTTACCCTCTCGCCATGCACGCGAGGCTCGTGCGCTACGAGGACGTCTCCCCGGACAACTGGGAGATCGGCCGCAACTGGTTCACGGAGGACTATCTCCCGGTCGCCATGCAGACCGACGGCTTCTCCGGCGCCTACCTCCTCCACGATGACGAGCGCATGTGCACGGTGAGCGTGACGCTCTGGACGGACGCCGAGACAGAGGCCGCGAGCGGCGAAGCCGTGCAGAACCACCTCGACGCGTGGGAGCAAATGACCGGGATCAAGGCGACCGTCGAGACCTACGAGGTCGTCTTCGCCGAGCTTCCGGCCCGAACTATTTAGCGCTCGACGCCGAACGCGATGTCCACGGTGGTGCGGAACATCGTGATCTCGTCGTTCTCGACGACCGCGCTCATCTCGACGACGTGGGCGCCGTGGATGTCGCGCACCGTCTTGCCCGCCTCCTGAACGGCGACCTTCGTCGCCTCGGCGAAGCTCGTGGGCGATTGCCCGATGACGCGGATGATTTTGGCGATCTCTGCCATGCCTCTCCTTCGTTAGGGATTGAAAGACCCGCAGCTACACTTCCCGACCGGCATGTTTGACACGCTTTCCGACAAGCTGCAAGCCACCCTCGGCGACCTCCGGGGACACGGAACGCTGTCCGAAGAGGACCTTTCCAAGGCGATGCGGGAGATCCGCCTCGCCCTCCTCGAGGCCGACGTCAACTTCCAGGTCGTCAAGGACTTCGTCGCGCGTGTGAAGGAGCGCGCGGCCGGTGTGGAGGTGACGAAGAGCCTCACGCCGGGGCAGCAGGTGGTGAAGATCGTCCACGACGAGCTGACCGCGATCATGGGCCAGGGAGGTTCCAAGCTTGCGTTCTCTGGTCGTCCGCCGACCATCATTCTGCTCGCCGGCCTGCAGGGCTCGGGTAAGACGACCGCCGCGGCCAAGCTCGCGCTGCTGCTGCGTAAGGAAGGGAAGGCGCCGGCGCTCGTGGCCGCCGACCTCCAGCGCCCGGCTGCGATCGACCAGCTCGAGCAACTCGGCAAGCAGATCCAGATCCCCGTCTACCTCGACCGCTCCAGCAAGGACGCGGTCAAGGTGGCGAAGGAAGGCCTCGACCAGGCGCGCGCGCAGGGCCGCGACGTCCTGATCGTCGACACCGCCGGCCGCCTGCACATCGACGAGGAGCTCATGAACGAGCTCGCGGCCGTCCGCAAGGAGCTGAAGCCGCACAACATCCTCCTCGTCCTCGACTCGATGACCGGTCAGGACGCGGTCTCTGTCGCCGAGGCGTTCGCCGCGCGGATCGACTTCGACGGCATCTTGCTCACGAAGCTCGACGGCGACGCGCGCGGCGGTGCGGCGCTCTCCGTCAAGGCGGTCACCGACAAGCCGGTGAAGCTCGCCTCGACCGGCGAGAAGCTCGACCAGCTCGAGTACTTCCACCCGGACCGCATGGCCTCGCGGATCCTCGGGATGGGCGATGTCCTCACGCTCATCGAGCGGGCAGAGGCGGCCGCCGAGGAGGACGAGCAGGCCGCGCTCGAGAAGCGGCTCATGCAGGGCCGCTTCACCTTCGAGGACTTCCTGCAGGCGTACAAGATGATGCGCAAGATGGGCTCGATGAAGAGCGTCCTCGGGATGATCCCGGGGATGGGGAAGCAGCTCCAGGGAGTGGATGTCGACGAGCGCCAGCTCAGCCGGGTCGAGGCGATCGTCCTTTCGATGACGACCGCAGAGCGGCGGAACCCCGAGATCATCAAGGGCCCGCGACGCGCGCGCATCGCCGCGGGGAGCGGCACGACCGTCCAGCAGGTGAACCAGGTTCTGCAGATGCGCAAGCAGATGGAGAAGATGATGAAGCAGGTGGGGCGGGGCAAGATGCCCAACCTCCAATCGATAGTCGCCCAGCAGAGGCGCTAGAAAGGAACGGATGGCAGCAAAGATCAGACTGGCCCGCGTCGGGTCGAAGAAGAACCCGATCTACCGGGTCGTCGTCGCCGACTCGCGCTCGCCCCGCGACGGCAAGTTCATCGAGATCGTCGGGCGGTACAACCCGCAGACGCAGCCCTCGACCATCGAGATGGACGAGGCGAAGGTCAAGGACTGGATTTCGAAGGGGGCGCAGCCGACCGACTCGGTGCGACGCCTCATGAAGGCACAAGGCATCTCCTAGCTTTTGGAGGAGCTCGTCACCTACCTGGCCCGGAGCCTCGTCGACAATCCTGACGAGGTGACGGTCACCCGCACCGAGCGCGACGGCGCAACCGTGTTCGAGCTGCGGGTGGCCGAGCCCGACGTCGGCAAGGTGATCGGGCGGCAGGGCCGCATCGCCCGGGCGCTCCGCACGATCGTGCGGGCGAGCGGCGCGCACCAGAACGAGCGCGTCCAGCTCGAGATCGTCAACGAATAGCGTGGCCGAGTTGGTCCCGGTGGGCCGGGTGGGCCGCCCGCACGGCCTCGACGGTTCTTTCGTCGTGGAGGGCGCGAGCGACGACCCCGAGCGTTTCGCTGTAGGCGCGCATCTGATGGCTGGGGAGGAGGCCGCAGCCGTGGTCGCCTCGAAGCGGGCCGGCGGCCGGGTGGTCGTCCGGCTCGACCGGCCGGTCGAGCGCGGCACCGTCCTCGCCGTCCCACGGGACGAGCTTCCGCCGGCGGAGGAAGGCGGCTACTACGTCTTCGAACTCGTCGGCGTCGAGGTGGAGGAGGAGGGCGGCCGCCGGCTCGGCGTCGTGCAGGACGTGGCCCCCGGGGTGGCGAACGACGTCCTCGAGCTCGACACGGGCCACGCACTGCCGCTCGTCTCGCAGTGCGTTCTCGACGTCGACCTCGAGCGCCGCCGCATCTTGGTGGCGCGTGGTTTCGCGGAGCCCGACTAACTTTCCCTCGTGCAGATCGACGTCTTCACACCGCTCCCGCATGCCTTCGCGTGGATGACGGAGCAGCGGCCCATCGCAACGGTGCTCGGCAGCGAGCTCGACCTGCGCCTCTGGAACTACCGCGACTTCACGCCGCTCGGGGGCGGCCAGGTGGACGACGAGCCCTACGGGGGCGGCGCGGGGATGGTGCTGCGCGTCGACGTCGTGCACGCCGCGCTCGCGGCCGTCTACGGCGACCCCGTCGGCCGGCGCATCGTCGCGCTCACGCCGCAGGGGCGACAGCTCGACCAGGAGCTCGTGGAGGAGCTCGCCGGTGAGGAGGAGCTGACCCTTCTCTCCGCCCGCTTCGAAGGCTTCGACGAGCGCATCGTGGAGCACATCGCCACAGACGCGGTCTCCATCGGACCGTACGTCCTCTCCGGCGGAGAGCTTCCCGCGATGGTGCTCGTGGACGCGGTCGCGCGACGGCTTCCAGGGGCAATCCGAGAGGAGAGCGGCGCGGTCGAGACGTTTTCCGCCGAGCTCGAGGGCGGTGTGGAGTTCCCGCAGTACACGCGGCCACCCGAGTTCAACGGCTGGCCGGTGCCGGACATCCTTCTCTCCGGAGACCACGGGCGCATCGCGACGTGGCGCAGGGAGCAAAGCAGAGAGCGAACGCTTTCGTGAGAGGGCCGATCGACCGCCTCACGACCGGCCTGCCGGACCCGTGGCCCACGGTGATCGACTGGGTCGTGACCATCGTCGTCGCTGTCGGCGCGGTGCTCGCGATCAAGGCGTGGATCGTCAACCCCTACCGGATCCCGTCTTCTTCGATGGAGCCGACGCTGCACTGCGCCGAGCCGCAGCCTGGCTGCCTCGCGAGCTACTCGGACCGGGTCCTGGCGAACCGATTCATCTACCACTTTCGGGATCCGCATCGCGGCGACATCGTCGTGTTCAACACGCCCCCCAAGGCTCTCGAGGCCTGCGGGGCGGGCGGCACCTTCGTGAAGCGGATCGTCGGGCTCCCGGGGGACACCGTCGAGGAGCGGAACGGCACCGTTCTCATCAACGGGGAGAGGCTGGACGAGCCCTACGTGCTCCCGAACGAGCGCGACAAGCGGACGGACAGCTGGGAGGTTCCGGAGGGGAGCTACTTCATGATGGGCGACAACCGCTCGCAATCGTGTGACAGCCGCGAGTGGGGCTCGGTTCCCCGGGACGACCTCATCGGGCCCGTTTTCTCGGTTTATTGGCCTCCTCAGAGGATCAGCTTTCGCTAGCATGGTGCGTCGGCCCGCCGGCCGCCTTATCCCTATGAGCACGCCCATCGACATCCTCGAGCGCAAGCAGCTGCGCGACGGCATCCCGCAGTTCAAGGCGGGAGACACCGTGCGCGTGCACTTCCAGGTGATCGAGGGTCAGCGCCGCCGCGTGCAGGTCTTCGAGGGAATCGTCATCAAGCGGCAGGGCGCCGGAGTCCGCGAGACCTTCACGGTGCGCAAGAACTCCTTCGGCGTCGGCGTCGAGCGGACGTTCCCCGTGCACTCGCCGAAGATCGAGAAGATCGAGGTCATGGCGATCGGTGACGTGAATCGCGCGAAGCTCTACTACCTTCGCTCCAAGGTGGGGAAGAAGGCGCGCGTCCGCGAGAAGCAGCGCAGCTAGGCGCTATCCTCGGCCCGTGCGCAAGACGGGCCGGAAACTCCTCAATTACGACCGCCGGCTCGGGGCGCGCTTCGTCGCCGGGGCCGACGAGGCAGGGCGCGGAAGTCTCGCTGGGCCCCTCGTGACCGCGGCTGTTCTCTTCGACTACGACGTTCTGCGCGACCACAAGGTGCGGCCGCTCGCGATCCTGAACGACTCGAAGCAGCTCACACCGGACGAGCGCGCACGGCTCTTCCGCGTTGTTACGGGCTGCGCGACGCGCATCGCAGTCCGCATCATCCCGCCGGCGGTGATTGACTCCGACGGCCTGCACCGGTCGAATCTTCGCGGCCTCCGTGAGACCCTGGCCGACCTCTCGCCGCCCGCGGAGGTGTGTCTCGTGGACGGGTTCCGGCTCGGCCCGCTCGCCCCGGAGCACAGGGCTGTCGTGGACGGCGACACGCGGAGCGCTGCGATCGCTGCTGCTTCGATCGTCGCAAAGGTGGTCCGCGACCGCGCCATGCACCGGCTCGATGCGCTGTATCCCGCCTATGGATTCGCGTCCCACGTCGGGTACATCACGCCCGGACACTCGGCCGTCGTCCGCGAGCGCGGCCCGAGCGAGATCCACCGCCTCTCCTTCGAAGCGCGCTGCTATGCCGAGCAGACCGTCGGCGCGGGCGCTCGGGTCTAGAGCCGAGCGGCGCGTCCGCCTCTACTACCGCCTGCGGGGTTATCGCGTACTGGCGGCGAATGCGCGTGCAGGCCGCAACGAGCTCGACATCGTCCTGCGCCGCGGGAGGAGGCTCGTCTTCTGCGAGGTGAAGGCGCGGAGCGGCGACGGGTACGGCGACCCGCGCGAGGCAGTCGGTCCTGAGAAAGTCCGGCGCTTGCGGCGGGCAGCCGAGATCTGGCTCGCGCGGAACCCCGACTGCCTCGAGCTCGAGATCTCGTTCGAAGTCGTCGGGGTGCGCCGGAAGCTGGTCGAGCGCGTGCCGCTCGGCTAGGCCCCTGGATGCGGGTCGTGGATGCTGTAGATGTCCGACGTGCTCTCGCTGCAGACATAGCGGTCATAGAAGACGTCGACGCTGCCGTCGTCATTGTCCCGCGCGTAGGCGCTCCAGAAGTCGCGTCCGTTCGCGCCGAGGTCCGCGACGACCGTGCCGTTGGCGGGATCGGTTGCGCCGAAATAGCGCACGACCTTCACGTCAGCGCCACATTTCGGCCCGCTGCGCGCCACGTAGACGATTCCCGTCTCGGTGACCGCCCCGCCGTACTGGTACTTCGTCGACGGCTTCTGCAGGACGGTGTCGTTGACCGTCGAGATCTGCCTTCGCAAGACGTTGCAGGTCGTCTTCGTGCAGCGCGTCCAGGCCGCGAAGTCGCCGTTCACCTGCCCGGCGTGGCGAAAGCGCGGCCCCTCGTCGAGAATGATCTTGGTCGACGTCGTCAGGCTGTGGAGGATGACGAACTGCGTGCTGCGCGTCTGGCGCGCGAAGAAGAGCCAGTCGCCGGAGATGCTGGGCTCCCACTCCCAGGCTGCGGTGTTTACGCCGGCCGGCGGATCGGTCCGCGCCTGCGTGTCCGCGTCATAGAGCTTCAGGTTGGAATGACCGTTTCTTACCTGCTGGTAGACGACCCTGGGCGGGTCGATGCCGCCGACGTATCCCTGGCCTCTTTGCGTTGAGCTTGACCCGAGGATCGCCTGTGCGCGTGAGGAAGGCGTCGAAATGGTTGCGGTGCGCTCGCGAGTTCTGGCTCCACGCGAGGTACTGAGTCGTGCCGTCGCTCTCGGCCGCCGGGAGCTGCTCGTAGAGCCCGGTGGTCTTCACCCCGTGCTGGCTCAGGAGCGCGTAGGCGGCGGGGACGACAACCGATGCCGCGAAAACCGCGACGATGAGAAGACCCCCGCGCATGACCTCTCTTCCAGTGAAGGAAAGGCGACGATACTCTTCGAGGTGGCATTTGTCACTAGTTCCCGCCGTCTCGGCGCACCCGACGCGGGTTCCGCACTTTTTCGCGGCGTAGCGTCGAAATGTGCTCGCACGTGCCACCACCCATGCTCTCGTCGGCCTCGAGGCTCGACCTGTCGAGGTCGAGGCGCATCTGCAGCGCGGCGTGCCGGGGTTTTCGATCGTCGGCCTTCCGGACAAGGCCTGCCAGGAAGCAAAGGAGAGGGTCAGGAGCGGTATAACAAGCGCAGAGCTCGAGTGGCCACTCCGGCGACTGACGGTCAATCTCGCGCCAGCGGGCCTGAGGAAAGAGGGGTCCGGTTTCGACCTTCCGATCGCGCTCGCGGTGCTTGCGGCATCGCACCAGATCCCCGCTGAACGGCTCGCGCAGCACGCCGCGCTCGGGGAGCTCGCGCTGGACGGCCGCGTTCGCCCCGTGCCCGGCGCGCTCGTCGCCGCCGAGGCGGCGCGCCGGGCCGGCCTCGACCGGCTCATCTGTCCTCCCGAATCCGCGGCGGAGGCTGCCCTAGCGGGGATCGAGCCCATTCCCGTCGAGCACCTCGGCCAGGCGGGCGCCTACCTCCGCGGCACCTTCGAGCCCGCCGCCGTCGGCCCGCCGGACAGAGGTAACGGAATGGGCGGTCCCGACCTCGCCGACGTACGGGGCCAGGAACGTGCCCGGCGCGCTCTCGAGCTGGCGGCCGCGGGCCGGCACAACCTTCTGTTGGCGGGCCCGCCCGGCACGGGGAAGACGATGCTCGCCCGACGGCTTCCGGGCATCCTTCCGGAGCTGACGCTCGAGGAGGCGCTCGAGGTGACTCGCATTCACTCGGTTGGCGGTCTGCTCTCCGCCGGCCGGCCTCTCGTCGACCGGCCTCCATTCCGTTCCCCTCACCACACTGCGTCTACCGCAGCGATCGTCGGGGGAGGCGCCGGTCCCCGTCCCGGCGAGGCGACGCTCGCGCATCGCGGCGTCCTCTTCCTGGACGAGCTCGCGGAGTTCTATCGGCCCGCGCTCGAGGCGCTCCGGCAGCCGCTCGAGGACGGGACGATTGCGATCGCCCGCGTGCAGGGGCACGCCGTCTTCCCGGCTCGGTTCGTTCTCGTCGGGACGATGAACCTGTGCCCATGCGGCGGGCGGGGCGATCCGGCCGCGGAATGTTCTTGCTCGCCGCAGCGGCTCGCGGCGTATCGAGACAAGCTCTCGCGGGCGCTTCTCGACCGCTTCGACCTCGTCGTGCAGGTTCCACGGGCACGGGCGAGTGAGCTCGGCGGATCTCCGGGCGAGCCTTCCGCGACCGTGCGCGAGCGCGTGGAGCGCGCAGCCCTTCGGCTTCGCGATCCGCCGAAGCTCTCAAAACCAGGCGCCGAGCTGCTCGCTCGAGCGGTGGACTCCTTGCCGCTTTCGGGCCGCGGTCGCGCGCGTGTCGCTCGGGTCGCGGGGACGATTGCTGCGCTGGGCGGCCAGAGCAGCGTGGCAGCCGAGCACGTGGCCGAGGCGCTCTCATACCGGTCTCCGACGGAGCTCGGCTCGTGGACGTGAACGCGATTCGGACGGTTGCCAGGCATGAGCCCGGCTATCCGCCGTTGCTCTCAGAGCTGCACGATCCGCCGGCCACCCTCTTCGTCCGTGGGGACGCCGACGCGCTGCCGGAGGCAGCGGTCGCGGTCGTCGGCGCGCGCTCGTGCTCCGCGTACGGTGCGCAGGTGGCGCGGACGCTCGCCCGCGAGCTCGCCTCGGCAGGGCTTGTCGTCGTGAGCGGGCTCGCACGTGGCGTGGACGGCGAGGCTCACCGGGGCGCCTTGGATGGAGGCGGACGTACGGTCGCTGTGCTCGGATGCGGGATTGACCGGGATTATCCGCGCAGCCATGCGGAGCTGGCCCGGCGGATCATCGCGTCGGGAGCCGTCGTCTCCGAGTATCCGCCCGGCGTCGAGCCGGCACCCTGGCGGTTTCCGGCCCGCAACCGGATCATCGCCGGCCTTTCACTGGCGACTGTGGTCGTCGAGGCGCGCGAGCGGTCCGGAGCGCTGATCACGGCCGATTTCGCGCTGGAACTCGGTCGCGACGTCTTCGGCGTACCCGGTGAGATCACGAGCGGTCTCTCGGCTGGGACGAACGACCTACTGCGCCAGGGCGCCGCTCCATTGACGTCCGTGCGAGACGTGCTCGAGTCGCTCGGGGTCGAGCCTGAACCGGCTGCCCGCGCCTCCACGGTCTCGGACGCTGCGCTCGCAGTTCTCGGGGTCCTGGGCGACGGGGCTTCCGGGGCGGACGAGCTCACGAGGTCGTCGGGCCTCTCGAGCGCGGAAGTGGCCGCTGCGCTAGTCGAGCTGGAGCTCGGCGGCCTCGCGGCGCAGGCGGACGGCGTCTACCGGTCGTTCACTCCGGGAAGGAATCGGGGTGCTCGCAGGCCTGCATGAAGAGCTCGTCATCGATGTTTCGGCCGGTGACGACGAGAACCAGCGGGTCGCCGAGGTCGTCCAGGTCTGGCACGGCGGCGAGAGCTGCCCCCGCGGCACCTTCGGCCCGAACGCCGGCCGACGCGTACTCGCCGACGGCCTCTGCGATGCGGCGTTCCGAGACGGTTACCATCCGCGTCGCCACTTCGCCGAGGACCTCGACGGCGAGGGGAATGGCGACCCGAACCGCAAGGCCGTCTGCAAAGGTCGCCGACCGCTCGCTGCGGACGGGCTCCCCGGCATTCCAGGAATCGACCATGACCGGCGCCTGCTTTGCAGCGACGCCGACTCGCTCGACTTCCGGCGCAGTGCGGGAGGTCGCGAGCCCGATCCCGCCGAGGAGCGCGCCGTTTCCGAGCGGGACGAGGATCGCCGCAGGCGGCTCCGGGGCCAGAGCGAGGATCTCGTCTGCGATCGCGGCATACCCCTCGTACTGAGCGGGCTCCGCGCCATCCTCGAAGAACGGAAGGCCCTCCTGTGACGCGTGAGCGCGCGCCTCCTCCTTGGCCTCGTGGAGGTCGGCTCCAGTCTGCCGGATCTCGACTCGGTCATTTCCTATGAGGGCGAGCTTCGCCGAGCTGGCCGTTGTCGGTGCGTACACGATCGCGTCGAGGCCGACGCGCCTCGCGGTCCATGCCGTCGCTGCCCCATGGTTTCCGGTCGAAGCAGTCACGACGGCGCGGGCACCGTCGGCCGCATAGCGCTCGAGCACGGGCAGCGCACCGCGCCACTTGAACGCGCCGAGCGGGTGCACGTCCTCGCGCTTCAGGAACAGCCGCCTGCCTGCGAGCGTGGCCTCCTCGAGCGGAGTCGGCGTCATGCGAAGAGTCGCGCCGCGTTCGTGCGGAGCGCCTCGTCGGCAACCCCGGCCGCCTCGACGGCCGCGACTGCCGCGTGCGCATCCATCACGGGGGCGTCGCTCCCGAAGACGAGGCAGCCCGACCCGCACGCTTCGCCCGTGAGCCGGAGCGCAAGCGGCCCGTAGCTGGCCGTGTCGAAGGAGACCGCCATCTCCGGGACTTCGCCGCCGCGTGCGCGGAGCCGTTCGAGCTGGAACGGGGCACCTCCGGCGAGAAAGGCGAAGACGACCGGGAGCTCCGGGCTCCCGTGCGTCAGCCAGGCCGCGTAGGCGGCCTGCATCTGCGCTGGATAGTCGACGAGCGCCGACCACCAGGCGGGCGCGTCTGCCGGCGGCCGCGGCACCGGACCGGGGTGGACGAAGAGCGTCTGGCCTGCGGTGACGAGCTCGTCTGCCAGCTTGCCGATCCCTGCGACCAGCGCGGGGGCGGGAACGCAGGCGCCCGCGAACCCGTCCCGGCACTCGGCGACCGCGAACGCCTGCAGGCGGCCGTTGGCGGCTGCTACGAGCTCGAGGATGCCCTCGTGGTAGGCGTCGACGAGTTCGGGAATCCCGTCGCACGCGAGCGTCGGCTGGAGCGAGACGACTGCTGTGTCGATGCCGACGTCGTCGAGGAGCCCCACCCGTGCCTCCAGCGTATGCGCCTCCAGCCCGGCCTCGAACGTCCCCTCGCCGAGGATGAGCTCGTCGGCATCTATCTGCGGGGCCCGGCTCCGCCTGCGCAGCGCTGCGACGAGCTGCTCGGGCCACAGGTGTTGGTGGACGTCAAAGGAGGTCATCGGCAAGCTCGAACCCCAGTCCGGGGCGGTCGGAAACTGTGACGAAACCGTCCGAGTCGACGCGGACGGGCTCCGCAAGCATGAAGTCCCGCCTCTCGGGCGTCCAACCGGGTGGGTCGTACGGGAACTCGAGAAACGGACCGCCGCCGACCCCGGCGGTGAGGTGGAGGTTGGCGAGGAGGCCGATGCCGTTCGTCCACGTGTGCGGTGTGAAGAAGTGACCGCGCGCCGTAACGCGCTCGGCAAGCTCACGCTCGTGCAGGAGACCGAGAGAGAGCACGGCGTCGGGCTGGTAGACGTCGAGTGCGTCGGCCGCTTCGAAGGCCTCGAGGTCCCTGGGCGTTCGCGCCATCTCCGCGCCGGCGATGCGAAGTTTGGTGTCCTGCCGCAGGGAGGCGTAGCCGCTCACGTCCTCGCGCGGGAGCGGCTCCTCGAGCCAGAACACGTCCAGCTCGCGGAGTCGCGCAGCCGCCGAGGCGACTGTCGCGAAGTCGAGTGCGGGCCCGATGTCGCCCGGCATCCTCCAGCCCTGGTTCAGATCGACCATGATCTCCATGGAATCGCCCACGGCCACGCGAACCGCCTCCACCGCGGCCAGCCCCTCGTCGAGCCTTGTCCGATCGATCCGAAGCTTCAGCGCCTTGAAGCCCTCCTCCCGGAGGCGTAAGGCGGACTCGGCGCGCTCGGCCGGTGAGCGTTGCTCTCCGGTCGAGGCGTAGGCCGCGATGCGGTCGAGCTGTCCACCCAAGAGCTCGGCGACGGTCTTGTCCGCGGCCTTCCCGGCGAGATCCCAGAGCGCCGCCTCCAGCGGCCAGTAGCGGCCCGCGTGGAACGTGATGGTCTCGAGGACGGCCACATGGCGCTCGATCGCGAGCGGATCCTGGCCGACGAAGAGGTGCTTGTAGCGCTCGAAGCCGTCCATCGTGTCGCCCGACCCGATGCCGGTGAGGCCCTCGTCCGTCTCCACGAGAACGAGCGTGGCCTCGAATGACCGTCGCGGCTCCGGGTCCCAGGCCGCGTGGAAGGGAGGGTCGAGCTCGATCGAGCGGCGCTCGAGGCGAACGCGCTCGATCTTCACGCGCGGCGGAAGAAGGGGTTCTCCGGCTCGCCGCGGATCGCGAGGAGCTCCTCGAGCCGGGGCCGGCCCTCTGCTGCGGACGCGAGCGCCGTCTGAGTCGCCTCGAGGTTGTTGGCGAAGACCCTTTCCTCGTCGTTCGCCGCCCAGTCGACCCAGACCGCCGCGATCAGCACCAGGTCGTCGACCTCACCCTGCGCGATCGTCTCGTCCGCCACCGCATCCAAGACACCCTGGGCCACGGCGGCCTGGGCGGCTCCCCAGTGGAGGAATCCGTGCGTCTCCTCGCGGATCTCGGCCTTGTTCACGAATAGCGTGGGCGGCTTCACCGGCATGTTCGGGCGCGCGACCACGACGAACGATGCGTGGCCGGCACGCGGGGTGGCGAGCGCGGTCGCCCAGGCCGTCCCGACTGGACCCTCCCGCGATCCCAGCACCGTGTTGATGTGGGCTGCGTTCGGGCCGCTGCCGGCGAAGCCCTCGCCGATGAGGGTCCGGCTCAGGGGCGAATCACCGCCCGCGCGACCTCTCCGGCGTTCATCGCGGCGAAGGCGTCGTTGATCTCCTCCAGCGGGTAGGCGCGGCTGACGAGCCGATCGAGCGGGAGGAGCCCGTCCATGTAGAGGTCGAGCACCTTCGGCAGATCGACCTGGGGGCTGCACGAGCCGTAGAAGCTGCCGGTGACGACCTTCTCCTCGCGCGCGAGATCGGAGGCGGGCAGCTCCGCGCTGAGGCCCTCCGGCGGGAGGCCGACCGCGACCACGGTGCCTCCGCGCCGTACGGCGGCATAGGCCTGCGCGAGGACACCGGGCGCCCCAGCCGAGTCGATCGCTGCGTCCGCGCCGCGGCCGTCGGTCAGTTCGCGAAGGGCGGCCGGCACGTCGTCCGAGCCGGGGTCGAGCGCTTGTGTCGCGCCCAGCTCGAGGGCGGTCTCGCGTCTGAAGGGGAACGGATCGACGGCGGCAATCACCGCAGCGCCCGCAAGCCGTGCGCCCATGATCGCCGAGAGCCCGACTCCTCCCGCCCCGAAGATCGCGATCGAGCTTCCGGCCTTCACGCCTGCGCGGGTGACGGCGGCGCCGTAGCCCGTCATCACGGCGCAGCCGACGAGCGCGGCGATCTCGAGCGGCGCGTCGTCACGGATGCCAACGCAGCATCCCTCCGGGACGATGCAGCGCTCCGCGAATGCCGAAAGGTAAGAGTAGTGGTAGAGCGGGCCGCCGTTCTGGGAGAGCCGCAGGGCTCCGCCTGGCAATGTGCCGCGGAACATGTCCTCCATGGCCACGTCACAAAGGACCTGGCGGCCGCGCGAGCAGTAGTAGCAGCGTCCGCAGGCGGGCAGCCAGGACAGAATGACGTGGTTTCGCTCGGAGACGGAGTCGACGCCGTCGCCGACCGACTCGACGACGCCGGCCCCTTCGTGGCCGAGCACAGCGGGGAGGGGGTTCGCGGTCCCCCCCGTGACGACGTTCCAGTCGCTGTGGCAGACGCCGCTCGCGGCGAGCCGCACCTCGACCTCGCCGGGGCCGGGCGGCGCCAGCTCAACGTCCTCGACGCTGAAGGCCTCCCCGATTTCTCTGAGCACCGCCGCGCGCACGCGCCGATTCTACGGCTACGCTCGCGCCATGAAGACGCAAGCGGCCGTTCTCTGGGAGCCCGGAAGTCCCGTCGAGGTCCTCGATGTCGACCTCGCGCCGCCGAAGGAGGGCGAGGTGCTGGTCCGGATTGCGGCCTGCGGCGTCTGCCACAGCGACCTGCACGTCGTGGACGGCCACCTGCCCGAGCCGCTTCCGCTCGTCCTTGGACACGAGGCGGCGGGGGTCGTCGAAGAGACTGGACCGGGCGTGCAGTCCCTCGAGCCGGGCGACCACGTCGTGCTCGCGCTCGTCCCCTCGTGCGGCGAGTGCGCGGAGTGCCGCCGGGGCCGCCGCAACTTCTGCTCGCTCGGCGCCCGTATGGCGGCCGAGGGGACGCTCGCCGATGGCACAAGCCGCCTGAGCCTGAACGGGACGACGCTGCACCACTTCAACTCCATCTCCTCCTTTGCCGGCCATGCGGTTGTGCCCGAGTCCGCCGCGGTCAAGATCCGGGACGACGTCCGACTCGACTCGGCGGCGCTCGTCGGCTGCTCCGTGCTCACCGGCCACGGCGCGGTGGCCAACACGGCCGGGGTAGAGGAAGGCGCCACGGTCGCGGTGTGGGGCTGCGGCGGGGTGGGCGCAAACGTCGTCCAGGGAGCGCGCCTCGCCGGAGCGAGCCGTATCGTCGCCGTCGACACCCGGTCGGAGAAGCTCGAGCTCGCCAGGGAGCTGGGTGCGACCGATGTCGTGCAGGCGGGGGAAGGCATGGACGCGGTCGCGGAGGTCAGAGATCTCACTGGCGGCGGCCCTGACTACGCGTTCGAGGCGATCGGGTCGGAGCAGGCGATCCAGGAGGCCTGGAAGGCGACGCGCGCGGGCGGCACCGTCGTGGTGGTCGGGATCATGCCGCGGGGAAGCAGCCTCACGATCGACCCATGGCAGTTCATGTCCGAGAAGACGCTCAAGGGAACTTTCCTCGGCTCGGCGCGTATCCAGGAGGACGTGCCACGCCTCGTCGACCTCTACCACTCCGGCGAGCTCGACCTCGACCGGCTCGTCAGCCGCAAGCTGCCGCTCGCCGACCTTCCGGATGCGTTCGACCGGCTGAGGGCCGGCGACGTCGTCCGTCAGGTCGTCGTCTTCGCCTGAGCGGCCCGCGACGCCTCGGCCTGAAGCCGGCGAAGGTCTTCGACGGGGATGTGGCAGCGCATGAGGTGCCCGGGCTCGACCTCGGCGAGCGGCGGCTCCTCCTGGACGCAGATCTCGCCGAGGAATCGTGGGCAGCGCGTGTGGAAGACGCAGCCGGAGGGTGGATTGGCCGCACTCGGGATCTCGCCCTCGAGACGAATCCGCGTCCGCTCCTCGCCCTCGAGGGTGGGCACGGCCGACAGGAGTGCCTCCGTGTAGGGATGGTGCGGACCGCCGAAGACGGTCGCCGCGTCGCCGACCTCCTGCAGGCGGCCGAGGTACATGACCGCGATCCGGTCGGAGATGTAGCGGACGACGCCGAGATCGTGTGAGATGAAGACGTAGCTCACGCCCTTCTGCGTCTGCAGTTCGACGAGGAGGTTGAGGATTGCGGCCTGTACCGACACGTCTAGCGCCGACGTCGGCTCGTCGCAGAGGACGATCCGCGGGTCGCCGGCGAAGGCGCGCGCGATCGCGACGCGCTGCTTGAGGCCGCCGGACAGCTGCGCAGGCTTGGCTCCAAGGAGCGCCTGGTCGAAGCGCACCGACTCGGCGAGCTCGGTGGCCCGGGCTTCTTTGCTCCGCCCTTTCAGCCCGAGGAGTTTGTAGAGCGCGCGTCCCACGATTCGGCGCACCGAGTGGCGGCGGTTGAGCGCCCCATCCGGGTTCTGGAAGACGATCTGGAGCGAGCGCACCTGCTCTTTGCTGCGCTTCTCGACCTTGCCCGCAAGCTCTTCCCCGTCCATGAAGAGAGTCGCGCCTTCATCCGGGGAGGTGAGGCCGAGAAGGAGACGCGCGAGCGTGGTCTTCCCGCTCCCCGATTCGCCGACGAGCCCGAGGACCTCGCCGGGGCGAACGACCACCGAGACGTCGACGAGGGCCTGCAACTCCTGGCCCTCCTGCTTGAAGGTCTTCGAACCGTTCACGACCTCGAGCAGCGGCTTCCCCTTCGGGACGTGCGTCGCGGGCAGACGCGCGGGCGCGACCCTTGGGAGGTCCTGTGCGCGGTCGTGGAAGTGGCACCGGCTCGCGTGTCCGTTTCCGAGGGGGATGAGGTCGGGCTCCTGCTCCCGGCAGATCTCCTTCGCCAGACCGCAACGGGGCTCGAAGACGCAGCCGGGAAGCGTCGCGCCGAGGCGGGGAAGGAAGCCCGGAATGGTGTCCAGCGCGGCCTCGTCCTTGCGCACGCCGCCGCGCGGGATCGAACGGAGGAGCCCGACGGTGTACGGGTGGCGTGGGTCGTGAAAGACCTCCTGGGCGGGGCCTTGCTCGACCAGGCGGCCCGCGTAGAGGACGCCGACTCGCTCGCACATCTTCGCGATCACGGCCAGGTTGTGGCTGATGAAGAGGACGCTCGTTCCGAACTCCTGACGGAGCGCGGCGATGAGGTCGAGCACTTCGGCCTCCACGGTCGCGTCGAGCCCGGTCGTTGGCTCGTCGAGGATGAGGAGCGTCGGGTTCTTCGCCAGGGCCATTGCGATGACCACGCGCTGCTGCATGCCTCCTGAGAGCTGGTGCGGATAGCGGCGCATGACTCTCGTCGGGTCCGAGATCTGCACCTTGTGCAGCATCGCCTCGCTCTGGTGCAGCGCTTCATCCTTCTCGACGCCGAGGAGCTGGAAGACCTCGGTGAGCTGCGGCCCGACACGGATGGAGGGGTTCAGCGCCGAGGCTGGGTTCTGGTAGACCATCGAGAGCGTCGTGGCGTGCAGCCGGCGCACGTGGGCGCCGCTCATTCCGAGCATGTCCTCGCCGTTCAGGCGGATCGATCCGTTGAGGGTCTTCGCGTTACGCGGGAGGTACCGCATGATCGCGAACGCCGCCGTCGTCTTCCCGCAGCCGGATTCCCCGACGAGCCCGTACGACTCTCCCTGCCCGATCTCGAAGGAAACGCCGCGCAACACGCGCCGGTCGACACCGCGCACGCGGTAAGCGATCTCGAGGTCCTGAAGCTGGATCGCCGCGTCGTTCATCGCTCGTAGAGCTGCGCGATCGCATCAGCGATCAGGTTGATGCCGATGATGAGCGTCGCTATGGCGAGCGACGGGAAAAGCACGGGCCACCAGTAGCCGGCGCTGATGCTCTGGTAATGGGCCGAGATGTCCTGCCCCCAGTCGGGGACGGACGGGTCGGCGGCGAAGCCGAGGAACGCAAGCGTGGCGACGGTGAAGATGGCGTAGCCGAGCCGGACGGTGAACTCGACGATGATCGGCCCGGTCACGTTCGGGAGGATCTCGGCGAACATGACGTACGGGCCCCGCTCGTTGCGTAGACGTGCCGCCTGGACGTATTCGAGCTGCGCCTCGCCGAGCACCGCAGCGCGTACCGTCTTCGCGATGATCGGTGTGAAGACGAAGCCGATCACGAGAATCAGGGGGATCTTCGACGACGACTGGCCGACGGATGTCAGTGCGGTGATCGCCACGAGCGCCGTGATGATGAGGGGAACCGCAAGAATGGCATCGACGAGGCGCATCACCGCTTCGTCCACAAAGCCCCGGTAATAGCCGGTCACGAGCCCGATCGTCGTGCCGAGGACCGTTCCGATGATCGTCGCGAGCGGGGCGACGACGAGGACTGCGCGGGCGCCGACGATCACACGCGAGAGAACGTCCTGGCCGAGCTTGTCCGTTCCGAACAAATGCTCCCCGGAGGGCGGCTCGAACTTGCTGAGGATGTCGGGTGCTACGGGATCGTGGGGCGCAATCAGGTAGCCGAAGATCGCGCAGATGACCCAGATGCCCGCGAGGATGCAGCCCAGCAGGAACGTCGGCGAGCGGACGAGGAGATGCAAGCGCTCGTGGCGCTCCACCTTGGTCTCGTCCGGGCGAATCGGGATTGCAATCGGGGCGGCCTGTTCGTCGATCGTCGTCATTCGGCAGTGGCGTAGCGGATGCGCGGATTGAGGAGGGAGTAGGCGATGTCAGCGAGCAAGGTGGCGACGAGGAAGACGATGCCCACCAGGAGGACGCTGCTGGCGAGGAGCGGGAAGTCCTTGTCGTTCGCGGCCGTGAAGATGAGCCTGCCCATGCCCGGATAGTTGAAGAGCGTTTCGATGACAACGAGGCCGCCGATCAGGTAGCCGGTCTGGGTCGCGACGACGGCGATCGTCGGCAGTAGCGAGTTCCGAAGGACATGGCGCCGGATGACCACGCGCCGCGGGAGGCCCTTGAGTGCGGCGGTGCGAGTGTAGTCGGCGTCGAGAGCCTCGATCGTGCCCGCCCGGGTAATGCGTGCGATGTAGCCGAATAGAACGATCACCAGTGTGAGAGCGGGGAGGAAGAGGTACTTGAGCTCCGTGAGGAAGCTCGCGCCGTCGGGCGCATTCGCGCTCACGGGGAAGAGGTCGAGCCAGAGGCCGAAGACGAGGATCAGCATGATTCCCGTCACGAACTCCGGAACGACGGTGAGTGAGAGCCCGCCGATGGTGATCAGCCGGTCGGTGAGCTTGTCGCGCTTGAGCGCTGCGAGGATCCCCCCGAGGATCGCGAGCGGCACGACCATCACGAAGGCGAACGCGGCGAGCTTCACAGAGTGGGTGAGCGCGGGCCCGATCAGCTCGTTGACGGGGAGGTTGTAGGACAGCGACGTCCCGAGATCTCCGTGCAAGAGGCCGGAGATCCAGTTCCAGTATTGGACGAGGATCGGCTTGTCCGTGCCGAGCTGGTGATTCAGTTGGTCGACCGCCGACTGGTCGGCGAGGTTACCGAGCTTACGGCGGGCGACGTTGCCGGGCAGCAGGTTCGCCCCCACGAAGACGAACACGCTGAGAAGGAACAGCGTGATGGCCGCGAGCCCGAGCCTGGTGAGGAGGAAACGCGCCATCGGACCACTACAGACTAAGGATTAGGCGGCCGGAGCCAAAGCCCCGGCCGCCGTGATCGTCGTGGCTCAGGTGGTGAAGCCGGCCTTCGAGAGGTCGAACTGTCCAGTCGCAGCCGACACCGTGTTGAGCAGGTTCTTCTTCGACGCACTCAAGAAGTAGTAGAAGTACGGGAAGACGATCGGCGTCTCGTCGAGGAGCAGCTCTTCGATCTGCTTCGCGACGCCCTTCTGTGAGTCGATGTCGAGCGCAGCGACGTACTGCTTCACGAGGCTGTCGTACTGGTCGTTCTTGAAGTGTGCCGAGTTCCAGACGCCCACTTTGGGGTCGCCGGAGAGCGGAGCGGTGAGATAGACGTTCGGAACCGGCCGGTGACCGTAGTCGGTGATGCCCATGACGGAGTCGAGCCAGGTCGACTTGCCGAAGACGCCGTCGCCGTAGTACGTGCCGGCATCCGTGATCTTCAGGTTGATCGTGACTCCGATCTGCGACGCGTACTGCTTCACGAGCTGCGCGAGGTCGGGGATCTCGAAGCCGTTCCACGTGCTCAGGTCGACCGAGAAGCTGGTCATGCCGGCGTCCGAGAGAAGCTGCTTCGCCTGCTCGAGGTCCTGCTCCCGCTGGGCCACGCTCGTGTCGGTGGAGGGATAGAGCGGCGCGAACGGACTGTCGTTGCCGACGTCCGCCTGGCCCTCCCAAAGACCGTCCACGAGCGCCTGGCGGTCGATCGAGAGCGCGATCGCCTGGCGGACACGCTTGTCCGTGAAGGGCTCCTTGTCTGTGCGCATGTGGAGCTGGCGGTGCGTCGCCGCCTTAACGGCGATGACGTTCACGTTCGGGTCGTCCAGAAGCGCCTTGCCACCCGAGACGGAGAAGTGCTCGACGAAGTCGACCTCGCCGCCCTGGAGGGCAACGATCATCGGGCCCTCTTCGTCGTAGAACTTGAGCTCCATCGAGTCCGGATTGGCCTTCGTGCCCCAGTAGGCGTCGTTGCGCACGAACTTCGCGCCGACCTTTGGTGAGAAGCTCTCCATCTTGAACGGGCCGGTGCCCTCGAAGGTCTTGCCCCAGTCGGCGGGGTCGAGATCCGCCGGGATGATGATCGCGTTGTAGTTGGCGGAGCTGACGAGGGTGGGGAAGTTGCCGTTCGCTGCGTCGAGGTTGAAGACGACCGTCGAGTCGTCCGGGGCTTCGATCCCGCCGGGCGAAAGCACGCCGCCGAGCGCGGACTGCGCATTGGCGGAGCCGCCGTCCGGGTTGATCAGCTTGTCGAAGGTGGTCTTGACGTCGTCGGCGACGAGCGTCGCGCCGCTGTGAAACTTGACGCCCTGGCGGATCTTGAATGTCCAGACGGTGCCGTCCTCGTTCGGCTCCCAGCTCTCTGCAATGCGGGGTTCGAGCTCGAGCTCGGCGTTCGAGAAGGAGAGGAACTCGCCCGTCGAGCCGAGAAGACCTGCGCCGCCCTCGTCCTGCACGAGAAGCGGGTTCGGCTCTGTTGTCGGCTGAATGAGCGCGACGCGGACGGCGCCGCCGGCCTGAATCTCGCCGGTGGCCGTCGGCGTCGTCCCCGCGCCCGTCGTCTCGCCGCCGTCTCCGCCTCCGCACGCTGCTGCGAGAAACGAGACAAGCGGTATGGACATGCCGACGACGGTGCCGCGGCGCACGAACTCCCGCCGCGTGATCTTGCCCGCGGAGTACTCGTCGATGATGTGGTTTTCGAGCTCGCTGCGTTCGTTACGGATGGCGTCTACGCGACGCTGGGTGTCATCCATTACGGCCTCTCTCCTTCCGCCAGGGTGCGGCCTTCGGTTTCGCCCGGAACGCCCGCTTATAGCTCATCCCAGGGCCTTTAGCAACGGGGTCTTCCCTCTCAGGAAGTCAGACGGGAGGCTTCCGGCGAAGTTGGCGAGAAGGCGCGCAGGCGCTCCAGGAGAAGGCTCCGGAAACCGTCGGCGTCGATGTCCACGGCCACGTGCGCGTTGGGCTCGGGGCCCGACGTGCGGCGACGCATGTCGACCACCGTTCGGCCGCGGCAGATCCCTTCGGAGGTGTCCACTTCGACGTGCCGCCTCTCCATGGCGAGGAGATCGGGGCGGAAGGCGTGTGCGAGTGCCACAGCGTCGTGGATCGGCGCGCCGCCGTGGTCGTAGGCCTCGTTGTAGAAGCCGAGATAGAAGTCGACCATGTCAGCAGCGGCCTCGGCGACCGGCCCGCCGCCACGGAGGCTCGCGGCGTCGGCGTTCGAGAGGACGGCCTTGTTCGTCACGTCGAGGCCGACCATCGTCACGTCGAGCCCGCTCTCGAAGACGTGGGCCGCAGCCTCTGGGTCGATCCAGATGTTGAACTCGGCCGACGGCGTCTGATTGCCCTCCTGGATTGCGCCTCCCATGAGCACGATGCGCTCGATCTTCGACGCCGCCTCGGGGTGCGCCTCGAGAAGGAGCGCCACGTTCGTGAGCGGGCCGAGCGCGACCAGAGTGACGGGCCGTTCGGAGGCTTCGAGCCTCGCCGCGAGGAAGTCCTTTGCGTCCTCGGAAACGGGCTCGGCGCTCGGAGGCGGGAGGTCGACGCCGTCGAGCCCGGTCTCTCCGTGGGCATCGGCCGCCACGACAAGCGCACCTGCGAGGGGCCCGTCCGCACCTGCGGCGACAGGGATGTCCGTCCGGCCCGCGAGCTCGAGGACGCGGAGCGCGTTGGCCGTCGTCTTGTCGAGCGTCTGGTTTCCGGCTACCGCGGTCACGCCGACGACGTCGAGCTCGGGGCTCCCTAGCGCCAGGAGGAGCGCAAGCGCGTCGTCCTGTCCCGGGTCGCAGTCGATGAGGACCAGGATCACGCGCGCTGCGTTACAGCTGGTCGGCGAAGTCGAGATTGGTCGGCTTCAAGAGCGGATCGGTCCCGTAGTACGCGTGCTTGGACATATCTGGCGAGTAGCGGCTGGCCGGCGGGGTGCGCCCGAGCGCCTCGGCGAGCGAGCGCGTCAGGTAGGACGCGTTGCCGCAACAGAGGCCGAGGTACTGAATACCGAGCTCGTCCGCTGCCAGCGCGAACTCGGCGACCTCGAAGCGTGTCGACTCGAAGGGCTCGAGCGCGGTGGGGAAGAGCATGCCGTCGTGGCGGGGGTGGCGAAGGCTCTGGAGGGTCGGCATCTCGGCGGTCGTGTGGTACGGGACCGGCAGCGCGGCCACATAGCCGGAGACCCGCTTGCGAATGCTCGGGAGAAGCTCCATCGTCGTCTGGAGGCCGCGGATGCAGTTCAGGCCCACGACGTCGGCGCCCGCCTGTTCGAGCATCGCGCAGGCGTCTGCAGCAGTCATGCCGTCGCGGGTCATCGGATCCTGGTGGATGCACATGGTCACGACCGCGGGCAGGCCGGCCGCCTTGATCGTCTCGAGCGCCATCCGTGCTTCTTGGGCGTAGGAGTAGGTCTCGGCGATGACGAAGTCGACGCCCGCCTCGGCGGCCCACGCGACCTGCTCGTCGAACATCGCCTGGACGGCCTTCCTGGACTCCGGGTCTTCGGGGTCGAAGACGTTCGTGTTGCAGATGTCGCCCGCGAAGAGGGTGCCGGTCTCGTCGGCGACCTCCTTCGCCAGCGCGAGCGCGTTTCGGTTCAGCTCCTCGAGGAGGCCTTCCTTGCCGACGACGCGCATCTTCTCGCGGTGCGCGTAGTAGGTGAACGCCTCGACGACGTCGGAGCCTGCGTCGACGAACTCGCGATGGAGCTCGGAGACCTTCTCCGGGTGGTCGAGCACGGCCTCGGGGACGAACGCGCCCGCTTGGATGTACCCGCGCCGCTCGAGCTCGAAGAGATAGCCCTCGGCGCAGATGACGTGCCCCTGCTGGAGCCGCTCGAGAAGTCCAGCTCCGGCCATGCCCCGAGTTTAGTCAGGCAGCGAAAGCGCCCGCCACGATGAGGTCCCGCAGCGGCTCCAGGTCCGCCGGGAGCGGGTCGCCCTCGCCCATGAACGGGACGCGCTCGCGGACGAGGTCGTAGGCGCGCTTCGTGCCGGCTCCCATCGCGGACGGTCTCCGTAGGTCGATCGCCTGAGCGGCGATGGTCAGCCCGATCGCGGCGAGGCGCTCTCCGAGATCGACCATCTCCGCAAGGCGCCGGGCCCCCAGCGGCGCCATCGTCATTCGGTCCTCGATTCCCTCGGCGTGAGTCGAGGTGACGACCTCGTAGGAGACGGGCTGTGCGAGGAGGCGCGCCTCCGCGGTGAGCGCCTGCGCGGCGACGCCGAGCTCGCCGAGGGAGTTCTCCACAAGACCCTGCCGCGGGGCGAGGGAGTCCGGGAGGCCTGTGAGCGGCCCCTGGAGAAGCTTGAGCATCCGCTCGCACGCGCTCGTGAGCGTGGGGGCGAGCGCGACCCGGAGGAAGTCCAGCGCGGCGGCGAGAGGGAGGACGTCGAAGTTCGCGACCGAGACGATGCGGTCCTCGTCCGGGATGATCAGCGGATTTTCCTGCGAGGCATTGAGCTCGATCTCCAGCTGTCTCTTCGTAAACTCGAGGGCGTCGCGGGTGGCTCCGTGGATCTGGGGCAGGCAGCGGAACGTCAGCGGGTCCTGCAGGTTCCGCGCGGTGCCCTGCTCCCACAGGTAGCTCCCTTCGAGGAGGGCGCGCAGTCGCTCGAGCGCTGTGGAGAGCCCGGGATAGGGCCGCACCTCAACGATGGCGGGGTGGAGCATGGTCAGGTTCGCGGCGAAGGCCTCCAGATCGAGCGCGCCCGTGACGTCGAGCGTGTCGACCAGGCGCTCGGCGTCGGCCACCGCAAGCGACGCCAGCCCGGTCGAGAATGCGTTGGAGTTGATCAGCGCGATGCCCTCCTTGGCCAGGAGCTCGACCTCCTCGAAGAGCCCCGCTGCGAGGTCTGCCATCGGAGCGAGGTCTCCCTGGCCGATCGACCCGAGCATGCGGACGCGTGGCCTCTCGTCCTCGTTCAGCGCGTGCAGGATCCGCTCCGCGATCTCGGGCCGCACGCCTGACGTCCCCTTCGCGAGCATGTTCGCGTGCCTGAGCATCGCCGCGCGGACGACCTCCGGCGGTGCGTCCGGACCCGTGCCGATGCGGTGATTCTCGATCAGCCGCCGGTTGAAGGCTGGGATCTCGTCGAGAGGGACGCGGAGCTTCTTGCGGGCGCCGACCCCCGTGGTGACGCCGTAGACCTCGTCTCCGCGCTCGACGACCCGCTCCACGAGCGCCCGCGTCTCGCGCATGCGCTCGACCGCGTCGGGTGCGAGCTCGACGGGCTCGCCCTCGCGGGCGACCCGCACCACGTCGGCCAGTGTCAGACCGCTTCCCTGGAGGACGACCGTCACGCCGACCAGACCAGCTCGGCGGCCTGCACGAGGGTGGCGAGCTTGGCCCGCTCGTCCTCCTCCGAGAGCGCATTGCCGAGGATTGACGTGGCGAAGCCGCATTGCGGCGAGATTGCCAGCCGCTCGAGGGGCATGAAGGCGGCGGCTTCGCGTACGCGCGCAACGAGCCCGTCCACGGTCTCCCGCCGGCCGCTCTTCGTCGTCACCAGGCCGAGGACGACGACCTTGTCCTCCGGCACCTCGGCGAGCGGCTCGAAGGAGCCCGAGCGCTCGTCGTCGTATTCGAGCAGGATCCGCTCCGCCTTCACCCGCGGGAAGAGCCGCGCCGCGATCCAGTCGTAGCCGCCGGAGACGAGCCAGCGGCTCGCCTGGTTCCCGCGGCAGAGGTGCATCCCGAACGTCACGCCCGGATGGTCGCCGATGACGAGGTTGTCGAGCTCGAGCCCGAGGTCGAGCCAGCGGCCGGCCGGCCACCCGCGGCTCTCGTAGAAGTCGCGATAGCCCGGATCGAGGAAGAGCGGGTAGTGCGGCGCGTCGAGCTGGATGTAGCGCGCGCCGAGCCGCACGAGCTCGTCGACCTCCTCGCGCAGGATCTCCGCCACGTCACCGAGGTAGTCCTCCAGGGTCGCGTAGGCCTCCGGCGGGCGATCCGGGTTCCAGAAGTTCGCGAATAGGGACGGGCTGGGCAGCGTTACCTTCAGCACACGGTCGATCCGATCCCGTGCATACGTGAACTCCGCCGCCGAGAGAAAGCGCCTCCGTTGAAGCTTCCCCGTCACGGCCAGGGGCGGACGCTCGACGGTCATCTCGCCGAGCTCGTCGCTTCGCCACTCGCCCCAGAGAAAGGCGTCGAGGTCCCAGTCTCCGAAGCCGTCGACGGCGGCGGGGAGCTGGCTCTGAAACGAGAGGCGGCGCATCTCTCCGTCCGTGACGACGTCGAGCCCGGCCTCCGCCTGCAGGGCGAGCGCCTCGTCTACGGCCGCGTCCTCCACCTCCGCGAAGCGTTCCTCAGCGATCCTGCCCGCGGCGAGCTGCTCCCGGGCCTCGAGCAGGAAGGCCGGACGCAGCAGGCTGCCGACGACGTCGGTGCGGGCCGTGAGCACGCGCCTACTTTAGAGCCATGCCGGTACGATTCCCGCTTCGCGCCGAGGCGCGGGTCGCGCGCATGAGAGACATCCTCGTCCTCTGCCCGCAGGAGCGGGATCTTGTCGCCATCCGCGCTGCGGGGCTGGAGGACCGATACCGCGTTCGGTACGAGGGCTCCGACCTCGACCAGCTCGACACATTCGACCCGGGGCCGTTCCTCGAGCACGCCGAGGCGCTTCCCGCCGACGCGGTCATCGGCACGAAAGACCTGTCTGCACTCCTCTCCGCGATCCTCGCCGAGCGCCGTGGGCTGCCGAGTCCGACGCCGCAGTCTCTTCTCGCGCTCCAGCACAAGCCGACCTCGCGCGACGTGCAGAGACTCGTCGCCCCCGACTCGACGCCGAAGTTCTGTCTCCTCAACGGCGACGTCCCGTGCGACCCGCCCTTCTTCGCCAAGCCCGTCGTGGGCCGGCTCTCGCAGAACGCCTACCGGATCGACGACCTCTCCGAGCTGTCGAAGCTCCACGAGGCCGACCGCTACACGAACCGTTACGCCGAGATCGCGGCGCTCGCGGGGGGCGACCCGCCCTCGGCGCACGGATTCATCGGCGAAGAGCTTCTCTCCGGAGCCGAGGTCACGCTCGAGGGCTACGTCCACGGGGACTCGGTCGTGACCATCGGAGTCACCGATTCCGTCAAGTACGAGGGGACGTTCAGCTTCGAGCGCTTCGAGTATCCCTCGCGGCTCTCGGAGAAGAGGCAGGCCGAGCTCTCCGACATCGCCGGCCGGATCCTTCCGGCGCTCGGCTTCGAGGGCGGCTTCTTCAACGTCGAGTTCTTCGTCCCGGAGGACGGTCCCGTCCAGATCATCGAGGTGAACGGGCGGATCGCATCGCAGTTCGCGCCGCTCGTCCAGGTACTCCACGGCCGCTCGACCTACGATGCGCTCTTCGAGCTCGCCTGCGGCGACGATCCAAAGTGGGAGACGGGCCTTCCGGACGGCGTCGCGGTCAGCTATGTCATGCGCGTCTTCGAGGACGCGTACGTCGATGCCGTGCCCGATCCCGCGGTCAACCTCGAGGTGCTCGCCCGTCCGGGCCTGCCGCTCTCGGCCCAGGGCACGAACGACGCCCAGAGCTACCGGCTCGCAATCCTTTACGAGTCGGGTGCGACGAGGGAGGAGGCTGTTGCCAAGGCGCGCGAGAGCGCGGCGGCCCTCAATTTCCGGCTGGCGCCGGTGCCTGTTCGCTGACCTCGGCGGGCGCGTCCTCGCGGTTCACAATCCCGATTGCGGCCACCACCGCTCCCGCGAAGGCGAGCCCGGCGGCGGCAAGCATCCCGACCCGGAACCCGTCGATGGACGCATCGCGGAGCGTCTGATCGGCCTGATTCTTCGCCAGCGGGTCGCCGACGCTCACCTGTGAGTGGTAGACGAGGGAAATGAGGAGGCCGATAGTCGCGACCGCAATCAGGTTCCCCAGGCGCGAGACCGTCGAGTTCACTCCAGATGCGATCCCCGCGAATTCCGACGGTGCCGACTTGAGGGCCGTGGATGTGATCGGAGCGACGAGCATGGCCAAGCCGAGCGAGAAGACGACGATCGACGCGAAGCCCCATGTCCAGAAGTCGCTCTTCTCCGTCACCGGCAGGATCAACAGGATGCCGATGCCGACGAGGAACGGGCCTGCGGTGAGGTAGAGGCGCGGCCCGTGCTCGTCCGCGAGCTTCCCGAAGCGCGCGGCGAGGGCGATCATGATCACGCTGCCGGGGATGCCGAGAAGCGCCGCCTCGAAAGGCGAGAAACCGATGAACTGCAGGTAGAGCTGCACGAAGATCAGCTGCGCGTAGAGCGCGCCGTAGACGAGGAATGTCTCCAGGTTGGCCATCGCGAAGTTGCGCCGCTTGAAGAGATCGAAGGGCAGCATCGCGTTTTTCGAGCGGGCCTCGACGAGGCAGAACGCGACGAATGCGGGCACGGAGATCGCAAACGCCCACCAGACCTGGCCGAAGCCCTTGTCCGGCGCTTCGACGAGGCCGTACGTCAGCGTCCCGAAGGCGAGTGCCGCGAGTGTGGCGCCGGGTATGTCGAGCCGGCCCACCCGCAGCATCTTCTGCTCGTTGCACTCGCCCACTTTTGCGAGGACGACCGTGAGCACGGCGAGCGGGAGGTTGATGAAGAAGATCCAGCGCCACGAGACCCACTCGACGAGCGCGCCGCCCACGGGCGGCCCCGCGATCGTGGCCACGGTCGTGAAAGCCGTCCAGAGGCCGATCGCGCGCCCGGCCCCGTCGCCGTAGACACCGCGCAGGAGCGCGAGGGAGTTCGTGGTCAGGAAGGCGCCGGCGATCCCCTGTAACGCGCGCGCCAAGATGAGGAGACCTCCCGTCGGAGCGAAGCCGGCGAAGACCGAGGCGACTGCGAAGCCTGCGGCCCCCGCGATGAATGTCGGCCTTCGTCCGTAGCGGTCGCCGATAGCGCCGCCGACGAGGTAGAGCGATGCGAGAGCGAGCGAGTAGGAGAGGACGATCCACTGCTGGCCGGTCAGGCCGAGGTCGAGATCCTCCGCGATCGTCGGTAGTGCCACGAAGACCACCGTCGCGTCGATAAAGGCGAGCGACGACCCGAGAACGGTCGCGGCCAGCGTGAGCGTTCGCCGTTGATCCAGCGTGAAGGCCGCCATAGGCGTGAGGATATGCTCGCCGGACGATGAGGGGAATGGTGGCAGGAATCGTCGCGGCGGGGTTCTGGGCGGCAGCCGAGCCAGCGCTCGGGCGCGCCCTCGGCATTCCGTGGTATTCCGACCGCCGGCTTCTCGGCGGCCTCGTCCGCGTCGGGCCGGAAGCGGCGATCGCGATCCACCTCGCGAACGGCGCCTTCTTCGGTGCGATCTTCGAGCGTCTCGGTTCTCGCGGGCCCGTGAGCGGCGTCGTCATGGCGCAGGCCGAGAGCCTCTCGCTCTGGCCTGCGATGGCCCTCGTCGACCGCGTCCACGAGGACCGGCGCAGCGGAGAGTGGCCGTCGCTCTTCTGGAACGGACGCGTCTTCGCCTACGAGGTGGCCGCCCATGCGCTCTTCGGCGCGGTGCTCGGTGGCCTCCTCAGCTCGACTCCTGCGGGCGCTCCTTCTCCTGAGGTTCAGGCAGCGCGGCGTTGAGCTCTCCCTCGACGTCTTCGTCGATCGGAGCAGAGTGCCCGGAATCCGCCTGTTCGTCCTCTTCTGACGGAAGATCGGTATTTCTCCGTTGTTCGGACGCGATCATCGGTATCCCCCTAAGCTAGCCCTCCGCGAAAGCTGTTGTTCCCACGCCAGAACCGGTGAAACGCCGGGTGGGTCGGAGCGGGTATGAATCCCGCGTGGGCCTTGCGTTCCCGACTGCAGGCGTGCGCCTGATCCGCCTCCTCGACGTCGTCGCCATCGTGTGGGTCGTCCTCTGGGTGGCGCTCGCGCTGCTCGTAGGGCGCGAGGTGAGAAACCTCCGCGAGCTCTCGGACACCGTCGTAACGGCCGGCGTGGCGATCGAGGAAACGGGCGGCCTCGTCCGCAAACTCGGGAGCATCCCCTTCGTCGGTGGCCAGGTCTCCACCGTCGCCGACCAGGTCGAGGAGGCCGGGAGGAGTGCCCAGGTGAGCGGACGGGACAGCCGGGACTCCACCGAGAACCTGAGCGTCCTCCTGGCTCTTTCGATCGCCCTCATTCCCACGCTGCCCCTGCTTGGCCTGTACCTCCCGTTGCGCTGGGCCTGGACGAACGACGCCCGCGCCGTGCGCCGCGCGCTGAAGCTGGCGCCGGCCGACCCGCTGCTCGTCGAGTTCCTGGCGCGTCGCGCGGTCTCCAACTTCTCCTACGACAAGCTTCTCGCCGTCAGCCCGCAGCCGTTCAGGGACCTCGAGGAGGGCCGGTACGACTCGCTCGCGCGGCTCGAGCTCGACCGTCTCGGTATTCGCAACGGTTCGGCCTAAAGGTCGGCGTCCGCAGCGGCCGATACTCTCGGACGTGATGAACGCGAAGGAAGCGCCGCCCGAGGCGCCCCTGAAAGAGGAAGTGAAGGGGCAGGTCGAGGCGACCCCCGAGGTCGAGGCTTCGGAGGACGATTCGGGGATCGGCGCGCGCGTCACCGCAGTCTTCACCGCCGCGGAGAAGGCCGGTCAGCACATCGTCACGCTCGCACGTGAGGAGGCAGAGGACATCCGCCGCGAGGCGAGGGCCGAGGCCGATGCCTATCTGCGCGAGCAGAAGCTGCAGGCCGACAAGGCGGTCGAGCAGATCTTCGCCGATGCCCGCCGCAAGGCCGAGTCGATCGAGGAGGACGCCCGCATCGCCTCCCGCCAGGTCGAGGACGACGCCCGGGTACGAAAGGAGCGGCTCCGCGAGGAGGCGCGCCTGATCGAAGAGCGCATCACATGGGCGAAGGAGGGCCTGAGCGAGGTCAACGACCGGCTCGGGCAGGTCTTCCTCGAGAACGAGCCGCTCGCGCTACCGCCCGACTCCGACTCCTAGGTCTCAGGTTTCCCGAACGGCCGCTCGGACCAGAATCTGGTCATGAGCAGCTACACGAAGAAGAACCTCAGAGACGTCGAGAACCAGGCTCCGAACTTCGGCATGCCCGAGGAGATGGATGCCCGGTTCGGCCGCACCGACCTCGACGGCGAGACGCTAGGGCTCAGCATCCTGAAGCTCGATCCCGGGTTCCGTATGCCCTTCGGCCACAAGCATTCGGCCCAGGAGGAGGTCTACGTCGTCGTCCGCGGCTCCGGCCGCGTCAAGGTCGACGACGAGGTCGTCGAGCTCCGCGAGTGGGACGCCATCCGCTTCGACAAGGACACCATGCGCAACGTGGAGGCGGGTTCCGACGGCATCGAATACCTCGCGTTCGGCGCCGGAACCGATCCGACCGATGCAGAGATGACGCCCGGGTGGTGGAGCGACTGAGCGAGCCGCTGACCGGCGGCTGTCTCTGCGGAGGCGTTCGCTTCGAGGTGACCGAGCCGCTCCTCCGCGCGAGCTACTGTCACTGCACTCGCTGCCAGCGGAGGTCGGGCACAGCCGCCTCCCCGCAGGCGCGCGTCGCGCCGGGTTCCCTCCGCATCCTCTCTGGCGAGGAGCTCGTCCGTGCCTGGCGGCCGGAGAGCGGCTTCGCCAAGGAGTTCTGCTCCGAGTGCGGCTCGCAGCTTTGGAGCCGCGACCCGGACGACCCCGAGGTGATCAGTGTCCGCCTCGGCGCCTTCGACGGTGACCCGGGCATCCGCCCCGAGCACCGGCAGTTCGTCGCCTACGCGGCGAGCTGGGAGGACATCCCGGACGACGGGCTCCCACGTTACGACGAGAGCCTGACCCGTTAGCAAGCCCATTTGCCCTGTCCGGGCACCTGTGCAATACTGAACCTAGTGGTTCAGTATCAGACGACCGTCGACCGCGCATTCGAAGCTCTCGCCGATCCGACCCGGCGGGCGGTGCTCGAGCAGCTCGGCTCCGGTAGTGCCACGATCAGCGAGCTGGCCGCGCCCTTCGGCATGTCCCTCACTGGAATGAAGAAGCACATCCGGCTGCTCGAGGAGGCCGAGCTCGTGACGACGGAGAAGATCGGCCGCGTCCGCAGGTGCATGCTCATGCCCTACGCATTCGAGGGCATCAGTTCGTGGCTGCAGCGGCTCGACCGTTTCGCGCAGGTCGTCGAACGGACGAAAGGAGAACGATGAACACCAAGGCAAAGAAGGGCAAGCAAGAATCCGCCAAGTTCAGCGCTGAGGAGAAGGCCGCGATGAGGGCGCGCGCCCGCGAATTGAAGGCGGCCGAGGACGGGGAAACCGCCGTTCAGAACGCGCTCGCCGAGATGTCGCCGAAGGATCGCGCCCTCGGCAAGCGATTTCACGCGATCGTCACCGAGAGCGCCCCGGAACTCACGCCGAAGACGTGGTACGGGATGCCGGCCTACGCGAAGGATGGCAAGGTCGTCTGCTTCTTCCGCAACGCGGGGAAGTTCAAGGAGCGGTACGCGATGTTCGGCTTCAACGACAGCGCGAAGCTGGACGAGGGCTCGATGTGGCCGATCGCGTATGCGCTCAGGGAGCTGAACGCAGCCGACGAGGCCAAGATCCGCAAGCTCGTGAAGAAGGCGGTGAGCTGATGGGCGAGACCACCGTGACCACGCCGAGCGAGCTCGAGATCCGGGTCGAGCGGGTGTTCGACGCGCCGCGCGCGCACGTCTTCTCCGTCTGGACGGATCCGCAGCTAATCCCCGAATGGTGGGGCGACGGCACCGTCGTCGAGGAGATGGACGTCCGCGCGGGCGGCGGCTACCGGTTCCGAACCGCGCACGGCGTCGTCGAGGGCGAGTTTCGGGAGGTGGAGCCGCCCGAGCGCCTGGTGCAGACCTTCCAGAACCATCTGCAGACGCTCGAGTTCGAGGATCTGGGCGAGCAGACGAAGCTCACGCAGACGATGCGCTTCGAGACGACCGAGGAGCGCGACACGACGATGCAGTACGGGGTCGAGGAGGGCGCGAAATCGGGCTTCGCCCGGATCGATGCTCTGCTCCAGCGACTCACGATCGACGCGTCGTAGGATGAAACCATGAAGCTCACGACGACCACGCAGGTCTCCGTGGATGGAGTGATGCAGGGAAACGGCGGCGCGACGGATGAGGACCGCAGGAATGGATTCGAACGCGGCGGATGGGCAAGGCCGCCCGAACCGCTCTTCGACAACGAGGCCATGACGTGCGTCCAGGAGATCTACCAGCGCGCCGACGCGTTCCTGTTCGGTCGGCGGACTTACGAGCTATTTGCCGGCTACTGGGGTGCGAGGACGGATATGGAGGACCCCATCGTGGGTGCCTTGAACACGCGGCCCAAGTACGTCGCATCGACCACGCTCACCGACCCCCAATGGGCGGACACGACGGTCCTCTCCGGTGATGTTGCGGCAGCCATCGGCGAGCTGAAAGCAAAGCCGGAGGGTGAGCTGCAGGTGCACGGCAGCGGCCACCTGACCCGGTGGCTGCTCGAAAACGACCTTTTGGACGAGATGAACCTGCTCATCGTCCCCGTGGTCGTCGGCCAGGGCACGCGCCTGTTCCCGGACGTCGGCCCGGATCTTGCGCTCGACCTGGTCGAATCGCGAGCCTTCCCGAAGGGCGTGACGCTCCAGGTCTACCGGCCCGCTGGCCGCCCGCAGTACGCAACCCCGGCGGCCGACTGAAGCCCTCTTCCGGACTCGAACCGGAGACCCCCTCCTTACCATGGAGGTGCTCTACCAACTGAGCTAAGAGGGCAGCGGAGCCATCGTAGCCGTTCGCCATGGCGCCTTCCCGTGTTTCGATGGATCCGATCGCGGTAACCAGAGAGACGTGCTGCGGAAGCTCCTCTGGACGGGTCTCTACGCGGGTATCGCGGCCGGCGCGACCATCGTCGCCCGGACGCTCGCGTCGCGCATCTGGCGCGTCGCGACCGGCGAAGAGCCCCCGGTGAAGAAATGACCGGCGGCGACGCCATCCTCGAGAAGGGAGCCGCGCGCCTCCAGGAGCTCTCCGACCGCGCAGCAGCGACGGGCGGTCCGGCGGCGAAGCTCGCGGAGCCGCTCGCCGCGGACGCTGTACTGTTACGCCGTATGAAGCCGAGCCTCATCGCAGCTCGCCTCAAGGGCGAGGCGCCGACGGATCTCGAGTCCGGCTCCGGAGCGGTCGTCGCTCCGATGGCCCCGAAGGCGAAGCGCGGAACCAGGCGTGGGCCGAGCCCGCTTCTCGTGATTGGTGCGGCGCTCGTCACAGGCGTCGTCCTCGCGAAGGTGCTCGACTGGAGAGGCCATGCCCATCCAAGAGGCTGAGCACGGCGTCGGCACGGCGGCCAAGCAGGTCGCCGAGCACGCGAGCACCCTCGCCCGTCTCGAGCTCGAGCTAGCGCTTCTCGAGGTCAAGCGGAAGGTCGCTGCCCTCGGCGTGGGGATCGGCATGTCGATCGCGGCCGGGGTCTTCGGGCTCTTCGCGCTCGGCTTCGGGCTCGCGGCCGCGGCGGCTGCGCTCGCGCTCGTTCTCCCGATGTGGGCCTCACTCCTGATCGTCTGCGGGGCGCTCGTCCTTCTCGCCGTGATTCTTCTGTTCGCCGGCCTCGGCGCCATCAAGAAGGGCTCGCCGCCGGTTCCCGAGCAAGCGATCCGAGAAGCCAAGCTGACGACCGAAGCGATTCGCAATGGCCGAAACTAACGACCGCTCGACGGAAGACGTCCGCCGCGACATCGCGACCGAGCGTGACCAGCTCGCGGGCGCCGTCGAGGACCTCCGGACGGGCATCGGCGATGCTGCCAATCTCCGTGCGAAGCTTCCGCTCATCGCGGCGAGCGCGCTCGGCGCCGGCTTCGTGCTTGCGGGTGGCGTGGGGGCGACGATGCGCTTCGTCGCGCGGCGCGGGCGCGATGGGCGTGAGCGCGTGAAGCTCGGCCGCTTCTCCCTCATAGACAAGTCTTAAACGGCCCGAGGTGTGGGGTCTGAGCGGGGCGGGCGCAAACCCGCCCCGCGTTGTTTTCCCGTTAGCCCTGCTTCGTCGGCGCAGGCGTGCCCGGCGTGTGGAGGAGGTTCTCGACCTCACGCACGCCCTGAATCTTCCGGGCCGACTTGCCGAGGGCCTCGGCGAGGCTCTCGTCCGCGACCTCGCCGCGGAGAAAGACAACACCGTTCTCCGCGTTGACGTTGATATCGCCCTTCGGGACATCGGCGTCGCGGAAGAGCTCCGTCTCGACCTTGTGGGCCAGCGCCGCGTCGTCGGGCTGTTCGTTCGTCCGATCCTTGAGGTGCACGGCTTCCTGCGTCACACCGTAGGCCTGCGACTTGGCCGCTTGTCCGGCGCGGCCAGCCTGGCGGCCGGTGCGGCGGAAGAAAGCGAGCACGCGGTCGCGAGTCATGCTGCGTCGCCGGTTGCCGGTCTCTGGATCGAAGAAATATGCAAGCGCCGCACCCATTGCGGCGCCAAAGGCGAATAGTCGCTTCATCAGTCCCCCTCGGTTGCTCTCAGACCTCTACCCGGGAGCGGCCCGGACAAACGAGGGGTCAGGGCTTCTGGACGATGGTGACGTCGCCCTCGACTTCGACGGGATGCTCCCCGTTCATGGTCGGGTGTCCCGTGACGATGGCGTAGCGCTTGTCGACCTCGCGCACGTCGCGGAACTGCTCCACCGAGAGCTGAACGGTGCTCCGGAGGCGGGGTGGAGGCACTCGCAGAGGATCAACCGCGTGATGTGACTCCCGATACCCCGTGGAATACCCCGGGGAAAGTGGGCAGCGCTGCGCTAGATTTGGCTGCCTAACAGGGGGTTTGACCGATGACGCTGGGGGTCTCACGCGACGTCGTCGCAACCGCGGAGAGCATGCTCGCGGATGCCTATGAACTTGTCCTGAGCGGGTGGTGCCAGGGATCGACCGCACAGGACGCGGAAGGGCGAAGCATCGAGCCTTCGAGCGCGTTCGCACGGCGCTGGTCCGCGCCCGGCGCGCTCGAGCGAGTCTGGCGCCGAACGGCTGACAGAGGCGAAGGTGTTCTGGAGGCCTATGAACGGGCGTCCCTCGCGTTGGCGGCCACCGTTCGAGACGTGCCGCAGCGATGGAACGACGCGGCCGACCGGCGCCTGGACGAGGTGCTGGACGCGCTCGCGCTCGCCGTGGCAGGCTTCGTCCCGTGGTGAGCTCGCCGCTCGAGCCCGTCGAGGACTTCATCGAAGAGGCGCATCGCGGGGACGGCCCTGCCCTCTTCTTAGCCGACTAGCCGCCGGCGGGCTCGCGCGCTACGCTCAACCCGAAAGGAGCCTCATGGCCGAGTGCCGCCGCTGCACCGAAGAGGTCGACCGGGCGTTTCGCTACTGCCCCTGGTGCGGCGCTTCCCTGCGGATGAAGGTCACCGAGCTCTTCGGAGGTGCCGATGGCAAGGCGCTCCGTGTGTCCCGCTACTTCGGCGACGACAACCAGGAGTCCCAGGTCCGCGTGAGCGTCTGGAGCGAGGCACTTGGGAGGCATCTGCGCGCCGACGCCGCGGTCTCCCTCAGCGAGGACGAGGCCGAGCGGCTCACAGAGTTCCTCGCCGAGGTCCCGACCCTAGACGAAGCACAAACTTTGTAGCCAGGGTTGGCCTCCCTCCGGGGCTGCGCTACTCTCGGGCTCCTCAGGGATTGTCTTTCTAGGGAGAGGAGAACGAATGCGAAGGAGCATGCTGCGGTGTTGGCACGCCCGGACAGGCTTCGCCGCCCTGCTCGTGATCGTCGCGGCCCCGTTCGCGGCCACCGCGAGCGCGGGCCGGACGAGTGTCCTCACGGGGGCGCCTTATGCGCCGGGTGCGGGGTAGGAACGGGCTTCCTCGACTCGCTCGCCGCTCGCGGCGGCGGCGCCCGCGGCGAAGGCCGCGAGCCCAACCTGAACCAGGTGCTCGAAGAGGTTCCGGCCGGCCAGGCGCAGAGCACTCCGAACTTCAAGGCCACGATTCCGGTCTACATCCACGTCATCCGCACGGGCACTGGGGTCGCGCAGGGCAACGTGCCGAATGCCTGGATCCGCGATCAGATCGACGTATTGAACCTGAGCTACGCAGGGTTCTACGGGGGCGCCGGCACCGGTTTTCGCTTCCGCCTCGCCGGTGTCGACCGAACGACGAACGTCCGCTGGTTCAATATGACGCCGGGCGGGGCGGACGAGTTCAAGGCGAAGCGGGCGCTTCGCCAGGGCGGCTCGGACGCGCTGAACATCTACACGGTCGACGGCGGCGCCTACCTCGGCTGGGCGTACTTCCCGTCGTCCTACGACAACCAGCCCTGGATCGACGGCGTCATCATCGCCTTCGGCTCGATGCCGGGGACCACGATTCCCGGCTATGGGGCGTACAACCTCGGCTTCACGGCCACTCACGAATCGGGCCACTGGCTCGGGCTGTACCACACGTTCCAGGGCGGCTGTAACGCGAAGGGCGACTACGTCTCCGACACACCCGCCGAGAAGGGGCCCGCTTTCGGGTGCCAGGTCGGCCGGGACACCTGCCTCGAGGCCGGAGTCGATCCGATCCATAACTACATGGACTACTCAGATGACCCCTGCTACTTCGAGTTTACCTTCGGTCAGGGCGAGCGGATGCAGGAGCAGTACCTCTTTTTCCGCGCCTAGCGGAAGCGTCTAACGGGAAGCGGGCCGGCCCGAGAGCCGGCCCGCTTCCCGTGTGGCTATGAGCAGCTCTGCGTGCCCTTCTGGAAGACGAGGTTCACGACTCCCGAATGGAGCGTGATCGTCGCGCCGGTCGGCGATTGCCACTGGATCTCGAAGCGGTGGTCGTCGTCCGCCTCGAATGGCGCCGTGTTGCCAACGAACGTGTAGGTCACGGACTCCTTGCCGTTCGGAACGAACCGGACGACGCCCGGCTTCAGGGGTGCTTCGGGCACGCCGTCGGTCACGGCGCGGAACCGCACGGGCCCGCCGCTCACTTTCAGCGTCGCAGTCTCGCTGACTTCGCGGACCGTGCACTTCGTCATCCCGAGGCCGGGGACGTTGTGCCAGCCGGTTCCGGAGATCGAGGCGCCAGCCGTTCTCCATTTGGCCGCCTGGCGCTCGGCGTTCCCACTGAAGTTGTGATTCGCGGCGGCGAAGACTGCGACCGGAGCGGCCACGATCAGAATCGAGACCCCGAAGAGCAGAGCCAGTCGGCGTCTCGCACGAAGCAGTCGCATCACGAGCCTCCTTACGGTGGTGTCGGGCGGCTCCTCTACCCAAGCACCTGGAGCCGCCCGACTCAACAGTCCCGACAGCCCGCCCGCCCTCGCCTCTCAGACTGTGAGGGCCCCGCGACAGGTCTGGCCCGTGGCGAGCGCCCGCGCCTTGGCGACGATCTGGTCGCTTCCGGCCGTGTTGTCGAGGAGGCGACGGACCGTGAACGAGCCGCTCGGCGCCTTGGTCGTCCGAATTCCTTCGAAGCCCTTGATGCCGTTCTGGCGAATGACGACCTTCCAGCGCTTGCCGACGCGATTCTGGTCGACCTCGAATTCGGTCTCGATCCCGCCGTTGTCGTGCTGTGCCTTCAGCTTCCAGTCTGCCGAGCCGGACCAGCTTGGGGTTAAGACTCGGCAGGCGCCAACAGGCCAGCGCTGGATGTTGAACCAGCTGCCGCCGGGGCCCGTGTGATTGAACCCTTCGCCCAGATGGCGACGGTCTTGCCCGTGTTGGTGACCGCGATCTCGCCGTAGTCCCCGTAGATCTCATCGAAGCCGTCGTCGCCGATGTATCCGGCGGCGCCGGCGGGAGCGTCGCTGATCTTCAACGGAGAAGACCAGCTCGCGCCTCCGTTCGAGAGCTCCGGTACCAGACGTTCCAGGCGTCGGGATCGTGGCCGGTGGTCTGCATGTACCAGATGCGGACGTTCCCGCCGCCCGACGACGCGAGCCGCGGCTGGGTCGCGTTCTCGCCGTTCACCGAGAGGGGCAAACCGGGCTCCACGTCCAGCCGGCGTTCGTCGATGTCGAGACGTAGACGCGCTGTGGCCGCGTCGGTAGTCGGGCCCTCGTACGCGAAGACGAGGTGGCCCGGCGCGTCGCCCACGACCGAGGTCTGTCCCGCGTAGAAGTCGGGGTAGCAGCCGGCGGCGACGCAGCTCTCGCCGAGTGGCACCTTCGCGACGACGACGTTCTGCCACGTCTCGCCCTTGTCGCGAGAGATGAGGGCCTGGTGCCACACCTCGCCGCTCACGTTCGTGAGACCGGAGTAGACGATGCTCGACTCCGAGAAGATGACCGTTCCGTCGCCCAGGACACGGGCGTCGTAGGCGTAGTAGTAGCGCTTGTCGTCGCTCAGCTTCTGCTGCGTCCCCGTCTCGCCGAAATCGTGGGAGATGCCGACGTAGAGGTCACCGCCTTGCGGCCCGTTCCAGGATACGTAGACGTCCTTCCCCGAGGCGCTCGACGTGATCTCGGGCATGTCCGTCCAAGAGACACTGCCGTACACGTGCACCGGCTCGGACCAGGTCTGGCCGTGGTCGGTGGATTTCGTGAAGACGGTCGAGAAGCCGTTGGGGCGATCCCAGTTGAGGAAGGCGGAGTAAACCGCGCCCGTGTTCGGCACTACCTCGACGGTCGGGTCGTACTGGGCCTTCGAGCGGTCGCACTGGCAGATCGGTACCTGCGGGCTCCAGGTCGCGCCGCCTTCATTGGAGATCGTGAGCGGGATCCAGGGTGTGGGACAATGCTCGCCGCAATCGCGCTCGGCGTAGCGCGTCGTGAGCAGGTAGACGTAAGGCGCCTGTGGATCCGAAGCGACCGCGGGCTCCCAATCGTCGAAGTTCGAGCTCAGGGGCCTCGACCCGACCCAGCCGGTTGCGGGCGCGATGGTCCCTGCGATCTTCTGGCCGAAGTCGCCGCTGGCCCTCGCCTCGGCGAGCGCTTCGAGGCGCTTCTCGGTGACCTCCGCTTCCTTTTGGGCACGGCGCGGAATCATCGAACCCCTACGAGTGCTCTCCCGGAAGGGCACGACCCTACGACTCGACCTCGACTCCGTCAAACCCGCTAGCGTCCAATCATGGGCGGGTTCACGGCAGTTCATCTCGAAGAGATCGAGGAGATCACGGACGGGCGCTGCCCGTGGCGGCCAGTCCGGCACCACCTCGGCATCAAGTCCTTCGGCATCAACGCCTGGACAGCGCGCGAGGCGGGCGACCGGCTCATCAACGAGCACGACGAGGCCGACACCGAGGACCAGCAGGAGGAGCTCTACTTCGTGCAGGACGGACGCGCTCGCTTCGAGCTGGACGGAGAGTCGGTCGATGCGCCGGCCGGCACGTTCGTCCACGTGCAGCCAGGGGTGAAGCGGACGGCCTTCGCGGAGGAGCCGGCGACAACGGTGCTCGCCATGGGCGCAACGCTCGGCAGGCCGTACGTAGCCGTGGGCTGGGAGGTCTGGGCGCAGATCAACCCGCTCTACGAGGCGGGCCGCTACCCGGAGGCGGCAGACCGCGCGCTCGAGGTCATCGAGGCGCATCCGGAGTACGTCGCCCCGCTCTACAACCTCGCGTGCTGCGAGAGCCTGGCAGGCAGGCCGGCGGACGCAATGGAGCACCTCCGCCGCGCGATAGAGGCGTGGGAGCCCTTCCGCGAGTTGGCCGCCAAGGACTCGGACTTCGACCCTATTCGCGACGAGCCAGATTTCCAGGAGCTCGTCGCCCAGCAGAGCTAACCCGCCCTCGGGGCGTTGACCTCAGCCGAGCCGTTGTGACGGCCGTGTTGCTCGCGTTTGCCACTGGGATCGAGGCACAGGGCCGGAAGGACTCCGAACCTTCAACCCCCGGTTTTGGAGGACTGAAGACGCCTCTTCACCGCTTCCGTCTGATTTCTCGCTTTTAGCGTTTCCCTGCACAGCCGCTAGTTCGGTCACGGTCGCCTTTTGCGGCGTTTCTGGGCTTTCTGAACCTGATGTTTGCCACGTGTTTGCCATAACCCCGAACGAGTCGTCCATCGCTGCGCGTGATTGCTCGGCGTGTTCTGCCTCATCGAACAGGTGCGTGTACGTTCGGAGCGTCGTCTCTACGGAGTCACCGATTTGCTTGGCGACGTAGCTCGCCTGGCCATGATCAAATCGTACTCCCTCGCCCCGGGCACCTCGTCGTCACTAGAAAAGGAGGAAGGAGGCGGTTGCGGCTCCGCCTCCTTCGGATCCAAGTGGCGTGAGCTGCGGCCACGCACGCCATTCTCAGATCCCTTTCAATGTAGCGGCGGCTCGGTGGCCCACATCCCCCATTGCGGGGATTGGCAAGGAGCACCGTGAACCAGCAAAAGGGGGATGGGTCAAGCACCTGGTCTAGAGCCACAGTGCGTCTAGACGCGCGGGCTCCGATGCGGCGGGAGCTGGTGTGTTCCTTCGGGGCGAGTCGGGAAGCCGGTGCGGTGGCTTCCCTTCCCCTTGTCCGCCGCTTGGAGATGCATGATGGCGATTCGCCTGCGGCCCAGTGAAGACGAGTGTGGCGATGATCTCGCCTGCTTCTTGTCTCGGCACGCGTGCCCTGCCGAAGTAGCCAAAGACGGAACCGTCACCGTCGAGTTTCCGCACGTCCTCCATCAGGAGCAGGCCGGTTTGGAACTCCGTCTCTACATCCGTCTCTGGCAGGCCCTTCACGGGGTCAGTGTCCGCGTCGATCTTCTCGACTAGACCTCCCGCCGCTCCGCGAACTTCGGGCTCGTCTGTTTGTTGGGGGCGGAGCCACCGCATCAGCCCCACCCCGGTCGCATCAAGATGCGAACGCAGGGGTTTGGGAATCGCTATTCGATTAGCTTTGCCCCACTAATGGAATGGGCTGAGGTCTTTAGACCCATGGGAGCCGGGCACGGCCGACGAGCCTGCGGCAAACACTCGCCGGCCTTCGCCATGGGTGGGGAGGGTGGCTAGCCCGGCTCTCTTACTTGCCACTTTGAGTCAGAGGACAGTCAAACGTTCGGCCAGACGCGGGGTCATGCGACGTTGGCCGTCTGCCTGTTCAGAAGTCCATGCCCGACCGCCCCGGCGAACGTTGGACGGCCCGCTGAAGTTTGCCGAAGTATCAATCTCGGGAAACTCTTCAAGGGAACCATGCGGCCCCTTTTGTCTACATCAGCGACCCTCCGTTGCTTGGGAGTTTCGTGCGTGCCTTCAACGAAGCGGCTGCGTGGCGGAACAGCGGCGTGCGGTACGTGTGCCTCGCCCTATGGCAAGTCAAGAACCCCGGCGTTGAGGGCGTACGTGATACCAAGCGCTGAAGCCGCGTAACGGACGGATTCACGTCGTTTCACAACTCGCAGAGATGGGCCTACCCTAAGAGCACCCAGAAGAACATCAGGCCAATCAAGGCAGTGACGGCGACGAGTAGCCAGACCGCGAGGAACGTGGCTCCGATCTCCCCGAGCTCTGCAATTTCGTCACGGCACGCTTGGGACATCAAAAACATGTGCTTCGAGAGTGGTCGCGTCATCGACGCACACTTCTGCGGCGAGCGTGGTTTGCCTTCGGAAATACCATGAGCTTACTTTTCGATAAGAATCAGCCGCTTCGCTCCCCGGTGCTTGCCACAGGGCCTTTTAGCGCTTCGCGGGGCAAGCTCCCAAAGAGAGAAACCCCGCACTAGCAGGGCTTCTCTGCCACAGGGCGGAAGGACTCGAACCTTCAACCCCCGGTTTTGGAGCTCTTTGCAGGGCGGGACGCCAGGTCTGAGACCGATTGGAATCTCACACTCGCTGCGCTGAGATGCGCTGAGATCATCTGAGATCGGTACCCAAAAGAGGTACCAATTTCGCAGGGACCGGGGCACGCGATCGGCTCGAGGAAAGTGAGCCCCTGACTCCCTTGCAGTCAGCAGCCGGATTCTCGCCAGCTGAGGCGGGCGCCGTTTACGGGCTCACGGGCGCCAGGTGGAACAGGGCGATCGGGGATCTTCGCGCGGAAATTCTCGCGCAGCGTCCTTAGTCCGACACAAAGGTGTGCGCCGGATAGACCTCGGGCTGTGCCTCGATGCCGAGTTCCTGGCGTATCGGCATCAGCTTTTCCGCAAATCTCTGGACGGCTTCCTCCGACTCCCAGACATCCACAACACGGAACCCATCCTCAGCCTGGCCGGCAATGTGCGCCAACAGCCCCTCGACGGGCCAGTCCGCAGGTGAGCTCAGTTGCGTTTTTCCATCAGTCAGCCTGCGCACCGTTTCCTCGTACGCTTCCCGCGTCAAACCCTCTCCTTGATGAACGAGTACAACCGCCACGCCTGCCTCCCTTGTGAGATCGACCCCGGGAGCGACTCTAAAGCTCCACTGAGCGCGACTCAAACGGTCTAGCCGATAAGCGAGGCGTGGAAAGCACTGTCCGCCAGCGTCAGTATCTGACTCTTGCCAGACGGCCCGTCGGCTGAAGGTCTCCCAGCGCACGATCTGGAGACGAATCGAGGACGGCTCCATTCCGGCCGTGCGCCTCGGGTCGACTCCCTCATCGCCGCTTCGCATCCCCGAAGACGGTCTCGACGCCTGGCTCTACGAGGAGTCCGAATTAGCCCCAAAGTCGTGCCCAAGCCGAAAGAAACTCGCTCGAGCTAGACGCGGGCCAAGGTGCTCGCACGCGATGGCCAGCGCTGCGTGGGATGCGGTCAGACCGAAGGGCTCGAGGTTCACCACATTGTTCCGCTTCGGAAGGCGGAGCGATCCACGACCTCCACAACCTGGAGACGCTCTGCTCGCCCTGTCATCACCGAGCAGACGCGAGGCGCGAAGAGTTCTCAACGCCGCTTTACTGATGAACCGCGATAGTCGTAGCGGCGAGGTATCCGGCCAGTCTCGAACATCTGGAGCGTTTCCCGGAGCGCGTCGATGATGGCGCGCGAGGCGTCCTGCTCAAGCGCCACCTGTAGGCGCCGACGGAGGACTCTGATTGTCAGTTCGACCTCGGCTCTATCGAGCAATTTCCCTCACCACCGGACCCCTGCCCCGCATTCCGTGCGCATAACCCTGGCGCGTTTTTTGAGCAGCAAGAGCAGCGACCCACCCCCCTCGCCGCCCATTTCGTCCAAGAGCGGCTGAAACCTGAAGAGATTTTGGCTAGACCGACCAAGAGCCTGGAAGAACGCATCAGAGCGCAGTCGTTCCTGGCAAGGCGGCACGGCGGGTTGCCGCCGGGCCACTGACGAGCGACCCGACGCTTGCGGAGATTCAGGTCGCGTGGAAGGCGGCATCGACCGAGCGGGAGCGGCGTTTACTCGCTCTCGATTTCGAGCAGAAGCTCCGCACTGAAAAGCGGGAAGTCTGTCGGCGGGCTGCGGCCTTGGGGGAGGTTGGGCCCGCCGACTTCTTCTCGCAAAACCTCACCCACACGAAGGGTCCTGCCGCCGGAAACCCGTTCGTGTTCGAGCCCTGGCAGCGCGGCTTCGTCGACGAGCTCTACAAGCGCGACGGACGCGGCAAGAAGATCTACAAGCGCGCCATCCTCGGCATCCCGCGAGGGAACGGCAAGAGCCCGCTGGCTGGCGGGCTCGGCCTCTACGAGCTCCTAACGCGTGAGGACGAGCCAGACATCGTCTGCGCTTGGACGATCCTCAGCGCTGTCGAAGTCGGACGCACGAGCGAGCCTTCCTCGATATCAACGAAGACCAGCCGTGGAGTGAGCAGGCCCGCCTCGTCTTCCTCACGGTCGTCGGCGTTGGGCTGCGCCGAGGTGAGGTGCTCGGCCTGCGCTTTGGCGGGACGTCGAGCTCGCCGATCCCGCCGGGACCGTTCTCCGGGTCCGTGAGACATCCAATACCCCGATCGAGGACCAATGCTCAATTCGGAGTTTTCAGGCGGCGAGGAGTCGGTCGTGAGACGACTCGGAGAGCTCGGGTTTGAGCTCGTCGATACAGGCGAGCACGCCGACGACGAAGCCCTGGTCCTTCCCCAAGGAGAAGTGGACGCGTTCGTCGAGACGATGGCCTCCGATGAGTACGCCCGGGATGAGCGCGACTACAAGATCGCTGTGCATGAAGTTGTCACGACTCCTGGCGCCGGAGACCCTCGAGCGCCCCGAGTTTCCAGCACTCCTCGCTGCGTTCTTCGAGCGGAAGCTCGCTCGCCGATCTTGGCATCGAGGAAGAGCTTCGGGAATGGATCGACGGCGCAGTGGGGGGTGCACCGCTGTATGGGGTGACGAACGCCTTCGTGAACCTGTGCGGCGGCGGTTTCGGGGCAAACAACTTCGTGTGGATTCCAGCAGCGGTCGAGAAGGGACAGGGTGATCAGCTCCGAGAAGCGTTTCGATCTCTCGTCGATCCCGAGGTCGAGCTCAGCGAGCGGGTTGAGGGATTCCGCTCTTCCTTGTACGAGATCGAGGAAGCGTCAAAGGCTGCCGGCGGCTTCAAGCCCGACTGGAACCTCATTCGGATCAGCCTTGCCTTCACGGCTGCGTTGCTCGGTGCGTACGATCCGAGCCGCTACACCTTCTACCACCAGGGGAAGCTCAAGAAGTCCTACGAGGAGTTCGTCAGCCCGTGGCCGAAGGCACAAGGAGGCGAGCTCTCCGTCCACATCTGTGACTTCATTCGTCGCGTCGCGACCGCACTCGAGCATCAGGGCGTGCCGATCCGTGATCTCATCGACGCGCAGAGCTTCGTTTACCTTCGGGCCTGGGCTGCTGAGCAAGACTCGGGGGACGAAGAGGAGACGGACGTCGCAGCAGCAGCCACCGCGCCGACGCTCCACCTCGTTGCCAAGTGGTCGCTGCGTTACGGCGCAGATACCGCTGCTTCCCATCGCGAGGTCGCAGATGCGCACGGCGAAGTGTGGTGGGGGGTCGTCGGATCCGCCGAGCGGAAGAAGCTCTCGGACGAGAACTTCGTGCGCATCAAATCTCAGCTCGAGCAGGGCACCGAGACAAACGTCTATCTCGCAGGACCGCCAGACGAGCCCGTTTTCCAAACGGGCCTGAGCGACATCAGCGAGGATCGCCCTTCAGACACCGAGCTCATCCCCTCGTACTACCCGAGCTCGCTCCACCACAGCCTCTGGCTCAAGCTCCGCGACTTCCACGAGCTCAGTCACGTCGAGCTCATGCAGTCATTGGAGCCGAGCGCAGCCCCCGGTCGGACGCTCACACTCACGAATCAGACGAACCCTCTCCTCGTTCGGACGCGCACGTCCCCCCGTGTGTGGTGGGTCAATCAGGGCGAGAGCTTTCGTCGAGCGCGAGAGGGCGGTTACCTCTGGGCGCCGATCCTGGACAAAGCAGACCGCGGAAAGGATCACTGGGACGCACTCCAGTACGCGCGTGAGGGGGACGTCGTCTTGAGTTATGCGGATGGGCAGGTGCGAGCTGTGAGCCGCGTGACGCGCACCGCGTATTCCGCGACGAGACCGGACCCTGAGGCCGACCGCGACTGGAGTAACGACGGCCGTCGGGTTGAGGTCGAGTACCGCGACCTCGAGACGCGTTTGCCCGTGTCGGCGATCCCTGAAGGTCGACGGCGAGAAGAAGGCGGCCCATTCGACCGCGATGGCGGAGTCAAACAGGGCTACTTCTTTCCACTCTCCGATGCCTTCGTCAACGTCATCCGCGGTCTCTCGCCCGAACTGGGAGCCCTCCTGCCGGCGAGCGAAGAGATTGTGACGCCAGTGGTGGTGGGAACGCGCTACGAAGAACCGGACTTCCAGACGATCGCCGACGCTGTTCTCGAGCAAGGTATGGCTCTCACGCGGCGAACGATCCGTTGCTACCACCTGAGCCTCAAGAGCCGTGGCTTC
>DATHAA010000063.1:0-2287 GCA_035296905.1 Gaiellaceae bacterium
CTACACGCTCGACCTGGCCGCCCTCGTCGCCGGCTCCAAGTACCGCGGCGAGTTCGAGGAGCGGCTCAAGAAGGTGATGAAGGAGATCATGCAGCGGGGCGACATCATCCTCTTCATCGACGAGCTCCATAACCTCGTCGGCGCGGGTGCGGCCGAGGGCGCGATCGACGCGGCCTCGATCCTCAAGCCTGCGCTGGCCCGTGGTGAATTGCAGACGATCGGCGCCACCACGCTCGACGAGTACCGCAAGTACCTCGAGCGCGACGCCGCCCTCGAGCGACGCTTCCAGCAGGTGCGGGTCGAGGAGCCGTCGATCGACGACACCGTGCAGATCCTCCGCGGTCTCCGCGACCGCTACGAGGCGCATCACCGCTGCCAGATCTCCGACGACGCGCTCCGCGCGGCCGCCGAGCTGGCCGACCGGTACATCCAGGACCGCCACCTGCCGGACAAGGCGATCGACCTGATCGACGAGGCCGGCTCCCGGCTCCGGATCAAGACGATGACGGCGCCGCCGCGCTACCGGGAGCTCGAGGACGAGATCGAGCGGGTGCGGACGGAGAAGGAGAACGCGATCGAGTCGCAGGAGTTCGAGAAGGCGGCGTCGCTGCGGGACAAGGAGCGCAAGCTCACGCAGAAGAAGAAGGAGCTGGAGGAGAACTGGCGCTCGGAGGAGTCCGAGGAGCAGCCCCAGGTCGACCGGCCCGAGATCGCGGACATCGTCTCGATGTGGACCGGGATCCCGGTCTTCGAGCTGACCGAGGCAGAGTCGCAGAAGCTGATCCGGATGGAGGAGGAGCTCCACAAGCGGGTGATCGGCCAGCACCAGGCGATCGTCGCCGTCTCCAAGTCGATCCGCCGTGCGCGGGCCGGCATCAAGGACCCGAAGCGGCCGACCGGGTCGTTCATCTTCCTCGGCCCGTCCGGCGTCGGCAAGACGGAGCTCGCGCGCACGCTCGCCGAGTTCCTCTTCGGCGACGAGGACGCGATGATCCAGGTCGACATGTCGGAGTACATGGAGAAGCACTCCGTCTCCCGGCTCGTCGGCTCACCGCCCGGCTACGTGGGCTACGACGAGGGCGGCCAGCTGACCGAGGCCGTCCGGCGGAAGCCGTACTCCGTGCTCCTGCTCGACGAGATCGAGAAGGCGCATCCGGACGTGTTCAACATCCTGCTCCAGATCCTCGAGGAGGGGAAGCTGACGGACTCGCAGGGCCGCAAGGTCGACTTCCGGAATGCGATCGTGATCATGACGTCGAACATCGGCGCGGGCCAGATCGCGAAGAACCAGACGCTCGGCTTCTCGTTCGGCGACGAGGTGGGCCTCTCGTACGACGAGATGAAGGGCCGCGTCATGGGCGACCTGAAGAAGGTCTTCCGTCCCGAGCTGCTGAACCGGATCGACGAGACGATCGTCTTCCACAAGCTGGAGAAGGAGGAGATCTTCACCATCGTCGACCTGCAGCTGAAGCGGCTGCGGGAACAGATGGCCACGTACGAGGTTGCGATCGACCTGACCGACGGCGCGAAGGACGTCCTCGTCGAGCAGGGCTTCGACCCCGCGATGGGCGCCCGGCCGTTGCGCCGCGCGATCCAGCGCTACATCGAGGATCCGCTCGCCGACTTCGTCCTCGGCCGCGAGCTCGCTCCCGGGTCGACGATCGTGGTCGACAAGAAGGAGGAGCTCACGGGCGACGAGGGCGAGTCGCTCGTCGACATCAGGATCGTCGAAGGCGAGCCGCGCGCCGAGAAGGTGACGGTGCCGGCCGACGCCGAGCCGGCCGAGCCCGAAGAGGCTCCGGCCGAAGAGGAATAAGCCCGAGAGGCCGCCGCGAGGCGGCCTCTCTCGTCCCGTGGTTGCACGACGCGGCCGCGTGTGTCGGCGGCTTCGACTTCGTCGCGGAACCGTTCTTCCTCGGCCCCGCGGGCACCTGCGAGGCGCTCTATCCGACGTACGCCGAGCTGCGCATGGCCGCCAGATCACCGCTCGCGTCGAACGGACTCGGGCGATCGGCGCCGAGGCCGAGATGCGTGCGAGGACACCGGCCCTCGTCACCGCGTCGAGCGCGTCGGGCGGAGGCGCCGGTGGGGGCCTACCTCGGCGGCCACCCGATTCGCCGACCGCCGGTGTCAGACTCACCTCTGACACAGTGTCTGACTCGTCTCCGACACGGTCTCGGAGTTGTCTCTGACACCACCTGGGCGGATTGGGCACGTCCTTCGTGACAATTCGACAACGAAGGCAGAACGATTCAGTCACCGCGGCCGTTCGCTGGCGCAGCGGCCG
>DATHAA010000064.1:0-5420 GCA_035296905.1 Gaiellaceae bacterium
GAGGAGGCCGAGTCGCTGAAGTCCCAGCTCGAAGAGGCAGGCGGCGCGGTCGAGATCAAGTAGGTCGGACCGCTGCGCGCATTTCGAGGGCCCGCGGAGACGCGGGCCCTCGCTCGTCTCCGAGAAGCGAGGGCGGGCGACCTTGAGCTTGCTGTTGGTGACGTCGAGATACGCGACGACGGGAACGCTGTCTACGCCGATTTGAAGCGCGGCGTACTGGCCGACGTCGCCTGGGCTGTCGAGCGTCGCGATCTTTTCGTTGCCGCCCGCGCAGGCCGCGTCGTTGCAACGGACGAGCTTGAGGTCGGCGTTCGTCGCGTCGTAATAGGCGACGACGGGCTTCCCGTCGAGCCCGATCGCGACAGACGCCCACGTCCCCGGCTCGCCGCTGGTGGTGTCATGCGTTTCAAGGGCCGCGGAAACGCGGTCCCTCGGCGTTTCGAAGCCCGCTTTACCCCTGGTGGGGGACGCGGCCCTCCCCCTTCGTGTGGATCTTTGGAGGAGAACCGCATGTTTCTTCGAGGCCCGGCATCTCAGCGTGTGACGAACACTCACTCCCGTGGAGGCACGGCTTCGATGAAACTCGGTTTGAAAACACTCGTTATCGCTCTCGTCATCGTGCTGGCAGCAGTCCCGGCGGCGTTCGCCAAGAACGGCGGTCACGGCGGTCACGGTAAGCCGTCGTGGGCCGGGCAAGGCAAACCCTCGTGGGCGGGCTCCGCGCACGCAGCTTCGAAAGCCCACCCCGAGAAGAAGGAGAAGAAGGCGAAGAAGCCCAAGCATCACGGGGCCGACGCGGCTGCCGAGGAAGGCTCCGCGGACGAGGTCGACCTCGATGGGCTCAACCCCGCCTGGTACTGCAAGACGCTCCGTGACGACATGACGACGCTCGAGCGCGACTTCGCAACCATGTTCGGGACGAACCCGAACCACGCGAACGCATTCGGCAAATGCGTCTCCCGGCGCGCGCACGGGGAAGACCTCTCCGACGCGGCCGGTGGAGACGATGAGCAGGAAACCTGCGACACGGCCGAGCCGCCCGCTACCGACGGCACCGACACCGGCGCCGAAGGCAGCGGGACGGACACGACCGCCTCGGACGACGAGGCGGTCGAAGACGAGAGCTCGGACGATGAGGCCACCGATCCCGAGGAGTGCGAAAGCAACGACTCCGGCTCGGAAGAGTCCGCCGACGACGAGCAGGCTCAAGGCGATGACGAGCAGGGTGAGGACGACCAGGGTCAAGACGAGGACGGCGCTTCCGACGAGCTCGACTCGAGCGATCTCGCGGCGGCTCTCCGATTCCTCAGGCTCTAGCGCGAAGCACGAACGTTTGTCACCGAGAGAGGCGCTCCGGCGCCTCTCTCGCCTTTTCGGGCCCGGGGCGCTATAGTGCAATCCCGTCGAGGCGGCCACCGCAGGATTTCGTTTGCGGAGGAGCCGCCTCTTTTGCTACTCTCAGGGGTCGCGCCGCTGTTTGCCGTTTCTGCCTGCCATTTGACGTTCGCCCCTGCCTAGAGGGAGGTCTCACTCCTTGACCAACAAGGTCGCCGCGCGCCGCGCGCGCAAAAGCTTTTCCCGTCTCAAGCACGTCATCGACCTTCCGAACCTGATCGACATCCAAAAGGCGTCGTTCGAGTGGTTCCTGAAGGAAGGTCTCCAGGAAACGATCGACGACATCTCGCCGATCGAGGACTACACCGGAACGCTCGCCGTCGAGTTCGGCGACTACTGGTTCGGTGAGCCCCAATTCTCCATCAAGGAGTGCCGCGAGAAGGACCTGACCTACCAGGCCCCGCTCTCCATGAGCATCCGCTTCGTCAACACGGAGACGGGTGAGATCCGGGAGCAGACGGTCTTCATGGGGGATTTCCCGATGATGACCGAGCACGGCACGTTCATCATCAACGGAACCGAGCGCGTCATCGTGACGCAGCTCGTCCGCTCGCCGGGCGCGTACCTCATGGAGCCCAAGGATCCGGCGAAGCAGGTCTTCATCGCCAACCTCATGCCGAGCCGCGGCTCCTGGCTCGAACTCGAGATCGACAAGAAGGGCGTCGTCTACGCCCGTATCGACCGCAAGCGCAAGCTCCCGATCACGACGCTGCTCCGAGCGCTCCCTGCACAGGACCCGTCCACGGGCAACGAGGTCGACATGTCGACGAACGAGAAGATCCTCGAGCTCTTCGACAACAACATCTTCATTGCGAACACGCTCGACAAGGACACGACCACCCGCGAGGAAGAGGCCGTGGTCGAGGTGTTCAAGAAGCAGCGTCCGGGCGAGCCGCCCACGCTGGAGAACGCGCGCAACCTGCTGCGCGGCCTCTTCTTCGACCCCAAGCGCTACGACCTCACGAAGGTTGGCCGCTACAAGCTGAACCAGCGGCTCGAGGTCCCCGTGGCCGACGACATCCGCGTCCTCACGACGCAGGACATCCTCGCGCTCGTCAAGCGCCTCGTCGAGCTGCCGATCAAGCTCGGCGTCGACCAGGAGACGAAGGACTACGCGGCCGACGCGATCACGCTCTCCCGCGAGCCCATCCGCGGCGAGCTCGACGAGTACGAGCACTTCGGCAACCGGCGCCTGCGCACGGTCGGCGAGCTGATCCAGGAAGCGTTCAGGGTCGGCCTCTACCGCATGGAGCGGGTCGTCCGCGAGCGGATGACGACGGAGGACGTCGACACCATCACGCCGCAGACGATCATCAACATCCGGCCGGTCGTGGCCGCGCTGAAGGAGTTCTTCGGCTCCTCGCAGCTCTCGCAGTTCATGGACCAGACGAACTCGCTGGCGGGCCTCACGCACCGCCGGCGGCTGTCCGCGCTCGGCGCGGGCGGCCTCACGCGCGAGCGCGCGCCGATCGAGGTCCGAGACGTGCACACCACCCACTACGGGCGTATGTGCCCGATCGAGACCCCTGAGGGGCCGAACATCGGCCTCATGGGCTCGCTTGCCTCGATGGCGACGGTGTCCGAGTTCGGCTTCGTCACGACGCCCTACCGCGTCGTGGAGAGCGGCAAGGTCACCGACAAGATCGTCTACCTCGACGCGAGCGAAGAGGAGAAGTTCGTCATCGCCCAGGCAAACGAGGCGGTCGACGAGAAGTCCGGCAAGTTCGCCAACTCCACGGTGCTCTGTCGTGGCCCTGGCGGCGAGCCCGTGCAGGCCGACCCCAAGACGGTCGCCTATATGGACGTGAACCCGGCGCAGATCGTCTCCGTGGCGACCGCGCTGATCCCGTTCCTCGAGCACAACGACGCGAACCGCGCGCTCATGGGCGCGAACATGCAGCGGCAGGCAGTCCCGCTCATGATCACGGAGCCGCCGCTGATCGGCACCGGCCTCGAGTACCGCGCGGCCATCGATACCGGCGACGTCGTCCTGGCGCAGAACGCCGGCACGGTCGTCGACCTCGACGCCGACGGGATCACCGTCGAATCGAAGGACGGCAAGGACGACTACGAGCTCGTGAAGTTCATGCGCTCGAACCAGGGCACGCTCATCCACCAGAAGCCGGTCGTCGGGCTCGGCGACAAGGTGAAGGCGGGCGACGTGCTCGCCGACGGCAGCTCGACCTCCGAGGGCGAGCTCGCGCTCGGCAAGAACCTGTGCGTCGCGTTCATGCCGTTCGAGGGCTACAACTTCGAGGACGCCATCGTCATCTCCGAGCGGCTCGTGAAGGACGACGTGCTCTCGTCGATCCACATCCACGAGTACGAGATCGACGCCCGCTCGACGAAGTTGGGCGACGAGGAGATCACGCGGGACATCCCCAACCGCTCCGAGGAGTCCCTGAAGGACCTCGACGATCGCGGAGTCGTGCGCATTGGCGCCGAGGTCGGCTCGGGCGACCTCCTCGTCGGCAAGGTAACGCCCAAGGGCGAGACCGAGCTGACCGCGGAGGAGAAGCTGATCCGCGCGATCTTCAAGGAGAAGGCCCGCGAGGTGCGCGACACCTCGCTCAAGGTCCCGCACGGCGAAGGCGGCAAGGTCATCGACGTGAAGACCTTCTCGCGCGAGAACGGCGACGACCTGTCGCCGGGCGTGAACGAGCTCGTCCGCGTCTACGTCGCGAAGAAGCGCAAGATCGCCGAGGGCGACAAGCTCGCCGGACGCCACGGCAACAAGGGCGTCATCGCCCGCATCGTCTCCGAGGAGGACATGCCGTTCCTCGAGGACGGAACGCCCGTGGACGTCGTCTTGAACCCGCTCGGCGTGCCGAGCCGGATGAACATCGGCCAGGTGCTCGAGACGCACCTCGGCTGGGCGGCCGCGCACGGCGTCTTCACGGAGGACGGGGAGCGCAACGGCCCGACCCCGGTTGCCTCGTCGGTCTTCGACGGCGCGACCGAGGAGGAGGTCGACCAGGCGCTCATCGACTGGGCGAAGCAGAACCCGGACTCGCCGATCAAATTCAACGTCGACGAGAGCCGCCGGCCCGGCCGGCGCTGCTCCGGCAAGCTCCGCCTCTTCAGCGGGCGCACCGGCGAGCCCTTCGACCAGAAGGTCACCGTCGGCTTCATGTACATCCTGAAGCTCCTGCACCTCGTGGACGACAAGATCCACGCGCGCTCGACGGGCCCATACTCGCTCGTGACGCAGCAGCCGCTGGGCGGCAAGGCCCAGTTCGGCGGCCAGCGCTTCGGCGAGATGGAGGTCTGGGCGCTCGAGGCCTACGGCGCCGCGTACACCCTGCAGGAGATGCTCACGATCAAGTCCGACGACACCGTCGGGCGCGTGAAGGCCTACGAGGCGATCGTGAAGGGCGAGAACATCGCCGAGCCGTCCATCCCCGAGTCCTTCAAGGTGCTCCTGAAGGAGATGCAGTCCCTTGCGCTCGACGTCAACGTCATCTCCGAGGATGGCGGCGAGGTCGAGGTGCGCGAGGAGGACGACGAGCTGCTCCGCGCCGCGGAGGAGCTCGGCATCGACCTCTCGCCCGGCTCGCTCCGGGCCGCGGCGCGACAGCCGACGGCCGAGGAGACCGAGGAGGGGCAGGAGCGGGTCGACCAGGACGGCGAGCTCACGCTTCCGGCTGACGAGCAACTCGGAGACGTCGACGAGACCGAGGCAGTGCTCGCCGGTGAGTCGAAGACCGAGGGGGCCGAGGACGAGGCCGGCCCGTTCGAGGAAGCACCCAATCTGGCGGACATCGAGATAGAGGAATAGAGGGACACTTGATCGATATCAACAACTTCGACGCGATCCGCATCGGCCTCGCGTCGAGCAAGCAGATTCGAGATTGGTCCTCCGGTGAGATCACGAAGCCGGAGACGATCAACTACCGGACGCTGAAGCCCGAGAAGGACGGGCTCTTCTGCGAGCGCATCTTCGGTCCGACGAAGGACTGGGAGTGCTACTGCGGCAAGTACAAGCGCGTCCGCTACAAGGGCATCATCTGCGAGCGCTGCGGCGT
>DATHAA010000065.1:0-14443 GCA_035296905.1 Gaiellaceae bacterium
CGCGGTGTCGAAACGGGTCTCGACCGTGGTCGGATGCTCCAGGCGCGGCTGGCGTACCCGAAGGCTTCCAGGAACAGGTTCTGATCGCCCTGCTCGATGCCCACGACGCCCGAGAACTTTTGAGCAGCCTCAAGCTCCGCAGCAACGTCTCGACGGCTCGCACGGCCCACTGCTGCAGATGGCACGCGCGTATCCTCGCAGGCCTGATCCGGCACGCGTAAGTCTAACGTTGCTCCGCCAACGCTAACCCGCCGCCGCAAACTCCCACCGCTACGACTTGGAGGTAACCGAATGACTCGTCAGAACCTGTTCTCCGGCACATGGGACGGCGCCGACGAAGAAGACGGGACTCGGCATCGAGTCTTCTGGCGGCCGGACTACGCCAGGATGGGAGCAACGCTCTACGAGCTGTCCCCCGGCGCGTCCGGGATGCGGATGCACATGCACTTCGGAGCCGAGGAGATGTTCTTCGTCCTGAGCGGCCGTCCGGTCCTCCGAAACCAAGACGGCGACGAGGAGCTGGCCGCAGGCGACGTCGTCTTCTGCCCCGAGGGACGTGCCGGGCTACACGCGTTCAGCAACCCCACGGAAGAGCCCGCTCAGATCCTCGGCGTCAGTGCAGGGAGCTTCCCGGACGTCGTCGCCTACCCCGAGCACGGATACGCATGGGTGGCGACCCGCGACCCCGATCCCGAGCTCCTCGCGAAAGCCGACGACCCCGGCATCATCGCTCGCTTCGAGATCCCGATCGAGTAAATCGCTCGCGCTCGCCGAGCCTCCCACCGAAAGGCGCGCCCGCTACATTCAGTCCATGGACGACGTCAGGGGTTTCCTCGACGCATGCCAGGCGTTCTTCGACACGATCACCTCGGTCGCGTTCTGGCCGCTCCTCCTCGCGGTCTCCCTGCACGTCCTCAAGCTGCTCCTGAGAGGCCGCGCCTGGCAGAACATCCTGCGCGCGTCGTACCCGGGCGAGCGGGTCCCGTACTGGGGCGTCTTCGGCTCCTACATGGCCGGCGTGGGCGTCAACTCGATCGCGCCCGCCCGCGGCGGCGACGTCGTGAAGCTCTATCTGGTCAAGCGGCAGGTCAAGGACTCGAGCTATCCGACCCTCGCCTCAAGTCTCGTGGTCGAGACGCTCTTCGACTTCGTCGTCGCGTCGATCCTCCTCCTCTGGGCGATCAAGCTGGGAATCCTCCCCGGAATCCCTGACCTGCCCGCGCTCCCGGCCTTCGACTGGGCGTTCGTCATTCGCCACCCCGTCATCGCCGCTTTCATCGGCTGCGTGCTCACCGGGCTTGCCATCATCGGGGCGGCCTGGGCCTCTCGCCATGTGAACCACTTCAAGGAGAAGCTCGCCCAGGGCTTCGCCATCCTCCGCGACCGCCGCGCCTTCCTTACCGGAGTGGTCACATGGCAGGCGGCGAGCTGGCTCGCGCGAGGCGCCGGGGTCTACTTCTTCCTCGAGGCGTTCCACATTCCGGCGAGCGTGCAGGCCACGGTCACCGTCCTCGTCGTCCAGGGGCTCTCGACGCTCCTCCCCTTCACGCCTGGAGGAGCGGGGACGCAGCAGGCCGTCCTCGTCTTCGCGTTCAGCGGGACCGCGGCCGCGAGTACCGTCCTCGGCTTCAGCGTCGGGATGCAGCTCGTGACGACCGCCGTGAACGTCCTGCTCGGCTTCGGCGCGATCGCCATCATGCTCCGCACCCTTCGCTGGCGCCAGCACGTCTTCGCCGACGAAGGGCTCAGGGCTGCAACGGGTTCCGAGCCGCCTGATTCCGACCCGGCCGCGCCACCTTCCCCCTCAGCCCTTCCAGGCCGGGCGAACGGCGTATGATTGCGAGGCGCATGGAACCATCCGTTCGGACCGGCGGACGGCAGGCGTACTCGGCTGCAGTCACGGATCTCTGGGAGCGCGTCGGGACGGCCTTGACCCGCCTCGAGCGCATCGCCGAGACCCCTGCCGACGTGCTCGTGGAAGAGCACTCGGACGAGCTTCCGGGCCTCCAGTACTCACTGCACGCGGGCGCCGAGCTCGCCGTGGGCATCGAGCCGCCGCCGACCGCGGAGGATCTGCACGAGGAGCTCGTGGCCGCCCTTACCGAGGCGCGCGACGCGACCGCCGAGGTCGCCTATGCCGTCGAGGTCGACGAGGCAGATGGTGTCGAGCCGCTCCTGCCCGAGTGGCGCGGCTCGCTCTTCCGCGTCCGGCTCGCCCGTCTCCGTGCGCTCGAACGGACGAACGCGCTAGCTGCCGAGGCTCCACCGGCGCAGCCGGAGTGGGGAAAGTCCGACCACGAGGGCACGTCGTGGACGGCGATCGTCGCCACCGTCCTCATCCTCGGTGGCGCCTTCCTCTTCACGGCCGGCGCCGTGCTCGTCGCCTGGCCGGTGTGGGCCGCGGGGCTCGCGCTCTTCGCGGGCGGATTCATCCTCTACAGGCCCTAGCCGGCAGCCGCGTCGAGCCGCGCAATGGTCTCTTCGTGGCCGAGGAGTTCGATCGACTCGAAGAGCCCCGGCGAGACGTTTGACCCCGTGACCGCAGCCCGGATGGGCTGGAAAGCCTGGCGCGGCTTCAGTCCCTGACGCTCGGCCAACTCCCGCAAGGCCGTCTCGATTCGCTCAGAGTCGAAGGGCTCGACCCCGGCTAGAGTTGAGCGCGCCTCGGCGAGAAGCGATGCCGAGCCGTCCAGAAGCGCCGGGTCGGGCGGGACGCGGTCGAAGAAGAAGCCGGCGAAGGCGGGAAACTCGCCGAAGGTTCCGATCTTCTCCTGGACGAGCGGCGCGGATTTGCGGACGAGCTCCTCGTCCCACTCGTAGCCTTGCTCCCGAAGCCAGGTGAGCAGCGCGTCCGCGTATTCTTCCGGGGAGAGGGCGCGCACGTAGACACCGTTCAGGTGGTTCAGCTTGTCGTAGTCGAAGACCGCCGGGCTCGCGCCGACCCGCTCCAGGGTGAAGAGCCGGATGAGGTCTTCGCGGCTGAAGATCTCGGTGCGATCGTCGTAGCTCCAGCCGAGGAGCGCGAGGTAGTTGAGGAGCGCGGGCGCATAGTAGCCGTCGTGTCGGAACTCTTCCACCGAGACGGCACCGTGGCGCTTCGAGAGCTTCTTGCCGTCGGGCCCGTAGATGTTGCCGAGGTGCGCGTAGCGGGGAGGCGCCGCGCCGAGCGCCTCGAGGACGCGGATCTGCTTCGGCGTGTTCGAGATGTGATCCTCGCCGCGGATGACGTGCGTGATCCCGTCGAGCCAGTCCTCGACGGGCGAGGCGAAGTTGTAGGTCGGCCTGCCGTCGGCCCGCACCGCGACCAGGTCCTCGAGCTTCTCGCTCGGGACCTCGATGTGGCCGCGGACGAGATCCTCCCAGGCGGTCGAGCCCTCGTCGGGCATGCGGATCCTGATCGCACCCTCGTCCTCGTAGGCCGACCCCTCGGCGACGAGTCGCTGCGCCTCCTCCCTGCACCGCTCCATGCGGTCGAGCTGGTACGTGACCTCCCCGTCCCAGTCGAGCCCGAGCCAGCGGAGCGACTCCATCATCTGCTCCGAGGCCTCGGCCACCTCGCGGCTCGTGTCCGTGTTCTCGATCCGCAGGCGGAACTCGCCGCTCTCGTGGCGGGCATAGAGCCAGTTGAAGAGCGCCGTGTGGACTCCCCCGATGTGCAGGAACCCCGTCGGGCTCGGAGCGAAGCGGACGACCGGTGGCACACGGCTATGGTAGTCGGGTGATCCCGGGCGCCCATGTCTCGACCTCCGGCGGGATCCACACTGCCATCGACCGCGCCGAGGCGATCGGGAGCGAGTCGCTCCAGATCTTCACGCAGAGCCCTCGCGCCTGGCGCCCTACGAACCACGACCCGGCGAATTTCGAGCGCTTCAAAAAGCGGCGTGTCGCGGCAGGGATCCAGGGCGTCGTCTGCCACGCCCTCTACCTCGTCAACCTCGCGACACCCGACGAGGAGATCTACGAGAAGTCGGTGGCGACGCTCATGAACACCGTCGACGTCGCCTGCGCGATCGAGGCCGACGGCGTCGTCTTCCACGTCGGCTCACACCTCGGCGCCGGCTTCGAGGCGGGCCTCGAGCACGTCGTGCCGGCGCTCGAGCGCGCGCTCGAGCGCTGCTCCGAGACGACCTGGCTCCTGATCGAGAACTCCGCCGGAGCCGGCGGGACGATCGGCCGCTCGGTCGACGAGCTCGCAGTCCTAGTAGACCGCCTCGACCGGCACCCCCGGCTCGGCATCTGCCTCGACTCGTGCCACCTCTGGGTCTCGGGCACCGATGTCACGGATCGCGCCGCCCTGGACGCCTGCTTGGACGAGGTCGAGGAGCGCATCGGCCTCGACCGCCTGCGAGCCCTGCACGTGAACGACGCCGCTGCACCGCTCGGCTCCAACCGCGACCGCCACGCGAACCTGGGCGAGGGAGAGATTGCCGAGGGCATGAGCGTTTTCCTCGGCCACCCCAAGCTGCAGGGGCTGCCCACGATTCTGGAAGTCCCGGGCCCCGACGGCCACGGGCCGGACGCGAACGAGATCCAGAAGCTCCGCGACCTCCACAGCCGCGGGCTCGCGGACGCTAGGCCGGATCGGAAGGCTGCTGCTCGACCACGCGGAAAGACGGCTTCCCGCGCGGGAGCTCGAAGAACTCGGGGTTGACACAGCCCAGCTCGTCGGCTCGGTGCTCGTAGCACGTCGAAACTTCGGCCTTGCACATCGGCAGCGGTTGGCGGACGGTCTTCACAGCGCCGAACCCACCCTTGCGCTTCTGCGCCTCCTCGAGAGCGTCGAGATCGATCTCGACGTCGTACACCTTCTGCATGCAGCCGATGTACGTGTGCCCCCATTCCTCGTAGGCGTAGACAAAGGGACACGAGCGCCTGACGCACGCGGCCGGGTAGACGACCTTGTCGCAGTGGACTCCGCAGCGGCGACACTCGGTCTCGTCCTGTGGCCGCAAGGGGAGCTCTTGAACGATCGGCAATCGCCGTTGCATCCAGCCTGAATTGTGGGTGAGGTTCATACGTCCCGCAAGACTTGACAGCGTGTAATGGTGGGTGTAGGCCCGGGCCCGCTCAAAGCTCGCCGCTGAGGCGCCTGACGACGTTCAAGACGTCCATCGTCGTGAAAGCCTCGAAGTCCGGGGCGAGCCCGCGCTCGTCGTCGTCGGCCCGAAACCAGAAGGCCTGGACGGTCGTCATCCCGACCTCCTTCGCGCCGCGCACGTCCTCGTAGCGGCGGTCTCCGACGAAGACCGCCCGCGAGGGGTCGACGCCGAGTCGCCCCAGCGCCTCTTCGAAGATCATCGGGTGCGGCTTTCGCTTCCCGGTCTCGGATGAGAAGACCGCGACATCGAGCCGCTCGCCGAGCCCCATCTGTGCGAGATCGCGATGGAGGAGAGCCGGCGGGTCGAAGGCATTCGAGACGAGCCCGGTCTTTAGCCCGCGCTCGCGGAGAACGTCGAGGAGGGCGTGCGTCGAGTCCCCGAGGAGCCTGGCCGGATCCCAGGCCTCGTGCTCGGCCTCGAGGAAGCGCTCGAGCTCGACGTCGTCGACTTCGACATCGAGGCTCCCCAAACAGTCGCGGACGAGCTCGGGGTATTCGACCTCCTCGAGCGAGCCAGGCTGCCAGAGTAGCGGCATGTATCGCTCGCGGAACCGCTCGGCCGCGTCCGCGTGTCCGGGCAGCCCGTCGCGACCGATCGCCGCGAGGCCCGCCTCCCACCCCGCCTCGAGGAGGACGTCGTCGTATTCGAAGCGGAAGAGTGTGTCGCCCCAGTCGAAAAGAACCGCGTCGATCACGTCAAGGCGAACGTTAGGGTCCCTCGGCCGTGGTCCGCAAAATCCTCTTCGCTCTCCTCGCGCTCGGGCCGCTCGTGGTCGTCCTCGACCGCGCGGGCCTCGGCGACATCGAGCTCTTCGTCCTCGCTGCACTCGCGCTCGTCCCGCTCGCGTGGCTGATCGGGGAGGCGACCGAGCACGCGGCCCACTACACGGGCCCGGGAATCGGCGGCTTCCTCAACGCAACCTTCGGCAACGCGCCCGAGCTGATCATCGCCCTCTTCGCCGTCCACGACGGGCTGACGGAGGTCGTGCGCGGGTCGCTGACCGGTAGCGTCGTCGGCAACCTCCTCCTCGTCCTCGGCTTCTCGCTTGCCTTCGGCGGGAGCGGAGAGCTCGACCGCCGGTCGAGCATGATCTCCCTCGGGCTCGTCGGCTTCGCAGTCCTGCTCTTCCTGATCCCAGCGATCCCGGGATGGCACGGCGACCCGGACCGGCACGACCTCGCGGTCATCTCGGTGCCGGTCTCGATCGTCCTGCTTCTCGTCTACGTCGGAGTCACCCTCTTCTCGCTCCGCCGCCACCGGCAGCAGCACATTTCCGACGAGTCCCCTGAGATGGCCGGGTGGTCCTTCACCACCTCCCTGCTCGTCCTCGGAGGCGCCACTGTCATCACGGCGCTCGTTGCCGAGATCCTCGTCGGCACGCTCGAGGCGTTCGCGGAGAAGGCTCACCTGAGCGACTTCTTCGTCGCGGCAGTGATCGTGGCCATCGTCGGCAACGCGGCAGAACACGGGGGAGCCGTCGTCGTGGCCGCTCGAGGCAAGATCAAGCTCGCGGCTGAGATCGCGCTCGCGTCGGGCGCGCAGGTCGCGGTCTTCCTCATCCCCGCCGTCGCGCTTCTCTCGTGGCTGATCGAGCCGCTCGCTCTCTCGTTCCGGCAGGTCGAGATCTTCGCGCTCGCCGGGGCGACGGCGTTCACGGCATTGATCCTCGCAAACGGCCGCTCGAGCAAGGCGAAGGGCATAGCCCTCATCGGCGCCTACTGCCTCGTCGCGCTCGCCTTCCTCCTCGCCGGCGACCGCTGACCTCGAGTCAATCGGCCGCTCGGCTCCGCCGGAGCGCCCCTCCCAGCGCGAGGATGATGAACCCGATACCCGCGAGAATCAGCGCTATCGCCACGACGATTCCGAAGAGCGCGGTGCTCTCGGCGAGAAACGACGTGTTGAGTGCAGTCGCGAGCGAGGTCTCCGTCACCCAGATGTTGCGAGCGCCGTTCGAGACCGGGTTTCCGTCGGCGTCCTTGGCCGCCTCTCCTTCGTCATTGGTCCCCTCCGGGTTGCTCGGGTCAGAGGCGGACTGAAACCGACCCATCTGGGCGTAGCTCAGGCCGCCGGTGCTCTCGAGCGCGTGGATCCGCATGTACTCCGCGAAGCACTTCGCCTCGGATCCGGTGTCGATCTCCTCGCCGGCGACGCTGCAGGTCGGCAGGTCGATCGAGTCGGGCAGCCCGGCCTCCTGGGCGCCCTTGGCGATCTCGTCAGGTGTCATGTCCGGCGAGCCGACGATCATCTCGCGATCCAGCTGCGAGCGAACCTCGTTGTGGCCCGCGATGCTGAGGACGAGCGAGCCGATCCCGAAGGCGATCAGGATCACTCCCGCCGCTACGCCGCCCCACTCAAGAAGCTTCCGTCTGTTCATGCCTCTTCCTTTCGTCCGACGTGGCAGCCGCAGCGCCGAGCTTACTCCGGGCGAAGAGGTGCGGTTAGCCGCACGTTAAGACTCGCGCTCCCCACCATTGACTCTCGACTCTGTTTTGACACCCTAGGGAGACCAAATCCTTGGAGGTCCGAGATGACATCGGCGATGAGCGAAGAACGGACTGCGGCGGAAGGGACGACGGGCGCGGTCGTCCAGGCAAACGAAATCACGCGGGTCTACGGCGAAGGCGACACCGCGGTCCACGCCCTGAACGGCTGCTCGCTGGCCGTATCGCGCGGAGAGCTCACCGCGGTCATGGGACCGTCCGGATCCGGCAAGTCGACGATGATGCACATCCTCGCCGGGCTCGATCGCCCGACCGAAGGAAGCGTCACGATCGAGGGCGCCGACATCACGAAGCTCAACGACAACGAGCTGACGAAGCTTCGCCGTCAGCACATCGGCTTCATCTTCCAGTTCTTCAACCTACTCCCGATGCTGACTGCGGAAGAGAACATCCGCCTTCCACTCGAGCTGGCCGGCGGCAAGATCGACACGGAGTGGTTGGACGAGGTCATCAAGCGCACCGGGCTCGACGACCGGCGCACGCACCGCCCGTCCGAGCTCTCGGGGGGCCAGCAGCAGCGTGTCGCCATCGCCCGCGCTCTCGCGTCCAGGCCGACCGTAATCTTCGCCGACGAGCCGACGGGCAACCTCGACTCGGCAACGAGCGGCGAGATCCTCGACCTCCTGCACGAGATGGTCGCCGACTTCGGGCAGACCATCGTCATGGTCACGCATGACGCCCGCGCCGCGGCGATCGCCAACCGGATCCTCTTCCTGGCCGACGGCTGCATCGTCAAGGAGCTCAAGGCCGCGAACCAGGGTGAGATCGTCGCGGCCATGGACGAGGTCGCCCAGCAATGACACGAGTCGCACTAAGGGGTCTATGGGGCCGGAAGCTCCGCACCCTCCTCACTGCGGTCGCGATCGTCCTAGGGGTCGCACTGGTGGCCGGCACGCTGGTGCTGACCGATTCGATCCAGAAGGCGTTCGACAACATCTTCACGGACTCGCGACAGGGCTCGAACGTCGTCATCAGCGGGAAGTCCGCGTTCGACCTGACCGATGACAGCGGGGCGACCGCGCCCCCACTGGACGAGTCGCTCCTCCAGACAGTCCGAGATCAGCCGGATGTCGCAGAGGCGGAGGGAAGCGTCTCGGGCGACGCCCAGATCATCGGCGACAACGGGAAGGCGATCGTGTACGGCGGGGCACCGAACCTCGGGTTCTCGATCGAGAACGGGGACAGCCGCTTCAATCCGCTCACGCTCGTCGAGGGTGAGTGGCCCACAGGGAAAGAGGTGGTCATCGACGGCGCGACCGCCGACAAGGAGGGGTTCGAGGTCGGCGACACCGTCGGCGTTCAGGGACGAGGGCCCGTCGAGGACCTACGCATCTCGGGGATCGTGAAATTCGGCTCGGTCTCGACGATCGGCGGCGCCACTCTTGCCGGCTTCGACCTTCCGACCGCCCAGCAAATCTTCGCCCGGGAGGGGAAGCTCGACGAGATCGCGGTCGCGGCGAACACCGGAGTCTCGGACACGCAGCTCGCGAACGAGCTCAGGACGGTCCTCCCCGAGGGCACCCAGGTGCGGACCGGCGCCGAGCAGGCGCAGAACGACGCACAGGACACGGACGAGTTCATCACGTTCCTCCGTACGTTTCTGCTCTCCTTCGGCGGCATCGCACTCTTCGTCGGAGCCTTCGTGATCGCGAACTCACTCTCGATCACGATCGCGCAACGCACCCGCGAGCTGGCGACCCTTCGCACCGTCGGCGCCTCTCGCCGGCAGGTCCTGAGGTCGATTCTCCTCGAGTCGGTGGTCGTAGGCGTCCTCGCCTCGATCGTCGGCCTCCTCCTCGGGCTTGCACTGGCCAAGGGGCTCTTCTGGCTCTTTGACGCGATCGGCTTCACGCTTCCGAACAGCGGCCTCGTCTTCGAGACGCGCACGATCATCATCGCGCTCGTCGTGGGCATCATCGTCACAGTCGGCGCGAGCCTCCGGCCCGCGATTCGGGCGACGAGAGTGCCGCCGATCGCGGCGGTGCGAGAAGGCGCCACGCTCCCGGAGTCGCGCTTTGCCCGCTTCCGAACGCCCGCCGCCCTGGTTCTCACAGCGATCGGCTTCGCGCTCGTCGTCTACGCCCTCTTCGGGAGCGGACTCGGAACGGCCGCGATCCTCCTGTCCATGGGCGCAGGCGCGCTGCTCGTCTTCATCGGCGTCGCGCTCTTCGCCTCGAAGCTCGTGCCCGCGCTCGCAACGGTGCTCGGCTGGCCCACGGCGCGCGTGGGCGGAGCGGCGGGCCGGCTCGCGCGTGGAAACGCGAAGCGCAACCCGCAACGCACCGCGTCTACCGCAGCGGCGCTCATGATCGGGCTCGCACTCGTCACGCTTGTCGCGGTGCTCGGGCAGGGGATTCGCTCGAGCTTCACCGGCGCGGTGGACAAGATCTTCGTCTCCGACTACGCGATCACGGCGCAGAACAACTTCTCGCCGATTCCGACCGACGCCGCCGACGCTGCGGCGAACGCGCCAGGGGCCGAGGCGGTCGCGAGCGTCCGCGCCGGACAGGCGCTCGTCTTCGGAAAGGTCGAGAACGTCACCGCCGTCACGCCGAATGCCGGCGAGGCGATCGCACTCGACTGGAGCGAAGGCTCCCAAGCCGTGTACTCGCAGCTCGGCGAGGACGGCGCTTTCATCGACGACGGATTCGCAGAAGACCACAGCCTCAGGGTCGGCTCGCCGATCAAGGTCACCGCTCCCGACGGAAGCGTCGTCCCGCTCGTGATCAAGGGGATCTTCGATCCGCCGCCGGGCGGTTCCCCCTTCGGAATCGTGACCTTCTCAGCCGCGACGTTCGACAAGAACTACGACCAGCCGGAAAACCTCTTCTCGTTCGTGAAGATGAACGGCGGCGTCACCGAAGCAAACACGGAGGCGCTCGACAACTCCCTCAAGGACTTCCCGAACGCGAAGGCGCAGACGCGCGACCAGTTCAAGGACAACCAGGTCAGCTTCCTGAACAACATCCTGAACGTCCTCTACCTCCTGCTCGCGCTATCGGTGATCGTCAGCCTCTTCGGCATCGTCAACACGCTCGTGCTCACCGTCTTCGAGCGGACTCGCGAGATCGGCACGCTGCGAGCTGTCGGGATGACGCGCAGCCAGGTTCGCAGGATGATTCGCTACGAGAGCGTCATCACGGCCCTCATCGGCGCCGCGCTCGGGATCATCCTCGGGATCGTGCTCGCGGCCCTACTCACGGTTCGCGTCGACTTCATCAAGTTCGACGTGCCGGTCGGACAGATCGTCATTTTCGCCATCGCCGCGATCATCGTCGGGATCTTCGCGGCGATCCTGCCGGCCCGACGGGCGGCGAGGCTCAACGTCCTGAACGCGCTCCAGTACGAATAGTCCAGTCCGGGGCCCGGTTTCACGACCGGGCCCCTCTCTAGGCTTGCCGTGTGAAGAAAAGCAGGCTCGAGGCGTTCTCGGACGGCGTCTTCGCGATCGCGATCACACTGCTCGTCCTTGAGATCGTCGTCCCCCACATCGAGGAGCCGGGCGAGCTCGGCCAGGCGATCCTCGACCTTTGGCCGTCGTACCTCGCCTACGCGACGAGCTTCCTCACGATTGGGATCATGTGGATCAATCACCACACCGTGTTTCGCCAACTCGGCGAGGTCGACCACCGCTTCCTCTTCATCAACCTCGGGCTCTTGATGTGCATCTCGTTCGTGCCGTTCCCGACGACGCTGCTCGCCGACTACGCCTGGGGCGGGAACGGCGAGGCTGCCGCGCTCACCTACGGGATCACGCTCACGATCACGGCGCTTTTCTTCAACCTGCTCTGGCGCTACGCGGCCTGGAACAACCGCCTGATCAGGCATGACGCCGACCCGCGGGAGGTGGACGGGATCTCGCGCGCCTACCTGCCCGGCCCCTTCATGTACGGGGGCGCCACGCTCGTCGCGCTTGTCAGCCCCGAGGCGAGCGCGGCTCTCTATCTCGCCGTGGCGGTCTTCTACGTCGGGTCGAGCTCGTTCTTCGGCCGCGAGGAAGCGGCGCTCTAGTACGGCGTCGGCGCGTCGCCGGCGAGCTCGACGGGGCGCTGCGAGCCGCTGAAGGCTCGCACGCTCGCCGCGATGGCCTCGTCGATGTCGTCGGACGAGATGTCGAGGTGCGTGACGGCGCGAAGCACGTCCTTGCGGGCAGCGAACGAGAGCAGCACGCCCTCGGCGCGCAGCCGCGCGACGGCTTCGTCGGCGGTCAGGCCGAGCCGGGCCGCGTCGAGCTGAACGAAGTTGGTCTCGACTTGGTCGGCGTCGACCGGCAGACCGGCCTCGGCCAGGCCCTCGGCGAGCCGGCGCGCGTTGGCGTGGTCTTCCGCAAGCCGGTCTACGTGGTGGTCGAGCGCGTAGACGCCTGCAGCCGCCACGACACCGGCCTGCCGCATCGCGCCTCCGAAGAGGTGCTTGTAGCGCCGGGCCTTCGCCATGCGCTCCTTCGACCCCGCGATCACCGCTCCGAGCGGGCAGCCGAGCCCTTTGGAGAGGCAGAGCGTGACCGTGTCAAACTCGAGCCCGTACTCTGCGGCCGGAGTCCCGCTCGCGACCGCGGCGTTCATCAGCCGTGCGCCATCTAGATGAACGGAGAGCTCGTGCGCCCGCGCCTCGGCGACTACCTCTTGGATTTGCGAGAGCGCCCAGACCCTGCCGCCGCCGCCGTTGTGGGTGTTCTCGATGCAGACGAGCCTGGTCGGCGCCGTGTGCAGGTCGCCCGGCGGGTTGACAGCCTCGCGAACGTCCTCCGCGGTGAAGATCCCGTGGGCGGTGGGCAGCGACTTCATCACGAGCCCGGAGTGCACCGCCGGGCCACCGAGCTCGTAGCGAAAGACGTGCGCCATCTCCTCGGCGAGCACCTCGTCGCCGGGCTCAGTGAGCGTGCGGAGCGCGATCTGGTTCGCCATCGTGGCCGTCGGGAGGAAGACCGCCTCCTCGTGGCCGAGCATTTCGGCCGTGCGCTCCTCGAGCGCGATCACGGTCGGGTCCTCGCGCTTCTGCTCGTCCCCGACCTCGGCATCGGCAATCGCCCGCCGCATCTCGGGCGTGGGCTGGGTCAGCGTATCGGAGCGGAGGTCGATCACGGGCTCAACGGTAGCTAAGCGAAAAACGTGTCGTCATCCGAGTACGGCGGCGCGCAACAGCAGAGGAAGCGCGCGCCCTGGCGGCCGGCGGTGATCGCGTGCCAGGCACCGGGCGGGATGAGAACGGCGTCGCCGGCACCGACCTCGCGCGAATCGCCCTCTACCTCCATGTGGCCGCCGCCCTCGAGAAAGACGTAGATCTCCTCCGACCTGGCGTGGTAGTGGCGCTGCGTGGACAGTCCCGGCTCCAGGGTCGCCTCTGCCAGGCTCTGGTTCGCCGCTCCGCCGAGCGCGGAGTCGAGCAGCACCCGGATTGTGGAGCCGTCGAGAGTCGTGAACGCCTCGGCGTCCCCGCGCGAACGGACCTCCATCAGCGGCGCCGCCGACTGCGCCGCTCGAAGCGCTCGCGCTGCCTGCGCTCCGCGTCCTCGATCTTCCCAAAGGTTCGCCGCAGCCAGCCGCCCTGTTCGACCCGCTGGTCGAGCGCGGCGTTCCGAGTCGCATAGTCGCGCGAGCGCTCCAGGAGAATCTCGCGCAAGTCCTCCTGCTCCTCGGGCTCGAGCTCCTTGGAGAACTCCGCGACCGCGTCCGCGAAGGCCTCGCCGTCGTAGCGCTCGCGGAGCACGTTGACGCGGTCCTCGATGTCTCGGCGGGACCAGACGCGCGCCATCAGGCTCCCTTCTGCGCCTCCACGGCCTCGCCTTCGGCCGGCCCGCCCCGGAGGTCGGGGTGCTGGTCGAAGCCGTACTTGACGATCGCCCGCTTGGCGGCCTTCACCTCGTCGAGGCGGCGGACAGGCCGACGGTGCGGCGCCTCCTTCAGGGTCTCGGGATCGCTCGCCGCCTCCTCGGCGATCTTCTCCATCGCGTCGCAGAACGCGTCGAGCGTCTCCTTCGGCTCCGTCTCGGTCGGCTCGATCATGAGCGCCTCAGGGACGATCAGCGGGAAGTAGATCGTCGGCGGATGGAAGCCATAGTCCATGAGGCGCTTGGCCACGTCGAGCGCGTTCACGCCGTGGTCGCGCTTGAGGTTCCGCGCCGAGAGCACGAACTCGTGCATGCAGAGCCGCTCGAAGGGGAGGTCGTATGTGCCCTTGAGGCGGCTGAGCATGTAGTTGGCGTTCAGGACCGCGACCTCCGACATGCGGCGCAGCTCCGGCCCGTAGGCGCGGATGAAGGCGTACGAGCGGACGAAGACGCCGAACGGCCCGGTGTAGCCGCGTATCTTCCCGATCGACTTCGGCCGGTTGTAGTCGAGCCGGAACTCGTCCCCGTCCCGTGTCACGGCCGGCGCCGGGAGGAACGGCTCGAGGACGTCCCGCACCGCGACCGGGCCGCCGCCCGGCCCGCCGCCTCCGTGCGGCTGCGAGAAGGTCTTGTGCAGGTTGATGTGGACGATGTCGAAGCCCATGTCGCCCGGCCGGGAGATCCCGCAGACCGCGTTCAGATTCGCCCCGTCGTAGTAGAGGAGCGCCCCGGCGCCGTGGAAGATCTCCGCGACCTCCTCGATGTGCTCATCGAAGAGCCCTAGGGTCGATGGGTTGGTCAGCATGAGGCCGGCGGTCTCTTCGTTCACCTTCGCGCGCAGGTCGTCCAGGTCGAGGTTCCCGCGCGCGTCTGTCTCGACCTTCTTCAGCTCGAACCCGGCCATCGTCACGCTCGCCGGGTTCGTCCCGTGCGCCGTGTCGGCGGTGATGACGACCTTTCGCTGCTCCGCCTCGCCGCGGTCGGCGAAGTACGCGCGCATGAGCATGAGCCCG
>DATHAA010000066.1:0-12472 GCA_035296905.1 Gaiellaceae bacterium
CCGAGCGCGGGCCGCTTGCCGACGAGCTTGCCGTCCTTGAGCTCGAGGTCGATGAGATCCCAGTTGAGACCGGCATCGAGGCGTGCGGCGAGGCCGGCTGCCACGTCGGACGCGAGGACGGACGCTCCGAAGACGACGTTCTCGAAGCCCTCGGACTCGACGAGCTTGGCGAGAACGTCGACCCGCGGCTGCGGGAGGGGCGCTTCGAGGGCGGGGTCGTCGGCGACGAGGACCCGCGAGGCTCCGTGGCGCCCGACCGCCTCGGCCATGCCCTCCACCCCGGAGCCGAGGAGGGCCGCGGCGACGTCGTCCCCGAGCTGCGCCGCCTTGCCGAGCACGCCGAGGGAGCCCTTGACGGGCTCGCCCTCGTGGTGCTCGACGTAGACCAGGGTCGGCATCAGATGAGCTTGTGGGACGAGAGGTAGTCGACGATCTTCTCCGCGGCGGCCGGCCCGTCTTCCTCGATCCGCTCGCTCTCGCCGCGCGAAGGCGGGTCCGAGAGCCCGTAGACCTCGGTGCGCGAGCCGGACTCGCCCGCGTCGTCCGCGGCAAGCTCGAGGTCGGAGAGCGAGACCGTCTCCTGCGGTTTCTTCTTCGCGCCCATGATCCCCTTCAGGGACGGGTAGCGCGGCTCGTTGATCGCATCCGAAACGGCGACGACACACGGCACCGGCGCCTCGATGACGTCGTAGCCGTATTCGGTCTGGCGCTTCACCTTCACCTTGCCATCGGAGGCCTCGAGGCTCGCGGCCTGGGAGATCACCGGCAGACGGAGCCGGTCGGCGACGGCCGCCCAGAGCACGGCTCCGTCGGAATCGCCGGCCTGCTGGCCGAAGAGGACGATGTCGGCACCCTCGCGCTCGAGCGCCTTGGCGAGCGCCTTGCTCGTCGCGACGAGGTCAGAGCCGGCCAGCCCCTCGTCGGAGACGTGAACGGCCCGGTCGGCGCCGATCGCGAGGGCCTTCCGGAGGGAATCGGCGGCGCGCTCGGGGCCCATGAGGATGGCGACGACCTCGCCCTCCCCGCCCTTGTCCTTGAGCTGCAGTCCCTCCTCGATCGCGTGTGTGTCGAACTCGTTCAGCACGCCGGCAACGCTCCGGTCGAGCCGGAAGGTCTGCGGATCGAGGCGCTTGGGAGCGGAGGCATCCGGAACCTCCTTGACACAAACGGCGATCTTCATGCGGGCGCGATCCTATCCGTTCAAGATCGGACGGCCGCCTGCCGAAGGGTCTGTTACCGTCCGCCACTTCGGACGCGAACCGGAGCCTATGCCCAGCCACCGGACGACAGCCCGAGGGATTCTTCTCCTTCTCTTGATCGGGGTCTTCACAGGGACCGCGAGTGCCGCCGAGGTCCCGGAAAAGACCGCGTTCCCCGTGGTCGGCAACGTGACATACACGGACGATTTCGGCGATCCGCGTCCCGGAGGCTGGCACGAGGGCAACGACCTGATGTCCGTTCGCCACCAGCCGGCGATTGCGTTCGTCGCCGGGCGCGTGCAGACCTATGTGCCCAGCCCGGGCTCTTCGACAGGCACCTGCATGCTCTATCTCCACGCGAAGAACGGAATGACCTACGTCTACATCCATCTGAACAACGACCTCGGCCCGAACAACGACAACAAGGGCCATTGCGAGGGCGGGGTCTCGTGGCCCAGCGGGATCAACGGCGACCACGTCCGCCGGGGACAGCTCGTCGGGTTCGTAGGCGATTCCGGTGACGCGAACGGCATCCAGCCGCACCTGCACTTCGAAGTCCGGAAGCCGAGTGGCCGGGCGATCAATCCGTTCAGCCACTTGAAGAAGTCGAAGCACCTCCTCTTCCCGAGGACACCGGCCGACAGCAAGGTGACTCTCAAGGGCACGAAGGTTCTCGACAGGACCGCTGACAGCATCACTGTGCGGACGAAGCGAATCGTCGTGCCGTCCCTCGACCTCGACTACCTCTATGCGAGGAGAGTCACGCTCTCGGCTTCGGACGCCACCGTGCGGCGCAAGTCGGGCTCGGGGTCGCTGTCTGCGACAACGCTCTCGGACGTGAAGGTCGGAGAGCGCGCGCGGATCGTGACCACCGCCTTCGACCCCACCTGGCCCCGCCTGCGGGCGACGCCCAACGCGCTCGCCGTCGAGAGCCTGCTCCTGCTGGGCTAGCCCGGAAGCGACTCGCGAAGCTCGCGCGCTGCCCGCTCAGGGTCGTCCGCCTCGAGGACGGCGCGCACGACGGCGATCCGAGTCGCGCCTGCCGCGACGACCTCAGCGACATTGGACGCGTCGATCCCGCCGATCGCGAACCAGGGCACGGTCGCGTTCGCGGCGGCGTAACGCACGAGCTCGAGCCCGACGGCAGGGCGGCCCTCCTTCGTCGGCGTCGCGTGCACGGGCCCGACGGCGATGTAGTCGGAGCCCGCCGCGTCGATCTCGGAGGGCGCATGGGTCGAGAGCCCGACCGGGAGGCCGAAGGCCCGAGCGGCCTCGACGGGGATGTCGTCCTGGCCCACGTGGACGAAGTCGGCTCCCGCGAGGACAGCCAGGTCGGGCCGGTCGTTGACTCCGAGCGGGACGCCGTGGGCGGCCGTCACGACACGGGCCTCGCTGAGAGCGTCGAGGAGCCGGGCGTCGGCGAGCGACCGGTCGCGCACCTGGACGACGTCCACGCCGCCGCGGATCGCCGCCGCGAGGAACTCGCCGAAGCCGGGCCTCACCGGCGTGACGAGGTAAAGCTTCTTATCCGCCAGCAACGGGGCGGGCGACCACGAGCCTGTCCGCATCCTCGAGCTCGATCTCGGCGTAGCGGGCGCGCTCGACCGGCTCGCCGTTTCGCTCCACGAGTGCCCAGCCGGCCTCGAGCCCGAGGCGCGCGAGCAGAGTGGCGACGGTCTCGCCCGGAGCGAGCTCCTCCTTGCGTCCATTGACGTCCACGGTCAAACCGTCCCCCCGATCGGGCTCGACGGGGTTGGCGCCTGCTCCTCCATCACACCGGCATGGAAGGCCGTGCGGCCGGCCTCGACCGCGAGGCGGAAGGCACCGGCCATGGCAATCGGGTCCTCTGCGCGCGCAATGGCCGTGTTGACGAGCACGGCATCGGCGCCCATCTCCATGGACTCCGCAGCGTGGGACGGAGCCCCGAGGCCGGCATCCACGACGACCGGCACCCCGGCCTGCTCGACGATGATCCGAATCGAGTCGCGCAGCTTCAGGCCGCGGCCGCTCCCGATCGGCGCGGCGAGCGGCATGACCGTCGCGCAGCCGACCTCCTCGAGCTTCTGGGCCAGCACGGGATCCGGAAGGATGTAGGGCAGGACCGTGAACCCGTCTTCGACTAGCGCCGCCGCAGCACGCAGCGTCTCGACGGGATCCGGCAGGAGGTATCGCGCGTCCGGGATGACCTCGAGCTTGACCCAATCGGGAAGGCCGCCGGCCCGGGCGAGCTTCGCGGACCGGACCGCCTCGTCGGCGGTCTCGCAGCCCGAGGTGTTCGGGAGGAGGAGTACATCCTCCGGCAGGAACGAGGTGATGTCCTCGCCCGGTGCGTCGAAGTCGATCCGCCGTACCGCGATGGTCACGATCTGCGTGCCTGAGGCGACGACCGCGTCGCGCATCGTCTCGAAGGTGTCGTACTTGCCGGTCCCGAGAAGAAGGCGCGAGTCGAACTCCCGGCCCGCGATGGTCAAAGTGTCGTCCATGGGCTTCCTTCCCAGGCTAGCAGCGTCTTTGCGGCTCCTAGCGGCCCCGGAACTCGGGCTCGCGCTTCTCGGCGAACGCAGCCATGCCCTCTTTCTGGTCCTCCGAGGAGAAGAGCATCGCGAAGAGGCGGAGCTCGGTCTCCATGTGTGCGCTCGCCTCGCCGGTCAGGTAGAGGTTGGTCGCCTCCTTGGCGTATGCGAGGGCGAGCGGGCTCTTCTTCGCCAGCTCGTGGGCCAGCTTCATTGCGGCGGACATGAGCTCAGCCGGGTCGTAGATCTGGTTCACGAGGCCCCAGTCGTGTGCCTCCTGGGCCCCGACGGAGCGCCCGGAGAAGACGATCTCCTTCGCGAAGCCGAGCCCGACGATGCGGGGCAGGCGCTGGCTCCCGCCCCAGCCCGGGATGATCCCGAGGTTGACCTCGGGCTGGCCGAGCTTTGCTTCGCGCGAGGCGATCCGGATATCGCAGGCGAGAGCGAGCTCGCAGCCGCCGCCGAGCGCGTAGCCGTTGATCGCGGCGATGGTCGGCTTCGGGATCGTCTCGAGGAGGTTCGCGCACCCCTGGCCGAGCTCCCCCCAGCGCCTCGCCTCGAGAACGCCCAGCGACTGCATGTACTTGATGTCCGCGCCGGCTACGAAGGCCTTGTCGCCCGCGCCGGTAAGGAGGACGACGCGCGCCTCCGGATCGGCGGCGAGATCCTCCAGGTGGTCGCGCAGCGCTTCGGCGTGCTCCACGTCGAGCGCATTCATGGCGTCGGGCCGGTTGACGGTCACGACTGCGACGCCGCCGTCACGTACGACGTCGACGCTCACCGCGTGACCGGTACGCGCTCGCGGAGGAAGTCGACGATCTCGGAGAGGGGCGCTCCGGGAGTGAAGACCTCGGCAACGCCTTGCCGCTTCAGCTCCTCGACGTCCGGCTTCGGGATCGTGCCGCCGACGACGACGACCACGTCCTCGACGCCGTTCGACTTGAAGCCTTCGAGAATCTTCGGGACGAGCGTCATGTGCGCGCCCGAGAGGATGGAGATGCCGACCGCGTCGGCGTCCTCCTGAATCGCGGTCTCGACGATCTGCTCCGGGGTCTGGTGCAGGCCGGTATAGATGACCTCCATACCGGCGTCCCGGAGCGCGCGGGCGATGATCTTCGCCCCGCGGTCGTGGCCGTCGAGCCCCGGCTTGGCGATGACGACCCGGATCTTGCGCTCGCGATTCATAGCGGTCGGTCAGTATATGAACGTGAGGCTCACCGTCATCGGGTCATCCCCGGCCTGGCCGAACCCCGGCAGCGCGCAGTCGGGATACCTCGTGGAGACGGGCGCCGAGCCGCGTCGGAGCCTCCTGCTCGACTGCGGCCCGGGTGTCCTCGGACGGCTCCGCGCGAACGGAGGCAACCGAGTCAATGCGGCGGCGATCACGCACTTCCACCTCGACCACTGGGGCGACCTCGTCCCGTGGGCCTGGCTGAACGCTTACGGCCCCCCCGAGGAGCACATCCCGTGCTCCGTTTGGCTCCCGCCCCACGGCCGCTCGCAACTGGACGCCTTCGCGGCCACCTTCGGGAATCCGGGCATGTTCGACTCCGCGTTCGACCTCAACGAGTTCGAGCCAGGAACCCCGTTCGAGGCGGCCGGATTCGAGATCGAGGCGCACCGGCTTCCCCACTACACGATGGAGGCCTACGGCTTCCGGGTCCGGGAGGGCGACAAGCTGCTCGCCTACTCGGGCGACTCCGCGCCGACCGAAGAGCTCTCGGCGCTCGCGCGCGGGGCTGACCTCTTCGTCTGCGAGGCGACCCTCGCGCGCTCGGACAAGGACGGCGAGCCTCGCGGGCATCTGTCGGCAGACGAAGCGCTCGCCGCGGCGGACGGCCCGATCCTCCTGACCCACAGGCCGGTCGAGCTCCCGATCCCCGACGGCGTCCAGCTCGCGACCGACGGGCTCACCATCGAGATCTAGTGGATCCGAGCTTCTTCGCCCGCTTCGGGCTCTACATCGAGCCGCAGCTTCTGGACGCCGACACCTGCGCGCAGGTGCGCGCGGCGATGGACGACGCCCAGCAGGTCGAGGCGACGATCGAGGACGAGGGCACGTACGAGGTCGACCGCTCGCACCGAAAGACGAGGCTCGCGAAGGTGGACCCGGAGACCTTGGCCGTCGTCCGGGACCGCCTCAACTCGCTTCGCGAGACGCTGTCCGGGCACTTCGACCTCGAGCTCCAGGAATGCGAGAAGCCGCAGTTCCTCGTCTACGAGGAGGGTGACTTCTTTCGACCCCACATGGACTCGAGCGACAAGGATGCCGACGAGGCTTCTGGCCGGCGCGTCTCGGCGGTCATCTTCCTGAACGAGACATCGGAGGAACCCGCCGCAGGGGCATACGGTGGGGGCGCGCTCTCCTTCTACGGCCTCCTTCAGGACGACCCGAAGGGCGAGGGGATCGGACTGCCGCTCGTCGGATCGCCCGGCGCCCTTGTTGCCTTTCCGTCCCAGATGATCCACGGCGTCTCACCGGTCACACACGGCCGCCGCTACACGATCGCCAGCTGGTTCCCGACCGGGGCACCAATTGACAACGTCTGGGGCCGTACCCAACATGAAGGAGACCCGTGGCCGAGCTGAGCTACCAGCCAAACCCTGACGTCGTCGCCCAGCGCGTCCAAGACGAAGTCGTCCTCGTGAACCTGCGGACGAACGAGATCTACACGCTGAACAGGACCGCCGCGCGCGCGTGGGAGCTGATCGCCGAGGGGCGCGACCGTCCGGGTATCGAGGCCGGGCTCGCGGAGGAGTTCTCGGTCGACGACTCCGAGATTCAAGGCGAGCTCGACGGCCTGCTCGACGAGCTCGTCGAAAAAGAGCTGATCCAGCCCGCATGACCGCAGTGGACCTGCGGGCGGGAGTCGAGGCTCTTTCCTCCACGCCGCCCTCGTTCCTCGCGCATTACAGCGTCGAGGCCGGGCTCGAGCTGGCCCATGGGCCGGACGAGACCGCGGTTGCCGCCGGAGACGAGACGTGCACAGTCGTCTTCGCGGGCCGACTGGTCGACCAAGAGCGGCTGGGCGGGCCCGCGTCTGCCGAACCGCAGTCCACGGCGAAGCTCCTGCTGGCCGCCTACCGCACTCGAGGCGAGGCGATCTTCGGGGATCTTCGCGGCGTCTTCGCCGTCGTCATCCACGACAGGCGCACGGACACGCTCCTGTTCGCGCGCGACCAGCTCGGCCATCACTCCCTCTTCTTCGCGCGCAAGACGGGGGCCGTGCACCTTTCCGACTCGATCGTGCGTCTCGTTCGGCACCCTGAGGTGCCGAGCTCGATCGACCGCGTCGTGGTCGCAGAGATGCTGATTCACCGGACGCGAAGCTCCGACGAGACAGGCTTCGAGTCGGTCAAGCGTGCGCGCTCGGGCTGGTTGTACCGGCTCGAGGGCTCGACGCTCTCCGCCGGCCGCTACTGGTTCCCCGTGGCCCCGGACGGAGCGACGGAATGGGCAAGCGAGGAGGAGTTGCCGGAGTTCGAAGGATTGATGGAAGCGGCCGTCCGTCGGTCAGTCGAGCCCGGCGCCACCGGGATCTTCCTGAGCGGGGGACTCGACTCCGTGACGGTCGCGACGTACGCGGCCGACCTGCTCACCGCCGACGGCGAGGGGCTTCCTCCGGCACTCTCGATCATGTTTCCGGAGTTCGACGAGACGGCGATACAGACGACGGTCGCCCGAACGCTTGGGCTTCCGCACACGCTCGTGCCGTTCGAGGAGGCTTCGGGCCGGGACGGTCTCGTCATGAGCGCCGTGCGAACGAGCGGGACGTGGCCGATGCCCCTCGTGAACCTCTGGCAGCCGGCGTACGCGCACCTGGCTCTTCTCGCGAAGGAGATGGGAATCCGGCGCGTGCTGACGGGGGCCGGCGGGGACGAGTGGCTCCAGGTCAGCCCGCAGTGGGGCTTCTCGCGGCTGCGTCGGCTTCACGTACGCGAGATGCACCACCTCTACAGGACGTATCTTCAGTCGTACAACCTGAAGCGAGGCCCCCTGCTCAAGAATCTCCTGTGGCGCTACGGCATCCGGCACACGCTTCGGTCCGCCGCCATGAAGTCGCTCGACGCCGCGTTGCCCAGCGCCGGCCGCGGCCTGAAGACGCGCCGATTCCGCAATTCGCGGCCTTCCTGGCTCACTCCCGATCCCACCCTCGGGGCCGAGGTCGAGCGCCGAGCCGGCTCGCTCACGGCCATCGAGAGCCCGGAGGTGCGCTTCGCCAAGGACAACTTCCCCTTCCTGGAGAACCCGATCGGCGCGATGGAGCGGGAGGAGGCGTTCGAGCGCGGACGCCGCATGGGCGTGGAGACGTACATGCCTTTCTGGGACCCGGATCTGGACAACTTCCTCGCCCGAGTGCCTCCACATCTAATGAACAGGGGCTATTGGTCGAAAGGCCTGGTGCGCACGAAGCTCGCGGAGAGATTTCCGGACGCTGGATTCGCCACGCAGCGCAAGGTCTTGTCGACCACGCTCTCTACACGCTTGATGTATGAGCAGACTCCCGGAGCCTGGGCGAAGATGGGGGGAGTTCCAGCCCTTTCGGCGGCTGGAATAGTCGACGAAAAAGTTTTACAATCCGACGTGGAGAGAAGACTGGAGCTCATCAAGCAGCCTGAAGGCTCGAGCGGCGAGCAGACGTTAGCGCGCTCCATTGCGGCGCACGGCATATGGACGGTGCTCAACGTCGAGTCATGGCTGCGACAGTGGGTCTGAAAACGAGAGGTATAGGGTGAAGGTCGACCGGGAGGAGAAGGAGGTGAACGAGATGACCCTCAAAGGGACTGCATCTTCCTGGGAGCCGATGGAGCTTCGCCACGTAGGACAGGTGGAGGAAGTGATGCTGGGCGGTGTGAACAACACCGACTGCAGCAATCTGCCGCCTGGCAAGACAGTGCCTTCCCCAAGCGATCCGGGGGAGCCCTGTCTGAAGCCACCGGGCCAGGAATAGGAGCCTTACTCGGCTCGGGGCCGCGGGTCCCGAGCCGAAGCAGGCTGGCCTCATGATCACCACCCTGACGTTGACCGTCGGGTCGAGTGCTGTCCAGGTTCCGGAGCCGGACCCGGACCATCCGGACACGCAGGTCTGGTACACGGCCGACTGGGAGCCGCACGCGTGGTTCTATCCCGTCGGCGACGAGTACTGGGTACGCCTGAACGAGATCGGGACCTTTCGCGTGGCAACGAATGGGAGCGTCCTTGCGTTTCCCGAGCCGGGGACGCCCTTCAGCTTGCTCGTCGACGCCTATCGCCGCACAGTCCTCCCCCAGGCGCTCCAATTCTTCGGACGCGAGGTGTTGCATGCGAGCGCCGTCGTCGTCGACGGGCGTGTCGTCGGTTTCTCTGCATACTCGAAGACCGGCAAGTCGACCCTTGCGTTCGCCCTCGCCCAGCGCGGTTACGAGCCCTGGTCCGACGACGCCCTGGCATTCGAGACGGGGCTCGACGGAGCGCGCACGCTCGCGCTCCCGTTCGCGGTTCGGCTCCGGCCCGAATCGAGGGATCACTTCGGGGTCGATCCGCTTCCTCCCGAGGAAAAGCCCGTGGATGGGTCGATCGAAGTGGGCGCGACGTCTCTTCCCCTCGCCGCCATCTGCGTGCTCCGACGCCCGGAGGAAGGCTTGCGCGGGTCGACTGTCGAGGCGATGCCTGCCGGAGAGGTCGTTTCGAACCTGCTGCCGCACGCATACTGGGCGTCCCTCGCCGATGCGGCACGGAAGGAACGCATGCTCCGCGCCTACCTCGGGCTGGCCGGCAAGATCGACGTATTCCGGGTGACGATGCCCGAGTCTCTCGACGACCTGCCCAAGCTCCTCGACCGGATCGAGGAGTTCGTTCTGCGCCCGGCCGGAGCGCGTTGAGCATCCAGAGGCGCGCGGCTCGGGTTCGCAACGTCGTCCGCAGTCCCGCGGACGTCCTCCTCTTCGCGCGCATGCTCGGCTGGGCAGTCGCGCTGCCCATACTCAAGCGCCGTATGCCGCTCCCGAAGCTCGTCCAAACGGCGGTCCCGGATGCCCGAGCCGACGTAGAACGCCGGCCGGAGACCGTCATCGCCTTCTCCCGCTGGGTCTATCGCATCCCGGGGTTCAGGGACAATTGCCTCGAGAAAAGCCTCCTCACCTACCGATATCTCCCCGCCGACGGGGGCCGGTACCGCCTCGTGCTCGGCGTTCGTGCCAGCGAGGCCGAGGGGCCGCCGGGCCATGCCTGGCTCACGATCGATGGCGTCCCGGTGCACGACTCGACCGAATCGCTGGCCGGCCTGGTGCCGATCCTCGCGTTCGACAGCGCCGGCCGGCGCGAGGAGGTGGGGTCAGGCGGGAGGACGGCCCCGCGAACGGGCGACGGCGATCAGCGCGGGGAACAGTCGGAAGACGAGAGAAAAGGGTCGCCAGATCCTGGCTAGGACAACGCCGACGCGCCCCCTCCGCGCAATCGGCACGTGCGCCCGAAGGTAGTCGCGCGTTGGAAAGACCTCCCGGACGACGAGCTCGGCTTTCCGGCCCAGACCTGTTGTGGCGCCGAAGCGGCGAAGGCCCGCCGTGATTCCGGGGTTCTCGACCAAAGCCCCGGGCTCCTGGCCCAAGCGGGCGTTCAGCTCTTGCCCGGCGGGAAGGAGGTCGAGGCCCGCCGCGAACTCCGGCTGAACGCTGAACTCGCTTGCGAGACCGGCAGCGCCGGCCCAGACCGAGTCGGGCAGCCGCTCGAGGCCCCGGCGCAGGTCCTCGAGCGGGCTCGTGAGCCCCGGACCGTGCTGGGCGGCGTGCAGGCCCAGATGCAGCGCGCGCGCCTCGGCGCTCGGCACGTGGACCGACCCGCGTCCGAGCGAGAGCGGCTCGGCGTCGACTGAGAGCCGGTCGAAGACCTTCGCCGGATCTGCCGCGACTCCGGCGAGACGGCGATGGAGGTCGAGGTTGACCGGGCCGCGCAGCCAGACACGTCCATGCCAGTCATCGTGGACGAAGCGAAAGCCGAGGCGCTGAATGATCTGCTCCGCACGGGCGAGGTCGGACTCCCGGACGAGGAGGTCGATGTCGTCATAAGGCCGCTCTCCCGGCGCGTCGTAGAGCCACCGCCCGATCGCCGGCCCCTTCACGAGCAGATTCGGGATGTCGTCCGCGTCGAGCGCCGCGACCACCTCGACCGCGATCGCGTCGAGGGCGAGCGTCACGCCCACGACCTCCAGAGCTTGGAGACGGTCATGCATCAGTACTGAGTCAGCGTCCCCGCCCGGCGCGTGTGATCGACCGCTCGCGCGAAGAAATAGTTGGCGATGGGCAGGGCGACGATTCCCATCACGAAGAGCACGAGCGCGTCCGCCACCCAGTCGCCCCCGAGGAAGATCGCGTGCCGGAGGCCCTCGAACGCAAAGCGAGTCGGCACGATGCGGGCGATCGGCTGGAGCCAGTCCGGCAACGTCGAGATGGGAAAGAACGCGCCGCCGAGGATCCCTAGCGCGTAGGTGAAGAGCCCGACGAGCGCCTCTCCCCTCTTCACGACCAGCATTACGCCGCCAAGGATGATGCCGAGCGCCCCGAAAGCCAACGCCGACACGAGCAGCATGACGACGAAGCCGAGCCAGTCTGTGTGCGTGAAGTCGACGCCGAGGAGGCTCCCGCCCACGAGGATGTAGACCGCCGCGCGGCCCATCGAGAAGAGAAACGGGTACCCGGCGAGCCCCGCCGAGAGCTCAGTGAGGGTGACCGGCTGGACAATCAACGCCTCGAGGGTGCCCGTGTATTGCTCCTCCCGGATTCGGTAGGCGAGCCCGGTGCTGGCCGCGCCGATCACGTTGGTGATCGCGATGCCGACGAGCGCATAGGCGAAGTACGAGGGGACGCCCAGGTTCGAGTCCGCGGCCACCTCGAGCGTGCGCGCGATGAAGTAGTAAACGAGGAGGTTCGCGACCCCGAAGAGCAGGTCGAGCAGGAAGGCGAGGCGGTAGGTGCGCCTGCTCGCATACTCGCGCCGCACCAGGGTGAGGACGCGGTTCAAGCGGGGCGGGCGGGCTCTAGGTAGGAAAGTTGACGCGGCGGCCACAGCGCTTGACGTCCTCATCGAGGTGGGTTGCCATCACGACGCTCGTTCGCTCTCGCCCCTCGAGTGCCTGCCAAAGCCGCTCGCGCGCGTCCGCGTCAAGGGAGCGGGTGGGCTCGTCGAGGAGGACGAGCGCCGGGTCGCCGAGCAGAGCGCGTGCGAGGGCCACCTGCTGGATCATCCCCGACGACGCCCGGTTCACGCGCTCGGCCGCGATGTCTTTCAGGCCGAGCTCCTCCTCCACCGCGTCCACCCTACGCGCCGCGTCGTGTTCGCTCCCGAATCGAAGCCGAGCGAAGAAGAGGAGGTTCCCGTGCCCGGTGAGGCGCATGTCGAACGAGCGCTCCTGCGAGAGGGAGGCGCCGACGAGAGCGCGCGCTTCGAGGGTGCCGGCCTGGTGGCCGCACACGTGCACGGCTCCTTCGCTCGGAAGAAGCGTGCCGGCGATGCACCGGAGCACCGTCGACTTTCCGGATCCGTTCGGCCCCCAGAAGGCGACGCGCTCCCCTGGCTCGAGGCTCAGGTCGAGCTCCTGCACGACTACATGGCTGCCGAAACGCCTGCTGAGGCGATCGATCGAGAGCACGGAGCCGTTCGTGGACATCGACGTCATTAAAGAGCCGCCGCCGGTGGGCGAGCTTTTCGCCTCGTCGTGAGAAGCGCCCAGCCGTAGGCGCACGTGAAGCGCGCCGTCGGAGTCTCGGGGCGCCGCAGGGCTGTGA
>DATHAA010000067.1:0-5052 GCA_035296905.1 Gaiellaceae bacterium
CTCGACGCGGCCGAGGAGGCTCATTACACGATCGCGCAGGCCTCGGAGCCGGTCGACGACAAGACGGGCAAGTTCCTGCACGACCAGGTCCTCTGCCGCTCGCGCGAGGGCGAGGCCGTCACCGCGGCGCCGAAGGAGATCCAGTACATGGACGTCGCGCCGGCGCAGATCGTCTCGGTCGGGACCGCACTGATTCCGTTCCTCGAGCACAACGACGCGAACCGCGCGCTGATGGGCGCGAACATGCAGCGGCAGGCGGTCCCGCTGATGATCCGCCAGGCTCCGCTCGTCGGCACCGGCGTCGAGTACCGGGCCGCGATCGACACCGGCGACGTCGTGCTCGCCGAGCACGCCGGCAAGGTCGCCGACATCGACGCGGAGCGGATCACCGTCGAGACGAAGGACGGCAAGGACACCTACGACCTGACGAAGTTCATGCGGTCGAACCAGGGCACGCTGATCCACCAGAAGCCGGTCGTCGGCCTCGGTGACAAGGTCAGCGGCGGTCAGGTGCTCGCCGACGGCTCGTCCACCCAGGAGGGCGAGCTGGCGCTCGGCGCGAACCTCTGCGTCGCCTTCATGCCGTTCGAGGGCTACAACTTCGAGGACGCGATCGTGATCTCGGAACGGCTCGTGAAGGAGGACGTCCTGTCCTCGATCCACATCCACGAGTACGAGATCGACGCTCGCTCGACGAAGCTAGGCGACGAGGAGATCACGCGCGACATCCCGAACCGCTCGGAGGAGTCTCTACGCAACCTCGACGAGCGCGGGGTCGTCCGCATCGGGGCCGAGGTCGGCTCCGGCGACCTGCTCGTCGGCAAGGTCACCCCCAAGGGCGAGACCGAGCTGACCGCCGAGGAGAAGCTGATCCGCGCGATCTTCAAGGAGAAGGCGCGCGAGGTTCGCGACACGTCACTCAAGGTCCCGCACGGCGAGGGCGGCGTCGTCATCGACGTGAAGACGTTCTCGCGCGACGCAGGCGACGACCTGTCGCCGGGCGTCAACGAGCTCGTCCGCGTCTACGTGGCGAAGAAGCGCAAGATTGCCGAGGGCGACAAGCTCGCGGGCCGCCACGGGAACAAGGGCGTCATCTCGAAGATCGTGCCGCAGGAGGACATGCCGTTCCTCGAGGACGGGCGGCCGGTCGACGTCGTGCTCAACCCGCTCGGCGTGCCGAGCCGGATGAACATCGGCCAGATCCTCGAGACCCACCTTGGCTGGGCGGCCGCGCACGGCGTCTTCGTCGAGGACGGCGACTCCCCGAACGGACCGACTCCCGTCGCGAGCCCCGTGTTCGACGGCGCGAAGATCGAGGACGTCGACGAGGCGCTCATCAAGTGGACGGAGATGAACCCTGACTCCCCGATCAAGATGTCGGTGAACAAGGAGCGCCGCCGGACCTCCGGCAAGGTGCGCCTGTTCAACGGCAAGACGGGCGAGCCGTACGAGAGCAAGGTCACCGTCGGCTACATGTACATCCTGAAGCTGCTCCACCTGGTGGACGACAAGATCCACGCGCGGAGCACGGGCCCGTACTCGCTCGTCACCCAGCAGCCGCTGGGCGGCAAGGCGCAGTTCGGCGGCCAGCGCTTCGGCGAGATGGAGGTGTGGGCGCTGGAGGCCTACGGCGCCGCGTACACGCTGCAGGAAATGCTCACGATCAAGTCCGACGACACCGTCGGGCGGGTCAAGGCCTACGAGGCAATCGTCAAGGGCGAGAACATCGCCGAGCCGTCCATCCCCGAGTCGTTCAAGGTGCTGCTCAAGGAGATGCAGTCCCTGGCGCTCGACGTGGACGTGCTCTCCGACCAGGGCACCGAGGTCGAGGTGCGGGAGGAGGACGACGAACTGCTCCGCGCGGCGGAGGAGCTCGGGATCGATCTCTCGCCCGGAAACCTGCGCGCGGCGGCCCGCGAGCCGACCGCCGAGGAGGTCGAGGAGGGCGCCGAGGCCGTCGACGAGTCGGGCGAAGTCGCCCTGCCGGCTGACGAGGTCCTGGACGACCTCGCGGACGTGGAGCTCACGCCGGCCGAGACCTCCAAGGAGGAGGCCGACGACCAGGTCGGGCCGATCGCAGAAGAAGTGGTCGATCTAGAGATCGAGGATTAGAGAGGCAGCCTACGGCTCCTGAAATGACGCGAATCAATGAAGAAAAGACTGGAGTGACGCTAACTTGATCGACATCAATGATTTCGACGCGATCCGCATCGGGCTCGCGTCGAGCAAGCAGATTCGCGACTGGTCGTCCGGCGAGGTAACGAAGCCCGAGACGATCAACTACCGCACCCTGAAGCCCGAGCGGGACGGACTCTTCTGCGAGCGCATCTTCGGTCCCACGAAGGACTGGGAGTGCTATTGCGGCAAGTACAAGCGCGTCCGCTACAAGGGCATCATCTGCGAGCGCTGCGGCGTCGAGGTGACGCGGCAGAAGGTGCGTCGCGAGCGCATGGGACACATCGACCTCGCCGCTCCGGTCTCGCACATCTGGTTCTTCAAGGGTGTTCCGAGCCGGATCGGCTACCTGCTCGACATCGCTCCGCGCGAGCTCGAGAAGGTGCTCTACTTCGCGGCCTCGATCGTGACCACCGTCGACGTCGAGAAGCGTGAGGCGGACGTCAACGACCTCGAGGACAAGGTCAACGCCGAGTACGAGCGGATCGAGGTCGACCGCGAGGAGGCGCTCGCCGCGCTCGAGGACCGGCTCGCCCGCCGGCGTGAGTACTTCACGCAGGGCAAGGAGCGGAACTTCGACGAGGACGACGAGTTCTGGACCCGCGGCCTGTCCAACTGGGCCGAGGAGCAGGGCCTGCCGCCGCTGGACGAGGCCCGTGGCCTCGTTGGCGGGCTGTTCGTCGAGGTGGCGCCGAAGATCTCGACGGAGGACTCGAAGCGCCTCCGCGAGCTCGTCCGCCAGACCGCGATCCGCGAGGACCGGGACCTGTCCCCGCGAGAGCTCGACCAGGTCGGGAACGCGGCTGCCCAGATCCGCGACGCGCTCGCCGGTCTGCACAAGGAGGCGGACAAGGCGTCCGGCTCCAAGAAGGGCGCGGTCACGAAGCACATCAACAAGATCCAGGAGGCGCTGCTCACGGGCGAGGCGCTCGAAGGCGAGGACGCCGAGCTCGTCAAGGGCGTCGACGCCAAGAACCTCGACAAGGCCCGCGACCTCGGCAACGGCCTGCTGCGGGAGACCGTGGAGAAGACTCCGGACGGAGCGCCAGCCGAGGAGATCCGCGAGCTCGCGGGCAACCTTTGCCTGCGCACGGACGGGCTGATCCAGAAGGAGGACTGGGACGCCCTCATGCAGTGGGCGCTCAAGGTCCGCGAGATGTACCAGGACATCGAGGCCCGCCGGGTCGACGCGCGTGAGGCCGGCGAGGACTCGAAGCGCCGCCTCGCCGACACCTGGCAGCTCTTCCGCGAGCTCGAGCCGAAGCAGATCGTCAACGACGAGCAGCTCTTCCGCGAGCTCAAGGACCGCTTCGGTTCCCCGTACGGGTTCGGCGTGTATTTCACCGGCGGCATGGGCGCGGAGGCGATCCGCGAGCTGCTCAAGGACCTCGACCTCAACGCCGAGGCCGCCTCGCTGCGTGAGACGATCAAGACCTCGAAGGGCCAGAAGCAGCAGCGTGCGATCAAGCGCCTGAAGGTCGTCTCGGCCTTCGTGAAGTCCGACAACAAGCCCGAGTGGATGGTGCTCGAGGCGATCCCGGTCATCCCGCCCGAGCTGCGCCCGATGGTGCAGCTGGACGGCGGCCGCTTTGCCACGAGCGACCTGAACGACCTCTACCGCCGCGTCATCAACAGGAACAACCGCCTCAAGCGGCTGCTGGACCTCGGCGCGCCGGAGATCATCGTCAACAACGAGAAGCGGATGCTGCAGGAGGCCGTCGACGCGCTCTTCGACAACGGGCGCCGCGGCCGTGCGGTCACCGGCCCGGGCAACCGGCCGCTGAAGTCGCTCTCGGACATGCTCAAGGGGAAGCAGGGGCGCTTCCGGCAGAACCTGCTCGGTAAGCGCGTCGACTACTCCGGCCGCTCGGTCATCGTCGCCGGCCCGAGCCTCAAGCTCTACCAGTGCGGGCTGCCGAAGCTGATGGCGCTCGAGCTCTTCAAGCCGTTCATCATGAGCCGGCTCGTCGAGCGGAAGTCCGTCCAGAACATCAAGGCCGCCAAGAAGCACGTCGACTCGATGGTCCCGGAGGTCTGGGACGTGCTCGAGGAGGTCATCGCCGAGCACCCGGTGCTGCTGAACCGCGCGCCGACGCTCCACCGCCTGGGCATCCAGGCGTTCGAGCCGGTGCTCGTCGAGGGCAAGGCGATCCAGGTCCACCCGCTCGTCTGCCACGCGTTCAACGCGGACTTCGACGGCGACCAGATGGCGGTCCACCTGCCGCTGTCGGCGGAGGCCCAGGCCGAGGCGCGCATCCTCATGCTCTCGGCGAACAACATCCTCTCGCCGGCGCACGGGCGCCCGCTCGCGACGCCGACGCAGGACATGGTCCTCGGCGGCTACTACATGACGTACACCGAGGACGACCTCACCGAGAAGACCGTCGACGACTTCAAGAAGCGGCCGCAGCGCTTCCAGAACGAGGAGGAGGTCGAGTTCGCGCTCGACGCCGAGCAGGTCGCGCTCCAGCAGCCGATCGAGTACCGGCGCAACGGCGAGCTGATCCTGACGACGCCTGGGCGCGTCATCTTCAACCTGGAGGTCGAGCGTGCCCTGCACGAGGCGCTCGGCGACTCGGACGACGTCGCGCCGCACGACTTCATCAACCGGACGCTCTCGAAGCGTGAGATGGACGACTTCATCAGCGACCTCGCCGAGCAGTTTGGCGCTCCGGCGATCGGCGGCGTCCTCGACCAGATCAAGACGCTCGGGTTCAAGTACGCGACCAAGGCCGGGATCACGATCTCGAAGAACGACATCGTCATCCCGCCGGACAAGCAGCAGATCCTCGACAAGTACGAGGCCCAGGTCGAGCAGGTCGAGCAGCAGTACGAGCGCGGCCTGATCACCGAGGACGAGCGGCGTGAGGCGATCGT
>DATHAA010000068.1:0-3423 GCA_035296905.1 Gaiellaceae bacterium
CCGCGTACGGGTCGCGACGACGCCGCCACGGAAGATCCCGCGGGTTCTCCTCGAACCACGCCAGAAGCTCGGCTTCCACGGAACGGATGGTGCCTACTCCTGCGGCCGCTGCACCTCGAAGAAGAGCAGCCCGTGGTCGGACATCTCCCGCACCCAGTTGAGCTGCTCCGCGGGCTCGGCGATCTTGGGCCAGCCCCGGATCGACAGTCGTCGATCTTCAACACAGCAACGCTCCGGGCCGCAGGAGCGAGACGCCGGAGCGGAACTCGGTGTTCGTGAAGAACGCCGTGATCCGCGTACGGACGCCGAGCAGGATCTGCTGGACTGCTGCCCTTCGGTGATGTGGAACGTGTAGTCGGGCATCAGCGTCGTGAGCGCATGGAACACCTCCCGTCCTGCACCTCGTAGAGCGCGAGACGTCGGGTCGCTGCTCGGCTAGGAACTTGACGACCTCCTCGACCCGGGACGAGGCGCCTTTGCTCTTGAAGTGCTCGACGTTCCAGGAAGCGACCGAGAAGGCCTTGGCCATCTCAGGAGCTCGGCGGTCGAAGCTGGAGGACTCGAGCGACTGCTCCGGTCCTCGTGCGGACGCCGAGCTTTGCGTAGACGTTCTCCAGGTGGGCTCTCGACCGAGAGCGACGAGCGACGGCAACTCGAGGACGGAGAAGGACGAGAACTGGCTGCCGCTGGTGGCTAACCCGCCGTACCCGGAGCACCCGTCCGACCACCTCGGCCTGCGCGGCTCGATCGGGAAGACGTTGCAGCAGTTCTTCCACACCGACAAGCTCGTTTGGACCCGACACCAACATCGCCGGGCGAACCCGCAGCTCCACGCGGGTATCGGACGCGGTCGAAGAGATCGAAAGCGCACGCGTCTGGTCCGGGATCCACTTCCGGAATGCCGACGAAGCGAGCGTCCGGATATCGCGGCAGATCGCGAAGTATCGCGACAAGCACTACTTCAACCGGATCGACCACCAGCACGACGACGACTGACCCCTCGTGTGGGTCATGACGGCCGCCCGGCCTGAGCGCCGGGCGGCCGTTAGATTCGGCGGATGAAACGCGTCCGATTCGCACCGAGCCCAACGGGCTCGCTCCACATCGGGAACGCGCTCAGCGCCGCGATCAACCGGCGCGAGGGCGACCTCTTCCTCTTGCGAATGGACGACACGGACCCGGCGCGCAACCTCGTGGGCGGGGAGGAAGCGATCCTCCGCGACCTCGAGTGGCTCGGCATCGCTTGGGACGAAGGCCCGGTCCGACAGAGCGAGCGACAGGAGCTGTACCGGGCCGCCGTCGAGCGGCTCGGCGACGACCGCTTCGGCCGGACGACGCTCCTCCGCGAAGACGGAACGGCCACCTACCACCTCGCGAGCGTCGTCGACGACGCCGAGCTCGGGATCACCCACGTCTACCGCGGTAACGACCATCGCCCGAACGAGGACCTGCACCGCCGCCTCCACGAGGCGCTCGGGACGACCCCGCCGGAGTACGTCCACCACGGCCTGATCCTCGGCGGTGACGGCAAGAAGCTCTCGAAGCGGGCCGAGGGCGCGACGGTCGCATCGCTACGCGAGCTCGGCATCCCGGCCGAGGCCGTGCGTGGCTACCTCGAGGAGCTCGGGTTGCCGCGACACGACGTCCACTACGACGTCCCGCGCATCCGCCGGCTGTCGGTCGGCGCGATCGAGGCCATGGGAGACGAAGAGCTCGCGGCCAGAGCGGAGATTCCCTCCGCAGCAGTGCCCGTCGCCCGAGGTGCCAGGGACCTGAGCGAGGCGCGTGACTACGCCGCCCAGGTGCTGGAGCCGCCTGAGCCGCGCGCGACCGCCGCGCCGGAGACCCTTGAGCGTTTTCGCGAGTTGGCGGACGCCGAGCCCCGCGCAGTCGTCCGGGAGCTGAAGGCGGTCGGGGGCGACCTCCGCGCGCTGCGCGTCGCACTGACCGGCCGCGACAGAGGCCCGGAGCTAGCGGCAATACTGGCCGCCCTGCCCCGGGAGGAAGCTCTGCGCCGTGTCGACCAGGCTCTACAACACACTCACTCGTAAGCTCGATCCGCTACCCGATCCGGCGGGGCCGGTGCGTATGTACTTCTGCGGCCCGACCGTCAATGCGCGGGCCCACATCGGGAACGCGCGCCCGTTCGTCGTCGGGATGTGGCTCAGGAACTGGCTGCGAGAGCGCGGGTACGAGGCGACGCTCGTCCACAACATCACCGACATCAACGACAAGATCTACGAGGCCGCCCCGGGTGCGAGCGCCGAGCTCGCCGAGCAGGTGACGGCGTGGTACCTCGAGGACACAGCCGGCTTCGGCCTCGGGATGCCCGACCACCAGCCGAAGGCGAGCGAGATGGTGCCGCAGATCGTCCGCTTCATCGAACAGCTGATCGAGCGGGAGTACGCCTACGCCGTCGAGGGAGACGTGTACTTTCGGGTCGCCAAGGATCCGGCGTACGGACGGCTGTCAGGGCAGCGGCCCGACCAGGTCGAGGAGCAGGAGCCGAACCCGCTCAAAGAGGACCCGCGCGATTTCGCGCTCTGGAAGGCCAATAAGCCGGGCGAGGACACCTCCTGGCGCTCGCCGTGGGGTCTGGGCCGACCCGGCTGGCACATCGAATGCTCGGTCATGGCGGAGGAGCTGCTCGGTCCGGTCTTCGAGATCCACGGCGGGGGGCTCGATCTCGTCTTCCCGCACCACGAGAACGAACTGGCTCAGTCGAGCGCGCTCGGGCATGAGTTCGCACGGATCTGGACGCACAACGGGATGCTCCGGTTCACCGAGGAAAAGATGTCGAAGTCGCTCGGCAACGTCGTGACGATCGACCAGGCGCTGGAGCAGTGGGGGCCGGAGACGCTCTTGATGATGTTCCTCGGCGCGCACTGGCGGAAGCCGATGGACTTCTCCCAAGAGACGCTGCAACAGGCGGCTGCCCGGGCGGACGGCTTCCGCGAGGTCTTCCGCAACCCGTCGGAGCCGGCGGCGGAGGCCGAATGGGATCGCGTTGTCGCCGCCCTCGACGACGACTTCAACACCCCCGACGCTCTCGCGATCATGCACGGCTGGCGCGATCACGAGCTCCTCAGTCGCGGGCTGGGGCTCTTCGGGCTCGGCAAGCTCGCCGAGACCTCCGACGCGCCGGCCTCAGTTGTCGAGCTCTCGAAGCGCCGGCAGCAAGCGCGCGCGGAACGCGACTTCGACGAGGCAGACAGGCTCCGCGCCGAGATCGAGTCTGCGGGTTGGATGGTCCGAGACGTCGACGACGGGTTCCGGCTCGTACCGAAGTGACGACCGAGCCTGTCTACGGACGCAACGCGGTCCGCGAGGCGCTGCGCGGCCCGCGCGGAGTGCGAGAGCTCTGGGCGACCGAGCGCGCGCTCACCGCGGAGCCTTGGCTGAAGGAGACGAACGGCGTCCGCC
>DATHAA010000069.1:0-2859 GCA_035296905.1 Gaiellaceae bacterium
TACCTTGATCGCGAGCTCGTGGGCCTCCTCGATCACCCGCCGGATCTCGTCGTCGATCTCTCGCGCGATCTCCTCGGAGTAATCAGGCTCGTTGCCCATCTCGCGGCCCAGGAACGGCATGTCGTGGTTGCGGCCTAGGACGCGCGGGCCGAGCTTCTCGCTCATGCCGAAGCGCATGATCATCTGCTTGGAGATCGAGGTGACCTTCTCGAGGTCGTTGGCGGCACCGGTAGTGACCTCTTGGAAGACGAGCTCCTCCGCCGCGCGGCCGCCGAGGGTCATCGCGAGCTGCTCCATGAGCGCGGTCTTGGTGGTCAGGTAGCGATCCTCGCGCGGCAGCGAGATCGTGTAGCCGAGCGCCTGGCCGCGGCTGATGACCGAGATCTTGTGAACGTCGTCGGTGTGCTCGAGATAGTGCCCGACGAGCGCGTGGCCGAGCTCGTGGTAAGCGGTGATCTTGCGTTCCTCCTCCGAGAGCAGGCGCGTCTTCTTCTCGGGGCCGGCGATGACCCGCATGATCCCCTCCTCGAGCTCCTCCTGCTCGATCGTCTTCTTGCCGCGGCGCGCGGCGAGCAGCGCGGCCTCGTTGACGAGGTTCGCGAGGTCGGCGCCCGTGAAGCCCGGCGTGCCGGCGGCCAGCGTGTCGAGGTCGATCTCCGGCGCGATCGGCTTGCCCTTGGCATGCACCTCGAGGATCTTTCGGCGGCCGACTCGGTCGGGCCGATCGACAACGATCTGGCGATCGAAGCGCCCCGGGCGCAGCAGCGCCGGGTCGAGGATGTCGGGGCGGTTCGTGGCGGCGATCAGGATGATGTTGTCCTTCAGCTCGAAGCCGTCCATCTCGACGAGCAGCTGGTTGAGCGTCTGCTCGCGCTCGTCGTGGCCGCCGCCGAGACCGGCGCCGCGATGGCGGCCGACCGCGTCGATCTCGTCCATGAAGACGATGCACGGCGAGGCCTGCTTGGCCTGCTCGAAGAGGTCGCGAACGCGCGAAGCGCCGACGCCGACGAACATCTCGACGAAGTCGGAGCCCGAGATCGAGAAGAACGGCACCCCAGCCTCGCCTGCGACCGCACGCGCGAGCAGCGTCTTACCGGTGCCGGGCGGCCCGTAGAGCAGCACGCCCTTCGGGATGCGCGCGCCAAGCGCCTGGAACTTCTTCGGGTTCTCGAGAAACTCCTTGATCTCCTGGAGCTCCTCGACGGCCTCGTCCACGCCGGCCACGTCCTTGAAGCCGATCTTCGGCGAGTCCGGAGCCATGCGCTTGGCGCGGCTCTTGCCGAAGCTCATCACCTTCGAGCCCCCGCCCTGCACCTGGTTCATCAGGAAGATCCAGAAGGCGATCAGGACGATGAACGGGAGCAGCGAGAAGAGCGCGCCGACCCACGAGAACCCGCCGGTGCCCTTGGAGTCGAACGGCACCCTCTGCTTCAGGAGGGTGTCCTCGATCAGCGGGACAGATTGATCGGCCGGATAGTGGACGCTTGCCTTCTTGCCCCCGTCCTTCGGGAGCGTGAAGTTGATCTGACGCTTGCCGGGGTTGAACACGACGTTCGCGACCTCGCCGTTCTGGGCGTATCTGATGAATTGCGAGTAGGTCGTCTTGGCCGGGCTCTTCGAATGCGGGATCAGCGTCTGGCTCGCCAGGTAGACGAGCAGCACGATCACGAAGAGCGGAAACAGCGCTGAGCGGAAGAATCGGTTCACGGACGGCAAAGGGTACCAGCGAGCATGATCCTCACCACTACCCGTCTTCGGGCGGTCAAAGCCCCGGAGGGATCAACTCTTGGCTGAGCACGGCGACGTAGGGGAGATTTCGATAGCGCTCCCCGAAGTCGAGCCCATAACCAACGACGAACTTGTTGGGGATCTCGAAGCCGACGTAGCGCACCGGGACGTCGATTTCCCGGCGCGCGGGCTTGGTCAGGAGGGCGCACACCTCCAGGGTGGCCGGCTCGCGAGATTCGAGGTTGCGCATCAGGTACGAGAGAGTTAGGCCCGAATCGATGACGTCCTCCACGACGAGGACGTGCCGGCCCTCGATGTTGATGTCGAGGTCCTTGAGGATCCGGACGATTCCGGACGAATCGGTCGAGTCACCGTAGCTCGAGATGGCCATGAAATCGACCTCGCAAGGGACCGTCAGGTGCCGCATCAGGTCGGCCATGAAGAAGACGGCCCCCTTGAGGACGCCGATCAGCAGGAGGTCGCGGCCCTGGTAGCCGGCGGAGACCTCGGCACCGAGCTCAGCGACGCGCGCGGCAAGCGTCTCCTCGTCGATCAGGATCTCGCCGACCGCCCGCTCGAGCTCGGTCTGGGTCACTCCACCCGCTCCGCGCTTACCCCTGGCGCCTCCACGAGCCCGGGCACTGCAACGACTTCGCGCCCACGGACGACGAGAGGCCACGCCTCGCGCTCCGACCGCGGGATCTTCGCGTCCACGAACACGTCCTGCACCTTCTTCCGCCGGCCCGCGAGCCTGTCTCCCGGGCGCCAGCTTCGTACCTTAAGGCCTGCGACCTCCGATTCGATCGACCAGGGCCCCCAGCGGACGCTTCCGTCGAGAGCGACGGGCGTCTGCTCGAGCCAGACGCGGTCGTACTCGCGCACTGCTGTGAGGCCCCCGCCGAGATCGAGGCGCTTGGACCCTGCACTGGCAGCCAGGAGCTCGTCGAGCTTCGTCGGCCGCTGCTCGGCGAGGCGGAGCAGGTTGGCCTCGGCGCCAGGATGCAGCCGGCGCAAAAGCGGAAGGATCTCGTCGCGGATCAGCCCGCGCCGCGTGCCGGGGTTCGAGCTGTCGCTGCGGTAGCGGAGCCCCTCGGCGCGGCAGTAGGCCTCCGTCTCGTCGCGCCAGAGGGT
>DATHAA010000070.1:0-36684 GCA_035296905.1 Gaiellaceae bacterium
GTCTTCGACCGGATGATCGGCATCTTCGCCTTCCATCGCGCCGAGCCGTCGGCGTGGAGCCCGCACGACATCTCGGTCGCCGAGGCGGTCGCGCGTGAGATCGGGCTCGCGGTCCACACGGCCCAGCTCCTTCAGCAGAACGAGCGTCGCCTGCAGGAGCAGGCCGCGCTGCTCAAGGCAGGCCAGGTGCTCACCTCGGATCTCCGCTTCTCCTCGGTCATCCAGCGTCTCGTCACCGAGGTCGTGCAGCTGCTCGGCGCCGACGCCGCCGACTGCTGGGTCTTCGACGAGCGCCGGACGATGCTCCGCTGCGAGGCCGTGCTCGGCGTGCCGGAACGGAACGTCGGCCGCGAGATCGTCCCGCAGGGCACCTTCCAGCAGCTGCTCTCAACCGGGCGCCCGGTCCTGAAGCGCGATTTCGCACGCTCCGAGTCGCCGACGCCGACCGAGGACTACCACGTGTTCGCCGAGGTCATGGACGCGCCGATCACGTGGCTCGGCGAGGTTCGCGGCGTGCTCGGCGTCTGCGCGCGGGAGGACGGCCGCTTTGACGAGAAGGACCTCGAGCTTCTCGACACCTTCGCCCGCCTCGCCTCCCTCGCGCTCCACAATGCGGAGAGCTTCGGGGAGCGCGAGCGCCAGGCCCAGGTGCAGCGGGGCTTCTACCGGATCGCGGAGGTGCTCGGCTCGACGCTCTCCCTCGGGGAGACCCTCGACGCGCTCGCCCAGGCCGCGTGCGACGCGCTCGGGGGCACGTCGGCTCTCGTGCTCGAACCGAGCGGCGACCGGCTCATGCTCTCGGGCTCGCACGAGCTTCCTCCGGATCTCCGACAAGGGCTGGCCCCCGGCATCGCCGGCGATGTCTCGCCGCTTCGCGCCGCCGCCGAGGAGGGCCGCATCCTCTCGGCGTCCTCGCTCGAGAGTGACGACCGATTCAAGGAGAGCGCTCGAAAGCTCCTGACCGACGAGGGATACCGCTCGCTGATCGCCGCACCGGTCATCGGCGCGCAGGGGCAGAAGCACGCCGTCGTCGTCCTCTTCCGCGAGGAGCGGACCTTCTCCGACGAGGACCTCGCGCTCGCGCGGCACCTGACCGGCGCGGCGCGCGGGGCTCTCGAGCGCGCCGAGCTCTTCGAGGGCGAGCGGCGTGCGCACACCTTCTCGCAGCGCCTCGCCGACATCGGCGGCCTCCTCGCCACCAAGCTCGACCCCGTTGCAGCGTTCGAGGAGGTCGTCCGAGAGGCACCGGCTCTCCTCGACGCCGACGCCGCAGTCCTGCGCCTGCTCGAGAACCACGACCTCGTCGTCCGCGCAGCGTGGGGCCCGGGTACGCAGGGGGTCCGCAATACGCGCTCGGGCTCGGCCGGGGGAGCGGTCGGGATCGCGGCGCAGTCACGGGCTCCGCACGCCGTCTCGGATGCGCGCGAGACACCGCGCTTTGCGCACGAAGATCCGCTGCTCGCCAACGGGATGATCTCCTGCGTCGCCGTGCCGATGCTCCTCCACGGTGGCGGGCTCAGCGGCGTGCTCACGGTCTACGACTCCGCAGTGCGAACCTGGCGCGAGGACGAGGTGCAGGCGCTCTCGGCGCTCGCCGCGACGGCGTCCGCGGTCTTCTCGAGCGCCGAGCTCTACCAGCGCGTCGCCGAGGAGAAGGAGCGGAGTGAGGCGATCCTCGCCAACATCGCCGACGGCATCGTCGCCGTCGACCGCGACGGCAACATCGTCCTCTGGAACGCGACCGCCGAGCAGATCAGCGGCGTGCCTGCCGAGGAAGCGCTCGGCCGCCGAGTGTCGAAGGTCCTGCAGCGCGATCTCACGGCGGAGGACGGGGCTCCTCCCGGCGAGCGCGCGCTCTCGATCCAGCGCGGAGACAAGGAGATCTGGCTCTCGCTCAGCGAGGCGGTCATGCTCGACGCGACCGGGGCCATCGCCGGCCGCGTCTTCGCGTTCCGCGATGTCTCCAGCGAGCGCGTGGTCGAACAGATGAAGTCGGACTTCGTCGCCACGGTCTCGCACGAGCTCCGCACCCCGCTCACCTCGATCTATGGCTTCGCGGAGACGCTGATGCGCGGTGACGTCGAGTTCTCGGACACCGAGCGTGGGACCTTCCTGGGCTACATCGCCTCCGAGTCGGGGCGGCTCATCAACATCGTGGACGACCTCCTGAGCGTCGCCCGCCTCGAGACCGGCACGCTACGGCTGAACATCGAGGAGATCGATGTCGGCGCGGTCGTGGGCGAGGTCGTCGCGCGCGTGCAGGAGCTCGGCGAGCGCTGGGAGTTTGATCTCGACGTGCCGAGCACCGGCGTCGTCGTCGAGGCGGACCGCGAGAAGCTCTCACAGGTCCTGCTCAACCTCGTCGACAACGCGGTCAAGTTCTCACCGGAGGGAGGCAGGATCTCGATCTCGGCGCGGCGCCGTCCGGAGAGCGCGGAGGTGCGCGTGTCCGATCAGGGCGTCGGCATTCCCCGCGCAGACCAACAGCGCATCTTCTCGAAGTTCTACCGCGCCGAGAGCACGGGGCCGGGCGTGCATGGGACGGGGCTCGGCCTCTTTCTGGCGCGGGGTCTGCTCGTGGCGATGGGCGGCAGGATCTGGGTCGAGTCGAAGGAGGGCCAAGGCTCCACGTTCGTTTTCGAGCTTCCCGCGGCGGCGAAGGGCGTCGCCGAGCCGACTCCGGAGAAGGTGACAGCCTGATGTCGCTGACCGTGCTCGTGATCGACGACGAAGATCCCATCCGGCTCCTCTGCCGGGTGAACCTCGAGGCAGAGGGCATGAGGGTGTTGGAGGCGGAGAACGGCCACGTCGGGCTGGAGCTGGCGAGAGAGGAGCGGCCGGACGCGATCCTCCTCGACGTGATGATGCCCGGCCTCGACGGCTGGACGGTGGCCGAGCGGCTCCTCGAGGACGAGGCGACGCGCCGCATCCCGATCATCTTCCTGACCGCCCGCGCAGACGTGCGTGACCGGGCTCGCGGCCTCGGCACAGGCGGGCTCGACTACATCACGAAGCCCTTCAACCCGGTGGACCTCGCGGATCACGTCGAGGAGGTCGTAGGCGCGGTCAAGCGCGGCGAGCGCGAGGAGCTCCGCGCCGAGAAGCTTTCCGAGCTTCGCGACCTTCTCGGCATGACTTAGGGCCCTCGGGCCGTCTGGGCGAGCACGATGGCGGCGAGCACCATGAGGCCGCCGACCAGCTGCTCCGGCGAGATCTCCTCGCCGAGCCAGGCATAGGCGACGAGACCGGCGAGCACGGGCTCCACCATCGCGACGACGGTTGCGCGCGTGGCGGGGATGTGGCGGAGCGCCGTGATCATGCAGATAAACGGCACGACCGTTCCGAGCACGACGATGTAGGCGATCAGAAGCCAGACCGGGAGGCTGTGTTCCTCCAGCCGCCCGAGGAGCGAGGCATCGCTCGTGAGGACGTCGTCCGGGAAGCTCCACCATGGCTGGACCACCGCCCAGAACAGCGCAGCGAAGAGGAATCCCCACGCGAGGAGCGAGTAGACGTCTCGTCCGCCGCGCACGCTGTGCTCGGCCATGAGGATGTAGAGGGCGTAGGCGAAGGCGCCCGCGAGCGCCGCGGCGACTCCCACACCGTCGAGCGTGCCGCCGCCGCCCCAGATCTCGGCGACGAGAGTCAGCCCGCCGAAGGCCAGCGCGAGCGCGTACCAGAGCCTCCGTCGTACGGGCTCGTGGACGAAGAAGCGCGCCCACAGAGCGACCAGCACCGGGGCGAGGTACTGGATGACGAGCGCGATCCCGATGTCGAGGTGCGTGATCGCCGTGAAGTAGAAGAAATGGACGAAGGCGAGGCCGCAGATCCCGAAGATGGCGAGGTAGCCGAGCTCCCGGCGCGTGACGCGGAGCGTGCGGGGCGCGAAGATCGCCACGCCTGCGAAGAGGAGGATGGCGGCGCCGGTCCCGCGCACCTCGGCCAGCCGGAGCGCCGAGAGCCCGCCGGAGTCGACGACGATCTTGGCCACGGTGGCGTTCACCGACCAGAGCGCGATGGCCGCGAGGACAAGCGCGTATCCGAGCGCGGGGCGGCGGGGTGCGGTGGGCTCCTCGGAGCGTTCCGGGACGTTGAAAGGCGCGTCGACCACGGCGCGGGAGGTTATCCGGGCGGCAGGCGCTCTACACTTGGGAGGCGCGGGACGTGGCGCAGCCTGGTAGCGCGCCTGCTTTGGGAGCAGGAGGCCGCCGGTTCGAATCCGGCCGTCCCGACTGAATCATGCGGCACGCGAACCGCCGAAAGGACGGCGGGCTGGGGAGAGGCGTAACGATGGATGGACGATGTCCACTCGGCGCGGGCTGAGCTGGTGGAGGCCGGCATAGAGATCGTCGGCCCGCTCGGGCAAGCAGTTGGGAATGGATCCACTTCCGAGCGCCGGACGGGAACCTGTACGAGCTCGCCAGTCGGCTCAACTCCGAGGCTTAGCCTTGCCGCGCTTCTGGTAGACCTCCGGTCATGCGCTACCGCAAGCTCGGCGACTTCGGTGTCAAGGTCTCGGAGATCTCCCTCGGCTCGTGGCTCACGTACGGGGGCTCTGTCGAGGACGAGCGGGCCATCGCCTGCATCCACCGAGCCTTCGAGCTCGGGGTCAACTTCTTCGACACGGCGAACGTCTACCGGCGCGGTGCCGCGGAGGAGGTCACCGGGCGTGCCCTCAAGGGCATCGACCGCGACGACTACTTCCTCGCCACGAAGGTGTACTTCACGATGGGCGACGGCCCCAACGACCGCGGGCTGTCGCGCAAGCACATCATGGAGCAGTGCCACGCCTCCCTGAAGCGGCTCGGCACGGACTACATCGATCTGTACCAGTGCCACCGCGCAGACGCGGACACGCCGCTCGAGGAGACCCTGCGCGCGCTCGACGATCTCGTCACGCAGGGCAAGGTGCTCTACGTCGGCGTCTCCGAATGGTCGGCGCAGCGGATTCAGGAGGCCAGGCGCATCCAGGCCGCGCTCAACCTCGACCCGCTCGCCTCGAACCAGCCGGAGTACTCGATGCTGCAGCGGAAGATCGAGGAGGATGTGCTCCCGGTCTCCAAGGGCCTCGGGATCGGCCAGGTCGTGTGGTCGCCGCTCGCGCAGGGCGTGCTCGCGGGGAAGTACAAGCCCGGTGAGCAGCCGGCCGAAGGCACCCGGGCCGCGACTCCCGGCGACCAGGACATGATGTCGCGCTTCATGCGCGACGATGTCCTGGAGGCGGTGCAGAACCTGCGCCCGGTCGCGGACGACCTCGGAATCACGATGGCCCAGCTCGCGCTCGCCTGGGTCCTGCGGGAGCCCGGCGTGTCGAGTGCCATCGTCGGTGCGTCGCGTCCCGAGCAGGTGGAGGACAACGTCGCGGCGAGCGGCATCGAGCTCGGCGACGACGTCCTGCAGCGGATCGACGAGATCCTCGGCGGCGTCCTGGTCGCAGCGCCGAGCGGCGACTAGCTAGAAGAGCCGAAGAAGCAGCGAGCCGAGCAGGAAGAGCCAGAGCACGGCGAGAACGACCGCGAGCGCGGTGGCGACGAAGTTCGTCGCCTCACGCGGGTTCCCGTGCTTGGTCGCCCGCCACCCGACGAAGCCGAAGACCAGCGCGCCGAGCGCAGTGATGGTCGTGATCGGGAGGAGCGAATCGGCGAGGACGATGGAGGCGAGCCAGGTGAAGGCTCCGGCCGCTCCGAGCCATGCGAACAGGCTCGCGGCGCGAGTGTCGTCCTCAAGCGCACGGTCCAGCTCCCACACGCTCTGACTGTAGGCCGGGGTTTGCCCTCATCAGGTCCCCCGAAAGGGGGAGCTACAAGTCCTTCCGATTGAAGGCCCAGAGCCCGCCCGCGGCGAGAACGGCGAAATATCCGACGACGTAGGGGTACAGCCACGCGCCGGCCGGCTGCGCGCCGCCGAACGGCCCCAGCGACAGCGCGACCTTCGTGAAGCCGGCCGTGTCGGCCGTGATCCGGTTGAGCGCGTCCTGGTAGAGCGCCTCGAAGGGGAGAGCCCAGGAGGCCACGTTCGCGATCGTGTTGAGGCTGTCCGAGTTCAGGGCCTCGCCGATCTGACCCAGCAGGCCGGCGACGAGGCCGGCCCCGAAGACCATGAAGATGGCGATGCCGTTCGCGATCGCCGAGAGCACGATCGAGCCGAAGAGCGAGATGGCGACGATGACCGCGATCGCCACCGCGAGCTCGATCGCCGGGAGGAAAATCTGGTCGGGCCACCAGCCCGTCACCCAGTGGGTGATGAGGAGCGAGACGGTGTACACGAGGATGACGTAGATCGCGCAGACGACGGCCGCGGCTCCGAATCGACCCGCCAGGAGCGCTGCACGGCCGACGGGGCGAACGACGAGCGGCTGCAGCAGACCGCGCTCCGCGTCTCCCCTGACGACGGCATGCGTCAGGAAGATCGCCAGCACCGTCCCGAGGAAGAGAACCGCGAAGATCGAGAGCCCGAAGAGCGTCGCGCTGAAGAGAACCTGCGTGTCGACGAGCGCGTTCTCGGCGCCGTTGCCGATGGACTCGGTCGCGTTGGGATCGATCGACTCGTAGGCCTTGTAGACGCCGAATCCGTACAGTCCGAGGAAGGCCACGGTGAGGACGAGGACGACCGGGAAGACGCGGCGGCGGACGCTCTCCCGCATCGCATAGCCCGCGACGATCACCGCGCCCCTCAAGTCGTCTCCCCCTCGACCGCCTCGAGGTAGATCTCCTCGAGCGTCGTCTCGAGAACGCGGACGCCGTACACTTTTTGCCCCGCGCTGACGAGCTCGCCCACGATTCGGGGAGCGTCCTCCCGCCGGGCGGACTCGAAGAGCTGGGTGCCCTGATCGGTGTCCACCTCGACGCCCCGCGGCCGCGCCAGCTCCTCCGTGCGGCCTGCGGCGACGACCACGCCCTTCGAGAGGATGACGACGCGGTCACAGACGAGCTCGACCTCGCTCAGAAGATGGGAGTTGAGGAGGACCGACACGCCGCGACGCCGGAGCTCTTCGAGGAGGCGGCGCACGGTTCGCCTGCCGACCGGGTCGAGCGCGCTTGTCGGCTCGTCGAGGAAGAGCAAGCGCGGCTTGCCGACAAGCGACTGCGCGATGCCGAGGCGCTGCTGCATGCCCTTCGACATGTCCTCGACCTTGCGCGATCTCGCCTCGGTCAGGCCTACGAGGTCGAGGAGCTCGGCGCGCTCGGCCTCTCCACCGTCCGAGCCCGCCAGCCGCTGGTGGAGCGCTAGAAGCTCGTCAGCCTTGTACCACCCCGGGAAGCGGAAGAGCTCCGCGAGGTAGCCGAGGGCAGCGCGCGCGGCGGGCGACCCGGCCGGGGAACCGGCAACTTCGGCCGTGCCTGCGCTCGCCCGCACGAGCCCGCAGGCGATCTTGACGAGGGTGGACTTGCCTGCGCCGTTCGGGCCGAGGAGCCCGACGAGTTCCCCCTCGCCGACCTCGAGGTCGACGCCGCCGAGCGCGGTCACGTTCCCGTAGCGCTTCGCGAGACCCTGTGCGCGGAACGCGGCCACGCGGCGAGTCTACGCACGACCTTGCGGGGCGCGCCCCGTCAATCCTCGCGCTGAACATCCTCGAGAAGCCGCTCGAAGCCGGGACCTTCGAACTCCACGACCGCGCGGTCGTACTTCTCCATGCCCCAGCCCCAGAAGTCGAAGTCGATGTCGGAGACGCTGTCCTGGATGGACGCCCAGAGCGTCCAGCCGTACTTCGACATGAGGCCCCAGAGGCGAGCGCGGGCGACCTTGTTCGCCAGCGGCCGGCCGTAGTAGTCGGCGACGAGCTCGTCGAGTTGCTCGAACGCGAGGTTCGACTCGCTCCAGACGTTGCCGAGCTCGAAGCAGGCGTCGTTGTTGCCGGAATACTCGTAGTCGATGAGACGGAAACGGTCGCCGACGTCGATGAAGTTCTCGGCGAGGAGGTCGTTGTTGCACGGCACCGTGCCCTCGTCCCTGACCGCCATCGCCTGCTGGATCCGCCGCACGTGCGACTCGTAGTCGAGGTAGCCGTCGGGCAGGCGGAAGCCGCGCTCCTGGACGAGGCCGAGGTAGCGCTTCTGGATCAGGAACATGTTGAAGTCGTCGCGGAACCGGCGCGCTCCGTGCAGCTGCCGGCAGGCGGAGGCGACCCAGTCGAGCCGGTCGCCGCGGCGCAAGTCCTCCGCGGTCTGCGTCTGGCCCTCGATGAACTCGAGCACGAGGACACCCTTTTCGGGCAGGTATGCGACGACTGCGGCGCCGACGCCTGCCTCGGCCGCCGCGACCGTGTTGTGGTGCTCGTTCTCCCGGTCGATTGCGAGGAGGCCCGCGTCCTTCGCGGATACGCGGACGACGTAGGCCCCGCCCTCGGTCTCGACCTTGTAGTTCGTGTTCGTGAGGCCGCCTGCGAGCTCGGACACGGCGTGCGGGCCTTGCAGCTCGGGTACAAGCTCGAGGACTTCGTCGATCTGTGTGCCGCCGCCTTCCACGTGGCGTAGGTTTCTATCGCATGCAGCGGGCGAGGGTGGTTGTCATCGGCGGCGGGATCACCGGGACGAGCGTCGCGTATCACCTCGCCAAGGCGGGCTGGACGGACGTCCTGCTCCTCGAAAAGGGCGAGCTGACGAGCGGCTCGACCTGCCACGCGGCCGGCCTCGTCACACAGTTCAACCCGTCGCCCACGATGATGCGCTTCCGGCGCTACAGCGTGGAGCTCTACCGCGAGCTCGGCGTCTTCGAGACCGTCGGGAGCCTGCGGATCGCGTCCAGCCCCGAAAGCCTCAAGGAGCTCCAGCGGGGGGCGAGCCGGGCCCGCGCGATCGGGCTCGACGTCGAGGTCGTGGGGCCGGAGGAGGCTGTGAGCCTCATGCCCGCGGCGACGAAGGAGTCCCTCTACGGCGCGGTGTGGATCCCCGACGACGGCGCCGTCGACCCGCACACCGCGACACATGCGCTCGCGGCTGCGGCCCGCGAGCTCGGCGTGCACATCCGGACCGGGACGCGGCTGACAGGGATCGAGCTCGGCCCGGGGCGGGAGGTGCGCGCCGTCCACACGGAGGACGGCCGGATCGAGACGGAGTGCGTGGTGAACGCATGCGGGATCTGGGCCCCTCAGGTCGCTGCAATGGTGGGCGCGTTCACGCCTTCGATCCCGGTCGATCACCAGCACATCGCGCTCGCCGCGGTCGACGGCCACGATCTTCCCCGCGAGATGCCCTGCTTCCGGGACCCCGACAACCTGGTCTACGGGCGGAGCGAAGCGGGCGGAATGCTCTTCGGCGGTTACGAAGGCGATCCCGTCTCGCGCTGGGAGGACGGCGTGCCGTGGGAGCACGGGAGCACTTCCCTTCCTCCGGACGAGGAGCGCTTCCGGCCGCTCTGGCAGGGCGCGATCCGCCGCTTCCCCTTCCTGAACGACGCGGGCATGGTGAAGCTCGTCTGCCATCCCGACGCGATGACACCCGACGGCAACCCGCTCCTCGGCCCGATGCCGGGGGTGCCGGGATTCTGGATGGCGGCCGGCCTTTCGCTGAACGGCTTCGGCGGAGCCGGCGGGATAGGGAAGACCGCGGCGGAGCTGATCACCGCCGGCCAGTCCGAGCTCGACGTACAGGGCTACCGGCCCTGGCGCTTTGGCAGCCCGTACCGCGACCCCGGCTTCACGACCGCCTCTGCGCGTGAGGTTTACCGTTACTACTACCGCCTCCGCTATCCGCTCGACACGGATGAGTGGGGGAGGCCGCAGCGCCTCAGCCCGCTGCACGGGCGCCTCCAGGAACTGGGTGCCGTCTTCGGCACGAAGAACGGCTGGGAGCGGGCCGACTACTTCCGTCCCGGCCAGGCCTGGCGGCGCGCGGGCGCCGACCAGCGCGAGTTCGGCTGGACGGCCCCGCCGTACCTGGACCTCCTGGCCGCGGAGCACCGTGCGTTCCGCGAGCGCGTCGGGATCATCGACATGACGTCGTTCGGGAAGATCGAGGTTTCGGGGCCGGGCGCGCTGGCGCTGCTCGAGCACGTGGCCGACAACCGGATCGACCGCCCGGCCGGCGGGGTCGTCTACACGCAGTTCCTGAACGACGAGGGCGGCATCGTTTCCGACCTCACCGTCACGCGCCTGGACGACGAGCGGTTCCGCGTGGTCACGGGAGCGGGCGCCGTCGACTCCGACCTCGGCTGGCTGCGGCTCAACGTCCGCCCCGAGGACGGCCCGGTGGAGATCCGCGACGAGACGGACGAGGTCGCCGTCATCGGCCTCTGGGGGCCCGAAGCGCGCGCCGTTCTGAAGGCCGTCACGGAGGACGACGTTTCCGCCGAGGCTCTGCCGTTTCGACGGGCGAAGCAGATCACGGTCGACGCAATCCCGGTGGTGGCGCAGCGGATCACCTACGTGGGCGAGCTCGGCTTCGAGCTGTACGTGGCCCGTGAGGAGGCCGTGCAGGTCTGGGACCGCCTGATGGCAGCCGGCGAGCCGCACGGGATCGCGCCGGGCGGCTATCGCGTCCTCGACTCGCTTCGCCTCGAGAAGGGCTATCGCTATTTCGGCACCGACCTCACCGCGGGCGACGATCCGCTCGAGGCCGGCCTCGGTTTCTGCGTCTTCTGGGAAAAGGACTTCAACGGGCGCGCCGCCCTCGACGGCAAGGAGCCGGCCCGGCGGTTGCGGACGCTGCTCGTCGGCGGTGAGGACTACGCGACGGTCTACGGCGGCGAGGCGATTCACCTGAACCGCTCCGTGGTCGGACGGGTGCGAAGCGCCGGCTACGGCTTCACGGTCGGCCGCAACGTCGCACTCGGCTACGTTCCCGCCGAGCTCGTGGAGGGAGCGGAGGTGGGCGTCGAGGTCTTCGGGGAGATCGTCCCGGCCGAGCTCGCGCCGGACGTCCTCTACGACCCCGAGAACGAGCGCGTCCGTGCCTAGTTGCGGCAGTCCTGCGCGGCCGGGAGAATCGAAGGCCTGATGGCCTGGGAGCTCGCGACCTTTTCCACGGATCTCCTGCGGGAGCCCGAGGCGATCAAAGGTGTAGACGTCGAGATCGTGCCCTCCGGCTCATCCGTGCGCGTGACGCACGTGCTCGATGCGGTCGAGCCGCGGATCCGGCCCGACGGCCGCGCCGCGTTTCCCAGCGAGGGTCGCGCCGGTGAAGGGCGGACGAACCGGCTCGACAGCGTCGTCGTCCTCTCGTGCCTCGACTTTCCCGGCGAGGAGCGGCCCCTCCACGAGCAGGAGTCGATCGTCGATCTCGGCGGGCCGGCTGCCGAGCTCACACCATTCGCCGACATGACCGCGGTTGTCCTCACGTTCGCTCCGGGCGAAGGAGGCCACGTGGAGATCGACGCGCGGGCGCGCCAGACGGCGCTTTCCGTCGCGGAGGACATCGCACGCGGGACCCTGGACGGCGAGCCCGAGGAGGTCGAGCGCTTCGAACTCCGCGCGGCCGAGGAGAGCCTGCCGGCAGTCGCGGCTCTGATCCAGCTCTCCGACCTGGGCGCCCTCTACATCCAGTACGTCTACGGCACGCCGGCAGGCGAGGCGGGCCTGCCCCGCGCGGTCGATCCCGCCGAGGTGCTCGACGGCGCGATCACTTGCGGCGAATACCACTGGGCCGCCATGCGGAACCCGACGTGGTTCTTCCAGCGCAACGGGCTCATTCACACGCTCTACCGTGAGCACGGGAGGACGCTGCGCTTCGCCGGCGTCGTCCTCATGCGCGGCTACGAGCAGAGCGCGGCCGACAAGCAGAGTGCGGCCGAGCGTGCTGCGGCGGTTGCGGGGGAGCTGGGCGCCGACGGCGTCGTCATCACGACCGACGCCGGCGGCAATTCGCACACCGACGTGATGCTCACGTGCCGCGCCTGCGAGCAGGCCGGGATCCGCACGACCGTCGTCCTCGCCGAGGAGACCGATCCCCAGTCGACGAAGCCCATCCTCACGGACTGGGTGCCCGAGGCGGACTCGATCGTCTCGACCGGGAACGTCGAAGAGCTCGTCGAAGCGTGGAGGCCCGAGCGCGTGCTTGGCGGCGACCTGCTCTTGGACGGCACGCGCGCGGCCGAGGCGGGGCCGATCCCCGTGAGGAACTACCTCGGTTCTGCCAACCAGATGGGGCAGCTGGCTCTGAGCGCGAGGACCGAATGAAGACCGTCCACTACCTGAACCAGTTCTTCGCCGGCATGGGCGGGGAAGAGCAGGCCGAGACGCCGCCGACCCGGCTCGAGGGCGCGGTCGGGCCCGGGAAAGGGCTGGCCGCAGTGCTCGAGGGCGTGGAGATCGCGGCGACGCTCGCCTGCGGCGACGACTACTTCGCCGAGCACGAAGACGACGCGCTCGCGGCGCTCCTCGAGATGCTGGCCGAGATCGGGCCGGACGTGCTCGTCGCAGGGCCTGCGTTCGGGTCGGGGCGGTACGGCTACGCGTGCGCGCGCTTCGCGGCAGCGGCCGCCGAGCGCGGGGTCCCCGCCGTCGCCGCCATGCACGAGGACAACCCTGGGGTGGGGGAGGCGGGCGCGGCCTACGTGGTTCCGACCGCCGTAAACGTGGCGGGGATGCGCGATGCGCTCCCGCGGCTCGGCGCGCTTGCCTCCGCGCTCGCTTCGGGGCGGGAGATCGGGTCGGCCGAGGACGAGGGCTATCTCGTCCGGGGCTTCCGGCGGAACTACGTCGCCGAGAAGACGGGCGCCGAGCGCGCGGTCGAGTTCCTGCTCGCGAAGCTCGGAGGCGAGGCACGCACAGAGGTGGGTGGCGACATGGACCGCGTGGAGCCGCCGCCTCCGGTCGTAGACCTCTCGTCCGCCCTCGTCGCGCTCGTGACCGAGGCCGGCTGCGTGCCGCAGGGGAATCCCGACCACCTGCAGTCGGTGCGCGCGCAGGGCTGGTTCCGCTACGACCTCGGTGGCGCCGACACGCTCGCCTCCGGACGCTACGAATCGGTGCACGGCGGCTTCGACGTCAGTTTGGCGAATGAGGATCCGAACCGGCTCGTCCCGCTGGACACCGTTCGCGGTCTCGAGCGGGACGGTCGCGTGGGCCGCGTCCACGAGTCGCTCTACACCACGACGGGGAACGGGACGCCGGTCGTCGTCGCGACGAGGTTCGGCCAGGAGATCGCCGGCGAGCTGCGGGACGCAGGGGTGCAGGCCGTCCTTCTGTCCGGAACCTGAGGAACCGGAACGCGCTGCGGAGCAGTGCTGGCGAAGGAGATCGAGCGGGCGGGAATACCGGCGGTCTACGTGACGTCTTTGCCGACAGTGGCGACGATGATCGGAGCGAACCGGATCGTGCGCGGCCCGGCGATCACGCACCCGTTCGGTCTCGAAGAGGACGACCGCAAGCGAATCGTGGAGCGGGCGCTCGCGATGCTCGAGACCGACGTCGAGCCGAACACGGTCTGGGAGGTCGAGTGACCGCCGCCATTCACGGCTGCAGCCTCGCCCTCGCCCACGCACCCGATCTCGTCCGTCACGGCTCGAAGCCGACGCGCGAAGACGCCGCCGACGAGATCAAGCCCGCGCTTCGCACCTTCGAGGAGGCGCTCGGCTACCCGCCGCACCAGGTCTTCATCGGCAACCTCGCGCCCGGCGCGCTCTGGGAGATCGAGCGCCCCTGGTGGAAGAGCGCCGCGGAGCCGAAAGCCGAGGGGCCCTTCGGCGTCTTCGTCGCCCAGGAGGAGCTCTACTCCCGGATGGCGGCGGCCGACCAGTTCCAGCTCCTCCACCTCGACGGGCGCGAGGCCACGAACGGTGCGCTGCCGGTCTACAGAAACGGCAGGCGGGCCGGCGTCATGGACCGGGCACACGAGCTGGACGAGAGCCTCTCGGCGGGCGTTCTGCTCGAGAACCTCGCCTGCAAGGCGACCGGCGCGCTCGCGCTCGAGCACCTCCTCGGCCGCACCGGCTTACCGGCCGAGGACCTCCCATACGCGATCGGCTGCGGCGAGGAAGCCGTGGGCGACCGCTACCAGCGCGGCGGCGGCAACCTCGGCAAGGCGATCGCCGAGCAGGCCGGCTGCGTGAACGCCTCCGGGTCCGACGTCAAGGCGTTCTGCGCGGGACCCATCCACGCGCTCGTCGTCGCGGCCTCCCTCGTCAGCTCGGGCGTCTACGAGCACGTCGCGGTCGTCGCCGGCGGGTCGCTCGCCAAGCTGGGGATGAAGTTCGCCGGCGCCCTGCGCAACGACGTGCCGGTGCTCGAGGACGTCCTTGCCGGGCTCGCCATCCTCGTCGGCCCGGCCGGGACGGGCGCCGCGACCATCCGCCTCGACGCGGTCGGCCGCCACCGCGTCGGCTCCGGGTCGGCCCAGCAGGCCGTCCTCGAAGACCTCGTCGTCGAGCCGCTCGGGCGCGTCGGCCGAGCGATTCTCGACGTCGACCGCTATGCGACCGAGCTGCACGACCCCGAGATCACCGAGCCGGCGGGCGCCGGCAATGTGCCGCAGCGGAACTACAGGCTCATCGGTGCGCTCGCGGTCAAGCGCGGCGAGCTCGAGCGCGAGAAGCTCGACGACTTCGAGCGCGACCGCGGCCTGCCGGGCTTCTCACCGACGCAGGGACACGTCGCCTCGGCCGTGCCATGGCTTCCACACGGGATCGAGGCGCTCCGCTCGGGCGAGATCGGCTCGACGATGCTCGTTGCCAAGGGGTCGCTCTTCCTCGGCCGCATGACAGAGTTGGCCGACGGCATGTCAGTCTTACTTGAGCCAGATGCTTGATCGAAAATTGACCGGAAACCGTGGCACCGCTGATGGCGCCCATGACGCGTCGCGTACCGCCACGCTCGTTCCTCGCCCGTACCTCCGGTACGAACTCGGAATGATCGCGGCGCCACCCTCGGTCATGGCCGTCCCCACCGGCACCACACTTTCCGATCAACCATCAGGAAAGGAGTGAGGATGCCGGTCGACGCGACAGCCGAGACCTTCAAGGAGCTCACGAGCGAGGGAAGCGTCTTCGTCGACTTCTGGGGCCCGCGCTGCCAGCCGTGTCTCGCGATGATGCCGACCATCAAGGACCTGGAGGAGGGGGCCGGCGGCGCCGTTCGGGTCGTCAAGGTCGACTCGACCCAGAACCGCGACGTCTGCCGCGAGCTCCGCGTCTTCGGGCTGCCCACGTACATTTTGATGCGCGACGGCAAGGAGCTCGAGCGACTTTCCGGCGAGGTGTCGAAGCAGCAGGTGCAGGAGGCATTCGCGACGCTGAAAGGAGGTGGCGCTGCATGAAGCTCGACGGCAAGAAGGTGATTGCGCTCGGCGAGCGGGACGGTGTGCCCGGCCCCGCGATCGCGGAGTGCGTGCGCTCGGCGGGAGCCGAGCCGATCTTCGTCGAGACGGAATGCTTCGTCTGAACGGCTGCAGGAGCCATGGACCCGGAGAACCAGGATCGGATCAAAGGCCTGGTCGACGAGCATGGGGCCGACGACGTGGTGGTGGTGCTCGGCGCCGCCGATCTCGAGGCGCTCGAGGTCGCGGCCGAGACCCTCACCCTCGGAGACCCGGCCTACGTGGGTTCACTGGCAGGAGTCCAGTTGGGGCTCCCCGTCGTTCACATCCTCGAAGAGGACGTCAAGGAGCAGGTCGACCCGGAGGTCTACGACCAACAGGTCGGGTTGCTCGAGATGACCCTCGACGTCGACCAGGTCAGGCGCGCGGCCGAGAAGTTCCCCGGGCGGAACGGAGGCTGACCTGTCGGCGGGTGTCAGCGGGTGCCCTCATGTTCACTGGAGTGGTAGCTGCCGTAGTGGCGGCGGTGCTCCTCTACATCGGGATCTTTAGCGACAACGGACTCAGCGGCTGGGGCTGGACGGTCGCAATCGTGCTCGCCGCGGGTGGAGGGGCCTCGCTCGTCTGGGGTGCACGCATCTGGCGGCGAAGGCACTACTAGGCGTAGCGGAAGCAGTCCGTCGTGTGGTCGTTCACGAGGCCGCACGCCTGCATGAACGCGTAGCAGACGGTCGGTCCCACGAAGCGAAAGCCGCGGCGCTTCAGCTCCTTGCTCATCGCCTTCGACTCGTCGGTCTCTGCGGGAATCTCGGCCACCGACTTCCAGCGGTTCACCCGGGGCGCGCCGCCGACAAAGGTCCAGACAAGATCGCCGAGGCTCCCCACATCGAGCACGGCCTTCGCGTTCGCAATCGCCGACTCGATCTTCAGCCGGTTTCGCACGATGGCCGCGTCGCCCATCAGTCGCTCGACGTCGCGCGGCCCAAAGCGTGCAACCTTTTCGGCCTCGAAGCCGGCGAACGCGCGGCGGTAGCCCTCCCGCTTGTGCAGGATCGTCGACCACGAGAGACCCGCCTGCGCGCCTTCGAGTACGAGCATCTCGAAGAGATGCCGCTCGTCCCGCGAAGGCACTCCCCATTCCTCGTCGTGGTAGGCGACGTAGAGCGGGTCGCCTTCGGGCACCCACGCGCAGCGCGCATCAAGCATCGCCGTGACTGTATCCCGCGTCCTCCTCGGCCATGAAGCGGACGAAGAAGAACGCGAGCAGCCCGAAGAAGACGATCGCCTCGCTCACGGCCATGAGCGTGCCGCCGATCTGCTGGTCCTCGAGCGGCTGGAGGCCCCACAAACGGGGTGCCTCGACGTACGTGTCGTAGAGCGGGGAGGGGAGGAGCGCGAACAGCAGCCCGAGCGGGCTCGCGAGCACGAACGCGGCGAAGAGATATGCCGCCTTGCCGCCGGACGGGAGATGCCAAGGCTCGTGCTGGAACACGCACCACCACAGGCAGATGCCGACGAGCACATAGCTCAGGTGCTCCAGGTCGAGGAGGAGGCGGTTGTCGAGCGCGGCCTCGTAGGCGAACGGAACGTGCCAGAAGGCGTAGGTCGCGAGCCAGAGCGGCAGGGCGACGAGCGGACGCGTCAGCGTGCGCGCGATGCTGTTCCGTGCGACCCACTCGGCAACCCAGGGGCCGAGCCCGAGCACGAGGAGCGCGGGCGTCCACTCGGCGAGGACGACGTTCTGGAGGAGGTGGGCCGAGACGAGGTAGTGGACCGCGACCGTGGCCACTGGGCTGGCCACCGCGACGAAGGCGAGGACGAGCCCGGAGAAGAAGAGCGCGGACCGAAGGACGGAGGGCCGGTCCTTCCGCGCCGCGAGGATGTAGGCGACGCCGAGCCCCAAGAGCACGGCGACCTCCTCCCAGGCCGGGTACCAGCTCGAGGCGGGCGGCGTCGTGGCCAGGAGCACCGCTTCAGGCTAACGGGCGTTGGGCTGGTTTCAGCCACTTCGGGATGAGATAGTCGCCCGATGCGGAAAGTCGGAGTCGACGAGCTCATCTTCGGTGCGAGGCCCCGGGCGGGCAATGAGCCGCTCGGCTCGGAATGGGTCGATGTCCTTCGCGGGATTCCCCTTTTCGCGCCGCTCTCGAAGCGGCACGTGAAGCGGATCGCGAAGCTCGCGCGCCCCCGCCGCTTCGCCGCGAGTTCGGCCATCGTTCGCAAGGGCCAGCGGGGAGAGACCTTCTTCGTCATTCTCGACGGAGAGGCGACGCTCAACCTTCCGGGAGGAAGGAACGCCACGCTCGGGGCGGGAGACTTCTTCGGAGAGCTCGCGCTTCTCGATGGCGGCCCCCGCACGGCCACGATTCTCGCCAAGACCTCCGTGCTGACGATGGCGATCGCGCGACGGTCCTTCCTCAAGCTCGTCAAGGGCGATTCCGAACTCGCCCTCGGTCTGCTCAAGGTCATGGCGGAGCGCCTGCGCGAAGCCGACCAACCACGCGTCGCCTAGAAGAGTCCTTCGCTACGCTGGCCTGGCCAGCGGGCGTAGCTCAACGGTAGAGCCCCAGCCTTCCAAGCTGGTGACGAGGGTTCGATTCCCTTCGCCCGCTCCATGTGAAAGGCCCCGTAAACCGGGGCCTTTCACTCTTCGGGCTCCGCGTGCCGCTTCTTAGCCCAGCGATGAGTAGGGCGGAACGTCCCCTCATGATCCGTCCTTGGTGGACCCCTCTACCTTGGTGGACCCACAGCCGGCCGGACCATACTCCTGAACGGGCTCGATTCCCACCACCCGCTTTCGCCTTGACCGCCGTGTACGTTAGGTTGCCTCCGTGTCCCGCTACGACTGGCTTCTCTTCCTCCACGTCGCATCAGCGTTCGCGCTCATCTCGGCCGTGGTTCTCGCGAGCGTCCTACTGGTGGTCGTGCGGAACAGAGACGTGCCCAGCGAGGTCGCGCGGCTCTTCCGCCTGACGCGCCTCGGGGACGTCCTCGGAGGCGTTGGCTCGGTGGGCGCGCTCGTCTTCGGGATCTGGCTCGCGATCGACGTGAAGGGCTACGAGCTCTGGGACGGGTGGATCATCGCCGCGTTCGTCTTGTGGCTCATGATGGGGGCCTTTGGCGGGCGAACCACGAAGAGCATCAATGCGATTCGGGATCGCTCGCGCGCGCTCGCGGCCGAGAGTGGTGACGCGCCGAACCCGGAGCTCCGCTCGCTCGTGCGCGACCCCCGCGGGCTCTGGCTCCACGCCGCCACCGCCGTCGCCGTCCTCCTCCTCCTGGTGGACATGATCTTCAAGCCGGGTGCCTGACGTGCTCGCCGCGATCCGACCCGACAGCTGGAACTACGCGCTCTTCCTGCACGTGCTCGGGGCCTCCGTCCTTGTCGGGGCGCTTGTCACGGCAGGCGCGATGCAGGTCGTAGGCTGGAAGCGTGACGCGGGCCAGGGCGCCGCCATGTTCGCGCGCCTCGCCTTCCGGACTCTCCTCTTTGTCGCCGTCCCGGCCTGGTTTGCGATGCGGATCGGGGCGGAGTGGATCTACTCCAAGGAAGGGTGGGCCGACGTCACCAGCGAGCCGGACTGGCTCGGCGTCGGCTACATCACGGCCGACCTCGGCGGGATCCTCCTGCTCATCTCGGTCGTGCTGGCCGGGTTCGGCGCCCGCCGTCTCGCCCGCTCCGACGGCGGCTCCACGATCCTCGCCAGGTCGGCCGGGGTCATCGCGCTGATCGTCCTCCTGCTGTACCTCGTCGCCCTGTGGGCGATGACCGCGAAGCCCGGCTAGGGACTGTTACGCTTGATGAAGGCCCCCGCGGACGCAATCTCGCCGGGCTGAGGCTGCGTATCTCTCCCTGAACAAACGAGCGCAGTACCGGCCGGGCCTGCGTCTCCCTTGGAGACAGGAGGCCAACATGAAGATCCCCAGGTTCGCGCAAATCGCACTGGCCGCAGTCGCCCTCGGCATCGCTGCCGCGGGATGCGGTGGGAGCACCTCGTCCGGCGCGGCGCCCGCGAGCGGCACGAACGCGTCGACCGGCGCGTCGGGTCATCACCGCTACGGAGGCTCGTCGAGCTCGTCGTCGTCCGCGGACACGGTCAAGACCGCGAGCTCGCCGCTCGGGACGATCCTCGTCGACCAGGACGGGAAGACGCTCTACCTCTTCGAGGCGGACAGCATGAACAAGAGCAACTGCAGCGGCGGCTGCCTCGCCCTCTGGCCGGACGTGATGGCCAACGGCAAGGCGACTCCTGGCAGCGGAGTGTCCGCTGGGATGATCGGGACCGCGACGGGTTCCTCCCAGGTGACATATGCCGGACACCCCCTCTACTGGTTCTCGGGGGACACGGCGGCCGGCGATACGAACGGTGAAGGCCTGGCCGACTTTGGCGGCGCGTGGTACGCGGTCTCCCCGGCGGGCAAGGCCGTCGAGGAGCAGGGCTCCTAGAGAACCGGTGCGAGCGAACGAGCCGGACGTCGCGGAGCGAGGCTTCGTCCGGCTCGTCGGTCACGCTGCCTCCATGGCGACCTCGCCCACGACCGAACGGGTCGTATACATCAGGCCGCGCACGATTCTCCAGGTGCTCGGGATCGTGCTCGCGACGATCGCGATTCTCGCGTTCGTCTACCTGGCCTGGCACATCATCACGTGGGTCCTGGTCGCGATCTTCCTCGCGCTCGCGCTCAACCCGGCGGTGGAGAAGTTCGAGCGACGCGGAATGCGGCGGGGCTATGCCTCGGCGACGGTCTTCCTGCTCGCGCTCGCCGCAATCGTCGGCCTGGGCTTCCTCGTCCTGCCCCCGCTCGTCAGGCAGGTGACCGATTTCATCCAGGCGGTTCCGGACCTCGTCGACGACCTGGTTGCCGGTCGCGGCCCGCTCGGATTCCTCCAGCGCGACTACCACATCGTCGACCGCATCCGAACTGCGATCGAGGACAACGGGGTGGGCGGCGTGCTCGGCGTCACCGAGCCGGCCATCGCGGTCGCCCAGAGCCTCTTCTCGGTGATCATCGGCTCGGTCGCGATCGCCTTTCTGACGTATTTCATGCTCCTGGACGGGCCGAGAATGGTGGAGCGGTTCTACGCCTTTCTGCCCGAGAGCGCGCGGCCTCGCTGGCAGCGGGTCGGCCACGAGATCTACCGCACAGTCGGGGGCTACGTAACGGGCAACATCCTGATCAGCGTCATCGCCGGAGTCGCCGCGATGGTCGCGCTCTTCGCCGTCGGAAGCTCGTACTCCGTCGCGCTCGCGGTCGTCGTGGCGATCCTCGACCTCGTCCCGCTTGCCGGAGCAACCATGGCCGCGGTGATCGTCTCGACCGTCGTCTTTGTCGAGCTCGGCTGGGTGAGGGGCGTGATCATCATCGCGTTCTTCCTGCTCTACCAGCAGCTCGAAAACCACGTCCTCCAGCCGATCATCTACGGGCGCACGGTGCAGCTCTCCCCGCTCATCGTCCTGATCTCGGTCCTGATCGGGGCGGAGCTGGCTGGAATCCTCGGTGCGCTGGCCGCGATACCGGTCGCGGGCATCGTCCAGGCCGTGGGCCGCGAGCTTCTCCGCTACCGCTCCGAAGCCGCGCCGACCCCTCCCTAAACAGGGGGATTTGCACAGGGTTTCCGCGTGCCTACGCTTCGTGCGAAAGGAGCGACAGCATGGCAGCAACCCTCAGCCATGCGGCCGGGCAAGAGCGATATGAAGTGCGCGAGATCCTCGAGGGCCAGGCGTTGGGCCACGAGGTTCGCCACGACTGCCGGGACTACGTCCAGGCAGTCGAGTTTGCGTTCGAATTTCTGCAGCGGCGCGATCCAGCCCGCGAGGGACTCGTTCACGCGCTCGAGGTGGTGAAGGTAGACGGACGGCACCGCGAAACGGTCTGGTCTTACGACCACGAACGCGAGCGGGGCCGCCTTGATCCCGTGCGCAAGTGGGGCTACGACGTCACGCGGACATGGAGTGGACCGGCGCGCCCTGTGGCGCGACCCACGTTCGGCCGCCTGCAGCAACGACGCGCCTACGTCTGGGGATCCGCGGGTAATTGGGCTCTACACTCCGCGGATCCCTAAGGCCTTGAGCGCTAGCCCCGAGACATACGAGTCCCCTCTGCGCGTGCTTGTCGCCGACGACGAGCCGCCGATTCGGCTGCTCTGCCAGGTGAACCTCGCAGTGGCCGGCATGGAGGTGCTGCAGGCTGCCGACGGCGAGGAGGCGCTGAGACTTGCACGCTCGGAGAAGCCTGACCTCGTCCTCCTCGACCTGATGATGCCGAACGTGGGCGGCTGGACGGTCGCCCAGGAGCTCGCGGCCGACGAGCGTACGCGCGACATCCCCATCGTCTTCCTGACGGCGCGGGCGACGACGGGCGACCGCCGCCGGGCCGAAAAGCTCGGCGCGCTCGGCTATGTGTTGAAGCCCTTCGACCCGGTACGGCTTGCGCCGCTCGTCGCCGGTGTCGTCGCGCGCTGCTCGCGAGGCGAGGCGGAAGACCTTCGCCGCGAGCGCCCACCGGAGCTTTGGCCGGCGGATCTCGACGAATGAGACCGTTGCCGCGGCGTTCGCGGCGACGTACCATGCAGCCCCCAGGGGCTGGCGAGCAAAGGAGCCGACACGAGGGGGCGTAGCTTCTCATCGGTGTTGCGGTCATCGACCGCTCTCGGCTGGGCTGCTGCATTCCTCGCCCCGGCACTCATCTCGTCCCTGGACGCCCTGTCGAACCGGCCGAGCTATCAGCTCGCGGGCTTCCTTTACCTGCTCGCGGTGTCGCTCGCGGCGTACCTCGGCGGCTTCGCGGCGGGCCTGGTCGCGACGGTGCTCGCCACGCTGGGACTCGACTACTTCTTCACGCCCCCGCGGCACGACTTCGTCCCCGCGAGTACCGACCAGGCGGCCGGCGTCGCGCTCTTCTTCGTCGTCGCGATCCTCATCTCGCAGCTCTTCGGGCGTCGTCGCCAGGTGCAGCGGCAGGCGGAGGCGGCCTCCGCCCGGGCGAACCGGCTTCAGGCGGTCACCGCGCGCCTCGCGGAGGCGGTCACGCCGCAGCAGGTGCTCGACGCGATCGTTACCGAGGGAGTCGAGGCAGCCGAGGCGCGGGCGGGTGCCATCGGGCTCGTGACGGCAGACGGACAGATGATCGAAATCGTCGCCCAGCGCGGTTACGAGCGGAACCTCTTCGTGGGCTGGGAATCGTTTCCGCTGGCGAGCGACACACCGATGGGCAAGGCGATCCGCGATGAGTCGCCGTTCTTTTTCAGCACATCGGCCGAACGCGACGCGGCGTTCTCGACGATGTCAACGCTTGGTGGCCCGAGCCATGCGCTCGCGATCCTCCCGCTCGTCGTCGAGGGCCGTGCGATCGGGGCTATCGCGTTCACCTTCCCGACGGAGATCGAGTTCGACGCCGAGCGCCGCGCGCTGAAAGCGACTCTGGCTCAACAGGCAGCGCAGGCGATCGACCGTGTCCGCCTCTACGAGGCCGAGCGTGCGCTACGGCAGCGGATGACCTTTCTTGCGGACGCGAGCGAGCTCCTGGGCTCGTCGCTCGACTACGAGGCGACACTCGCCCAGCTCGCACGCCTCGCTGTGCCGGAGATGGCGACCTGGTGCTCGGTCGACATGGTCGGACCGGACCGCTCGATCCAGCGGCTCGCCGTCGCGCACGAGGACCCTGAGCGCGCCGCCTGGGCCGAGCGCCTCGGGGAGGAGTACCCGCCCGACCCCGACCAGCCGATGGGCGTCCCGAACGTCATCCGGACGATGACAGCCGAGTTCGTCCCGGAGATCACCGACGAGCTCCTGGTCGAGGCGGCGCAGGGTGACGAGCGCCTGCTCGAGATCGTCCGCGAGCTCGGACTGCGCTCTGCGATCACCGTCCCTCTCATCGCGCGCGGCCGGGCTCTCGGCGCGCTGTCCCTCATCCGGGACGACTCCGCGCCGCGGTACACAGAGCTCGATCTCGATCTTGCCTCCGAGCTCGCGCGACGGGCTGCCTCGGCCGTGGACAACGCGGGTCTCTACCGCGAGGCCGAGCGCCGCGGCGACGCCTCGCGGGCGCTCGCCCACGTGGATGACGGCGTGGTCCTCCTCGACGAAGAGGGCGCGGTCGTCTCGATCAATCCGGCGGCGGCTCGGATATTGGCGGTGGACGAAGCCACGGTCGTGGGCGAGACAGCCGTCGGCTCGATCGGGGGTTGGAGCGAGATCGAGGACAACGCACGGCCCGAGCGGGGAGGGACACGCGGCCCGGTGACGCTCCCGCTCGTCCTGAGCAACGGCAACGAGCGCTGGATCTCGGTCTCGGGAGTGGATTTCGGCGACGGCGCTGTCTACGCCCTGCGCGATGTGACAGAGGAGCGGCTCCTCGAGCGGACGCGCAGTGATTTCGTCGCCACCGCCTCCCATGAGCTGAGGACGCCGCTCGCGGCCGTGCTCGGCGCCGTCAAGACGCTGCGGCGCGAGGACGTTTCCTTCGACCCCGATCAGCGCGAGATGCTCATGGACATGATCGACCGCGAGGCCGAGCGCCTCTCCGGGATCGTCGGGCAGATCCTCCTCACCGGCCAACTCGACGCCGGTCGCCTGCGGCTCGAACACGAACGGTTCGACCCGGTCGCGCTGACGAAGAGCGTCGTCGACTCGGCCGAGCTTCACCTGCCGACCGGCATCGAGCTCCGCGTGCAGGCCGAAAAGGACGTTCCGGCCGTGGCCGGCGACGAAAACCAGCTTCGCCAGGTGATCTCGAACCTGGTCGACAACGCGATCAAGTACTCGCCACAGGGCGGGGACGTTGAGCTGCGCCTCAACCGGAACGGCCAATTCGCGCGGATCGAGGTCGCCGACTCGGGCCTCGGCATCCCGCGGGACGAGCACGACCGGATCTTCGAGAAGTTCTACCGCCTCGACCCCGCGCTCACCCGCGGGGTGAACGGCACGGGCCTCGGCCTCTACATCAGCAAAGAGCTCGTCGAGCGCATGAACGGCCGCATCTCCGTCGACTCCGAGCCCGGGCGGGGCTCGACGTTCGTCGTCGAGGTGCCGCTGGCCATCTGAGCAGCGGCCAGGACGGCCGCGATCGCCATCCCGGTGAGCGGCCAGAGCAGGTAGGACGGCTGGAAGACCCGGCCGAGGAAGAGCAGCACGAAAATCGAGGCGGCGAACCCGGCGGCCCCGACCCAGGGCTGGCGTGAACGGAGCTGGCTGCGGACGAGACAGAGCGTGACGGGCAGCCAGACGAGCAGCGCGAGAAGCCCGAAGGGATAGGCGGCGTTTCGGTTGTCCAGCACGTCGAGGCGCACGAGGAGCGATGCGAGCCCGTAGCCCACGATTCGATAGTCGCCGGTCCCGTAGCCGATGGTGTCAGCCCAGAGCGCGCGGGGGGACGCGATGAGAAACGGGAGTGCGCCTACGACCACGACTCCGGCGAACGCAGCCGCTGCCCGGCCGAAGCTCTGGCGGCCGCCGCGGCTCGTGATCAGCATCGCGGCGAAGAACGGAATCGCCACGAGCGCGAACTGCTTCAGCAGCACCGCGGCCGCGAGGCAAGCCGCCGCCCAGACGAACCGCGAGCGGCTCGCGAGCCCGAACGCGAGGACAAGGAAGAAGAGGCTCGGCGCATCCGCAGTCCCGAACCACGCCGCTTGTACGACGAGCGGGTTCGCCGCAAGTGCGGCGCCGACCGCCAGGCGCAGGGTCAGCGGCCCGGCGAAGGAGAGCGCTGCGGGGATCAGCCCAAGTGTCGCGAGCAGGACGAGGAAGCGGTAGTCGTCGAAGGGTGCGGGGAGGAGCCGCCACCCTGCCGAGGTGATCGCCGTCCCGGGGAAGTAGGCGAAGTGGTCGAGCGCCTTGTGGTCGAGCTGGGGGCTGCCGTTACGGCTGTAGAACCGCTCGACCCCCGTGCCCCGGTAGTCGTGGCCGTACGGCGTCTGGCCGTCGAGGACGAGGTCGCCCGCGACCTCGATCTGGTAGGTGGAGTCATTCGTGAAGAACCACTGCGCCGTCGAGTCGCGGAGCCCGGCCTGGACCAGCACGCCCGGGGCGACGAGTAATCCGATGACCAGGAACGTGACGAGGAGGGCGCGCCGCGCGGTCCAGCGCTCCCGCGCGTACGCGACGGCGACTACGAGGACGAGGCCGGCGACGACGGCCGCGAACTTGAGGAGCGCCGGGTTCCAGTGCCCCCGTGCGAGCGTCACGAAGGAACCGAGCACACCGTGCGGCTCGACTTTCCCCCCTGTCCGGAAGACCCAGCCGTCCTCGCCGATCCTCGCGATGTTGACGAGGACTATCAGTCCGAGCGCTGCGAGCAGGGGTGCCGGATGGATGATGCGGGCTCGTGGCAGCCGGAGGACTTCCGCAGCACCCAGGGGAGCCACGGCGGGGACCGACGAGCGGGGGATTGGCGCCAGTTCCACGGAGTTTCGAATCAAGGTACGACGCGGTCCGGCCGGAACCTTCCTGGCTTGCGAGCCTGTCGTCTACGTATCGTTCGACACCGACTTGGCACTGGAGCCGCTCGCGGCCGAACATCACGTCGGAGGAGAAGGCGAACCGCGAGGCGCACTACATTAAGGGCACCGCTCACCCCGATCCGGGCTGGACGGGCAAGCTCAGCTTCGCAAAGCAGCACGACCAGGGCGTCGTGGTGCTCAACGCGCCAGCCACGTCCAAGTGGCCTGACATCGTGCCTGCCCAGCTTCCGCCGGTCGGCTTCCTGAGCCGGAACCAGGGGCGGCTGAAGAACGAGACATTCACGCTCGTGGGCTATGGCGTGGACATCGGTGCCAAGAAGGCGCAGATCGTGATCCGCGAGCGCCGCTCCACGACCTCCTTCCTCAAGAACGTCGGGAGTGAGGTCGTAACGTTCCAATCAACGACCGCGACTCGAAGGCCGGAGGTGGCTCGTGCTTCGGCGATTCGGGCGGCGCAGTCTTCTGGGGCCCAGTATGTCCTCGGCGACGCGTCGTACGTCAACTCCCTGACCTGCAACGCGACGGGGAGTTACCAGCGGGACGACACGACGTACTCCAGGAACTTCCTCAACCAGTTCCTGCCGTAGGCAACCGCAAGACCGGTGCATCGAAAAGCCCCCGCAACTCGCGGGGGCTTTTTCTGGTCGACCTAGGCCAAGGCTTTCGCTTAGGCCCGAGGGTCGGTCGCCCGAGCGATCTCCTGCTCCTCAGCGTGCTTGCGCACGACCTGGAAGCGATCGCTCTCGAACACGACGTCCTCGACCTCGGGAAGTACGTGACCCGGCAGCACCGCGAAGTGCACCGGGTCGGCGCGGACCTGCTCGTACTCGGACTCCGTGAGCGAGACCGCCGCGGTGCAGTTGGCGTCCCCGCATTCGCAGATGAAGTCGAGCATGTCGAGGCCTGCACGTTCGCCGACCTCTTCGACGCGCTCGTTGACTTCGCGGAAGAGAGCTTCGTTCCGCGCAAGCCGGTCCTTGCGCCTCTCGCTTCGCTCCTCCGCGGTCAATCGACGTCCTCCTTGGTGACGATCAAAAACCGGTCTGCCTCCTCAACGATGCGTTCCCCATCGAGGCGGGGATGCCCGGGGGCGATCACGAAGTGCTCGTCATCGGAGCGAGCCTCCTCGCACTCCTCGGACGTGAGCTCTATCGTACTCCTCGGACGTGAGCTCGATCCGCGCCATGCACGTGTCGTCGATGCACTCGCACAGGAACGGAATGAACTGGCCCGGTGCGACGAGGTCATCGACTCGTTGGTGCAGACGCTCGTTGGCGCTGCGGAAAAGCTTCTCGTTCTCGACGAACCGGTCTTGTCCCGCTGTCGACACGGCAGCTTCATCCCCGGTGCGCCGCAGCCGAAAACAGGATCAGTCGGAATCGTGCCGGTATTCGACGATCGAATACCCATCGCGGGTCATGAGCACGCGGATGCCCGGCTCGTCGCTGTGATCCGAGTTGACCAGGTAACGGCCCGGCTGTTCGAGCGCGACTTCGTAGTCCCCTCTGGTGACGAGAATCGCCTCGATGCAGCTCCCGTCGCCGCACTCGCACAGCAGCTCGCGAGGCTCCCCGTCGAACCATGAGTCGGAGAGCCCCGTGATGCGCTCGTTGACTTCGCGGATGAGGAGCGAGTTCCTCGCGGCCCGTTCACGCGTGGTCACCACGACCCTCCATCGTTGCCGGATGCCGGATCAAAGCTTTGGCATTCTGCGAGAGCAAACAAGACGAAAACAACACGATATACAGTTCGCGACATAAATCGTACGACACTTTTATCCATTATGTCAACCGACCAAAACTCGAAGCCCTGGCGCTTCGTCACCAACCACATGCAGGTGCTCCTCTGTATCGCGCGTGACCCGGAGACGCGCTTGCGCGACATTGCCGGGTCAGTCGGAATCACGGAGCGAGCCGTGCAGCGAATCGTCGCCGACCTCGTCGAGGGCGGCTTCCTGACTCGCGAGCGGGTCGGACGGCGAAGCCGCTACACGCTCAATCGCGAGCGCAAGATGCGCCACCCAGCTCAGTTAGACCACGAGATCGGCGAGATGCTCGACCTTCTCGAGATGGACTCGCCGGACAGCGCTAGCGTCTAGGTGCGCCCGGCAGGATTCGAACCTGCGACCCGCGGATTAGAAGTCCGCCGCTCTGTCCACTGAGCTACGGGCGCGTCGGGGAGGAACGTAGCATCCGGGCTACACTGCATCTTGCACGGTGGCCGTAGCTCAGCTGGTAGAGCCCCGGGTTGTGGTCCCGGCTGTCGCGGGTTCGAGTCCCGTCGGCCACCCTCTAACGCCTCCATGCGCGCCGTAGCTCCAGCGCGCGCCGCACGTCGGACCAGGAGAGGAGCCCGACGAAGCGCTCGCCGTCGAGGACGAGCGCGCGCGAGAGGTCGCCGTCCGAGATCTCGGCCGCCGCGTCGAAGAGGTCGTCTTCCTCGCGCACGACGGGGACCTGCTCCCGCGGGAGCATGCACTCGCGCACCGTGCGCCTCTGCCACTCGCTGCGCGGCACTTCGGCGACGCAGCGGAGGGGGAGGAGTCCGACGACGCGGCCGTTGTCCGTGACGGGGTACGTCGCGTGACGAGTCGTCCACGCGATGTCGTCCATGAACTCGCCGAGCGTGACGTCGGGCGTCGTCGTGACCGGATCGCGGACGACCACGTCTCGGACGCGTAGCCCCCGGAGGGCCTGGCGCGCGAGCAGCGTGCGGTCCTCCGCCGCTGCAGCCTGAAGGAGGAACCAGCCGACGAAGGCGATCCAGATTCCGCTGTACGCGCTCTGCCAGATGACGAGCGCGACGCCGCCGACGATGAAGAGGTAGCCGAAACCGCGCCCGATGAGCGCCGCGATGTGGGTCGCCCAGCCGAGGTTGCCGCTCGCACCCCAGAGGGCTGAGCGAAGCACGCGGCCGCCGTCGAGCGGCAGTGCGGGGAGGAGGTTGAAGACGAGCAGGGTGAGGTTGATGTAGCCGAGCCATGCGGCGACACCGTCCGCGACTTCGGGCAGGCTCGCCTTCCAGGCGAGGAGGACGAAGATCGTGCCGAGAGCCAGCGAGACGAGGGGGCCGGCGATCGCGATCCGAAACTCGGCCCCCGCGCTCGGGAACATGCCTCGGAACTTTGCGACACCGCCGAAGAGCCAGAGCGTGATGCCCTCGATCTCGACTCCCTCGCGCTTCGCCTCGAGCGCATGCCCGAACTCGTGCATGAGCAGCGAGGTGAAGAAGAGAAGCGCGGCGACGATCGCCATGCCGATGTACGTGCTGCGGTCATGACCGGGGTTCGTGCTCGGAAAGATCCCGGTCGCGAGCGTCCACACGATCAGCGCGAAGACGATCACCCAGCTCCAGTTCACGCCGAAGCTGATGCCGGCGATGCGGCCCAGCGTCAGGCTGTCACGCATGCGGTTACCGGTCCTTGCGGACCTGGCGTGCAATCTCGGCGGCGCGTTTCGCCACGATGGGGCCGTGCTTGCGAGCCTGCCTCGCCGCGTTCTCGATGATCTGCCGGCGTTGCTCCGGTGGGATGCGCTTCCAGCCCCGTTGGGCCTTCAACGCGAGCGCGACGAACTTCCACGTGGCCATCCACGGCATGTTCCCACAACGAACGAGCGAGCCGTCGGGTTTCGGGGCGCCGCGCCTAGACGATCCAGACGCGGGTACCAACCCGGACCAAGCGGAACAGCGATTCAGCATCACGCCTCTTCATCCGTATGCAGCCGTGCGAGACCGAGTACCCCACGGACGGGGGATTGGGAGTGCCGTGGATGCCCACCCCCGGGACGGAGAGACCCACCCAACGGGTTCCGAGTGGGTTTTTGCGACCTGGCGGGATCGGATCGAGGTCCTGCGCCCAGTTGGAGTCGGGCGGATACCACCAAGGATGGCGGTAACTGCTCACGATCCGAAACCGACCATGCGGTGTGGGCGTCCATGTCCCCTCCGGTTGCAACCGGAGGGGACGCAAAGAGGTCGAGCGCCCCTGTAGAAGTAGAGCCGGTGGGCGTCACGCCGAACGATGACGAGACGGCGTGCCGCTCGAGCATGGCCGGCCTCTCCCGTCGTCAGCCCTCCTGGCCCCTCCGCTCGTTTGCCGTCGAGGGACGCGAGGGTCGCTGAGCCCACAACGCCGTCGACCTGGAGAGCCGAATGGCGCTGGAAGCGACGGACCGCCGCGACACTCAGGCCTCCATAGCTGCCGTCGAGAGGGCCCGGCGAGTACCCGTGCGAGCGCAGGAGGAACTGGGTCTCGGTGACGTCCCAACCGTTATCCCCGAACGTGAGGGTGCGCGTGCCGAGGCGGTGACGGCTGTACCTGCCGAGGGCGGCGCAGGTGACCGGCCCGGGAATGCCGTCTACGGTCAGCCGGTGCCTGTGCTGGAAGACGCGCACGGCGGCGATGGTGCGAGGGCCGATGATCCCGTCGATGGAGCCCGAGTAGACGCCGCGACTCTTCAGCGCGACCTGCAGAGCGGCGACACCTGAGCGAGTTCCGCCGGAGCTCGTAGGGCGATGTGTCGCCGGCGGCGCCTCGTCGTCGGGGTGGTCACGGTTCGACCGACAGGGCTCTGACGATCGATTGCTTGAGCTGGCGCTTCTCTTCGGGCGAGAGGTCGGTAGCGGTGAAGTACCGCTGAACGTCATCGGCGACGGCGGGCGCGAGAAACCCCTTGCCGGCGTCTCTCTCGAGCGCCCGCCTCAGGCTCGCGAGCCCGTCGGCGAACTCGACCTTCGCGCGCGCAAGCCCGCGGGTGCCCAGAGCAGCGTGAGTCTGGCGGTCGCTGGCCGAAAGGAGCTCTCCCGCCGCGTTGCGCAGTGCGGCGCTCGCCGACTCGGACCGGTCGGCCCGGTCCTTCTGCTGCTCGTAGTAGGTCTGCAACCGGTCGCGTTGGGCACGCAGAACCTCGACGAGCTCCTCGAGCTCGTCGGTCCTCTCCTCTGCCAGAGCCACGCGACGATCGAGCATTTGGGAGCTCGTGTGCGCGATGGCGGTCTCGCGCTCGAGCTCCTCGACCCGGACCCTCTGCTCGCTCGCGACGCGTGCGTAGTCCTGGCCGATATGCGTTTGCCTCTGAACCTCGGCGGTCAGCCCCGAGTTCGTCGTCCGCAGCCGGTCGAGCTCTGCGAGGACATCCCAGTCGGATCCATCCTGCTTGAGCGTCGCGGTGCCGTTCTCCGGCTGAACCTCAGCGTGCGGCTGCAGCAAGAGCAGTCGTCGTAGTTGCATGGTGGAACCCCCGTTTCGGCGAGTGGGCTTCGTTATGAAATTCCAGCCCGCGCAGTGTAGGGGCGGGGGCTGCCTGCCGCATTGCCGCAGGAGACGCCTACGACGAGCGCGGGACACGTCCTTTGCGGCCTGAGGACTTCTTACCGATCGCTTACACCTTCTGGCGCTGCCCGACCGCGTTGCGAAGCTGTTACCGACGCGGCCTGCCCGGGTTACGCGTCGCTCGGACAATCCCACGCATGACCAAAGCACTCGCCTTCGTCATCGTCTTCGCCGCCTTTCTCGCCGGATGCGACAACGGGCCCAAGGAAGCAGGCCCGGTTCCCACCGGGAAGACGTCGGCTTCCTCCTCCTCGACATCGACCGCCCAGGGCGGCGGATCCACGACGATCACCACGACCGCCAGAGCTCTCTGCAAGGACAAGGCTGCGGCCGTCAAGGCCGAATCCCAGAACGGAGCGGCCGGCACGATCATGACCATCTGGCGTGTGACGAACACGTCCTCGGACGGGTGCCGCTCGTTCGGCTATCCCGGCATGGACTTCCACGCCGCGAATGGATGGCTGGATGTCCAGGTGCACCGCGGAGGAACCGACATGATCAACCAACCGCCCGCCCCGGTCGTCCTCGAGCCCGGCAAATCGCTCTATTTCGTGAGCTTCTGGGGCGACGTGGACACGGAGGCCGGGCCGTGCAAGCAGTTCGATCGCGTCAAGGTGACGCTGCCCGACAACTTCACGTCCGCGCGGGTCGACTCCTCGGGCTGCGTCGACCCCGGTCTCGTGGAAGTCGGACCGGTCACGGACGCCCCTCCTTCCTAGGACCGCGGGAGGGCCGGTCATTCGACCGGCCTTCCTTCCCCCCCGCCCGACTCGATGCTCTCTAGCCGCCCAGCATCGCCGCGAGCCCGCTTACGCCGGTCGTGTTGAGGACGCGAAGGCGCTTGAGGGCGAACGGCCGCGATGCCGACTGCAGTGATCCCCAGTCCGTCGTCACCGCAAGCTTGTAGCCGGCCTTCTTCGCGAGCGTCTCGATCCGCCCGTCGTAGTCACCGTACGGATAGGCGAGCCATGGAACGCGGTGATCGAGCTTCCGCTCCAGCTTCTTGCGGGACTTGACGAGCTCCGTCCTCGCGAATGAGCGCTGGCGACCTCGGGCTAGCTTCAGCGATTGGCTTCGATTGGACCTCGATCGGTCGCCGACCTGGGGGTATGACCTGATCGTTGCCGGCAAGGTGATGCTGACAGCCCGGACGTCAGGAATGGCCCTCCCATCCGTCTCGCACGCGATCGAGCTCAGCCGGGCACCGGAGAAGGACTGGCCCGAACTCGCTCCGGCAGTTGCTGGTCTGGTCAGTTCGCGGAGCGCGTGCTTTTATTCGCGAAGTGACCGGACGCGGGCCGGCTATGCCCGAGGAAGACGAAGTTGTTCGTCGCCTCAGGCGCGTCATCGACGTGATCTACGAGCTCGGGGTGGATGATGCCCGCGCGGCACTGGAAGAGATGCCTGTCGGCGACCGAAGCATCCTCTCCGAGGATCTGGTGATCGTCGGCAACATCCTTCTGGAGATCGCCGACGTCGAGAGCTCGGCTCCCTAGGGGACGACCGCGAGATGTCTAGCCCGTACGGTTAGCAGAGCCCGACCGCGGCTCGACAAAAGGCCGACGCTCCCCGCCCAAGCTCCTACGAGTCCTCGTCGCTCGGCTCGGGTGATCCCTCTGCGATCGACCTGATTCGGTAGCGAGAGTCTTCCAGCTCCACCTCGGCGTTCTTGCTGGCCGCTATGAGAGCCTTGACCGGGTGCGGTTCAGCAGCCCGCCCCGTCGGAAGCCAGGCACGTCCCGGCGGCGCGAGGATGAACGTTCGCCCCGGTCGCCGACGAACGCCAACTGTCCCGGCTCCTCGACTGTTCCGTCCCACACGGCGAGCCCAAGTTGCGCTGCCAACTGTCGGGCCAATACAGGGGGATCTCCGACCAGCCCGAGCTCAGACAGACCGACGAGTTCCCTGGGGAAAAAACGCCCTCCTCCTCCGTCTCATCGGTGCCGTGGTGTGCGATCAGCTCGACGATGTTGTCTGCAGGGTCTAGGAAGTAACAGGCGTGCGCGGTCCAGTTATCGAAGTCGAAGAGGACGTCTCCAGACTCTCGATCAGGCAAGAGTTCCGTCCGCGCGCCTGCCCACTCAAGGGCCTCATCAAAGCGGTTGCAAGGAACGAGTAGCGCGACATGGTAGAAGGGCTCGCCCGAGCCAGCCACGAACTCGATCGCCGTTTCTCCGATGGCGAAGGAAAGTCGATCCGCTCCGCTCATGCCCACGTCGATCCCAAGTTCCCCGCCGTAGAAACCGGCCAAGTCGCGAAGACGACCTGCTGAAGCCGCGAGCCTGACCTCGGCAAATCTCACTGCGCTTCTGCTAAGAGTAATGCGTGCGGGGGATCCGCACTAGCCGTCTCGAAAGAACGGCCCGACGTCGGACTCGATGCAGTCCGAGCCTGATGATGGCGTGGACGGAGTTATCTACACGGCGCCGATGAAGCCGCGAGCTGCGCCAGCCGCGTCGATGAGAAGCCGCCGAGTAGATCGCGGATGCTCAGCGCCCTTCTTCTGGGGCGCATGTAAGCGGTGCGCTGGCAAGCGGCATTCATGAATCACCCGATGAAGGATCGGATCCTGCTTCCAAGTCGGGGACTGATCGAGTTCGAGACATCGCCCAACTGACGGAGAAAACGCTCCGCTGCACGACCCCCGCGCCGCCCGTCTGGGTGAGCCGGACGAGCGGCGCAGCGTTCCGTTAGGTGGTCGACTCGGGATCGCGCGGCATCAGGATCCAAAGCGCCACGTAGGCGAGAACCTGCGAGCCCGGAAGCACGATCGACGCGATGATGAGGAGCCGGACGACGAGAGGGTTCCAGTCATACCGGCGGGCGAAGCCAGCCCCCACGCCGGCGATCCACTTTCCGCGCCTCGGGCGGGTCAAGCCTCGTTCGGCAAACCACGCGCGAGCCCCGGCGAGTGACGACTCTCTTGGATCGGCTGCAATGTAAGTGTCGCTTGGCATGTGACTCCTTTGATGGGACTCCAACAGGATCCCGCAGGCTCGGGAAGCGGCCAAGCGGGCCGGCAGGCGTCTCACAGTACGGGTAGCACGCGCCAGCAAGGGGGCCGTCAGGTTCCCGCGATTAGCGCCGTCGCCCTTCCGCAAGCGTTCCCAGGAACTTCAACGCGACAAGGCGGCCAAAGGCCGCCTTGTCTAACCGCGTCGGGGCGAGTAGCTAGAGGACGACCCGCCCTGGCTCCTTTAATCACCGAGCGGGTGCGGCCTGCCTTTCCTCGACCTTGGGTGCCGTCCCCGGAGCAGCACTGCGAGGAGCAACCAGGTCAGCACGCCGAAGACGATCGCGCCGCTCCCGCCGAAGACCGCGAACTGTTCCTTCACGTTCGCCGTGATCACGTAAGAGGTCACGAGCCAGCCGAGCGCCCAGGCGGGTGGGTTCGCGAGCGCCCACCAAAACGCACCAGCGACCCCGTGTCGCATGAGCACGAGCGCCTGCAACACGCCCACGCCCAGACCGGTAACGGCACCCATGAGGAGAAGGTCTCCCCGATCGATTCGGTAATCCACCAGCGCCGCTCCTACGGCGAGGCCTAGGGCCATACCCACGGCCGTCGCCGGGATCCAGAGCCAGGAGACCCGCTGCCGCAAGACGAACCATCCTGTCGTTCCGATGACTGCGCCCGCGATGAGTCCGCCAGCGAGCGCGGTTCCCACGGAATCGACTCCGTTGATGACCAGATCGGCGATGAACCCTCCGATGGGGAGACTGAGCAGCATCGCGACCGGCCAAAGCCACATCCGACGTGCGGTCTCCCACCAGTCACCTTGCGTTTGAACGGCCCGGCCGCGCCTGTCGCGCCGATCATCGGGCGCCTTCGGTGCCACCCTGGGTGCCGACTCGGGAGGCAGTCGGACAGGAGCATTGGTGGCCATTCGTGGCCTCCTTGCTAGAACCCCATTGGCCGAGGCCGCAACAAGTGAGCGGAAGACGCCTGCGTCCGACGTCGCGCTCGCCCGAAGGGAGGAAACTCTCCAACAGAAAGCCAAGGACCACCGTAGCACCGATTTATGGACGGCTCCTAAGCCGGAGTGCAAAGGTCCCTAGCCCGCCGCCCTTCCGCAAGCCTTCCGGAGTGCTTCCGCCCGAGCAGCCGAGCGACGATGGCCCGGAGGAGCTTTCGCGGCGAGCGTTGCCTTCTCAGGGGCTGTAGGAACTAGGCCGCTCGTCATACGTACTGGTCGCGGGTTCGCGATGCCTGCACCCCGGCCAGCAACACGGGCGACGCTGGCCGTCCTCAAGCTCTTCCTGTGTCCGGCGGATCCGGCGTTCTCGCGTGGTCTGCTGCTTGGCGTCCTCAACCCAGCAGATGAACTCGTTGCGCGCCAGGGGAGTGATGTCACTCCAAGTATCGAGAGCTTTCGGGTTGCCCACCAAGGCCTCGCGCAGATCCCGAGGTAACCGATGCACGACCCCACCAGGCACTCGCTGACTGCTCACTGAACTAATTCTAAATGCCTCGAACCTACTGTCGGGCGGCTCTCGATCCAGGAAACCCCATGGTCCCGGGCCGAGGAAATGCGCGACGTTCTGCCCGACAGTCGGGATCATCTTCGTGCAATGTTCCACGGGAGACGGAAGGAGCGTTTATGAATAAACCGACTACAGAGGAGACGCTCAAAGCGCTCGACGTCTTCGTCGGCGAGTGGAAACTGGTCACCTCCTTCGCCCCCGACCCCGCCGAGGCCCCGCGGGCATCGACGACATTCGAATGGCTCTCCGGAGGACATTTTCTGATCCAGCGGTGGGAGGTCGAGCATCCCGACGCGCCGAACGGGATCGCGATCATCGGCTGGGGGAGCGACGAGACCACTCTCCTACAGCACTACTTCGATTCCCGCGGCGTCTCTCGCGTCTACGAGATGGCCCTCAGCGACCGGAAGTGGACGCTCCAGCGACTGGCAGCGGCTCCGGACTTCTCACAACGCTTCACAGGCACGTTCAGCGAGGACGCGAACACGATCACCGGCCGTTGGGAAAGCTCACCCGACAGTACAAACTGGACACACGACTTCGATCTGACGTATACGAGAGTGAGTGGAAGCGGCTAGAGCTTCCGCCCGAGGAGCCGAGCGACGACAGCACAAGGGCGGGTCGGACGCCGGACTGGGGAGAACGACGCCCGACCGCAGAGGAGGCGACCTGAGCAGACTCACCAGCCTGTAGGTCACCGCTGAGTCTCGAAGCTACTCCTCCAAGTCAGGCTCTTCAAGTTCTTCAATGCGACTCGAACGTTCCGAACGAGCAGCCGAGCGACGACCCGCTCGGAGGAGCTTTCGCGGCGATCGTCGGCCGTTGTCGGAGGTCCGCCGGCGCCGCTACGAGGGCGGGCCGCCCGGAAACGAGCCCGCGAGCGCTGCCCGTCCGCTGCTCTTGCGGCTGGGGCCGGCCCATCATTGCCGGCTCGTCCCTCCGGCGGTTCGCCACGAGCGCCCGTCGCCAACGCGCCTACCGACGCCGGAGAGGCTTGCCAGAGCTAGCGGAGGGCCGGTAGCGGATCGACGGCTGCTCCGCGCCTGCGAAGTTCGAAGTGAAGATGTGGGCCGGTTGAGTGTCCGCTCGAGCCGACGAGGCCGATCCTCGTGCCACGGGCAACGCGCTGGTCCTCGCGGACGGTCACGCGCTTGAGGTGCGCGTAGAACGATCGCATCCCGTATCGGTGGGAGACGACTACTAGCCGCCCATAGCCG
>DATHAA010000071.1:0-11031 GCA_035296905.1 Gaiellaceae bacterium
AGGGCGTCGGTCTCGGTCTCGACACGGGCACCGAGTACGTCGCCACCGGCGCCTTCCTCGTCCAGGCCAATTTCGGGCAAGGTGCGTACGAGACAACCGGGGTCAACTTCCCCCAGTTCTCGTACGCCGTCAACCTCATCAGTAAGGGCTCGGGGGACAACCTCATCGTGCATCTTCTGTTTCACGAAACGTGGATCGACGGCGAGCTGGTCGTGATTGTGGACAAAGCCAGGAGCGAGTGCCTAGGCTGATCTTCAGCAGTCGCGGAGATCAGCGGTTTTCTTGCCGATGATCGCGCATGCTCGTCTGAGACCGCGGAACGTATAGCCTCGAGCTCGCCCGAACGGACGGGCACGACGAAGCGAGCGATCGCTCGGGCGCGTGACGTCGGCGCCCGGGGGTTTCAGCACCGCGGGCGCCGTGCCAAGTGACGTTTCAGCGGGCCTTGGCCGTTGCCGGTCACGCGAACGGCCCCGGATCGAGATGTCGGCCTCGATCGCGTCGTGCGTTGGTCGTATCCCATAAAATGGCTCTTCACGCCGATGGACTGCTCATGCTTCTGGACGCGCCGCCCGGACGTGGTCTTCCGGGCGTTCAGCGCGAGCCCCGAGTCCTGCTGACGCCGCGCATGAAACGTCCGCGCTTGCGGCGCGGAGGACGGTCGCGTCGGGCAGGATTCAGGCACCGGCTCGGGCCACGCGGCCGCCGGAGGACAAACATGCCACAGCGCCCCGATCAGCTCCCAGTGCCGTCCGGCATCGCGTTCGACCTGGACGGAACGCTCGTCGACACCGTCGGTGCGCGCATCGACGGTTGGCTCGAGGCGCTCGCGGCAGCGGGCATGCGCACGACCCGCGACGAGGTCGCACCGATGATCGGCATGGACGGCAAAGGGCTGGCGCGTGACGTCGCTGAGGCCAACCACCGCCGGATGCCCAACGACGAGATCGAGAAGATCGACTCGGCGGCCGGCGAGGCCTTCGACCGGCTGAACACGAGCCCGCGACCCTTGCCCGGGGCCGCCGATCTGCTCGGGGCGATCGAAGCGCGTGGCCTCCGCTGGGTCATAGCGACGTCGAGCCGGGCGGAGCAGGTCACGCGGTCAGTCGCGGCACTCGGGCTCGCGGTGCCGCCGACGATCGTCGACGGCAGCCAGGTGAAGCGCGCGAAGCCGGCGCCGGACGTTCTGCTGCTTGCGGCCGAGCGCCTCGGCGTACCGAGAGACCGATGCTGGGCAGTCGGGGATGCCACCTGGGACATCCGGGCTTCGAGGGCCGCGGGCGTAACGGCGATCGGGGTCCTTGCCGGGTCGGCGGTCGATCGGTCGGCGCTTGAGGAGGCCGGGGCAGCGCTGGTGGTCGAGACGTTGAGCGAGCTCGTCGCGCTGCTCGATGCCGGCGAGCACTAGCGCGAGAACGAGCAGCGCACGACCGGGATCGGGAGGCCCGCCAGTCGACCACGGCACCAAGCGGGCGACTCGATAGGCGTGAGCGTGCCGGTGGGTATACGGTCGGTGGGTATACATGGCGCGACCACTCCGGAGAGCTCATGCCCATCATGTCCCGCGAAGCGCTCTCGTTCCAGCGGCCGCCACGCTCCTCGGCGAGTTGCTGGCGAACCTCGTCCCAGACGTGTTCGGAGTCGATCAGGATCCCGTCGAGGTCGAAGACGACGGCTTCGATCATGAGTCCATCGAGACGTAGCGTTGCCCGAGGTAGACGAGCGGCGGTGCGGTGCGGCCTCGCTCAGCCGCGAGCACCTCGCCGACGAAGAGCGTGTGATCGCCCGCGTCGTGCTCGCCGGAGAGGCGGCATTCGAGCCAGCCGAGAGCGTCGTCGATCAGCGGTGCGCCCTCCGCGCCCTCGCGCGTTGCGATTCCGTGCCAGTGCGCGAAGGGAGGCACGCCGCGAGCGAAATGCTGCGCGACTGCCTCCTGGTCTCCCGCCAGCAGGCTCAGCGCGAACCCGCCCGCACCGCGCAGGAGCTCGTGCATGGCCGCCTGCCTGCTGATCCCGACTCCGACGAGCGGAGGCTCGAGGGAGAGGGAGACGAGCGCGCTGACCGTCAGACCCAGGCGCTCGCCCGCTGCGTCGACCGTGATGACCGCGACTCCCGTCGGGAAGCTGCGAAGCAGTGTGCGAAGCTCGTCGCCCGGCTCGGTCAGCGGCGTCGCTCGACGTCGAGCGCGTCGGCGAGCGAGTGATCCGTCTCGCTGCTCGTCGGCTCGACGAGCGCATCCTGTAGCTGGGCGGCGAGGTCGCGCAGGCCGTCCAGCACCCGCTGCCGGCGCTCCTCGAGAGACCGCGACTCGCGGACGAGCGACTCGTGCCGCCGCCGCGCGTCTTCCTCGATCTGATTCGCCATCTCCTGCGCCGCTTCGCGAGTGGCGCGGGCCTGCTCCTCAGCGTCGGAGAGGAGCTTACGAGCCTCCTCCTCGGCCTCGCGGCGAGCTTGCGTGCCGTAGGAATCGACCGCGACGCGGATGTCGCGCCCATAGCCATCCGCCTCGGCGCGAATACGCTCGGCTTCGCGCGTCAAGTCCTCGACTCGCGTGGCAGCGTCGGCGGTGGCTTGGCGGAGGACCTCGTCCGCCTGGCGCCGAGCCTCGTCCTTGATCGTCTCAGCCGCTTCCTCGGCGGCGTTCAGGACTCCCGCTACTCGGCTGCCCGTCGCTGCATGATCGGTGCGGCCGTTCGTGGCTTCCTCGTCTGACGGGCCCTGCCCTTCGGCATCGTAGCCCACGTCGTTTGACCGTCCCACCGCCAACGCTCCTTTTGTCGACCCCCGGGGCGGACACTTATTGCAGTCCGACACCAGGAATGCAACTTGAAGCCGTGAAACGGGCAGAATGGGCCGGTGCCGAATCTCCGTCTGATCGAGGAAGGCGAGGCGACGGGGGCCCTGAAGGCCGAGTACGACGCGGCGATCGGGCGGGCGGGCAAGGTCTTCAACATCGTCAAGGCGATGTCGTTGAACCCCGAGACGCTGCGCGCGTCGATGGACCTCTATCGCGCGGTCATGTTCGGGCGCTCAGAGCTCTCGCGCGCCGAGCGCGAGCTTCTCGCGGTCGTCGTCTCACGGGCGAACGACTGCCACTACTGAATTCGCGCGCACGCAGACGACCTCCGTGCCGAGGGCGCACCCGACGAGCTCGCCGAGCACGCGATGCACGACTACCGGCAGGCCGACCTCGAGCCGCGTGTGCGCTGCCTCTGTGACTTCGCCGTCAAAGTGACGCGTGAGCCGTCCGGGATCACGGCCGCCGACCTGGATGTCCTTCGCGGGGAAGGCTGGAGCGACGCGGCGATCCACGACGCGTTGCAGGTCGTTTCCTACTTCAACTACATCAACCGGATCGCCGACGCGGTTGGAATCGACTCCGAGCCGGAGTGGGCGCCTCGCTGAGGAACCGGCCACACGAAGACGTTGTCGAAGCGAATGTCCGTTCAGCCCTTCTCCGAGTAGACGAAGAGCTCCACGCCCACGAGCCGGCCGGAAGACTCGTGCTGCGTCTCGGCGAGGCGCTTTCCGTTGACGAAGAAGCGGAGCTTCATGGCCTTGCCGTCGCGCACTCACTCAGCCCGCAGCCGGTTGACGGCATTCGGGGTGCTGAACTTGAGGAGCGCCGCGTCCTCGATCAGGCGCTGGAACTCGAACACCGGTCGCGATGAAGACGGTGCCGTCCACCACTGCGACGATCAGCTGGCGGCGGTCGTTGTCGTCAGCCTGCTCGGGCGTAAGGAACCGTCCCTGCTGGGAGCGTCGGTTCGTCCAACTCGACCCTCTTCCGATCGACGCGCTGACCCTAGCACCGAGGTCGGCCTCTTCCGTCCGGCGCGGTTTCTAGCCTCCCTGCCGTGGAAGGGGAAAACCTCCGCCGGTCGGTCGCAGAGTTCGTCGGCGCTTTCGCACTCATCTTCGTCGGCGCCGGTTCCGTGATGACAGGCGGTGGCGACCTTCTCGGCGTCGCGGTCGCCCACGGTCTCATCCTCGCGATCATGGTCACCGCTCTCGGGCACATCTCGGGTGGGCACTTCAACCCCGCCGTCACGCTCGGCTTCATCGTCACCCGGCGGATCAAGCCTCTGCTCGGCCTCTGCTACTGGGCCGCCCAGTTCAGCGGAGCCGTTGCCGCGGCGCTCCTCCTCAAGTGGATCTACCCCGATACCGTGAGCAATGCCGCCAAGCTCGGCGCCCCGACCCTCAACCCACAGATCTCCCCGAGCGCCGGCTTCATTCTCGAGGCAGTCCTGACCTTCTTCCTCGTCTGGGTCGTCTTCGCGACAGCGGCCGACCCGCGCGGCGCCTTCACGGCCATTGCCGGCTTCGCCATCGGCCTCACGATCGCCGCGGACATCCTCATCGGCGGCCCGCTCACCGGCGCCGCCATGAACCCGGGCCGCGCGCTCGGGCCGATGCTCGTCCAAAACCAATGGGCGGACGGGTGGATCTGGTTCATCGGCCCGTTCCTCGGCGGCGCGCTCGCGGCGCTCGCCTACGAGATGCTCTACCTCTCGCCCATATTGCGCCCGCGGCCGCCCGGAACGCCGGACTCCGGCGTGGACGAGCCCCGCATCCGCGACTCGACGCTCTAGCCGAGCGCGGCGGCGACCACGGTGATCGCCTGGGCAAGTCCTCCCGGTGTGATCGTGTGCCCGACCGGGTCCTCACGGTACTCCACGTCGAGGCCCGCTTCCTCGAGCAGCGCACGCGCCTGGCGGCCGAACTCCACGCCGATCACCGGGTCGAGCGACCCGTGGGCGATGGATACGGGAAGCCCGGCGCGCGAGCCGAGGTCGAGGTCGAGGCCCTCGACGGTCGGGATGAACCCGGAGAAGGCGAGGATCCCGGAGGGCCGCGGCCTTCCCGTCCCCAGCCCGAGGGCGTAAGACATCACCGCTCCCTGCGAGAAGCCGCCGACGACAGTGCGGTGCCAGTCGAGCCCGTGCTCGGCGAGGACGCCGTCGAGGTGTTCCGCGAGCTCGGCGTATGTCGGCAGGAAGGTGTCCCGGTCCGGAAAGCCGATCTCGGGCACGATGTACCAGTGACGGCCTCCGGGCGGGAGCGAGAGCGGCCCGCGCGGGAACACGCCGAGGAGGCGGCGGTCGGGGTCGAGAATGCTTAGGAGTGGTTCGAGGTCGCCGGCGTCAGCGCCGCGACCGTGAATGAGAATGAGCGCGCCGCTCGGACTTCCCGTGCTTGGCGCCTTGACCGTGGTCTCGATCGGGGTTCTTGCCGTTGCCATGGCCAGAGCCTAGAGAGTGGTTGGACTTCGGCGGCGGATCCTTCTTCGGCTTCGTCGCGCCATTGTGCTTGCCGTTGTCGTGTTTCTCGTGGCCGTGCTTGCCGTGGTCTTTGCCCTGCTGGTCGCCGTCACCGTCACCGGAATGCCCGTTCCCCTGGCCGTTTCCGTGATGCTCGTGGCCATTGCCATGGCCTTGATGCTGGTGGTGCGCCTTATGGTCCTTCGCGGGATGACCCGGGCCGCCGTTGTTCTCCGGCTCAGGCTCTTCGCCGACTCCGGGCTGCGGGGTCGCCGAGATACCGCGCTCGCTCGGACGCTCGCTCGGAGCGATCCCGGGGAAGGCTCGCGCGGTTGCCGGGCCGGCAGCGGAACCCGGGGTCGCCTCGCCGTTGGGCGGCGTCTCGCCCGGCCCCGTCGACGGCGTTTGCCCCGGGGTGCCCGTGGGGGCCGGCGTCCCGGGGGCGACGACCGACGCGTCATCGCCGGTTCCGGCGGGAGGAGCGGGGATGGCGGCCTGGTCTCCCGAAAGATCGAGAAGCCTGGGCGCGGCCAGCACGAAGCCAACGGCGGCTACGACGGCGAGCACGCCGGTTGCAGGTGCAGCTATGCGCGAAAAACGACTCCCCACAAGTGTCCCATCGGCGCGCCAGCGCCTGTCTTGAATCTTAACGGGAGGATTCGGACTTCACGACCCCTCACCGAGCACTTTCTGCAGCATGAGGGCGTTGGTTGGGGCCTGGGAAATCCATCCATCCCGCTCGGAATGGCCGTTTCCGGTCGCACGGGAGCGGCCGTTGTTATTGAACATCACGTAGGCCTCCTGAGCGTCTGAGGCGAGCTCGCGCACCGCGGGGACGAGCTCGCGGAGCTCCTCCTCGGAGTAGAGGTAGTCGAAGCGCTCCGCCGCGCTTCGCCCGCGCACGTTCCATGTTTCTGCGTTTCGGCCGTGCGTGCGCATGTAGACGATCGGGCTCGTGCGGGCGAAGACGGTGGGGACGAGGTTCTTTGCGTCGGTCTTGGGCGCGTCCACGACGACGTAGGTCGCACCGATGTCTTCGAGGAACGAGAAGACCTGCGCCCGGTTCTCCTCCTCGAGCCAGCTCCGGTGGCGGAACTCCACCATCGGATGGTCGCCGCGAAGCTCCTCCTTCGCCCAGGCGATGTATTCGAAGGAAGCGGGCTTGCACACGACGTAGGACGGAAACTGGAGAAGGATGCCGCCGAGCTTCCCCGCGGAGCGGAGCGGCTCGAGTGCGGCGTGAAAGCGCGCAAAGACCTCGGACCGCAGCTCGCGCGGCGGGCGATCGATCCGGCCGCGCTCGTCCACGGGCGCCGCGTCACGTAGCTCGGGCGGCAGGACGTCCGCCTTCACGGGGTGGCGCGTCATCATCCCGAAGGCCTTCACGTGCATGACGAATCCCTCCGGAATGCGCTCGGCCCATTTGGCGACGAGCTCCTCCTCGGGGAGGCGGTAGTAGGTCGAGTTCACTTCGACGGTGTCGAAGTGCTCGGCGTAGTATCGCAGCCGGTCCTCGCCCGAGCGCACGCCCTTCGGATACCAGTACTTGACGAGCGACTCGTCGGCCCAGGAGCAGGTGCCAGTGCGGATGCGGTCGGTCAGACGGCCAACGCTAGCTGCTCCTGGCGCTTCGGAACCTCCTGGCGGGAAGTGCTGCCGCTGCCGCCGATCCCGTGTCGTAGCCGGAGGCGCGCAAAGCGATCGGAGACCTCCTGCTGGTAGGCCTTCGGCGCGTAGGAGCGCGAGCCGTAGAGCTCGGCGTAGCGGGGGTAGAGCCAGGGATACGTGCGCTTCACCCACGGCATGAAGTGCTCGCGGATCGAGGTACGCACGTGGAGGATGATGGGGACTGCGTAGTCGACTCCCGCCTCGGCGCACGCCGCGAGCACGGTGTCGAGGTGCTCCTCGGTGTCGGTCAGGCCGGGCAGGATCGGCGCGACGAGAACCCCGGTTTGGATGCCGGCCTCGGAGAAGCGGCCGAGGATCTCGAGGCGCTTCCGGCCCGGCGGCGTTCCGGGCTCGACCACTCGGCGCACGTCCTCGTCCAGGGTGCCGACGCTCATCGCCACCGACACCGAGGCGACCTCGTTCAGCCGCAGATAGACGTCGAGGTCGCGGACGATCATCGTCGACTTCGTCAGCATCGAGAGCGGATTGGCGAAATGGGCGAGTGTCTCGACCACTCCGCGCGTGAGCCGGTAGCGCCCCTCGCAGTGCTGATACGGATCGGTAGCCGTGCCCATCGCGATGGCCTCGCCGTCCCAGCGCGGGGAGGCCAGCTCGCGCCGCAGCACGTCCACGACGTTCGTCTTCACGACGATCTTCGAAGAGAAGTCGTCGCCGATTCCGAGGTCGAGGTAGGTGTGGAACGCGCGTGCGAAGCAGTAATGGCAGCTGTGCGTGCAGCCGCGGTAGGGGTTGATCGTCCAGCGGAACGGAACGCGGCTCTCGGCCGGCACCCGGTTCAACGCGCTCTTGCAGGTGTCCTCGAGGTACTGCGGGCGGGCCATCCCTCAGTATAGAACATACGTTCGTACGGAGGAGTTTCGGCGAGCGCGCATCCCGACCCATCCTGGAAGATGATGCGTTCAGCTTCACCTGTTTCATTCGACCGTGGACGGAGATACGACTCATATGGACGCTGCTCTGCAGGCCATGCTCGACCGCGGGGAGGAAAGCGGCTGCATCGAGTACTCCGAGGTGGACGAGGTCGTCCAGACACTCGACCTCGAGGACGAGCAGGTGCAGGAGGTCTACGAAGAGATCGAGCGTCGCGGCATCGACCTCAAGGACAACTGCGCGCGGGAATCTGCGCCGGCCGCCACGTACGTCAACGGCGACCTCGCACACGCGACGACGGATGCCTTGCAGCTCTTCATGAACGAGGTCGGCCGCTACCCGCTCCTGACGGCAAAGGAAGAGGTCGAGCTCGCAAAGCGCATCGAGCGCGGCGACCGCGAGGCGAAGGAGCGTATGATCAACTCGAACCTGCGGCTCGTCGTCTCGATCGCGAAGAAGTACCAGGGCCACGGGCTCAGCCTTCTGGACCTGATCCAGGAGGGGATCATCGGGCTGATCCGCGCCGTCGAGAAATTCGACTGGCGCCGGGGCTACAAGTTCTCGACCTACGCGACCTGGTGGATCCGGCAGGCCGTCCAGCGCGGCGTGGCGAACAAGGCACGCGAGATTCGGATCCCGGTGCACATCGTCGAGCGCGAGCAGAAGATCGGCCGTGCAGAGCGCGAGCTGACTCCGAAGCTCGGCCGCCCGCCGACGGACGACGAGGTGGCGGAGGCCGCAAAGCTACCGCTGAAGCAGGTGCGTGAAGTGCGCGATGCCGCGCGCGCAGTCGTGAGCCTCGACCGGCCGATGGCCGACTCCGAGACATCCCTCGGCGAGCTCATGGCGGGCGAGGATGCCGGGCCCGAGGAGGAGGTCACAGTCAGCCTCGACATGGACGTTCTTCGCCGCGCGGTCTCCCAGCTTCCGGAGCGAGAGCGCAACGTCGTCAAGCTCCGCTACGGCCTGAACGGTGACATCGAGCCCAAGTCGCTCGAGGAGATCGGCCGCCGCCTCGGCATCACGCGCGAGCGCGTCCGCCAGATTGAGGCCGAAGCCCTCGAGCGCCTCGCCGTGCAACGCGAGATCGAAGCCCTCCGCGCCGCCTAGCTTCTCTCGGGCGGCGCGAACGTGATCGTCTCCTCGCGCCCTTCGAGGTTGCCCAGCCCGGCTTCATGCAAGGGCCGATCGCGAAGGCGCTGGACAACACCGATCTCTCCTGGCTCGCCGGGATGGTGGTCGGCGGCTGGGTCTACTACGTGCTCGGCGGCGCGCGCATGCGCCAGCCGGTCACGGTACCGACGGCGACCTAGCCCGTCGGCTCCAACCTCACCCGAGAGCGGCCCGCTTCGGCGGGCCGCTCTGGTTGCGATTCGGTCTGCCCTTAGGGCCGATGCGCTTGGCCGGCAGCTACGTTGTCCGTGCCGGCAGTGCTGTGGCCGCCGCTCGCCGCGTCCGCGGTCGCCGCTCCGCCAGCTGCCGCGCCGTGGTCGGCGGCCGCTTCTCCCTCTTGGCCGGCGCGACTCTTCCCGCTGCTCGCAAGGGTCGATATCGCCGCACCCTTCTTGACGCCCGTCAGCTCCGTCGTCGTCGCGAGCTCGGAGATCTCTGCGCCTTTGCCTTGGCCGTTGTCGGCTGCAGCTTCGTCCTTCTCTTCGGTGTCGTTCGAAACAGCGACATCGGGCGACGAGGTTCCGCGGACGCTCGGATGCGTTCCCGCTTTCTCGTTTGGCCCAGGCACCGTCACGCCGACTTTCGAGAGCATGGACGAGGCGACGTCTTGCGCCGCACCCGGCAGGCTGCCGGCAAAGGCAAGACCGGTCGTACAAGCCAAGGCGGCGGCGATTGCTGTCCCCGCGAGCTTGAATCGACTCAAAGTTGACCTCCTGGGCGTCGACATGCTTTCGAAGAGAGGCGAACGCCCGCCCTTCGCGAGCTCCAGCACGGAGTCCTCGTGCCGAAGGGATCGCTCCTCCTCATGCGCCCGTAGGCCGGAGAGAAGTGACGCGACTGCCTCGTAGCCCGGGGGCGCGTCTGCCGGCAGGACGCGTCCCGCGAGCAGGCGATCGGCAGTGTCGAGGTCGAGCGGCAGACGTTGCATCTCACAGTCGAGATCGCGCCAGAGGCTCATCTCGTTACAACTCTCTCGCGGCCCGCTGACAGGAGCTTCGCCAGCCGCTCCAATGCTCGCTTCTGGATCACGCGGACGGTTCCGGCCTTCCGGCCGGTAACGGCCGCGACCTCCGCCGAGTCAAGCCCGCCGACGACTCTGAGAAGGACGATCTCGGCCCACTCACGGGGAAGCATTCCGAGGCATGAGAGTGCCTCTCCCTCTTCGAGTGAACGGGTGGGGTCGAACTCCTCGGATGGAAGGGGCAGGGCCTCGACGCCCATGGGGTCAGTGCGTCGCCGGGTCCGAGCGCGCCTGTGATCGATCAGCCGCCGCCGTGCAATCGTGAACATCCAACAGAGGAGGTCGCTCTCCGTGCCTTTGAACCGATTCAGACCGGATGCGATGTCGAGCCAAACTTCGGAAGCGAGATCTTCGCCTTCCTTCGGCTCCTGCGTCAGGAGATAGCGGAGAATCCGCGGCTGGAAGGCACGGTAGAGGTCGGCCAGCGCGCGCTGGTCGCCGCGCCGTGCGGCCGCGAGTGTGGGAGCGAAGTCCTGGCCGAAGGACATCCCCGCCCTTGTAGCACGCACGCGTTAGGAATTCGGGAAGAGTCGGGGGGCGACGAGTCGTCGACCGGCGGCGAGACCGCCGTCAACTGCCCTGACCCGGAGATCTCCGCGCCAGATGCGCGCGGCTAGGCCAGTACGCCGCTCTCGAGCGTGACCACCTCGTCCATCCGTTCTAGCCCCTCGGACCGGTGGGTGATGAGGAGCGTCGTTCGGGAGCCGTTCGCCTCGAGCACGTCGTCGATGAGCTGTGAGGCGGTCGCGGGGTCGAGGTGCGCCGTCGAGAAGAGGTGCGAGTCCTGCCCGGCGACCGCGATGGCCCTCCGGATGTCTTCCTGGCGGTACTCGCGCAGGTCACGGCCGGCGAGGGTTACCCGGCCCTTCTCGGGATCCAAAGTTTCAACGTAGGTGAAGTCGACGGCTGCTCACCTAACCACGCCCGAGACTGGCCGCATGGCGACGTGGGCGGATTAGGGTAGTCGGATGAGCGCCTCGGTCGACCGAAACGCTTTGCAGCCGCAGCGCGCGG
>DATHAA010000072.1:0-31249 GCA_035296905.1 Gaiellaceae bacterium
CCCGCGGCGGTCGTGTTCGAAGCCGCCCGAACGATCAGCCTCGAAAAAACTGCGCTCATGGAAATCCACAGGCGGAAAACCGCATGGCCACAGGCCTTACACCACCTTTCCACAGCTGTGGAGACTGCTGTGGAAAGAAAGAAATTGCCTGCTCAGGCCCCGTTTTTGGCGCTTCGGCCCGCATGTTTTCAAGCGTTGAGGGGCCTCGGCGGCGTTGCTATGATCGCCGCGTCCAGGAGTCTGGCGGAGGGAGCAATAAGCCGGCGTGCAACGCCCTGCTGAACTGAGCGCGGAATCACTGTGGACCGAGGTATCGAACCGCCTCAGGGACGCACTGAGCGAATCGACGTTCACGACGTGGTTCGCCGACACGGGGCCGATCGAGCTCAGCGACGAGCACTTCGTTCTCGCCGTTCCCAACGACTTCACGCGCACGTGGATCGAGGATCACTTCCTCGACCTCATCCACGCCGCGATCCGCGAGACGGTGGGAAGCGACCGCACCGTGCGCCTCGCAGTACGCGAGCTCGACGAGTCCCAGCAGTTCGAGTCCCCGCCCCCGGCACGTTTCGGCGAGGGGCTGAACCCGAAGTACACCTTCGACCTCTTCGTCATCGGGTCGTCGAACCGCTTCGCGCACGCCGCGGCACTCGCAGTCGCCGAAGCGCCGGCCCAGGCCTACAACCCCCTCTTCATCTACGGCGGAACGGGCCTCGGGAAGACGCATCTCCTCCAGGCGATCGCAAGCTACATCGGCGAACACTCGCGCAACCTCTCAGCGCGCTACGTGACGAGCGAGATCTTCATGAACGACTTCATCAACTCGCTCCGCGACAAGCGCATCGAAGGCTTCAAGCAGCGCTACCGCCACTACGACGTGCTCCTCATCGACGACATCCAGTTCTTCGAGCACAAGGAGCGGATCCAGGAGGAGTTCTTCCATACCTTCAATTCGCTCTATGAAGCCGGCAGGCAGATCGTCATCTCCTCGGACCGCCCGCCGCGCGCGATCGCAACCCTCGAGGCGCGCCTCCGCTCACGCTTCGAGTGGGGTCTGATCACGGACATCCAGGCGCCCGACCTCGAGACGCGCATCGCGATCCTCAGGAAGAAGGTGAAGACGGACGCGATCCACGTGCCCGACACGCACGTCCTCACCTTCATCGCGAGCCGCATCTCCACGAACATCCGCGAGCTCGAGGGCGCGCTCACGCGCGTGGTCGCTTTCTCATCCCTCACCGGCCGCCCGATGACCGTCGAGCTGGCCCAGGAAGTGCTCAAGGACGTCTTTCCACAGGGCGAGCTCCCGGAGGTCTCTGTCGAGCGGATCCAGGACGCCGTCGTCGAGCGCTTCGGCATCTCGATGCAGGAGCTCACCGGCGACCGCCGCTCGCAGCAGATCGTCTATCCCCGCCAGGTGGCCATGTACCTCTGCCGAGAGCTCACCGACAGCTCTCTGCCCAAAATCGGCAAGAAGTTCGGCGGGCGCGATCATACGACAGTGATCCACGCGACGTCCAAGATCGCGAAGCTCATCCAGGAAGACCGAAGCGTCTACAACCTCGTCCAGGAGCTCACGGCGAGGATCAAACAGCCCCGGTGAACAACGTCCTGTGCACACCTGGCGAAAGCTGGGGAAATCGCCTGCTCGAGCCGTCACCCTGTCGACAAGTCGCTCTTGTCCACAAAAACCGTCCACCGGCGATCCCCAGCAACCATGCGGAAACAACCCGTCTTCCCCGTCGTTCACACTCCCTATGACTACGAAGAGGTTTTAACTAAATGGCAAGTATCGATACCGTTGTTGGTACGACGATGAAGGTCACGTGCGGTAGGGACGAGCTCGCAGACAAGCTTCAGCTCGCCGGCCGCGGGGTGTCGACCCGCACACAGAGCGTCCAGATCCTCGGGGGGGTCATGTTGCGCGCCGGCGGGGGCCAGCTCCACCTCTCCGCGACCGACATGGAGATCTCGCTTCGGGTCTCACTCGATGCGCAGGTCGCGGACGAAGGGGCTGTGGTTGTCCCGGGACGGTTGCTCGTGGATATCGTCCGCCTCCTTCCTGCAGGCGAGGTGACGATCGGGCATCGGGCGGAGGAAGGGGTCGCTGAGCTGACCTGCGGCTCGGCGTCCTACAAGCTGCACACCTACGCCGCCGAGGACTTCCCGCGCCTCCCGGAGATCGACCCCGAGACCGCGTTCACGGTCGACAAGGAAGCTTTCGTGGAGACCATCTCCCGTGTCAGCCGCTCGTCCTCCCGCGACGAGTCGCGACCGGTCCTCACCGGCATTCTCGTCCGCTTCGAGGGCGAGAAGCTCGTGATGGCTGCGACGGACTCCTACCGGCTCAGCGTGAAGGAGACCGCGCTCGACAAGGGGCCCGGGCAGGAGCTCGAGGCGATCGTGCCGGCGCGCGCTCTCTCCGAGCTATTGCGTATCGGCCAGGGCGGCGAGCCGGGGACGATCTCGATCGGGGTGCAGGAGAACCAGATCGTTTTCGGGGTCGCCGACGTCTGGCTCACTGCGCGGCGCATCGACGGCCAGTTCCCGAACTACAAGCAGCTCCTGCCCGAGACCTTCGAAGCCGAGATCCAGCTTCCGCGCGAGGAGTTCGTCGAGATCGTCCGCCGCGCGTCGCTCATGGCGCAGCGGAAGTCGCCACTGCGGCTTCGGTTCGAGAGCGGCGAGCTGACGGTCTCGGCACAGACGCAGGACGTCGGCGAGGCTCGGGAGTCGCTGCCCATCGCGTACTCCGGCGACACGATCGAGATCGGGTTCAACGCCGAGTTTCTCCGCGACGGCCTCGAGTCGGTGGGCGACGATGCGGTGCGCTTCAAGCTGATCAGCCCCCTCAGGCCAGGGCTCATTCTCGGGGAGTCGGACGACTTCCTGTACCTGATCATGCCGATCCGGCTCGCTGGCTGATCGTCGGGCACGTCTCGCTCCGGAACTTCCGCTCCTACGCCGGGCTCGAGCTCGACCTGGTGCCCGGGCTGGTTCTCGTGACCGGTCCGAACGGCGTCGGGAAGACCAACCTGCTGGAGGCGCTGCACGTCGGCGCGCAGGGATTCTCCCCTCGTACTCGCTCGGAGCCGCGCCTCGTCCGCTTCGGCGAGGAGGCGGCACGTGTGCGGCTCACGGGAACGTCCGCGCGGAGCTCCTTCGAGACCCAGGTCGACGTCGTGCCCGGAGCTGCGAAGGAGGTGCGTCTGAACGGCGCCGCGCTGGCGCGTGGCGAGGAGCTCCGCTCGAGGCTCGCCGCGCTCGTCTTCACCCCTGAGCGCCTCGCGGTCGTGAAGGGCGGCCCGATTGTTCGCCGTGCCTACCTCGACCGCATGCTCGGCCGGGTTTTCCCCAGCCGCGCCGAGATCTCTCCGAACTACGCCCGCGCGGTCGCGCAGCGCAACGCAGCGCTCCGGCGGGTGCGCTCCGGCGAGTCCGGCCTCGGCTCCGTGGAGCCCTGGACGGCACAGGTGGCGACGCTCGGGACTGAGCTCGACGCCGGCCGCTCGGAGCTGGCCGCACTGCTCGATCGCGGGTTCTCCAGAATCTCCGAGGGGCTCGGCCTCGCGGATGCCGCGCTCGCGTACGACGGCCGTGGGCTCACGGTCGAGGAGCTGGAGGCGCGGCTCCCGCGCGATCTCGAACGGGCAGTCACCGGTGCAGGCCCTCACCTGCGCGACGCGTCGATTACCGCCGGCGAGCGCGAGCTACGGGGCTTCGGATCCCAGGGAGAGCAGCGCACCGCGGTGCTCGCGCTCGTCTTCTCCGAGGCGGAGCTCCTGGCGGAGCGCAGGGGTGAGCCGCCGCTTCTCCTCCTCGACGACGTCTTCAGCGAGCTCGACACGGAACGGCGCGGCGCCCTTCTCGCCCAGCTTCCGGCGGGCGGCCAAACGGTGATAACCGCGACGCACAAGCCGGGTGTGGCCGAACCGGACCTGATCGTCGAGGTCACGCCGGGAGAGGCGAAGGCGGCGGGGTGAGATTCGGCCCCCTGCGCCCGATCGAGGACGAGGTCCGCCGCGAGCTCGCCCGCTTCGGCCCGGTCGGAGGGCTGGGGGACATCGTCGAGGCGTGGCCCGAGTGCGTGGGAGCCGGAATCGCCGCGAACGCGTGGCCTGCCCGGATGGCGCGGGATGGGAGCCTCCACGTGTCTACGAGATCGAGCGCGTGGGCCTTCGAGCTCACGCAGCTCGCGACCTCGATTCTGGAGCGGTTGCAGGAGCGCCTGGGCGAAAAGGCGCCGGCCTCCTTGCGGTTCGCGCCGGGCCCGCTTCCGGAGGCCGGCCTGGAACCTGTGGAAGCTTCGAAACGGACCGTGCCGAAGGCCAGCGAGGCCGACCGCGCAGAGGGCGCGAGGATCGCCGCGACCATCGAGAATCCGGATCTCCGGAAGGCGGTCGCGCGGGCCGCCGAGGCCAGTTTGGCGGCCGGCACCAACCGCTCGATCTGATAGACTTCATCGGGCGCGGAAATAGCCCATTAGCAGGGCTTTTTTGATGACAGAGAACACTTACACCGCAAAAGACATCACGGTTTTGGAGGGCCTCGAGCCGGTCCGGCTTCGACCTGGCATGTACATCGGGTCGACCGGAGCCCGCGGACTCCATCACCTCGTCTATGAGGTGGTCGACAACTCCGTCGACGAGGCCCTCGCGGGGCGCAACGAGCGCATCGAGGTCACCCTCCACCCCGACAACTCGGTCACGGTCCGCGACTTCGGATCGGGCATCCCGGTCGACATCATGGCGGAGCAGGGGCGCCCGGCTCTCGAGGTCGTCCTCACGAAGCTCCATGCCGGCGGCAAGTTCGGGGGCGACGGCTACAAAGTGTCGGGCGGATTGCACGGCGTAGGCGTCTCCGTGGTCAACGCGCTCTCCGAGTGGCTCGTCGCCGAGGTGTACCGCGACGGGAAGGTCTATCGCCAGGAATACGAGCGCGGCGTCCCGAAGGCCGACATGGAGATCACGGGAGAAACGGACGAGACCGGGACGACCATCACGTTCCTCCCCGACGCGGACGTCTTCGAGGAGATCGATTTCTCCGTCGAGACCCTCGTCCAGCGCCTACGCGAGACCGCCTTCCTGACGAAGAGCCTGGCGATCGTCCTCGTGGACCTGCGCGAGGGCGACGACCGGTACGAGTTCAAGTACGACGGCGGCATCCGCGACTTCGTCGTCTACATCAACGACAGCAAGGACCCGATTCACAAGCGGATTGTCTACTTCGAGTCCGAGACCGAGGACGGCACCGTCGAGATCGCCATGCAGTGGAACTCGTCCTACGTCGAGTCGGTGTTCTCGTTCGCCAACAACATCAACACGCACGAGGGTGGCTCGCACCTCTCGGGCTTCAAGGCTGCGCTGACAGGCACGTTGAACAAGTACGCGCGCGACAAGGGGCTTCTGAAGGACAAGGAGGAGAACCTAGAGGGAGAAGACGTGCGCGAAGGGCTTGCAGCCGTGATCTCAATCAAGCTGCGCGACCCGCAGTTCGAGGGGCAGACGAAGACAAAGCTCGGAAACCCGTGGGTGCGTGGGCTCGTCGAGCAGGCCGTGAACGCAAAGCTCGCCGAGTTCCTCGAGGAGAACCCGACCGACGCCCGCCAGGTGATTCAGAAGGCGATCGCTGCGCGTAACGCACGCCAGGCCGCGCGCAAGGCGCGGGAGCTCACGCGCCGCAAGGGCGCGCTCGACAGCGCCTCCCTTCCCGGGAAGCTCGCCGACTGCCAGACGCGCGACCCGGCCGAGGCCGAGCTCTATCTCGTCGAGGGGAACTCGGCCGGCGGCTCGGCGGTCGACGCGCGCGACCGGCACTTCCAGGCGATCCTGCCGCTGCGCGGCAAGGTCATCAACTCGGAGAAGAACCGCATCAACAAGGTGCTTTCGAATGCGGAGATCCAGTCGATCATCACTGCGGTCGGCACGAGCATCGGCGACGAGTTCGACCTGGAGAAGCTCCGCTACCACCGCGTGATCGTCATGACGGACGCTGACGTCGACGGCTCCCACATCCGCACGCTGATCCTCACCTTCCTCTACCGGCAGATGCCCGAGCTCGTCGAAGGCGGCCACGTCTACATCGCCGTGCCGCCGCTCTACAGGGTCAAGGTGGGCAACCGGGAGCTCTACATCGAAAAGGAATCCCAGTTCGAGGACCTGCTCGTCCGCGAGCGCGTGAAGGACATCGAGATCGTCGATCGCACCGGCCAGACCTTCAAGTTCACCGAGGCGAAATGGAGCAAGTTCTCGAAGGCGCTCAACGAATTCGACGGTTGGCTCGCCAAGGTCAACTCCGAGTTCCGCGAATACGCCTCGCCCGCGAACTTCGCGGTCGAGCACCGCTTCGTCGAGCACGCCATCGAGGACGTCACCACCGCGCGAAGCGCGCTGCCCGACCTGAACACGAACGGCTACGAGCTCGAGGAGGTCGAGGCGCGGATCGACAACTCGTTCCGGCTCAAGGTGACCGAGCGCGCGACGAGCGCGGCGAACCACGTCGACGTGCCCGGAGAGCTGTTCGGCTCGCCGAGCTACGGGAGCCTGCGTAAGGCCTACGAAAAGGCCGCCGGGGTCGTCGGGCTGCCTCCCTTCACGATCACTCTCGGCAAGAAGTCGCGCCGAGCCGAGGCGTTCGACGAGCTCAAGTCCCTGACACTTGAGCTGGCCAAGGAGGGCATCCAGGTCGCCCGCTTCAAGGGCCTCGGCGAGATGGATCCCTCCGAGCTCTGGGACACGACCATGGATCCCGCTCGCCGGATGCTCATGCGTGTAGAGGTCGAGGACGCCGCCGAGGCCGACCGCATCTTCTCGATGCTGATGGGAGACCAGGTCGAGCCGCGCCGCGAGTTCATCGAGCAGAACGCCCAGGATGTGAGGTTCCTCGATGTCTGATCTCGAACGCCTCGGCGCCGGCCGCATCGAAGGGCGCGAGCTCGAGCAGGAGATGCGCTCGAGCTTCCTCGATTACGCGATGAGCGTCATCGTCTCGCGCGCCCTCCCGGACGTGCGCGACGGGCTCAAGCCGGTGCACCGCCGGATCCTCTACGCGATGGAGGAGGGCGGGCTGCAGCCGAACCGGCCGCGGGTGAAGTCGGCGAGCGTCGTCGGCGACGTGATGAAGAACTACCACCCGCACGGCGACTCGGCCATCTACGACACCCTCGTTCGCATGGCGCAGACGTTCTCGATGCGCTACCCGCTCGTCGACCCGCAGGGGAACTTCGGGAACATCGACGACTACCCCGCCGCGGCGATGCGCTACACGGAGGCGCGCCTCGCGCGGATCGCGACCGAGCTTCTCCGCGACATCGACGCCGACACCGTCGACTTCGTCCCCAACTACGACGAGCGCCGGCGTGAGCCCTCCGTCCTGCCGTCGCGGTTCCCCAACCTGCTCGTTAACGGCTCCTCGGGAATCGCGGTCGGCATGGCGACCAACATCCCGCCGCACAACCTCGCCGAGGTGATTGACGGGGTGGTGGCCATGATCGACGACCCGGACATCAACGTTGAGCGCCTGAGCAAGCTCGTAAAGGGCCCGGACTTCCCGACCGGCGGGATCATCCTCGGCCGCGAAGGGATCCGCGAGGCATATCGGTCAGGCCGCGGTCGCGTCGTCATGCGCGCGCGCGCACACATCGAGGAGCTGCGCGGCGGCAAGACGGCGATCATCGTCACTGAGCTTCCGTACGGGGTGAAGAAGGGCGGCGACGGCGGCGTGATCAAGAAGATCGCCGAGCTCGCGAACGACAAGGTTCTTCCCGAGATCTCCGACCTGGCCGACCACTCGGACAAATCTGGGATGCGCATCCAGGTCGAGCTCAAGCGCGAGGCGATCCCGCAGGTCGTCCTCAACAAGCTCTACAAGCACACCTCCCTCCAGACGACCTTCGGCTACAACGCCGTCGCGCTCGTGGACGGGGTGCCGCGGACGCTATCGCTCCTCGAGCTCGTCCGGCACTATCTCGACTTCCAGCGCGTGGTCGTCACGCGGCGCTCCAAGTTCGAGCTTCGAAAGGCGGAGGAGCGCGCCCACATCCTCGAGGGCTACCTCACCGCCCTCGACAACCTCGACGAAGTCATCGCGCTCATCCGCGGATCGGCAGACCCCGACGAGGCTCGCGCCGGCCTGCAGGAGCGCTTCGAGCTCACGGAGATCCAGGCGCAAGCGATCCTCGACCTCCGCCTCCAGCGCCTCACCGGCCTCGAGCGCAAGCGAATCGAGGAGGAGTACTCAGATCTCCAGGAGCGCATCGCCGAGCTCCGCGCGATCCTCTCCGACGAGATCCGCATCGACGGGCTCATCCGGGAGGAGCTTCTCGAGATCAAGGACGTGTACGCGAAGAGCGACGACCGGCGTACCGAGATCATCGCCGCCGAGGGTGACTTCGAGCTCGAGGATCTCATCGCCGAGGAGGACATGGTCATCGCGATCACGCGCTCCGGCTACGTCAAGCGCCTGCCGGTGACGACCTACCGCGAGCAGCGGCGCGGCGGCATCGGCGTCATGGGGATGGAGCTGAAGGACGAGGACTACATCGAGCATCTCGTCGTCGCCTCCACCCACGACTACCTCCTCTTCTTCACCTCCGTCGGGAAGATCTACCGGCTGAAGGTCCACGAGCTGCCGTTGGGAAGCCGGCAGTCCAAGGGCCGTGCGCTCGTCAATCTGCTACCCCTCGCACAGGGAGAGAACGTCCGCACGCTCATCGCCACTCGCGACTTCGGCGAAGCCGAGTATCTCGTGCTCGCGACGAAGAACGGCGTCGTCAAGAAGACGCGCTTCGCCGAGTACAACACGCCGCTCAAGGCCGACGGGATCATCGCACTCAAGCTCCGCGACAAGGACGAGCTCGTGGCCGTGCTGCACTCCTCGGGCGAGGACGACATCCTCATGGTCTCGCGCAAAGGGCAGGCGATCCGCTTCCACGAGAGCGCTGCGCGGCCGATGGGCCGAGCGACCGAAGGCGTGCGCGGCATGAGCCTCCGGCGGGGCGACGAGGTGATCGCGGCGAGCCTGGCCGAGAACGATGCCGACGTGCTCGTCGTTACCCGCAACGGTTTCGGCAAGCGCACGCCGATCCGCGACTATCCCGTGAAGGGGCGCGGAGGCCTGGGCGTCCAGACCGTCAAGCTGACCGAGGCGCGCGGGGAGCTCGCGGGCGCGCTCGTCGTCCGCGACGGCTACCAGATCATGCTCATGTCCACGGGTGGCACGGTGATCAAGGTCCCCGTCGAGGACGTGAAGCGGCTCGGCCGCTCGACCCAGGGCGTCATCGTCATGCGCACACGCGACGGCGAGGAGGTCTCGACCCTCGCACCGGTCGTCGACCAGCCGGACGTGCCCGAGGTGGGCGAAGACGAGGCTGCCTTGGCACCGGCCGAGGTCGCCGATGAGGCTCCTGCCGAGGCAGAGGCCGTCGCCGAGCCCGGCGCGGACGAGTAACCCTTCCGGCCGAGCGGGAGATTTCAGCAGGATCCAACCTTCACAACGCTTCGGCTCGGTGGTAGCTTCCCGCAAGGTGTCCCTCCCGATTCGAAAAGAGTGTGTTCATGGCGGTTCCCCGGCACGTTGACCTGCTTGAACCGATAAACCTGTCGGAGCATCTCGAGAAGGTCGAGCTCTATCTCGGCCAGGTGTGTCAGGTCGCGGGTATCTCGAAGATGCAGCTCGATTACTGGACGAACAAGGCCCAGATCCCGACGAAAGGCAAGAAGCAGCGCATCTACGACATGGACGCGCTCGAGACGGTGATGCTGATCAAGCAGGGCAAGGACAAGGGTCTCAATCTCTCGACGGCGATCGAGGCAGCGAGCCAGTTCAAGGAAGAACGCTCGCCCCGGCGGGTCCTCGTGAGCGCCTAGGCTCCGCGCAGCACGCCGGCGGCCGACTCGGGCGCGAGCGTGTTCACGAAGTAGCCTGCGCCGAGCTCGAGCCCGGCCAGCACCGAGAGTCGGGGAACGATCTCCAGGTGCCAGTGCCCGGACGCGTGCAGCCACGCGTTCAAGGGGACGGCTCCCTCCGCGACGTGTAGCCGGCGGATCCCCTCGGAGAAGAGCCGCAGAGCGGCGGCGAGCTCCGGGCCCTCGAAGGGATTCCGTGTGCACTTGCGGGGCGCCACGACCATCTCGTAAGGCTGCCGGCTGGCGAACGGACAGAGGAGGAGCAGGCCGTCGCGCTCGTCGACGATGCGGATGCGCTGCTCGAGCTCCTCGGCGAGGACGCGGCAGAGAATGCAGCCGCCCTGCGCTTCCTGCGCCGCCCGTTCCTGGGCGACAAGCGGCGGTTCGTCCTCGAGCCAGAACAGCTGCGAGTGGCTGTGCGCGAGGCTGGCCCCGGCGGCCCGGCCCTCGTTGACGAGCGCCTGGACGTAGGGGAAGCCCTGCTCGAGCGCTGTGGATGCACGGTTCTGCCACGCTTCGGCGACCTGCTCGACTTCGCGGCCGGTGAGGTTGGAGAACGTGCGCACGTGCCGCGGCGAGTGGACGACGACCTCCTGCCTACCCCGTGCAGCTCGCCTGGCGAACAGGCCGGTTTTGTCGCCCTCGCCCGACCAGGGGCCGAACGCGGGGAACTTGTTGGGGACGACTCGCACCCACCATCCGGGCGCGTCGGCCGGGCGGCCGGGCGGCCCGATCGCGAATGTCTCCGGAGGCGTGGCCGACTCGCGACCGGCGCAGAACGGGCAGCCGGCCACGTCGTTGCGCGACTCGTCCGCCTCCGGCTTCCCCGCGCCGGGTCGGCGCGCCCTCGCGGGCGCGATCACCACCCAGCGCCCGGAGACCGGGTCGCGGCGGAGCTCGGGAGGAGTTTCGGTGTTCAGCTAGGTTCGTTGGTTCCGCCCATGAACGGGCGGAAGAGCTCGAGCGGCAGGGGAAGGATCAGGGTCGACGACCGTTCGGAAGAGATCTCGAGCATCGTCTGCAGAAAGCGGAGCTGGAGCGTGATCGGGTTCTCGCTCATCACGTTCGCCGCGTCCTTAAGTCGCTCGGAGGCCTGGAACTCGCCTTCGGCGGCGATCACCTTGGCGCGACGCTCGCGCTCGGCCTCTGCCTGTCGCGCCATCGCGCGCTGCATCCCGGTCGGGATCTCGACGTCCTTGACCTCGACGATGGAGACCTTGATCCCCCAGGGCGAGGTTGCCTCGTCGATGATCTCCTGCAGGATCGCGTTGATCTTGTCCCGCTCGGAGAGGAGCTCGTCGAGGACGTGCTGGCCGAGCACGCTCCGCAGCGTCGTCTGCGAGATCTGCGAGGTGGCGACCATGAAGTTCTCGACCTGCACGATCGCCTTCTCCGGGTCGACGATCCTGAAGTAGGCGACCGCGTTCACCCGCACGGGAACGTTGTCCTTCGTGATGACCTCCTGCGGCGGGATGTTCAGGGTCACGGTCCGCAGGTCGACGCGCACCATCTTGTCGACGACGGGGATGAGGAGGAAGAGGCCCGGGCCCTTCGGCGGCGAGTGGAGCCGTCCTAGCCGGAAGATGACGCCCCGCTCGTACTCCCGCGTGATCCGGATTGCGGCCGAGAGCAGGAAGAGGATGATGATGACGACTGCGGCGATTGCGATGAGCGCAGCGACCATTGGGCTCCGTTTCCTTGGGGGGTTCTAATCCTATGCCGTGACGGGTATCGCGGCCTCTGCCCGCCGCACGTGGACGACGAGGCCGTCGTCGATGCTCTCGACCACGACATCTTCGCCGACGCCGATTGGCTCGTCGTCGGAACGCGCCTGCCAGAGCTCCCCGTGGACGAACACGAGCCCGGCGGGGTCGAGCGCCTTGCGAACGACGCCCATCTGGCCGACGAGCTCTTCCTGGCCGGTAACAGGCCGCCGCCTCCGCGCCTGGACGATCTTCGTGAGGGCGAAGACCATGAGGAGGGTGAAAGTGCCGGCGATGGCGAGCGCCACCCAGATCGACACCTGGTAGCCGGGCCCGGCCGGGTCGAACAGCATGAGGGAGCCGATTACGAAGCACGCCGCGCCGGCGAGCGCTAGCGCGCCGTGGCTCATGACGAACGGCTCCGCGGCGAAGAAAGCCGCGGCGAGGAGAATCAACAGGATGCCCGCCGCGCTGATGGGGAGCACCTGCAGCCCGAAGAAGGAGACGATCAGCGCGATCGCGCCGAAGGTCCCCGGGAAGATGAGGCCCGGGTTGAAGAGCTCGACAGTGATCCCGAGCGCTCCCAGCGAGAGGAGTAGCACGATGATGTTCGGGTCGATGAGCGTGTCGAGGATTCGCTTCCAGAGCGACATGTGGATCGTGGTGACGTTCGCTTCGGCGGTGTGGAGCACGAGCCCCTTCGGCTCGGTCTTCATCCCGTCGATGTCGTTCAGGAGAGCCGGGAGGTCCGGCGCGACGACGTCGACCACGTTCTCGTCGAGCGCTTCTTCGGCGGTGAGGTTCGATGCCTGGCGGACGGCCTCCTCGGCCCAGTCGGCGTTCCGTCCGTGCGTTTCCGCGAGCCCGCGGATGTAGGCGGCCGCGTCGTTGATGACCTTGCGGCGAAGGTCGCTCGGGATGTTTCCCCCGCCGGTCGAGATCGGAGTCGACGAGCCGATGTTCGTGTTTGGGGCCATCGCGGCGACGTCCGCGGCCATCGTGATGAAGACTCCCGCCGAGGCGGCTCGGGATCCCTGCGGGTAGACGTAGGCGACCACCGGGACCGTCGAGTCGAGCTCCTTCTTGATGATGTCCCGCATCGAGGAGTCGAGCCCTCCGGGGGTGTCCATGAGGATAACGACCGCGTCGTAGCCGTCTTCCTCGGCCTGATCGATCGCCCCCGTTAGGTAGTCCGCAGTCACCGGGTTGATGTCGTTCTCGAACTCGACCGCGAGAACGCGCGGAGGATCGGCTGCAACCGCCGTCCCGGTTAGTGCGAGGGCGGCGGAGAGGGCGCAGAGAAGCGCCAAAAAACCCCGCAAGAGCAGCATCTTCGAGTGTAAGAATTCTATCAGGGTCAAGCTCTCGCTCTTGAGGGCCGAGAAGGCCTTTGTTTGCCTTCCAAGAAGGTCGCCGTCCAGTGATGACCCTGTTTCGCGCCGCCCTCGCGTTCGTGATCGCTCTGGCCGTTCCCGCGGTCGCCCACGGAGCGGACCGGTTCGTAGTCCGCGATGAGCCGGTCTCCGCGACGGGTCAGCTTCGTGCGCGACAGGCACCGCTCGAGTTCAACCTGATCGGGCTGCACTGGAAGGGGCCCGGGAGCGTTTCGTTCCGAACCTTTTCGCAGGCCGGCCGGTGGAGCGCATGGCGGGAGGCGGCGGCCGAGGCGGAGGACTCGCCGGACGCCCGTTCGGCCGAGGACGTGGCAGCCCGGGGCTGGACCCTCGGGAGCCCGTACTGGACGGGACCTGCAACGTCGATCCAGTATCGGCTCGGCGGCCGCGTCTCGAAGCTGCGTGCCTACTTCCTCCGGAGCGATCCTCACGCGGGGAAGGCGCTGCTCCCGGGGCGCGTCGCCGCCCGCGCTTCGCAGCCGACGATCATCCGGCGCGCCGCGTGGGGCGCGGACGAGTCCATCGTGCGCGCGAACCCCTACTACGCCTCTGCGGTTCGCTTCGCGGTCGTCCATCACACCGCCGGGACGAACTCCTACTCGGCCTCGGAGTCGGCGGCGATCGTCCGGGGAATCGAGCGCTACCACGTGCTCGCGAACGGCTGGAACGACATTGGCTACAACTTCCTCGTCGACAAGTACGGTCAGGTGTTCGAGGGCCGGGGCGGGGGGATCACCAAGAACGTCGTCGGCGCCCACGCCGAGGGATTCAACACGGGCAGCGCCGGCGTCGCGGTGATCGGCACCTACGAGTCGCAGGCGATCTCCTCCTCCGCGCGTGCTGCGCTCGTGAAGCTGCTTGCCTGGCGCCTCGACATCGCGCACGTGAACCCGCTCGGCAGGCTCGCATGGACGTCGGGCGGCAACCCGCGCTACCCGGCCGGAACGAAGGTCGCTCTGCGCGCGGTTTCGGGGCACCGAGACACGGGCCCGACGAGCTGTCCCGGCGGCTCCCTCTACGCCCAGCTCAACAGGATTGCGAGCGACGTCGCGGCCACCGGGCTGCCCAAGCTCTACAACCCGGTCGTCACCGGAAGCCTCGGCGGCCAGGTGCGTTTCCGGGCGACGCTGACCGAGGCGCTGGCGTGGACCGTTACCGTCCGTGACGCTGCCGATGCGATCGTCGCCGTCGGGAGTGGAACCGGCACGGCCGTCGACTGGACGTGGGATGCCTCGACGACTCCGTTCGGAGATTTCTCGTATGTGATCGAGGCCCGCTCCGACCTCCGGCCCGCCCGCGGGACGGTTCCCGGCCCGCCCGCGGGACGGTTCCCGGCCCGCCGTCCCTCGAGGTGACGAGCCTGACCGCCACCCCACACGCCCTGACTCCGAACGAAGACGGCGTCGGCGAGTCGATGGCCGTTTCCTTCGCGCTCTCGACCCGCGCGAGCGTCGCAGTCGAGGTGCTTGACTCCTCGTCAAGGGTCGTTCGCACACTGGCGAGCTCGTTCTCGTACAGCGCGGGTCGGGCGAGCATGGCCTGGAACGGGCGAAACTCGTCCGGGCGGCTGGTACACGACGGTCGTTATCGCATCCGGATCACGGCCACCTCGCCGGGCCAGCAGGCGCGCAAGAGCCATGGTGTCGTGGCCGACCGGACCCTCGGCCACCTCGAGGCCGCTCCCACGCTCTTCTCTCCGAACGATGACGGAATCCTGGACTCGACCGCGATCGGCTTCCGGCTCGCCCGCCAGGCGGATGTGCGGGTCCGGGTCATGGGGGGCGACCGGGCCGTCGCGACGGTTCACGAGCTCGGGACGCTCGCGTCCGGCTCCGCGTCGTTTGCCTGGGGCGGCCGCAACAGGAGGGGAGCGGTCGCGGACGGCGAGTATCGCGCGCTCGTCGAGGCGACGACGCCCCTCGGGACCCGCTCGCTCTCGGTTCCGCTCACGATCGACACCCGCGCTCCCGCCGTACGCATCGTCTCGGCGCGCCATCGGAAGGACGGGCGCACTGCGGTCCGCCTCTGGCTGAGCGAAGCGGCCACCGTCCGGCTCCGCTACGGGTCGCCGGAGTTCGTCGGCCTTCGCGAGGTCCAGCGGCAGGCCGGCTATTCGCACCTCACGCTTCCGCGTGCCACGCGCGTTGAGCTCAGGCGGTCGACGCCGCGGCGAACCTGGGCGCCCGTGTCACGGTCAAGCTCGCCGGCTAGCGCTCGTACGCGATTTCGCCGGACTCGACCGCGCGATTCTCGCCGCCGACGTCGACCACGAAGCGGCCGTCGCGGTCGATCTTGACCCCGACTCCGCTCTCCCCGTTCACGGCGATGCGCCTGCCGCGGAGGAAGTCGCGCGAGCCGAGGCTGTCGTAGACGCCGTTGAGGCCGCGCTCGACCCACGCGTCGTAGTTCACCTCGAGCCGGTCGAGGATCGCCACGAGCAGCGGCCCGCGCTCGCGCTTGATGCCATCGATCGTGTAGAGGCTTCCCGCCGGGACGTTCGCGTCTTCGGGCAGGTCGCTGCGCTCCTGGTTGACGTTCACGCCGATGCCGACGACGACGACGCCGTCGGAGGCCTCGGCGAGGAGGCCGGCCACTTTGCGCCGGTTGAGCATGACGTCGTTCGGCCACTTGACCTGGACGGCGAGCGCGACGGCCCCCTCGATTGCCTCCGCCACTGCTGTTCCCGCGACGAGGGAGAGCTCGGAGACGACCCGGTCGTCGGGAGGGCGCAGCAGGAGCGAGCAGAGGATCGCGGTCCCGGGGGGCGCGGTCCAGCTGCGCCCCAGCCGGCCGCGTCCCTGCGTCTGCTGGTCGCAAAGGGCGAGCGCTCCCTCGGCCAGGTCGGCGCCGAGGACCTCCTGCGTGGTGTCGCAGCTCGCCTCGTAGAGGTACGGGTGCCCGAAACGGCCGGTCAGGAGCGGTTCGACATGCTCCGGCGCAAGCGAGTCCTCCCGGGTCACTGCACTAGACTATCTTCGCCGTGCAATCGACAGCTGCCAAGCCTCTGCAAACCGAGTCCAGCCCATCGGTCCCACGGCTCGTCCTCTACTCGAAGCTCACGGATTCTGAGCTCGTGGACAAGGCAACGAACGGCGACCCGCGCGCTCTCGAAACCCTGGTCGAGCGCTACTCGCCGCGCGTCAACCGCCTTGCCTCGCAGCTCATGGGCGACCTCGAGGAGGCGAGGGATGCGGCGCAGGAGTCGCTCGTCAAGGTCTGTACGCGGCTGAAGCAGTTTCGCGGCGAGGCGCAGTTTGCGACCTGGCTGCACCGACTCGTCGTGAACACGTGCCGCGACCGCATGGCGTTCCAGCGCGTGCGCCGCGCGGAGCCGCTCGAACTGGACGAGCACGCGGTGTCAGACGACCCCGATCCGTCGAGCGCCGCGATGCTCACGGATCTGCGACGGGATTTGGCCGACGCCCTCTCGCGTCTGTCAGCCGACCAGCGGATCGCGGTCGTCCTACGCGACTCCTTCGGGCTCTCCTACAAGGAGATCTCCCGCGTCGCGCGCATGCCCGTCGGCACCGCGAAATGCTACGTCCATCGTGCGCGAGCCCGCCTCCGGACGCTGCTCGAGGAGTACACGCCGGCGTGAACGTCGCCCTGGGGCGCGAGCAGATCGAAGAGATTCTGCCGCACCGCGACCCGTTCCTCTTCCTGGACGAGGTGACGATGCTCGAGCCCGGCTCCCGTGTCGTCGCGCGGAAACTCGTGCAAGAGGACGAGTGGTTCCTGACGGGCCACTTTCCGGGCCGGCCGATTATGCCCGGCGTGATCATCGTCGAGGCCATGGCGCAGTGTGGCGCCGTCGCGGTGCTCGCCGACGAGGCGAACCGCGGCAAGCTGGCGCTCTTCGCGGGGATCGACGATGTGCGCTTCAAGCGCATGGTGCTTCCGGGCGACGAGCTCGAGCTGACCTGCGAGCTCGACCGGATGCGGGGGCCCGTGGGGCGCGGCAAGACGACGGCCACGGTGGACGGGGAGCTCGCTGCACGCGCGACGCTCATGTTCGCCGTTACCGACGGCTAGATGCTCGCGAACGTCTCCCAGAACGGCTCGATTGGAATCGTCGGCGTGGGGTCGTACGTGCCAGACAGAGTAATGACCAACGACGAGCTGTCGAAGCTGGTCGAGACCTCCGACGAATGGATCGCCGAGCGGACCGGGATCAGGCGGCGGCACATCGCAGAGCCCGGTCAGGCAGCGAGCGACCTGGCGCTCCCGGCGGCTCGCGAGGCGCTCGAGCAGGCGGGTCTCGACGCGGCCGAGCTCGACCTCGTCGTCGTCGCGACGGTGACACCGGACATGTTTTTCCCGTCGACCGCCTCGTTGCTCGCGTCCGAGCTGGGCGCGCCGGATGCCGCCGCGTACGACCTCTCCGCCGGTTGCACAGGCTTCATGTACGCGCTTGCCCAGGCCTACGGGACCGTGGCCGGGGGCCTGGCGCAAAACGCGCTCGTGGTCGGGTCCGAGACGCTCTCCAAGATCATCAACTGGCACGACAGGTCGACCTGTGTCCTCTTCGGAGACGGTGCCGGCGCCGTCGTGATCCGGCATGTGCCCGACGGCGGCTTTCTGGGCTTCGAGCTCGGCTCGGACGGCGAGGGCGGGAAGGAGCTCTCCATTCCGGGAGGCGGCTCGCGCAACCCTTCGACCGCCGAAACCGTCGCACAAGAGATGCACTTTCTGCAGATGAACGGGCGCGAGGTCTACAAGTTCGCCACGAGGGTGCTCGTCTCGTCCGCGGAGAAGCTCCTCGACGAGATCGGCCTCGGCGTGGACGACATCGACCTCTACGTTCCGCATCAGGCGAACAAACGGATCATCGACCACGCGGCGTCGAAGCTCGGCATCCCGAAGGAGAAGGTCTTCGTGAACGTCGACTGCTTCGGGAACACGTCCTCGGCTTCGATCCCGCTCTGTCTCGCTCAGGGCGTGCGCGAAGGGCGGCTGAAGGACGGAACGCGGGTACTGATGACCGGCATGGGCGCCGGGCTCACGTGGGGATCGGCGTACACCGTCTGGGGTAACGGAACCCCATGAAGATCGCCTTCTGCTTCCCGGGCCAGGGCTCGCAGGACGTCGGCATGGGCCGCGCGATCGCGGAGCGCTTCCCCGAGGCACGGGCCGTCTACGATGAAGCCTCCGAGGCGGTCGGCTACGACGTCGCCCAGGTCTGCTTCGAAGGCCCGATCGAGAGGCTGACGCGCACCGATGTGCAGCAACCGGCGCTCGTCGCGACCTCGCTCGCGTGCCTGCGCGCCGTCGACACCCTTGGCATCAAGCCCGACTTCGTCGTCGGCCACTCCGTGGGCGAGTATTCCGCCCTCGCTGCGGCCGCATCGCTTCCCGACCGGGAGGCGATCGCGCTCGTCCAGGAGCGCGGGCGGGCGATGGCCGAGGCGGCCGACAGGCATCCCGGCGCGATGGCCGCGGTCATCGGTCTCGAGGATACCGTGGTCGAGGAACTCTGCGCCGGGATCGAGAACGTGTGGCCGGCGAACTACAACTGCCCGGGGCAGGTCGTGGTCTCCGGCGAGAACGCCGCGGTCGACCGGCTCATCGAGGAGGCCTCCACCCGCGGCGCGCGGAAGACCGTAAAGCTTCGCGTCAGCGGAGCCTTCCACAGCCCGCTTGTCGAGGGCGCGGCCGACATTCTCCGCCCGGCGCTCGAAGGCGTGAGCTTCTCGAACCCGGTGACGCCGTTCATGTCCACCGTGACCGCGCGTGTCGAGGAAGCGCAGCGCATCGGTGGTGTCCTGGTCGAGCAGCTGACCGGCCCGGTCAAGTGGACGCAGGCCGTCCGCGAGCTCGTCGCCCAAGGCGTGACCACGTTCGTCGAGATCGGGCCCGGCCAGGTCCTGAGCGGACTTTTGCGCCGGTGCGACCGCTCGCTGCGGACGGTCTCCGTCGGCGACCCCGATTCCCTTGCGAAGCTGCAGGAGACACTCTCTGCCGCCTAGCGAGTTTGCGTCCTTGGAGGGCAAAGTCGCTCTCGTCACGGGCGGGTCGCGGGGAATCGGGGCGGCGATCTCGCGCGAGCTTGGAGCCGCGGGCGCCAAGGTGGCGGTCAACTACCGCTCCGACCAGGCCGCCGCGGAGGAGATCGCCGGCGAGGTCGGCGGGGTTGCGATTCAGGCCGACGTCTCGGTCCCGGATGAGGCCGTCGCGCTGGTGGAGCGGGTGGAGTCGGAGCTCGGAGACATCGACGCGCTCGTGAACAACGCGGGCGTCACGCGTGACACCCTCATCGCGCGGATGAGCGACGAGGACTGGGAAACCGTCATCGAGACGAACCTGCGTGGGCCGTTCAACACGTGCCGCGCAGTCGCGCGAAAGATGCTGAAGCGTCGCGCGGGGTCGATCGTGAACATGTCCTCGGTCGTCGGTCTGCACGGAAATCCGGGCCAGGCGAACTACTCCGCGTCGAAGGCGGGGATCATCGGGATGTCGAAGGCGCTCGCCCGCGAGCTCGGCTCCCGTGGGGTGCGCGTGAACGTGATCGCACCCGGCTACATCAAGACTGCGCTCACCGACGTCATCTCGGAGGAGATGCGCCAGCTCATCCTCACGAACACCGCGCTCGGCCGTCTCGGCGAGCCTGAGGACGTAGCGCGTGCGGTACGCTTTCTCTGCTCTGACGAGGCCGCGTTCATCACGGGCGAGGTGCTGCTCGTCGACGGCGGCCTAGGCATGTAGGGGGAGGATCAGGGTGAGCACGAATGGACGCAAGCGTGTTGTCGTGACCGGTGTCGGCGCGGTGACGCCGCTCGGAAACGACGCCGAGACCTTCTGGGAGAACCTCACCGCGGGAAAGAGCGGCGCGGCGGCGATCCAGCAATTCGACCCTTCGGACTTCGCCGTCCATTTCGCCTGCGAGCTGAAGGACTTCGAGCCCACCAACTGGATCGAGCACCGCAAGGCGCGGAAGCTCGACCGCTTTGCGCAGATGATCGTCGCGGCCGCCCGTATGGCGGAGTCCGACTCCGGGATCGAGATCGAGCCGGAGAACGACCGCGTCGGCGTCTCCGTCGCGACCGGGATCGGCGGCCTCAAGGCCTTCCAGGACTGCTACGACCAGTTGCTCGAGCGCGGTCCAGACAGGATCAACCCGTTCTCGATCCCCGCGATCATCCCGAATATGGGCGCCGCCTGGGTGTCGATGGAGCTCGGGACGCGCGGTCCGCTCTGGTCGGAGTGCACGGCCTGCGCAGCCTCCAACATGGCCATCGGCCAGGCCCTCGACGACATCCGGCTCGGTCGCGCCGACGTCATGCTCGCCGGAGGCACCGAAGCCGGGATCACGAAGGTCGGCATCGGTGGATTCGGAGCTATGCGAGCGCTCTCGCGGCGCAACGCCGACCCCGAGGCCGCGAGCCGTCCGTTCGACGCCGAGCGCGACGGATTCGTCATGGGAGAGGCCGGCGGCATCGTCGTCCTCGAGGAGCTCGAGCACGCGAAGAAGAGGGACGCGAAGATCTATGCGGAGCTCGGCGGCTACGGCATCTCCTCCGACGCGCAGCACATCACCGAGCCGGATCCGACCGGGCAGCACCCCGCTCGCGCGATGCGAATGGCCATGGACGACTCCGGAGTGGGCCCGGAGGACATCGACTACATCAACGCGCACGGGACATCCACCCCGCTCGGAGACGCGAGCGAGACGCGTGTGATCAAGGTCGCGCTCGGCGAGGAGAAGGCCCGCAAGACGCCGATCTCCTCGACGAAAGGCGCGACCGGTCACTGCCTCGGCGCCTCCGGCGCGATCGAGGCGATCACGTCGATCTTCGCTGTGCAGCGCGACGTCATCCCGCCGACGATCAACTACGAGTATCCCGATCCGGAGTGCGACCTCGACTACATTCCCAACGAGTCGCGCGACTGGACGACCGACGTGGCACTGTCGAACAACTTCGGGTTCGGCGGCCACAACGCCTGTTTAGTCATCAAGAAGTTCCAGGGCTGAGACTCGGTGGCTGAGGAGCGGTGGGCCACGTTCGACGTGTACGGCACGCTCGTCGACTGGATGGGCGGGATTCGTGGCGAGCTCACCCGGATCTGGCCCGACGAGGGCGCGGACCGACTGCTCGACCGCTACCACGAGCTCGAGCCACAGGTCGAGGAGGGTCGCGCGACCCCGTACCGAGACGTGCTCGCAGAAACGCTCGCCCGCCTCGCCTCCGAGGAGGGGCTGGCCGTTCCTCCCGGGGAGGAGGGCGCCCTCGGCGACTCCCTTCCCTCGTGGAAGCCGTTCCCCGAGGTTCCCGCCGCGCTCGCCGAGCTGCGGAGCCGTGGCTTCAACCTCGTCCCGCTCTCGAACACTGATCCGGATTTCCTCGCCGCGTCGCTCGAGCGCATCGGCGTGCCGGTGGACGGCCAGGTGACCGCGGCCGACGCGGGCTCCTACAAGCCTGCGCCCGGGCACTGGGAACGCTTCTTCGAACGCTACGGTGCGGAACGCGAAAGCCACATCCACGTGGCCGCGAGCCTGTTTCACGACATCGCCCCCGCCGAGCGGCTCGGCCTGCGCGCTGTCTGGATCAACCGGCTCGGTGAGACGAGCGACCTGCCGCGGGCCGCGGAGCTCAAGGACCTCTCTCGACTCCCCGATGTGCTGGACGAGCTAGTCCCAGCTACCTTTTAGTCGTGTCGACCCTCCGCGCGCGCTGCCCCGATTGCCGGACGCTGACCGCGGTGGCTCTCGAGGGCGGGGAGTACGAATGCCACTCATGCGGACGCACCTTTCGCGCCGGGCTCGTGCGCGTGCCTAAAGCCTGGGGCGAGGACGGCGAGTCCATGGTCGAGGCCGCGTTCCTCGAGCTCCCGTACCCCGAAGCAGGCGTCGTCGACGAGGACACGCTCACCGAGCAAACACTTGCGATCGCCTGCTCGCTTCCCGAGCGGCCAGTTGTCGTGGGCGGCTGTTGCTGCGCGCATGTGGGCGCCGTGGAAGCGCTCGCCACGAGGGTCGGACGGCTCGGCATCGTCTGGTTCGACGCGCATGGCGACCTCAACACGCCGGAGTCCTCTCCCAGCGGGAACCCCTGGGGGATGCCGCTGCGCATGTTGATCGACTCCGACACGGTCGCCGCGGAGGACGTGGCTCTGGTGGGAGCCCGCAGCCTGGACCCGCCCGAGGAGAAGTTCATCGCCGAGAGCGGCATGCGTCTCGGGGAGGAGGGCGTCGCCCAGGCGCTCGACGGCGTGGACGCCGTCTACGTCGCCTTCGACTGCGACGTGCTCGAGCCCGACTGCGGCGTGTCCATGTTCATGCCGGAGCCGGGAGGGATGACTCCCGAAGCTGCCGAGGCCGTGCTCGTCGAGCTGGCGCGGCACAAGCCTGTCGCCGGGCTCGGTTTCTCCGGTCTGGCCGCGGATCCCCAGAACGTCGCAGGGCTCGCCCGCTTCTGTCAAGCCGTGGGGCTTTAGAAGCCCTGCCTCTAAGATAGGCCGGTCATGGCCAGCCGGATCGACGTCTCCATCGAGCATCGCGGGCCCGAGCCGGAGCCTCCCCGGAAGCACCCGAACACATGCCCGAGCTGCCATTCCCACTACCGGGACGAGGAGCTCGACGAGACCCTCTGGGTCTGCCCGCAGTGCGGCCACTACTTCTCCGTGCGCGCGCGGCGCAGGGTCGAGCAGCTCGCCGACCGGGGCACGTTCGAGGAGCAGGACAAGGATCTGCGCTCCGCCGACCCGCTCGGCTTCTTCGATCTCCGTGCCTACACGGAGCGGATTGCCGAGGCCGAGATAGCCACGGGGCTCGGAGATGCAATCATCGCGGGCGCGGCCAGCATCGAGCGCAGGCCCTGCGAGCTCGCGGTCATGGATTTCGCCTTCATGGGCGGCTCGATGGGGAGCGCCGTCGGCGAGAAGTTCGCCCGTGCGTGCGAGCGGGCAGCGGAGAAAGCCGTGCCGCTCGTCTGCGTGACCGCCTCGGGCGGTGCCCGCATGCAGGAGGGGATCCTTTCGCTCATGCAGCTGCCGAAGACGGTCGCAGCGGTCGACCTCCTCCAGCAGAAGCCGGCCGCGTTCGTCTCCGTGATGACGCACCCGACCACGGCAGGCGTGCTGGCGTCCTTCGCGAGCCTTGGTGACGTGATCGTCGCCGAGCCCGGTGCGCTGCTCGCCTTCACCGGGCCGCGCGTCGTTCAGCAGACGACACGGGAGAAGCTTCCCGAGGATTTCGGGCTTGCCGAGTCGAACGCCCGCTTCGGCCACGTCGACGCGATCGTCCCGCGGCCGGAGCTCCGGCCTTACCTGGGCCGCGTGCTCGCCCTTTTCGAGCATGGCGACTGAGAGCAGCGAGGGAACGGCGGAGCAGCTGCGACTGCGCGAGCGCCTCGCCAGGCTGCGAGATCTTCCTCTGCTGCGCGGGGTCGGCGTCTCGGGGGAGCTGTCCCGGCTCCAGCACCAGATCGACCGGATTGCGGAGGAGCCGAGCGCGGACGAGGTCTGGCGCGCCGTCGAGCTCGCCCGCCACCAGGACCGGCCGTACACCCTCGACTACGTGGAGCGGATCTTCGACGACTTCATCGAGCTGCACGGCGACCGTTCGTTCGCGGATGACGCTGCCCTCGTGACAGGCATCGGCCGCTTCAACGGCCAGACGGTAGCCCTGGTCGGCCACCAAAAGGGGCGCGACATCCGCGAGCGCACGCATCGGAACTTCGGCATGACGTACCCCGAGGGCTATCGGAAGGCAATGCGCGTGATGGAGCTCGCAGACCGGCACCGCTTTCCCGTGATCACCCTCGTAGACACCCCCGGCGCCTACCCGGGCGTGGTCGCGGAACAACACGGGCAGGGCGGCTGGATCGCACGCTCCCAGCTGCTCATGATCAGGCTCGGCGTCCCGACGGTGTCCTGCATCATCGGCGAAGGCGGTTCGGGCGGGGCCGTTGCAATCGCGGTCGCGGACCGCGTCCTCATGCAGGAGAACGCGATCTACTCGGTCATATCGCCCGAGGGCTGTGCCGCGATCCTCTGGCGCGACGCGGGTGAGGCCAAGAAGGCCGCCGCCGCGTTCAAGCCGGACGCTGTCCACTGTCTCGAGCTCGGGGTGATCGACGGGGTGGTGCCGGAGCCTCCCGGCGGCGCGCACGAGAATACGGACGCTGCCGCCACGATTCTTGGGGAATCGCTCGGAATTGCGCTCGAAGAGGTCAAAAAGCGGGATCCAGAGGCGCGAAGGCGCGAACGGAACGAGAAATTCCGTCGGATGGGGATTTTCCTTGAGTGAAGCGCGGCTCGCACCCTGTTTCCCACAGCATCCACAGGGTTTTCCCCGCCCAAACAAGACCTTTGCACAAGGCCTCAAGGCCGGTTCGCACCGGCCTTGAGCGCCAACCCCCCCTGGTCGGCAGAGAAGTCGCTAAGGAGCCTCTCGCGACGACGTTCTACCCGTGGCCGCGTCGGATAAACATTCGTCCATGGCGAGCCTTCGCGACTACGAGCGCAGGCGCGACCAGAAGAAGACACCGGAGCCGTTCGGTGGCCGAAAGAAGCGCGCGAAGGACCCGATCTTCGTTGTCCAGCGCCACGACGCGCGCCGGCTCCACTACGACTTCCGGCTCGAGCGCGACGGCGTTCTCCTCTCCTGGGCGGTGCCGAAGGGCGTGCCGCTCGAGACCGGCCAGCGCAACCTCGCCGTCCACGTCGAGGACCACCCGCTCGACTACGCCGGCTTCGAGGGCGAGATCCCCAAGGGCCAGTACGGCGCCGGCACAGTCGAGATCTGGGATCACGGCACGTACGAGCTTCTCGAGGAGAAGCCCGATGGCGGCCTGACCGTCCGCCTCGACGGCGAGCGGCTGCAGGGGGTTTGGACGCTGGTGCCGGCCCACCTCTCAGGCGAGGAGAAAAACTGGCTCATCCTGCGAAAGCGCGACGACGCGCCGCCGAAGGCGCGCGGAAAGACCGCCGAGTACACGCCGATGCTGGCCACGCTCGCCGAGGACGTGCCCCCCGGAAAAGGCTGGAGCTTCGAGGTCAAGTTCGACGGTTACCGGGTGCTCGCGTATCTCCGCGGAAGCGAGGCGCGGCTGGTCAGCCGGAACGGGAACGACCTCACGGCGCGCTTCGAGGACGTCGCGCGGGCGCTCCAGTCTGCGATCAAGACTCCGGACTGCGTCCTCGACGGCGAGGTCTGCGCGCTCGACGAGCAGGGGCGCTCGAGCTTCTCCGCGATGCAGCAGGGCAGCGGGGCGATCGTCTACTACGTCTTCGACGTCCTCGAGGTCGAGGGCTCGCCGGTGGTCGACCGCCCGCTCGAGGAGAGGCGCGAGGAGCTCGTCCGCCTGCTCGACCGCCGGAACCGCACCGTCCTTCTCTCGGAGGCTTTCGACGACGGCCCAGGCCTGAAGAAGGCGGCGGCGGAGCAAGAGCTCGAGGGCATCATCGCCAAGAAGGCCGGCTCACGCTACGAGCCGGGCCGCCGCTCGCGCAACTGGCTGAAGGTCAAGGCGCACGGTCGCCAGGAGTTCATCGTCGCCGGCTACACCCGGGGGAAGGGACGGCGATCGGCGACGCTTGGCTCGCTTATCCTCGCCGTCAGCGGCGAGAGCGGTCTCGAGTACGTCGGCAACGTCGGCACGGGGTTCACGGAGAAGGAGATCGAGAAGCTCCTCACGAAGCTCCGTCCGCTCGAGCGACCGAGCTCGCCGTTCGGATTCGTCCCGAAGATGCCGAAGGTGCGCCGCGACGACATCATCTGGGTCGAGCCAAGGCTGGTCTGCGAGGTCGAGTTCGCCGAGTGGACACACGACGGCCGGCTGCGCGCGCCCTCCTACAAAGGTCTCCGCGAGGACAAAGAGGTTGATGAGGTGCATCGCGAGCTGCCGATCGAGACAGAGATCCGTCGCGGCAAGCGCGTCCTCAAGCTCTCGAACCTCGACAAAGTGTTCTTCCCGGAGAGCGGCCTCACGAAGGGCGACCTGCTCGCCTACTACCGCGATGTCGCCCCCGCGCTCGTCCCGCATCTGAAGAACCGGCCGTTCACGATGAAGCGCTATCCCGACGGGCGCGACGGCAAGTTCTTCTTCCAGAAGGACGCGCCGAAGCACATGCCCGGGTGGATCGACCGGAAGGCGTTCAGGGCGACGTCGAGGGAGTCGCGGCAGAAGCGGATGATCACGTACCCGCTCGTGAACGACGACCTCGCGCTCCTCTGGATGGTGAACATGGGTTGCATCGACATGAACGTCTGGTACTCGCGGGTCGACAAGCCCGAGCGTCCGGAATTCGTCCTCTTCGATCTCGACCCCTCGCCTGACGTCGGCTTCCCGGAGGTCGTGCAGGTCGCGCTCCTCGTCAAAGACGTGCTGGAAGCACTCGAGCTCGAGGGCTACCCGAAGACGAGCGGCTCGGACGGGATGCACGTGCTCGTCCCGATCCAGCGCCGCTACACGTACGCCGACACCCGAGAGTTCGCGGAGATCGTGGCGAAGACCCTCGAGCGCACGCATCGCGGCCTCGTCACGACCGAGTGGTCGAAGCAGAAAAGGCGCGGCGTCCTCATCGATGCGAACCAGAACGGGGAGGGAAAGACGATCGCGTCCGTCTACTCGGTACGGCCGCGTGAGGGAGCGCCTGTGTCGACGCCTCTGCGCTGGGACGAGGTGAACGAGAAGCTCGACCCCCTCGATTTCACGATGGACGCCGCGCTCACGCGCATCGAGAAGCACGCCGACCTCTTCGAGCCGGTCCTGAACGGGAAGCAGTCGATCGGGAAGGCGCTCGACAAGCTGCGCTAGCCGCGCTTGAGGAAGGCAAAGCGCGAGCCGACCTCCTCAAAGCCGAGGCGGTTGTAGAGCGTCTTCGGCCACTCGTCTCCGTCGGCGACCAGGAAGATGAACTTGTGGTTGCCGGCGACGGCCTCCTCGACTGCTCGCGTCACCAGTGCCTTGGCGTACCCGCGTCCCCGATGCGCGGGGAGCGTGGCGACGTCTTCGACCTGCGCCGTGCTCCCGTCCGAATAGAGCTGCGCCGAGCTCACGACCTCGTCGCCCTCGACGATGCCGAAGATCCGCGCGTTGGCCGCCTTCAACTGGATCGCGCCGGCCGCCACGATCTCCGAGACGGTCTTCTCGCCGGCGTCCGGCTGCCACTCGTGGATGATCTCCTCGCGCAGCCGCCGGAGCCGCTCGGGCTCGACCTCCACGACGCGCGCGGTGTCGACCGGCTCTCCGCTGCCGCGGTAGACCATGAAGAGGAAGTGGTCGGGCTCCCAGCCGAGCCGGCGGAACCCGTCCTCGAGGTCCGTGCTGCCGGCGGGAAGGATGACGCGTCGGTGACCAAGCGCGGCCTGGACCCGGTCGGCCTCGGCCGCAATCTCCGAAGCGGCCGCCTTGCCGGGCCGCTCGACGCGCAGCACGTTCAGGAACCAGATTGTCGAGTGCGTGTCGTTGAAGAGCGCTGGCCCGAAACGGGTCTCGACCACCCGCTCCGCGCAGCGGTCTCGGATGAGCTCTTCGAACGCGGCGGCCCTCTCGAGGTCATTCATCGCGGGGCCTGCTTGTGTGGCCGAGCATCGAGAGCTCTGCGATGTCGCGGCGGAAGAAGAGGCCGACCGTCCAGTCGGTGACGACGCGGAGCTTTCGCGTGACGAGCGGGAGTTGGTACAGGTGATACGTCCTCGTGATGAACCAGCCGATGAAGCCGCGGAAGCGGAGGCCAACGACGTCGGCGATCCCCTTGTGCCGGCCGAGCGTGGCGACCTGTCCGAGCATCCGGTAGCGGTATGGCCGCGGCTCGCCGCGAAGGTTCTTCGCCAGGCGGCGGGCCTGGCGGAGCGCGTGCTGGCATGTGGGAGGGTCGAACTGGCCGGGCGTGGCCTGGTTGGGCACGCGGGCGCAGTCGCCGAGCGCCCATACGTTCTCCCGCTCCTCGACGCAGAGCGTCGGGCCCACCTTCACCCGTCCCTTCTCGTCCACCGGGAGTCCGAACCCGCCGACGATCGGGGTGGACCGCACCCCTGCCGTCCAGACGAGCGTGTCCGTATCGATCCGCTCGCCGTCCGAGAGCGTCGCGGCGTGCTCCTCCACGGAATCCAGGGTGGTCTCCACCCGAATGTCGACGCCCCGCTTCTCCAGCTGGCTCGCCGCGTAGTCGCCGAGCCGCGTGGGGATCTCGGGGAGGATCTTGGGCGCAGCGTCCACGAGCACCCAGCGCTGCTCGACCTCGCGGAGGCGGGGATAGTAGCGAAGCGCGTCGCGGACGAGGTCAGCGAGCTCCGCGAGCGCCTCGACGCCCGCATAGCCCGCTCCTACGAAGACGAACGTGAGGTGGCGCCTGGCCACCTGCGGGTCGACGACCGCGTCCGCGGCCTCGAGCTGGCGGAGGACGTGGTTCCGGAGGGCGATGGCGTCGGCGAGATCCTTGAAGCCCAGTGCGTGATTGGCCAGGCCCGGGATCGGCAGCGTGCGCGCGATGGCACCGAGAGCGACGACTAGGTCCTTGTACTCGAGCTCGATGCCACCCGCCTCAGTCTCGACGGCCACCTGCCTCGAGCTCTCGTCCACCTGTGTGATCTCGCCGAGGACGAGGTCGGCGTGCGGGCACATCATCCGCAGCGGGACGACGACGTGGCGCGGCTCCAGGGTGCCCGACGCGGCTTCCGGCAGCGCCGGCGTGTAGAGCATGAAGTTCTCGCGGCTCACGATCGTGCAGCCGGCGTCGCCGAGCAGCCGGCCGACGTAACCCCCTGCGAAGCCGCCGCCGAGGACGAGCGTCCCACCCTTGGCGTGGCGGTGCTGCATCTAGGCGGCTCCCTTCAGCATGCGCTCGAGGAGCGTAAGCGCGCCCGACTTGTCGAGAAAGTCGTTGAGGTTCCCGCATTTCGGCGACTGGACGCACGACGGGCAGCCGCTCTCGCAGGGGCAGCCGGCGAGAAGTGCCGCCGTGTCGCCGACCCAGCCCTCGATCTGGTCGAACCCGCGGCGGGCGATTCCCACGCCGCCCGCGTGGCCGTCGTAGATGAAGACCGTCGGCCGGCCCGTCTGGTGGTGGAGGTTGGTCGAGAGGCCGCCGATGTCCCAGCGGTCGCACATCGCCCAGAGCGGAAGGAGCGCGATCATCGAGTGCTCGGCGGCGTGCAGGGTTCCGAGGAGGCGCGGCATCTCGTCCACGCCGTGGAGCATCCAGTCCTCGGGGAGGTACCAGACGGCCTCCGTCTCGAAGGTCGTCTCGGGCATGAGCAGAGGCACGAGGTCGAGCGTGGCCTGGTCACGGATCGACTTCTTCTGGTAGCCGACTACCTGCTCCGTGACGCTCACCCGGCCGAAGGAGACCTCCATCCCCAGGCGCGTTTCGACGAGCTCTGGCTCCTCGATCGACGTCATTGTCTCCTTCTTCGCCTGCGTGTAGAAGTCGCCGCTGAAGGGCTCGACGAGGGCGGTGTGGCTCTCGTGATCGAGGGCGAGGACATGGTAAGCCTCGCCCATGTGCAGGTAGACGGCGCCTTCGTGGACCGTGGAGTACGCGCGCTCTCTCTCGACCAGGCCGAGCACCGAACCCAAATCTGCCTCGACGACGGCGTAGGACTCCGGGCTCGTCGAGCGGAGCGAGAAGCGCGCGGCCGGGTAGTCGCGGCCCGACCAGACGAAGCCGGCGCTCGTCTTCTTCAACTCCCCGGTCGCCGCGAGCGCTTCGGCCCGGGCGAGCGCCTCGTCGCCGAGGAACGCCTTGTCGCGCTCGTCGAGCGGAGCCTCGAAGGCCGCCGAGAGGACGTGGCCGTCGAGCACGCGCGGGTTGGAGTGGTCGAGGATGGCGGCCTCGACACGGCGGCCCATGAGCGTCTCGGGCTCACGCATGAAGAACTGGTCGAGAGCGTCTTCGCTCGCGACGAGGACGGCGAGCCCGTGGGTTCGCCGCCCCGCCCGACCCCATTGCTGCCGCAGGCTCGCCACGGTGCTCGGGAACCCGACCGAGAGCGCGCAGTCGAGGAGCCCGATGTCGATCCCGAGCTCGAGCGCGTCGGTCGCGGTCACGCCGAGGAGCTCGCCCTCGACTAGGCGCTGCTCGATGTCTCGCCGTTGAGCCGGCGTGTAGCCTGCGCGGTAGGGCGAGAGGCGAGCGGCCAGCTCCGGCCCTACACGCTCGGAGGCGAAGCGATGGATCAGCTCCGCCGCCTTCCGCGACTTCGCGAAGCAGATGGTCCGTAGGCCGCGCTCGACGAGGTCGCCGAGGAGCTTCGCGCCTTCCCCGAGCGCGCTGGCGCGGAGCTGGAGCTCCTCGTCGAGGAGCGGGGGGTTCCAGAAGGCGACGGTCCTAGCTGCATGCGGCGCCGCGTCCTTCTCGATCACGGTCGCCTCGACGCCGATGAGGGATTCGACGAGCTCGCCCGGGTTGGCGATCGTGGCCGATGCGAGAAGGAACTGCGGCTCGGCTCCGTAGATCGAGGCCGCGCGCCGAAGCCGGCGTAGGACATTTGCGACATGCGAGCCGAAGACACCGCGGTAGACGTGTGCCTCGTCCACGACCACGTAGCGGAGGTTCTGGAGGACGTCTCCCCAGCGGTCGTGGTGCGGGAGAACCCCGACGTGGAGCATGTCCGGGTTCGTGAGGATGACGTTGGCCCATTTGCGGATCTGCCAGCGCCGCTCGGTCTCCGTGTCGCCGTCGTAGATCGCCGGGCGCAGGCGCGGGAGCTTGAAGGCCGCGAGCGCACGGGCCTGGTCCTGGGCGAGGGCCTTGGTCGGATAGAGGTAGAGCGCGCGGAGCTTCGGCTCCTCGGCGAGCGCGTTCAGCACGGGGAGGTTGAAGGCCAGCGTCTTGCCGCTCGCCGTCCCGGTCGAGACGACGAGGTGCTCGCCGCGCTCGGCGGCGAGGAAGGCTTCGGCCTGGTGGCGGTAGAGGCCGTTGAGGCCGAGGCTTGCGAGCGAGTCGATGACGCGGGGATGCAGCCCGTCCGAAATGGGAACGACGTCGGCCCGCCGGGCCGGGATTTCGGTTCGATATGCGAGCTCCTCGCCCTGAAGGAGCTCGTCCCAGGTCACGATCGCCACAGGGGCGATGCTAGCCTCATCGCCCGTGGTACCCAGGTGCCTCACGATTGCGGGCTCGGACTCCGGCGGCGGCGCGGGCATCCAGGCCGACCTGAAGGCCTTCGCCGCGCTCGGCTGTCACGGCATGAGTGCGATCGTGGCTTTGACGGCCCAGTCGACCACCGAGGTGCGCTCGGTGCACGAGGCCCCGCCCGAGTTCGTCCGAGACGAGCTCGAGGTCTTGATCGACGACATCGGCG
>DATHAA010000073.1:0-33237 GCA_035296905.1 Gaiellaceae bacterium
TCGAATTGCATCGCGCAGACGGTCAGACAATGGCCGAGTACTCGATCATCCTGGCGGTGATCACCCCGGCGATCGTCCTCACCATCTCGCTTCTTTCCGACCGCGTCGCAGGCCTCTTCACCGCGCTCCCCAGCCTCATCCCCTAACGCGGCGGAAAGACCGAGGGACGGCCGCCGCAGCGCCGCCCCTCGAGCGCGGCATGCTACTAGTTTCGTGCTCCTGAGGGAAGATATCCTCGAGGTGACTTCGAGGAAGGAGCCGAGCATGGCCGAGCACGAGCTCGAGACGATCGCCCGGGCGCTGGTCGCTCCGGGCAAGGGAATCCTTGCCGCCGACGAGAGCGACGGGACGATCAAAAAGCGCTTCGACTCGATCGACGTCGAGTCGACCGAGGAGAGCCGGCGCGCGTACCGCGACATGCTCTTCACCACGCCCGGCGCGGAGGACCACATCAGCGGCGTGATCCTCTTCGACGAGACAATCCGCCAAAGCTCCGCGGACGGCACGCCGTTCCCCGCGTTCCTGGAGAGCAAAGGCGTCATTCCGGGGATCAAGGTCGACAAGGGCGCGAAGCCGCTCGCCCTCGCCGAGGGTGAGACGATCACAGAGGGCCTCGACGGCCTTCGCGAGCGCCTGAACGAGTACGTGGAGCTGGGCGCGAAGTTCGCCAAATGGCGCGCGACGTACTCCATCTCCGAGGACCTCCCCAGCGAGTACTGCGTATGGACGAATGCCCACGCGCTCGCGCGCTACGCGGCGCTCTGCCAGGAGGCGGGGATCGTCCCGATCGTCGAGCCGGAGGTGCTCCAGGACGGGACGCACACGATCGAGGAAAGCGCGAAGGCGACCGGTCGGGTGCTCCAGGCTGTCTATACCGAGTTGCACGACCAGCGTGTCGAGCTGACCGGAACGCTCCTCAAGCCGAACATGGTGCTCTCCGGCTACGAGGCGTCGAACCGAGCCGGTGTCGACGAGGTCGCCGACCGCACACTTGAGGTCCTGTACAAGCACGTGCCCGCATCGGTGCCAGGCATCGTCTTCCTGTCAGGAGGACAGACGGACGAGGATTCGACCGCGCACCTGAACGCGATGAACGAGCGCGGCCCGCATCCGTGGGAGCTCTCGTTCTCCTACGGCCGGGCGCTCCAGGCCCCGGCGCTGAAGGCGTGGCGAGGCGACGAGGCGAACGTGGCCGCCGGCCAGGAGGCCTACGCGCACCGCGCGAAGATGAACGGCCTCGCGCGCTCCGGCGAGTACTCGCCAGAGAAGGAAAAGGAGTTCGCCGGCGTCGCCTAGCGCCTAGTCGAGCCCGAGGTTCTCGCGGAGCCAGGCGAGCCGGTCTGCTCGCGCCTTGTCGTCCAGCTCATGGCCGCCGTCGTAGTCGCCCTCTTCGGCCTCGGGCGCGACCTCCACGAACTTGTCCGCGATGTAGCCCGGCACATACGGATCCGATTTCGCGAACTGGAAGAGCACCGGCGCGGCCCCGGCTTCGCCGACGTAGTTGACGGGATCGAGGGGCGCGAACGCAGCTTGGTACTCGCTCGCGCTCCCTTTCCCGCCGAGGAGGTACTTCACGAACCAGTTGGCGAACGTCGCGTCGGGTGCCATAAGGACGTATGCGTCGGGCCGGCCGTCGGCGACGAGGAGCGAACCGAACATCGCGCCGTAGTCGTGTCCGACGAAGCCGACCGGAACGTCGCCGGCTTCCTTCTGCAGCACGTCGAGCCCGGCGCGCAACGCGACCACCTGGTCGATCGCACTCTGCCTGTCCTTGTCCACCTCGCCGCTCAGCCCGCCGCCCCAGGGGAAGCTGCCCTGCGGTAGGAGTGACAACACTCCGTCCTTCGCAAGCGCGGCCGCGTCGGGAAGGAACTCGGTGCGGTTCGTGTTCGGCTCCTCGCCGAACCAGTGCAGCCAGAGAACGACCGCTCGCGGCTTCCCCTCAGGCCTCACCATGTACGCCTCGACGTTCCCTGCCGGAGCGCTGTACGTGACGTCTTCGACCTCGGCGCCGTGCTCCGTCTTCTTCCCCTTTACGACGACCTTCGGCGTCGAGGCGTCGTAGGCGAAGAGCTGGGCGCGCTCCTCGAGGGAAGGGATCGCGGCCGCGGTCGTCGTCGGCGGCGACGCGGCGTCCGTCTTGGCGGCAGTGGAGGCGGATCCACCGCCGCCGCAGGCGGCGAGCGACAGGGAGAGAGGAAGGAGCATCGCCAGCATCGTCAGTCTCATAACGTCTTTTACTACTGACGGTAACGGCAGCGCGAAGTTAGCGGTATTCCCTTCCTGAGAAGCGCGTGAGCTTCTCCAGGTGGTGGTAGGCCTCGATGCGGCGGACCGTGCCGGAGCGCGACCGCATGACGATCGAGTCCGTGACCGCCCCGTCGCGCGAGAGCCGAACACCGTTGAGGAGCGCGCCGTCGGTGACGCCGGTCGCCGCGACGAAGACATCGTCCCCGGCGACCAGGTCGTCGGTCGTCAGCACCTTCTCGAGGTCGTAGCCGTCGTCGAGAAGCGACTGTCGCTCCTCGTCGGTACGCGGCCAGAGCCTTCCCTGCACCGCCCCGCCGAGGCACTTGACGGCAGCGGCCGCGATCACGCCCTCAGGCGTGCCGCCGATCCCCATCATCAGGTCGACGACCGAGCCCTGCCGCGCCGCCGCGATCGCGGGGGCAACGTCGCCGTCGGTGATCAGGTTGACCTTCGCGCCCGCGTCGCGCAGGCCGGAGATCAGGTCGGCGTTCCGTTCGCGGTCGAGGACGACGACGGTGATATCGGTCGGCTTGACGCCCTTGGCCTCGGCCGCGCGCGAGACGTTCTCCTGCGGCGTGACTGTGATGTCGATCGCATCCGCGACCTCCGAACCGGCGGCGATCTTGTCCATGTAGACCGCGGCGCCCGGGAAGAACATCGTCCCGCGCTCCGCGACGGCGATGACGGCAATCGCATTCGGCTGTCCGACCGACGTGAGGCGGGTGCCCTCGAGCGGGTCGACCGCCACATCCACTTCGGGTGGGTTGCCGTTCCCGACCTCCTCGCCGTTGAAGAGCATCGGCGCCTCGTCCTTCTCCCCCTCGCCGATCACGACTACGCCCTTCATGGCCACGGTGTCGAGCATCGCGCGCATGGCGTCGACGGCGGCCTGGTCGGCGGCCTCCTTGTCGCCGCGCCCCACCCAGCGGGCGCAGCTGAGCGCTGCAGCCTCGGTCACGCGCACGAGCTCGAGCGCGAGATTCCGGTCCGGTGCGACTCCGTTCCCGCCGGCCATGGCGGGGAATCTACATCCGCTCGGGTGGTTCGACCCCCATGAGGTCGAGCGCGCGGGCGATCACGGACGCTGTTGCATTGCACAGCGCGAGTCGAAACGGCTCCTCCTCGCTCTCGAGCACGCGGTGGTCGTGGTAGAAGCGATGGAAGTCGTCGGCGACGCGAATGGCGTACGTCGGGAGGGCGTGCGGGCCGCGCCGCTCGGTCGCCTCGGCGACGACCGTAGGGAACTCGGCGAGCCGCTTGACCAGCTCGCGCTCCGCCGGTGCGACCTGACCCAGCGGCTCCGGCGCGGCCGGCCTTCCCTCGGCGTTTCGCAGGATGCCGGCGATCCGGGCGTGCGCGTACTGGACGTAGTAGACCGGGTTCTTGTCGGTCCGCTCGCGCGCGAGGTCGACGTCGATCTCCATCGCCTGGTCGTGGCTCCGTGACAGCAGATGCCAGCGCGCCGCGTCCACGCCGATCTCGTCGAGGAGCTCGTCCAGGAAGACGACGTCTCCCCGCCGCTTCGAGACCTTGCGGGAGTGGCCGCCCTCGGTCAGGTGGACGAGCTGGTAGATGAGGATCTCCACGTGCTCGGGGTCTCGTCCGAGCGCCCCCGCGATCGCCTTCAGCCGCGCGATGTAGCCATGGTGATCGGCTCCGAGCACGTAGATGAGCCGCTCGTGCCCTCGGTTCCATTTGAGCCGCATGTGCGGGATGTCGACGGCGAAGTACGTCGGCCGCCCGTCCGAGCGGAGGACCACGCGGTCCTTGTCGTCCCCCCACCCCGTTGTCGCGAGCCAGCGCGCCCCTTCCTTCTCATAGAGCTCGATCTCGGAGAGCGCCTCGTCGACGAGCGGCTCCATCTCGCTCTGGTGCACCCAGAGGTCCATGTGCACGCGGAAGCGCTCGAGCGTCTCGCGGATGCGCTCCTCCATCGCCTTCACGGGGTCGGCATCGAGCGCAGCGAGCTCGCCCACGTAGTCGCCCTGGTAGCCGTCCAGTGGCGGCTCCTCTCCTTTGCGCCTGGCCTCGACCGACTGGTGGAAGAGGTCGATCTGCGCGCCTCCGTCGTTGACGTAGAACTCGCGATCGACAGTGTGGCCTGCGAAGTCGAGCAGCCGGGCAACGGAATCTCCGTACGCCGCGTTCCGCGCGGACGCGACCGTGAGCGGCCCCGTGGGGTTCGCCGAGACGAACTCCACCTGCACGTTTTCCCGCTCCGCCGCCGAGCCGCCGCCGAAGTCGTCGCCCGCGGCGAGAATCTCGCCGAGAACTTCTCCGTACCAGGCGGGGTCGAGCTGGAGGTTGACGAAGCCGGGCGGCGCGACCGCGGCGTCCCTCACCCCGGGGAGGTCGATTGCGACGACACGAAGCTCCTCGGCGATTTCCATCGGGGGTTTGCGCCGGACCGGTGCGGCGCGGAGGGCCGCGTTGGTCGCGTAATCGCCGTGCTCGGGGTTCGACGGGCGCTCGAGCGCAACGGGCACACCGAGCCCCTCCTCGAGCCCTCGTTCGAGCCTTGCAATCGCCTTGGCCGTCATGCGGCTATATCGTAGAGCCGTGGACGAGGAGCCCCAGGAGCGTCAGCTCAACATCCACCTCGACCCGGAGAACCTGGCAGGTGTTTACGCGAACTTCGCCAACGTCAGCTTCTCCGACTATGAGTTCACGCTCACGTTCGCCCGCATCGACCACGAGGTCGAAGAGGGAGACGTGCCCGGCGTCGTCGTCGCCCGCGTCAACATGTCTCCGCGCTTCATGCGCGAGCTCATCGACGCGATGAACGACAGCTGGTCGAAGTGGTCGACGCGCGAGGGGATCAGGAACCTGCCGGAGCAGGGCTCTAGCGGTTCCTGAACGTTTCGGCCATCCCGATGCGCTTCATCGGGGTGGGATGCGTCCCGAAGAGCAGGTTCGACCAGACCGGCGGGTCCGGGTCGCCGAGCGACGTGACAGTCAGCGTCTTCTCGAGGTCGATGAAGCTCTGCGGGTCATTGGTCGCGATGAGCGCCATCCAGTCGGCCTCCGCTTCGTAGCGGCGCGAGACGAGATTCCCGAACGGAGAGACGAGGAGCGCGTAGACGAGCGCGACCGCGAGGCCAAGCGGCACGAGTCGGGGGTCCGGCAGGCCCCCGCGCAGCTCCGTGAACCACCAGACGAGAAAGACGCCGGGGATCGCGATGAGCGCGAACCAGCCGAGCCCCTTCCAGATGTGGCTCCTGGCGACATGGCCGAGCTCATGCGCGGCGACGGACTCAAGCTCGGGCGAAGAGAAGCGGCCGTCCAGCATCGTGTCGTAAAAGACGACGCGCTTCGTGGGCCCGAGGCCCGAGACGTACGCGTTTGCGGTCGTCGTCCTCCTGCTCGCGTCCGCGACGAGCACCTTGTCCACGGTCACGCCCTCCTTCGCGCCCAGCTCCTTGATCTCCGCGGTCAGCCGCTCGTCATCGAGTGGGTGAAACCTGTTGAAGAGGGGCTGGATCAAGAGGGGCTGCGCGATGAAGTAGAGGACTCCTGCGAGAACGAAGAGCGGCGCGGCGGCCAGCCACCACGAACGTCCGAGCCAGGCAGCGAGGCCGAGCGTGACCGCCGCCGCGGCGGCGACCAGCAGGCATTCGACGCCCACGGCCACCGCCTGGTCGCGCAGCCAGCCAATCGCGCTCTGCGTGGAAAGCCCATAGCGCCGCCGCCACCAGAGCGAAATCGCCCCGAGCGGAAGCGTCGCCAGCCAGAGGGCAATGACGGCGGCGAGCGAAACGAGGACTCCGGTGCGGATCCGGCCGCGGCCAATTCCTCCCAGTGCGTCGGCAAGCGGCCGCGCCTTCCAGACGAGCAGGAACATGACGAAGACCTGCACCGCCAGCGATCCGAGCAGGAGCGCGCGGCTCACGCGGCGGTACTCGTCCGCCCTCGCGAGCTCCGCGGCAGTGAAGTAGTCCCACCGATCGAGGGCCGGGATGTCGAGCCGCGGCACGCTCGTCCTCCAGAGGAAAAACCCCGAGGCGACCCAGAAGACCGCGAGGGCGATCAGACCCGCGCGCTTCGCTAACGTCCGGCTGCCGTGCGAGTGGCCGTCATCTCCGACATTCACGGGAATCTCCATGCGCTCGAGTCGGTGTTTCGCTCAATCGACGCCGAGTCGCCCGACGAGCTCTGGTGCCTGGGCGACCTCGTCGGCTACGGGCCGCGCCCGAACCGCTGCTGCACGCTCGTGGCCGAACACGCCGACGTCTGCCTGATAGGAAACCACGACCTCGGCGTCCTCGGTCGCATCGACCTGGAGAATTTCTCGCCGGATGCCGCGGTCAGCGCACGCTGGACCGCCGAGGTGCTGGAGGACGAGCCGCGCCGCTACCTCGAGTCGCTCTCGCCGTCAGCGGTGCTCGACCGTGCAGAGCTCTACCACGCGAGCCCCCGTGACCCGGTGTGGGAGTACGTGCTCGCACCCGAGGTCGCGTTCCTTTCGCTCGAAGCGACCGAGAAGCCGCTCGTGCTCGTCGGGCACAGCCACGTCGCGCTTCGCTTCGGTGCCGAGGAGCTGACGCTCGCGCTGGGCGAGGAAGGCTCCGACGTCGACCTCGCCCGCGAGCGCTGGCTCCTCAACCCCGGCTCGGTCGGCCAGCCGCGCGACGGGAACCCGCATGCCGCCTGGCTCCTGCTCGACTTCGATGCGCAGACTGCCGTGTACCGCCGCGTCGAGTATCCCGTCCAGAAGACGCAGGCGGAGATCCGAGAGCGCGACCTGCCCGAGCCGTTGGCGCTGCGACTGGAGTCAGGCGTCTAGGACGACGCGGCGCGCTCGCCGCCGAACTCGACGTCGACGCCCTCGCGGGCGAGCGCGTGCTGCACCTCTTCGCGCGCCTTGAAGATCCGCCACTTCACGGTGGCGAGCGTGATCTCGAGGGAGTCGGCGATCTCCGTGTACGAGAGGCCGACGATGTCGCGCAGGAGGAGCGCCATCTTGAGATCGGGGTTGAGCGCAGCGACCGCGCGCCAGACGGCGTCGATGATCTCGACCCGTTCGGGCGGCGCGTCGACGACTTCGAGCGGCGGCATGTCGTCCAGGGTCAGGAAGCTCTGCGGCTTGCGCTCACGGGCGCGAAGCTCGTCGAGCACGCGGTTCTTCGCGACCTGGAAGAGCCACGTGGTGAAGCGGCAGCGGAGCGAAAAGCCGGCGAGGCCCTGGTAGATCCGCAGGAAGATCTCCTGTGTGAGGTCTTCTGCGAGCGCTCGGTCGCCCACCATGCGAAGGACGTAGTTGAAGACCGGCGTCTCGTAGGTCTCGACGATTACCCGGAACGCCCGCTCGTCACCACGCTGCGCTTTGCGCAGGAGGTCGAAGTCGGGCTGTGACAGAGGCACTGAAAGGTGTCCGGATGGCCGCTGAGTGGCGGCAAGTATAGCCGCCTCCTCACACGTTAAGTAACGAGATCCCTCCCGGTCATTCCCACGCTTGGGGGAATTCCGAGCAGATTGAGGGAGATTGGGACGAGATCGGCGAGCGTTCCGCCGTCGGCCAGCCTCGCGCCGTCGATCGTGAGGAAAAGCGGCACCGGGTTGGTCGTGTGCGCGGTGTGCGGGCTCGTGCCGTCCGGCTCCAGCATCTGCTCCGCGTTGCCGTGGTCGGCGGTGACGAGGCACACACCGCCGAGGCGCTCCACCGCCGCGACGACGCGGCCGAGGCAGGAGTCCACCGTCTCGACCGCTCGGACCACCGCCGGGATCACGCCGGTGTGCCCCACCATGTCCGGGTTCGCGAAGTTGACGATCGCGAAGCGATAGCCATCCGCGATCTCCTCCTCGAACCGGCGGGTGACCTCGACTGCCGACATCTCCGGCTTCAGGTCGTACGTAGCGACCTCCTGCGGCGATGGGACGAGGACGCGGGTCTCCCCCTCCCACTCGTCCTCGCGGCCGCCGTTGAAGAAGTACGTGACGTGCGCGTACTTCTCGGTCTCGGCAAGATGGAGCTGCCGGACGCCGTGCTCTGCGAGCACCTCCGCGAGGGTGTCCGCGACCTCTTGCTCCGCGAAGGCGACCGGGCAGTCGAAATCGTCCCTGTAACGGGTCATCGTCGCGAGGTCGTACTGGCGCTCGAGCAGGAGCTGGGACAGCTGCCGACCACGGTCCGGGCGGAAATTGAAGAAGATCGCCGCGTCTCCCGGGCCGAGCCTGGGCCCCGGGAGAACGACCGGCTCGACGAATTCGTCCGTGATGCCGGTCTCGTAGCTCGCCTCGATCGCGACCACAGCGTCCTCCGCCGGCATTCCCTCGCCGTCGACGATCGCACCGAGCGCGCGGTGGGTTCTATCCCAGCGCTGGTCGCGGTCCATCGCGTAGTAGCGCCCGCAGACGGTGACGACATGGATGCCGGCGCTGACGAGCTCGGCCAGGTCGCTGCGGGCCGAGTGCGGCGACACGTCGCGCCCGTCCGTGAAGGCGTGCACGAAGGTGCGTTCGGCCATCCCTTCCCGCCTGCCGAGCTCGGTCAGCGCGCGGAGGTGATCGATGTGGCTGTGCACGCCGCCGTAGGAGACGAGCCCGAGCAGGTGGACGTTCGTCCCGCGCTCCTTCGCACGGTGGAATGCGTCACCGAGCGCCGCGTTCTCGAAGAAGTCGCCGCGCTCGATCGAGCGGTTGATCCGCACGAAGTCCTGGTCGACCACGCGGCCGGAGCCGATCGTCAGATGGCCAACCTCGGAGTTCCCCATCTGCCCGCGCGGCAGGCCGACCGCCTCGCCGGAGGCTTCGAGCGTCGTGTGCGGGTAGCGGCGCCAGAGCTGGTCGAAAACGGGGGTGCTCGCGAGCTCGACGGCGTTCCCCGGCCCGGGCGGCGCGCAGCCCCAGCCGTCGAGGATGACGAGCGCTACGAGCGGATACGGGCTGCCGACTGGCAAATCGTCGTGAAGGAGTCGACTTCGAGAGACGCGCCGCCGACGAGCGCGCCGTCGACGTCGGCCTGGGAAAGGAGCTCGTCTGCGTTCTCCGGCTTGACGGAGCCGCCGTAGAGCACAGGCACGTCGACGAGGCCCTTGATGAACGCGTGGGCCTCCTGGGCCTGGTCAGGCGTGGCCGTCTTGCCGGTGCCGATCGCCCACACCGGCTCGTACGCGATGACGAGCCGCTCGTGCGGGCCGACGGCATCGCGGATCGATTCGACCTGGAGCCGCAGGATGAGCTCGGTCTGGCCGGCCTCCCGTTCCTCCTCGGACTCGCCGACGCACGCGATCACGCCGAGGCCGTGCTCGAGCGCGGCGATGGTGCGGCGCGCGACAGTCTCGTCGGTCTCGCCGAAAAGCTGGCGGCGCTCGGAGTGGCCGACGATGGCGCCCTGCACGCCGAGCTCGAGGAGCATGGGAGCCGAGACCTCGCCCGTGAACGCTCCTTCGGGCGCCCAGTGGACGCTCTGGGCATAGGTGGTGAGGCCGGCTTCGACCGCGGCGGCGAGGGACGGATAGGGCGGGCAAAGGACCGCGTCGACCCCGTCGGGAGGCTCGAAGGCATCGGCGAAGCCCCGGGTCTCGGAGGGCCCCTTGAACATCTTCCAGTTCCCAGCAATCAGCATTTTCGCCGGGGCCACCGCGGGCCTCCCTCCAATCTCAGCCTATTCGGAAAAGGCGCGCGCGTGGGAAACGGGGGTGTGCGGAAAGTGTGCAAATCAGACCTCCGGGATGGCGACGACCCCAGGGAGCTCCTTGCCCTCGAGGAACTCGAGCGAGGCTCCGCCGCCCGTCGACACCCAGTCGATCCGCTCGGCCAGCCCCAGCTCCTGCACGGCGCGCACAGAATCGCCGCCGCCGACCACCGTGTGCCCCTCCGAGGCAGCCACGGCCCGCGCGACCGCCTCCGTCCCCTCCGCGAACCGCGGCCACTCGAAGACGCCCATGGGCCCATTCCAGAACACGGTCCCGGCCTCCGCGATCTTCGCCGCGAACGCCCCGCGCGTCTTCGGCCCGACGTCCAGCCCCAGCCAGCCCTCGGGAACAGAGTCAGCCGCCATGACTTTCGCGTCCGCATCCGCCTCGAACGCCGAAGCCGCCACCACATCCGTCGGCAGCAGGACCTTCTCGCGGGGCTCGACCTCCTCCGCCATCTTCCCGCCGACAAGCACCGCGTCCGCCTTCCCGGCGAGCGACTCGAGGACGCCGATCTTGTCCTCGACCTTCGCCCCGCCGAGCACGGCGACGAACGGACGCGCCGGGTCCTCGAGCAGCGAGCCAAGCTCCTCGAGCTCGCGCTCGAGCAGCAAGCCGGCGTACGCCGGGAGGAGATGCGCGACCGCCTCCGTGGACGCATGCGCGCGATGCGCAGATCCGAACGCGTCGTCGACGTAGAGATCGCATCCATCGGCAAGCTCTCGCGCGAACTGAGGGTCGTTCTTCGTCTCGCCCGGATGAAAGCGCGTGTTCTCGAGAACGGCGATGCGCGGATCGTCCACGAGCGTGCGCAGATGCTCTTCGACCGGCTTCAACGAAAGCGACGGGTCCTCTCCCTTGGGCCGGCCCAGGTGCGAGCAGAGACGGAGCTTCTGCGCCCCGCCGTCGAGGACGAGCCGGATCGTCGGCAGCGCCGCGCGGATCCGCGTATCGTCGGCAACCCGCCCGTTCTCCAGCGGGACGTTGAAGTCCACGCGTGCGAGAACGTTCTTGCCGGAGACGTCGGCCTCCCGGACAGACCGCGGCCGGTGCACGGCTACAAGAGGCGCTGCGAGAGGTCCACGAGCCGGCAGCTGTAGCCCCACTCGTTGTCGTACCACGCGAACACCTTGACCTCGTCGCCGTGGGTCATCGTCAGGTCGCTGTCGAAGATCGACGAGTACGAGCTTCCGATGATGTCGGTGGAGACGAGTGGCTCGTCCGAATAGTGCAGGATCCCCTCGAACGCGCCCTTGTCGGCCGACTCCATAAAGCGGCCGTTGACCTCCTCGACGCTGACCTCCTTGCCGAGGTGGGCGGTCAGGTCGACGACCGAGCCGTCGGGGACCGGAGCGCGAATGGCGACGCCGTCGACCTTCCCCTTGAGCTCCGGGATGACGACGCCGATCGCCTTCGCGGCGCCCGTGGACGTCGGGATCAGGTTGATCGCAGCCGACCGCGCGCGCCTGAGGTCGGAATGCGGCAAATCGAGGATCCGCTGGTCGTTCGTGTAGGCGTGAATCGTCGTCATGAAGCCGACCTCGATCCCGAAGGAGTCGTTCAGCACCTTGGCGAGCGGCGCGACGCAATTCGTGGTGCACGACGCGTTGGAGACGATCCGGTGGTTCTCCTTGTCGTAGGCCTCGTCGTTGACGCCCAGCACGATGGTCACGTCCGGGTCGGTCGCGGGGGCGGAGATGATCACCTTCTCCGCGCCGGCGTCGAGATGCTTCTGGGCGTCCTCCCGCTTCGTGAAGAGCCCCGTCGACTCGATCACGACCTGGACGCCGAGATCGCCCCACGGGAGATCGGCCGGATCGCGCTCGGTGAGGAGCTTTAACTCTTTGCCGTCGACGCCGATCGCCCCATCGGAGGCCTCCACCTCGGCATCGAGCGCGCCGAGCACGGAGTCGTGCTTCAAGAGGTGCGCCATCGTCTTGGCGTCCCCGATGTCGTTCACCGCCACGACCTCGAGGTCGGCGTCACGGGCCCTCGCAGCGCGGAAGAAGTTCCGCCCGATTCGCCCGAAACCGTTGATTCCTATGCGCAGCGGCATCTACACACTCCCAGTTCGCTCTCCCCCAGCGCCGGCGATTCTAAGCGAGCGGGCCGGAGGGGAAGCTCCGAGGACGACCTCCCCCTCCGGTTGAACCGCGCTCCGGACCGTGATGCCGGACGGGGTCTGAATCCGACATACCGACGAGCACGGACCCGCTCCTCTCCAACATAGACGTGGAAGTGAGGCGAAGGCAACCCCAACCCATCCAGGAATTGCCAGAGAAGCGTCAGCGCTCGGCCAGCTTCTGCAGCTTTGCGAGCCGCCGGTGTGCGGCCGCCTTCGTCGCGGGCGGCCTTAGGCGCCGCGCCAGCTCCGTGAGGGAGAGGGTCGGGTTCCTGGCCCGCAACCGGGCGATCTCGCGCAGCTCGGGCGAGAGATGCTCGAGCCGGCCGTCCGATTCGAGCCGGCGGATCGCGCGAAGCTGCGTGTCCGCAGCGCGGCTCGCGCGGACGATGTTCGCGTGGTCGGCGTTGGCGAGCCGGTTCGCCCGGGCGCGGGTGGAGGCAACGACGGCGCTCTCCTCCAAGCCGAGGGCGGCCTGGTGGGCTCCGAGAAAGGCGAGAAGCTCTGGGATCGTGACCGTGGACTTGGCGTAGGCGACGGCATGACGGCCTCGGTCGTGGACCGCGAGCCGGAATCCCTCGGCCTCCGCAAGCGAGGCGAGGAGCTCGGCTCCTTCGACATTCGAGCTGCGAAGCTCGAGATGGGCGTTCCGCGGCCCGCTCACCGAGCCGGAGGCCAGGAGCGCGCCGCGCAGGTACGCGGCCCGGCAGCACGAGCGGCCCACGACTCGCGCGGGCGGCCGCTCCAGCGGCGCGAGGCGCGAGTCGAGCACGCCGGCCTCGTTCAGCACCTGGAGCGCGCGTGCATCGTCGTCGATGTGGATCTGAAAGCGCGTCGCGTGCTCGAACGCCTGGCTCTTGAACGTGCGGATCTCTCCGGGCACGTCATACGACCGCAGAAGCGCGAAGGCGCGCCGCGCGACGGCCGGGCTCGCCACCTCTAGATGAAGGGAGATCCGCCCCCCTCCCCTGAAGTGGACGCTTCCCGCGGTACGCACGAGCGCCGAAAGCTCAGCGAGACGGCAGCATCCTTTGCGCGGGTCAATCCCGGCGAGCTCGGCGCGGACGTCTTCAGAGAGCATGCTCAGAGAGCATGCTCGAGCTCGAGAAGGCGCCGCTTGTACTCGCCGCCCAGCGACCCATATCCGCCCAGGCCGCCCGCCGACACCACGCGGTGGCACGGCACGACCAGCGGGAAGCGGTTGTCGGCGCAGAACGTGCCTGCGGCGCGCTGTGCGTTCGGATGGCCGGCCAGGGCGGCGAGCTCGCCGTAGGTGACCGTCTCGCCGTAGGGCACCGCCCGCAGGACCTCCGCGAAAGCGACCTGAAACTCCGTGCCCCAGGAGAGGTCGACCTCGACGTCGTCGAACGAAACGCTCTCGCCGGCGAAATACCGGCGCACGCGGTCGGCCAGCGGGTGCTCGATCGCCTCCGCGCGCGTCTCCCGAGCGGAGGGAAGCTCGTGGTAGAGAAGCCGCTCTCCCTCGAGGTAGAGCTCGCCCACTCCCCAGCTTGGGACCTCATACGAGAGCACTTGCACGCTCATACAATGCCCGCTCGCACGCTCGTACAATGCCCGCTCGGCCGACAGTGGCGAAGAATGAACCGAAACGGGGCGGCCGCCCGATTCCAGTCGGTTGCCGCCCCGCTTCGAACCGACGCATCCTTCTGCGCCGAGAAAGGGGCGCATCCCGTCAGGCAGGGGCGTCCGGCCCCCGCGAAGACGCCCGCTCGCGGGTATCGGGGCGGAGGCCAACCTAACATCGGCTCACGATGATTACAACGGTCAAATTGTAAAAATCGCCATAGCAGCGCTCTTCCGCGGCACCCGAGGCCCCGGGTGCGCATAATCCCCTGCGTGAGCGCACCAGGAATCTTCAAGCCGGTTCCGCCTGTCAACGAGCCCATTCGCACCTACGCACCCGGGTCGCCCGAGCGCGCAAGCCTCCAGCTCCGCCTCGAGCAGATGAAGCGCGAGCAGCCCGAGATCCCGTGCATCATCGGCGGCAAGGAGGTCGAGACCGGGACCTTCAAGACGGCGGTCATGCCGCACGACAAGGACCACGTCCTCGCGAACGTCCACCAGGGCGGGGCGAAGGAAGTCGAGATGGCGATCGAGGCCGCGGGCAAGGGCTGGCAGGACTGGCACCGGCTCCCGTGGGAGGAGCGTGCCGCGGTCTTCTACCGCGCCGCCGAGCTCCTCGCCGGCCCCTGGCGCGACACGCTCAACGCCGCCACGATGCTCGGCCAGTCGAAAACCGCACACCAGGCCGAGATCGATGCCGCCTGCGAGCTCATCGACTTCTGGCGCTTCAACCCCTACTTCATGAACCGGGTCTACGAGGAGCAGCCCTTCTCGGGACCGGGCTCCTGGAACCGGATGGAGTACCGCCCGCTCGAGGGCTTCGTCTTCGCCGTAACGCCGTTCAATTTCACGGCCATCGGCGGGAACCTGCCGACCGCCCCTGCGCTCATGGGCAACACGTCGGTCTGGAAGCCGGCCGGCACTGCGATGCTCTCGGCCTACTACACGATGAAGCTCCTCCAGGAGGCCGGGCTGCCCGACGGCGTGGTCAACCTCGTCTACGGGTCCGGCAAGGACATCGGCGACGCCGCGCTCGCGAGCCCCGAGCTAGCAGGCGTCCACTTCACCGGTTCCACCCCGGTCTTCCAGTCCATGTGGAAGACGATCGGCGCGAACATCGCCGACTATCGAAACTACCCGCGCATCGTCGGTGAGACGGGCGGCAAGGACTTCATCGTCGCGCACCCGACCGCCAACGTGGACGAGCTCGCGACGGCGATCGTGCGCGGCTCCTTCGAGTACCAGGGGCAGAAGTGCTCCGCGGCCTCCCGCGTCTACGCGCCCTCGAACCTCTGGCCCGAGCTCAAGGAGCGCCTCGTCGCACAGGTCGGAGAGCTTCGGGTCGGCGACGTGTCCGACTTCTCCAACTTCATGGGCGCAGTCATCGACGCGAGCTCCTTCAAGACGCAGAAGGAGGCGATCGAGGAGGCGAAGGCTCACGCCAAGTCGAGCGTGGTCGTCGGCGGAGGCGTCGACGATAGCGAGGGGTACTTCGTCGAGCCCACGGTGATCGAGACCGAGGACCCGAACTTCCGCCTCCTGCGCGACGAGCTGTTCGGTCCGGTGGTGACCGCCTACGTCTACCCGGAGAAGAAGTGGGACGAGACCCTCGACCTCGTCGACAAGACCGCTCGGTACGGGCTCACCGGCGCAATCTTTTCGGACGACCGGCTCGCGCTCGTCGACGCCGAGGAGAAGCTCCGCTACGCGGCGGGCAACCTCTACCTGAACGACAAGCCGACGGGCGCGGTCGTGGCACAGCAGCCGTTCGGTGGCTCACGGGCCTCGGGCACGAACGACAAGGCCGGCTCGATGTGGAATCTCATCCGCTGGGTGAGCCCTCGCACCATCAAGGAAACGTTCAACCCGCCGACGGATTACCGCTATCCGTTCCTCGCAGGCGACGACGGCAGCGCATAACCCCTCCGAGGGATGCCGCGCCACCCGATCCGCGCCGACATCCGCGGTAGGGGATCTTCGTGCCCGAGCCGCTCAACGAAGCCGACCACGACGCGTACTGGCGTCCGCTCGGCCAGCTACTGGTCCAGCGAGGCTTGCTCACGAGCGAGGAGCTCGAAGCCGCGCTCAACGAGCAGGACCGGACCGGGGATCTCCTCGGTGAGATCCTCCTCCGCAACGGGCTCCTGTCCAAGCTCGCGCTCGCAAGCAGCCTCCACGAGCAGTCGATCGTGCAGGAGCACGAGAGCGGATTCGGTCAGGCCTTCGGGGCGCCCTTGGGGGCGCCGAGCCGCAGGAGTACGACGTCGCCCGCAACGAGCCCGAGACGGAAGGCGGTTTCGGCTCTGGGCTTCGACGCGCACTCGAACAGCGCGACGACTAGGGCCTCCCGGCTTTGTGCAGCGCGGCGTAGATCTGCCTGCCCGTCTTCGCCGGCACTCCGGGAACGCCCTCGAACTCCTCGGGCCCCGCGGCGAGGATCCGCTCCGGCGAGCCGAAGTGCCTGATGAGCGCGCGGCGGCGCGCCGGCCCGACTCCGGGTAGCGCGTCGAGAATCGACTCGTGCGCGCGAGACTCGCGCCGCTGGCGGTGGAAGCCGAGTGCGAAGCGGTGCGCCTCGTCGCGGATCCGCTGTAGGAGCTGGAGGCCCGGCGAGGCCGAGTCGAGCACGATCGGGTCAGGCCGGCCGGGCACGAAGACCTCCTCCTCCCTCTTCGCGAGCGAGATCACCGCCACACGCGGAAGGTCGTAGGCCTGCATGGCGGCGAGCGCCGCCGAAAGCTGACCCTTGCCGCCGTCGATGACCACGAGGTTCGGAATCGAGGCGAAGCCATCGTCGTACTCCCCGGTGGTCGTAGCCGGCTGGGCGCGGGCGAACCGGCGCGACACGACCTCGGCCATCATCGCGAAGTCGTCCTGTCCGCCCTCCTTGCGGATCCCGAACTTGCGGTAGTGCGCCTTCTTGGGCAGGGCGTCCTCGAAGACGACCATCGAGCCGACGGGCGCCTGGTCCTGGATGTTCGAGATATCGAAGCACTCGATCCGCAGCGGAAGGCTTTCGAGGTTGAGGGACTCGCGAAGCTCCTCGAGCGCCTCGATGCGGCGGAGGCGGGTGCGCTCGGTCTGCGCGGTGTCGTGCTCGAGCGCGAGCTCGGCGTTCTGCTGTGCGAGCTCCTGCAGCCGCCGCTTCTCGCCGCGCTGGGCGGGCCGCACCTCGACACGGGAGCCGCGCTCCTCCGAGAGGAACTCGGAAAGCGCCTCGCTCGGCCGCGCCTCGGGCGGGACGATGATCTGTGGCGGGATGCTCGGCGCGCTCCCGTAGTACTCGAGCGCGAAGGCCTCGAGGAGCGAGTCGAGGTCCTGGCCGGCGACGTTCTCGAGGAAGAAGCTGTGCCGGTCGGTGAGACGGCCGCCCCGGAGCGGGAAGACCTGCACCGCCGCGCCGTCGTCCCCGACCGCGATGCCGATCACGTCGACGGTGCCGATCGCGCGTTTGTCCGCTGCCTGCCGCTCGGCCAGGTGCCGCACCGAGTAGAGGCGGTTTCGATAGCGGGCTGCAGCCTCGAAGTCCTGCTGCTCGGCAGCCACGCGCATCTTCCCCTCCAGCTCGCGCTGGATCGGCCCCGACTCGCCCGAGAGGAACTCGATGACGCGGTCGATGATCTCGCGGTAGTCCTCCTTCGAGACGTAGCCGACGCACGGCGCCAGGCAGCGTTCGATGTGGTAGTCGAGGCATGGAATGCCGGAATGGCGCCCGGGCTGCGGCCCTTCACAAGGCCGGTACGCGAAGACGCGGTTGAGGACGTCAAGGGTCTCCCGCACCTTCTTCGCGTTCGCGTACGGGCCGAAGTAGACGACCCCGCGGCGATGCCGCTCGCGCGTGAACATCACGCGGGGATAGTCGTCCTCCACGGTCACCGCGATGTAGGGATAGGACTTGTCGTCACGCAGGCGGACGTTGAAGGGCGGCCGGTGCCGGCGGATGAGGTTCTGCTCGAGGTGGAAGGCCTCGGTCTCGTTCGAGGTCACGATCACCTCGATGCGCTCCACCCGCTCCGTGAGGTTCTCGAGCCCAGGACGCGAGTCACCACCGCGGAAGTACGACCGCACGCGGGAGCGCAGGGACTTGGCCTTCCCCACGTAGAGGACGGTGTCCTTCGACCCGCGGAAGAGGTACACACCCGGCTTCGTGGGGATGCCCTTGAGCTGCGCTTCGATGCGCTCCGTGCGGCTTTCTGCGGTGGCGGTCATGCCTGTTCAAGCCTAGCCCGTGGGAATACGAGCGCCCGGACGCCGGTTGTAGCCAGAGCATGGCCACGCAAGCCCAGCCCGAGTTCCTCGAGGCCACGTACGGCTCCGTCTGCCGCAGCACGCGCTGCGACGAGAAGCGGCGCCGCACTCTCGAGAGCGTCGTCCACCTCGCAGTGGAGCTCGCGCGTGAGGGACGCGAGGGCCGCAAGGTCGGCACGCTCTTCGTCATCGGAGACGTGGACAACGTGCTCGCGCAGTCGCGCTCACTCCTCCTCGACCCGCTCTACGGGCACCCCGAGGACGTCCTGCACGTCGAGCGCCCCGAGTTCCGCGAGACGGTCAAGGAGCTCTCCCAGCTCGACGGCGCGTTTGTCGTCAGGGACGACGGCACCTTCGTCTCGGCCGGCCGCTACGTGGACGTCGAGGTCGGGGCCGAGGAGAACTTCCTCCCCGGACTCGGCACGCGGCACGCCGCCGCGGCCTCGGTGAGCCGGCAGACGAACGCGATCGCCGTCGTCGTCTCGCAGAGCTCGGTCGTTCGCGTCTTCGCTAACGGCCAGGTGCGCGCGGAGATCATCCCGGAGCTCTTCCTCATGTCGAAGGAAGGCCTCTTCGCATCCCGCGCCGACGTGCGCCAGATGCCCGAGGCCGGCGTCACCCTCGCCGTCGCCGACTAGGCGCGGGCCCGCCCAGCTGCCCGCTTGCGAGCGGGCCCGCCCTTCGAAGGTAGGGCGGGAAACGTGACGCAAGCGGCTACGATTGCGCCGTGCCCGGGGAGACCTCGACGCAATACGTCGCGTACACGCTTTACAAGGCGGATCCCGCCTGGCTGCTCCTTCCGATCGAGGAGCGCAATGCGGGCAAGGAGGCCTTCTCCGAGGTCGTCTCGGCCTGGCAGGAGCGGATGGAGCTCCGCTCCTACAGCCTCGTCGGCGTCAGGCCCGAGGTCGACTTCATGCTCTGGAAGCTCACCGAGCGCTACGACGACCTCCGCGAGCTGACCACCGACCTGAACGGGACCCCGCTCGCGCCCTATCTGACGACGCCATACTCCTACCTCGCCACCACCAAGCCGTCGCAGTACTTTGAGGACACGAGCAAGCGGCCGCGACGGGTCGTACCGCGCGGCGCGCCCTACCTCGTCGTCTACCCCTTCGTAAAGAAGCGGGAGTGGTACTCGCTGCCGATGGACGACCGCCGCCGCGCGATGCAGGAGCACGCCGCGGTCGGAAGCCGCTTCGTCACGATCACGAACCACACGACGTACTCGTTCGGGATCGACGACCAGGAGTTCATGACGGCCTTCGAGTGCGAGAGCCCCGCCGACTTCCTCCAGCTGATGATGCGGCTGCGCGAGACCGAAGCCTCGCGCTACACCGAGCGAGACACACCGATCTTCGTCGGGACGGCGCAGGAGCTGTCCGAGATTCTCGACTCGCTCGACGGCGCGGCCGCTCGCCTCCGGATCTCGACCTCGACCTGAGGTTTACCCTTCTTCCATAGCCCCATGCACCGGCTGCGAACCTCGCACAGGCTCGACCGGTGGCAGGTATAGTCGTGTCGTGGTGCTAGCTCGGCCTCGCCTGCCACTGCGGCTCGCGCTCTTCGCGGCTTCATTTGCGCTCGCGCTCGTCTTTGCTACGACGAGTCGAGCCGAAGACCCGACACTGACTGACGCAGGGACCGCGACGGCAACGGACGACGCTGGAGCGGTCACCACGCCAACGTTGGACGCACCGCCTCCGACGACCGACCCGGTGCCTCCGACGACCGACCCGGTGACTCCGACCGAGCCGGTGCCTCCGACCGAGCCGGTGACTCCGACCGAGCCGGTGCCTCCGACCGAGGTGCCTCCGACCGACCAGGTGCCTCCGACCGAGGTGCCTCCGACCGAGGTGCCTCCGACCGAGGTGCCTCCGACCGAGCCGCCGGGCACCTCCGGTTCGCCACACGGTTTCCTGGGAGTCCAGGGACCGTCACTCGACGGGGCGCCAGTCGCCTCCCCAATTCCCGTGAGCGACGCGCTCGTGACGGTCGCCTTCGGTCGCCTTCGCTCTTCACCGCCACCCGCGGACGACTCCCGGGGCCGGTCGGGCGGGGCCACACATTCCCGAGGAGCTCCGGGGCGTCCTCCGCTCCCCAGCGATTCACCTCGGCCCTCTGCCCCCTCTGCGCCGCCCGCAGGTTTCGGTGGCGCTCCGGGTGGAGGATTCTTCTTCTCAGGCTTCGCGGCGCTGGTCGCGGCGGTGTGTTTCGGCTTGGCTCGCCGAAGCACCAAGCGATTGATCATGTCAGTCGCCGCATGGGAGCCGGTCGCTTTCGTTTCTCTCCCCGAGCGACCGGGATAACCCACCGCCGCGCTGCCCTTATCCCGGGGTAGGCGTGCCGCGAACGACCTCCGGGGCTTCCCGCTCCGGAGGCATGCCAACCATTCGAAAGGAGGTTTCCAAGTTGGTCAGGGGAGGTCCTCGGTTTGACGCTTCACACTCGTCTCGGAACCACCGAACCTTTTCGAGGACCTCACCCCGGGAACCCTTCGAGGGGTTGGGGCTCGCGTCGTTTCCTGGTTGCGGCTCCAGGGGTCGATACGACGCGGATGGCCCGGAGCTTGCACGAGTCGGGTTGGAGTTAAGGCGAGCGCATGGAGGTCACCTAGGCGGCACCGTGCGGCCCGATGTGTCCAGCCTCCCAACTCGGCCCACTGCAAGCGGATTCGGGCCCAACGTTCGAGCGGGTGGGCGGGGAGAGCGGCGTCGGCGACGCCGGCCCGCCCGCCTCGGACGTCACCCGACGGCACGCGGGCGCTCGAGCTTCGCGCGACAGAGCGCTGCCGCCCAGACCGCCTAATAACCGTGCGTGTGCTCGCGGCGCCAGACGCGCCAAAGTGAGTAGCCAGACGCGACGAGCACGAAGATGAAGACGAGCATCTCGAGGCTCCCGCTCGGATAGGGAGCCAGGATCGCAGCGCCCACGTTCACGACGGCGAGGCCCACAGCGCCGTAGAACACCGCGCGCGAGCTCGCCGACCACATGGCGATATCTCCGCGGCGCTCGCGCCAGAGCAGGAAGAGGAAGAAGGCGATCGCGAGGAAGAACGCGATCCGTGCGATCAAGAGCAGGCTGAAGAGCGCCGTCTGCAGCTGGAGCAGCCAGATCCCGACGGCGATCAGGAGGATGATCGCGAAGCCGCGGACTGTGGGGTTGATCCGGCTCATGCCGTGGTGAACGCGCGGATCGAGAGCGCCGTTGCCAGGAGGGTAGCTCCCACGAACCAAGCGAGGCGCCGGGCCGGCACGGGCGGCGCGTAGAGCCAGGGCGACAGCGCGGCGAGGAGCGCGAACGACCCGTACGCGTAGTGGAGCTTGTCGGGAGCCCGCCGGCCGTCGGAGAGGAGCAGGAGCCCGAGGGCGACCTGGGCGATAAGGAGCGACTGGCCGAGCGCGAGCGCGTGCGCGTACAGGCGCCCGGGATAGCGCTTCCGCCACAGATAGATCCCGCCCCAGCCGAAGGCGAGGAGGTTCACGGTGATGACGAGCACCGCGTTCAGCTGGTGGAGGCCCAGCACGGTCGCCACCCTAACGTTGCGTACACTCACAAGGTGATCGAGGAAGGCACGGCGGCTCCCGACTTCGACCTCGTGAGCGACTCGGGGAGCGAGGGGAGAACGGCTGCTCGGGCGGAAGTTGTAACGGCGGCGCCAGTCGTACCGATCGAAGGAGTGCGGGGTCGGACCGGACCCGCACTGCCGGCCTAACGCGCGCGGGCTCGCCCAGCACGCGAATCGGGGGGAAACGGCGGTCCGGCCCCGCGTCCTTGGTCGCGCTGTCAGTACCCGTTGTATCTGACTCCTGAAGGTGCCAGGGTGGATGAGAGGCCGGAGGTTGCCCTGGTCGGCAGATTGAGCCGCAGTTCTGTCGATCTCTCCCCCCAGGCCCTTCGGCCTCATTTCGTCTTGGAGCGCCGTTTTATCCCGCGAGCGAATCGCCGAGGCGCTTGTCCGCTGGTCGCGCGCGGCGTAATGGGCGTCAGGCAAGTCCGGCAAGTCTGCTCTCGGGAGGTTCGACCACTCGCGTGGCGAACCGTCCCGGGATGTGGAAACAGGACGAATCTTTCGGGGGTCCGAAGGCTCTATGACCGCGACCCAACTCGCGCACCTTAGGTGTCCCCGAAGGAAACGTAGAGCGGTCTTCTAAGGCGTGCACTCCGTTGTCGATGGCGCCGACGATCGCCGTCAGGAGGCCGAGCAGGTCGGTCCACGCAGAAAGCCGATCCACGCGCCGGCGAGCGCACCGCCCACCGAGCGCGAAACCCGTCAGCTTCGCCCTCGCCTTCGACTCCGGGTTCAGCCAGCCCGGGGCCTTGATTCGGAGCACTCGATCGATATACGATCGCCCGGCAAGTCGGGAGAGAACGGGAACGGAACGGGGAGAACTCGGTGGCTGGAGGAAATTGGCCGCCTGTGGGACCGACGAAGGAAGCTCTTTCGACGGCAGGCGGATCACGGGTACAGGCGTTAACCGCCATAGACGGTTCAGCAACCGGAAGTGTTTCCGGCTGTCTGGATGACCGGGCGGTGTCGTGCAAGGTTCCGCCCGCTCCTCCGCCTGTCTTCTCACATCCGACCGCAAGCCTCGATCGGTTCGCTGCCCAAAGGGAGGGGCGTAGCCAATGATGCGTTCGATCATCGGAACGAGCCTACGGTTCCGACTCCTCGTCGTTGCAGGGGCGGCGCTGCTCTTGGCCGTTGGAATCAGCCGGGCGGGCAGCGCGTCCGTCGACGTCCTCCCCGAGTTCACGCCGCCGTACGTCGAGATCCAGACCGAGGCGCTCGGGCTTTCGGCAGAGGAGGTCGAGCAGCTCATCACGATTCCAGCCGAGGCCGACCTCCTGAACGGCGTCGAGGGCGTCGACGTGATCCGCTCGAAGTCGCTTCCGGGCCTGTCATCCATCGTGCTCGTGTTCGAGCCCGACGCCGATCTCTACAAGTCGCGGGCCCTCGTCCAGGAGCGCCTCGCGCAGATGGGTGCGGCGGCGATGCCGAATGTGTCGGACCCGCCCGTGATGCTCCAGCCGTACTCGTCATCGAGCCGCGTTCTCATGTTCGGGCTCTCGTCGGATCAGGTCTCGCCGATCGAGAAATCGGTGATCGCCCGCTGGACTATCCGGCCCCGCCTGCTCGGGGTGCCCGGTGTCGCCAATGTCTCCATCTGGGGATTTCGCGACCGGCAGCTCCAGGTTCAGGTCGAACCGGAACAGTTGCGGGACCGGGGCGTGACGCTCGAGCAGGTCGTGGCGTCCGCCGGCAACGCGCAGATCTCTACGCCGCTCAGCTTCCTGGAGGGCTCGACCCCGGGTACCGGCGGCTTTATCGAGACCCCGCAGCAGCGCCTCGGGGTTCGAAACGTCTTCGACAAGCTCATCGATCCCGAGGAGCTCGGCAACGTGCCTGTCGAGTCCGCCGGGGGCAGATTGCGCCTGAGCGACGTGTCGAACGTCGTCGAGGGTCACCAGCCGCTGATCGGCGACGCCGTCGTGAACGATTCCGACGGGCTCGTGCTCGTGGTCGAGAAGTTCCCCGGCGCCGATACGCTCGCGGTGACCGAAGGCGTCGAGGCGGCGCTCGCGGACCTTCGCCCCGGTCTGGCAGGGATGGAGCCGGACACGTCGCTCTTCCGGCCGGCGACGTTCATCGAGCACGCGATGGACAACCTAACGCTCGCGCTCATCATCGCCGGCGTGTTCGCCCTGATCGTCGCCGCGGCGTTCCTCTTCGAATGGCGGACGATCCTAATCGGGCTGTTCACAGTTCCGCTGTCGCTCGTGTCCGCCGCGTTCGTCCTCGACCTGCTCGGCGAGACTTTCAACGCGATCTCATTCGCGGGCTTGGCTGCCGCCGTGGCGGTCGTGATCGACGACGCAGTCGCGGGTGCCGAAAATGTCGCCCGCCGCTTCCGCGCTCACGGGGAGATCGGGAGCGAGAGACCGCTACTCGACATCGTCCAGCAGGCCTCCCAGGAAGTGAGGAGCCCTCTGACGTACGGAACTGCGATCGCCCTCCTGGCGGTGGTTCCCGTCGCCGCGATGGGCGGTCGCCCGGGCGCGTTCTTCGAGCCGCTCGTGCTTGCCTACGCGCTGGCGGTCCTCGCGGCGATGGTAGTGGCCACGGTCGTCACGCCGGCGCTCAGCCTGCTTCTCTTCGCGCGCGGCCCGGGCGGAGGTCGCGAGTCTCCGGTCGTGAGGGCGGCGAGAGCCCGCCACAGGGCGGTACTCACAGGCATCGTAGGGAGGTCTCGCGCGGTGCTCATCGCCTCCGGCGTTGCGGGTCTCGCCGCGCTCGCAGTCCTCCCCTTCCTCGGGACGTCGCCGATCCCCTCTTTCAAGGACGAGGACATCGTGGTCCGCGTGGAGGCGCCGCCGGGAACGTCGAACCCGCGGATGACGCAGATCGCGACGGACGTGACCCGCGAACTGCGGTCGCTGCCCGGAGTCGAGAACGTCGCGGCGACCGTCGGACGCGCCGTCGGCGGCGACCAGCGGGTCGACGTCAACTCAGGCGAGGTTTGGGTCAGCCTCGCCGCCGATGCCGACCACGACGCGACGGTCGCGTCGATCGAGAACGTGCTTGCTCAGACACAGGACGTGCAGAGCAGCGTGGTCGCCAACTCGGACCAGAAGATCCGCGACGTCGGGGGACTCAGAAAAGGTACGAACACCGTTACGGGCGAGGGCCTCGACGTGCTGACCGGCGTCGACCACCCGCTCGTCGTCCGCGTGTACGGCCAGAACCTGGACGTCCTCCGCAGCGAGGCGGCGAAGGTGCGGACGCTCATGATGGAGGTCGACGGCGTCGTCGACCCGGTCGTCCGGCAGCCCAGCGAGCAGCCAAACGTTGAGATCGAAGTCGACATCGCCAGGGCCCGAGAAGCCGGGATCAAGCCCGGCGACGTGCGCCGCGCGGAGGCCACGCTCGTTCAGGGTCTCCTTGTCGGCAGCGTCTTCGAGGACCAGAAGGTCTTCCAGGTGATCGTGCAGGGGGCCCCGGAAACGCACCAGACGGTCTCGGACATCGAGAACCTGCTCATCGACACTTCAGGGGGCAACCACGTCCGTCTCGGCGAGGTCGCCGACGTGCGCATCGCGGACGGGCCGATCGCGATCGACCGGGAAGCCGTTTCGCGCTTCCTCGACATCGAAGCGAATGTGAGCGGGCGAACCGTCGGCGACGTGGCGGCCGACATCGACATGCGTCTCCAGCGCTCCTCGTTCCCGCTCGAGTACCACGCGGAAGTGCTCGACAACACGCCATCAAGGGTCGGGGTCGACTGGGTGATTGCGCTCGCGGCCGCGCTCGCCGCCTTCCTCCTCATGCAGGCGGCCTTCTGGAGCTTCCGGCTCGCGTTGCTGGCATTTCTGACGCTCCCCGTCGCGCTCGCAGGAGGGGTGCTGGCCGCGGTGATCAACGGCGGCGAGCTCTCCCTCGGCGCGCTGGTCGGCCTCTTGGCGCTGCTCGGGCTCGCAGCGCGTAACGGTGTCCTCATGATCCGCCACTTCCAGAACCTCCAGCGTTACGAAGGCGAGGTCTTCGGCGGCAAACTCGTCCAGCGTGGGGCGGAGGAACGCGTCGGCTCCACCCTGACGAGCGCCGCGGTCCTGATGGTCGTGTCGGTTGTGTTCGTCGTGCTCGGACCCCGGCCCGGCCTCGAGATCGTGAGCCCGATGGCAGTGGTCCTCCTCGGCGGCCTCGTAACGACGACCGTCGTGACCCTGGGAGTCCTGCCCGTGCTCTACCTCCGCTTCGGTGCGCGCCAGCCGGCGCTCTCGCCCGAGGAGCAGACCCTCGAGCGCTGGGCACAGTTCGGGCCCGAGGCCGCGACCGCGGAGGCGCGCACGACGCTCGTGTCCGCCCTGCTGTCGGAGCCGCCCGGTGCGGAGTCCGCCGAGCAGGCCACGACCACTGGCCACACGGCTCCGTCGGCCCGCGGCGACGGGTCGGCCGAGAAAGACGAGGAGTATGGCACCAAGCCGAGCTAGCCGCAGACATTCGGCCCCCGTAGGACTCCGCCTCTGGGCCGGGCTCGCGATCCTTGCCGTCCTACTCGGCGTCTCGGCGTGCGCAGAGGTGCCTTCGAATCTCGTCGAGGACCAGCCGTATGAGCTGGAGCCGATCGAGGGGACCGATCTCCAGCGCGTAAAGCTCTCGGACGAGACCGCGGCGAGAATCGATCTCCAGACGGCGAGTGTTCGCCCGGCCGGCCGCAGAACGGCCGTCCCGCACGCGGCGCTCATCTACAACCCAGACGGCGACGTGTTCGTTTACACGAGGCCGGCGCCGCAGACGTACGTCCGGGCTCCGGTCACGGTGCGTCGCGTCGAGGACGCCCAGGCGTTGCTTTCCGAGGGGCCGACCGTCGGCACGGTCGTCGTCACCGTCGGAGCCGCAGAGCTCCTCGCGACCGAGTACGAGATCCTCAACCAGCATCCATGAGAGCCGGGGACGAATGCGCTGGATAGTCGCACGCAGCCTCCGCTTCAGGTGGCTCGCCCTCTTCGGCGCGGCCGCCGTCCTCTTCTTCGGCTTTCTCCAGGCGCGCGACGCTCCGCTCGACGTGTTTCCGGAGTTCGCGCCCCCGATCGTCGAGGTCCAGACGATCGCGCTCGGCAACACGTCCACCGAGGTCGAAGAGCTGATCACGATCCCGATCGAGGACGCCCTCAACGGGATCGAGGGCCTCGACAAAATGCGTTCCTACTCGGTCGAGCAACTCTCCTCGATCAAGCTCTATTTTAAGCGCGGAACCGACCTCTACCGCTCGCGCCAGCTCGTGCAGGAGCGCCTGGCAGGCGTGACATCGCAGCTGCCGACGTGGGCCAGCCCGCCGTTCATGATGCCGCCCCTCTCCTCGACGGCCCGGGTCATGAAGATCGGCATGACCTCGAGCGACCTCTCAATGGAGGAGATGTCGGCGATCGCCTACTGGAGGATCAGGCAGCGCCTGCTGCGCGTCCCCGGCGTGGCCAACGTGCTCATCTACGGTGAGCGGCTCCAGCAGCGGCACGTTCAGGTCGATCCCCAGCTTCTCGCGAAGTTCGATGTCTCGCTGACCGACGTGATGGAGACGACTGCGAATGCGCTCGACGCCGGCGTCCTCCAGTTCGCGCAGGCGTTCACGGTCGGCACGGGCGGGTTCGTCGAGTCGGGCGACGTGCGCATGAACGTGCGCAATGTTCAGCCCATCGTGACCGAGGAAGACCTCGCAAAGGTGGCGGTCGAGAGGGCCAACGGCGAAGTGATACGCCTCAGCGACCTCGGCAACGTCGTCGAGGACCACATCCCGCTCTGGGGCGACGCGCTCATCGACGAGCGCCCCGGGCTGATGTTGATCGTGCAGAAGCTCCCGCGGGCGAACACGCTGGAGGTTACGCACGGCGTTGAGGATGCGATGGACGAAATGGGTCCAGGCCTTCCCGGCATCACGATCCAGACGGACCTCTTCCGGCCCGCCACGTTCATCGAGCGCGCCATCCACAACCTCTTCATGGCGCTCGTGCTCGGCGTCATGCTCGTCGTCCTGATCCTCGCAGCTTTCTTACTCGAGTGGCGGACGGCCTTCATCAGCCTGCTCGCGATCCCTCTCTCACTCGTGGGAGCGGTCCTCATCCTCGAGCTCTTCGACGTGGTCATCAACGTGATGATCTTGGCGGGCCTCGTGGTCGCGATCGGGGTGGTTGTCGACGACGCGATCATCGACGTGGAGAACATCGTGCGCCGGCTGCGCCAAGCGCGTGCGGAGGGTCGGAAGACGTCCACTTTCCAGGTCGTGCTCGAGGCATCCGTCGAGGTGCGGAGCGCGATCATCTACGCCACGCTCATCGACGTCGTCGCGATCCTGCCCGTCTTTTTCCTCGGCGGGCTCTCCGGATCCTTTTTCAAGCCGCTCGTCCTTGCGTACGGGCTCGCCGTGATGGTTTCGCTCATCATCGCCACGACCGTCACGCCGGCGCTCTGCTTCCTACTCCTCTCCAAGGGCCACACACAGCGTGAGTCGCCGTTGACGCGCGCGCTCCGGCGAGCGTATGGGACGATCCTCGCCCGAGTCATCGCCCGGCCGCAACCCGCGATAGTGACCGCGGCACTTACGATCGGAATGGGTCTGGTCATCTTCCCGACGCTCGGGCAGTCGCTTCTGCCGAGCTTCAAAGAGAACGACCTCATCACCTATTGGGCGACTAAGCCGGGAACGTCGCTGCCCGAGACAATGAGGATCGCGGCACGCGGCTGCGGCGACTACCAGGAGGCCGTCCCGGCAGTGGAGCACTGCTCGTCGCACGCAGGGCAAGCGCTCCTCGGGGACGAGATCCACGGCGTCAACTTCGACGAGCAGTGGGTCCACCTCGACCCGGACGCCGACTACGATCAGGCCGTCGCAGGGCTCAGAGAGGTGATCGACAGCTATCCCGGCCTTTACCGCACCGTGCAGACGTATCTCAGGGAGCGGGTCAAGGAGGTCCTGAGCGGCGCGAACGAGGCAATCGTGGTGCGCGTGTTCGGGCCTGACATAAACGTTCTTTCGAAGAAGGCCGAGGAGATCGCCGCCAAGATGGGCGGGATCGACGGGATCATCGACGAACGCGTCGAGCAGATCGAGCAGATTCCGCAAATCGAGGTCGAGGTCGACGTCGAGGCGGCCCGCCGCTACGGGATCACGCCCGGGCACGTCCGCCGCCAGTCCTCGGTCCTCCTCGCGAGCGAGGAGGTTGGGGATATCTTCTCGGGCGGCAAGGCTTACGACGTCCACGTCTGGAGCATCCCCTCCGCCCACGACAGCGTGACCGACGTCGAGAACCTGCCGATCGACACGCCGAGCGGCGCGCAGGTGCCGCTCCACCGCGTAGCCGACATCCGGATCAGGCCGATCGCCAACACCATCAAGCACGAGGAGCAGTCGCGCCGAGTCGACGCGGTCGCCGACGTTTCTGGCCGTGACCTCGCCTCGACAGTCGACGACGTCAAGGCGCAGCTGGACGAGGTCGACTTCCCGCCCGGATATCACGCCGAGGTGCTGGGGGAAGCGCCCGAGCTCAACGCGGCCCAGAACCACCTGCTCGTCTACGGGCTGATCGCGATGGCCGTCATCTTCTTCCTCGTCCAGGCGGGTCTGGGATCGACGCGTCTGGCCGTGCTCGTCATGCTGCTCCTGCCGATGGCTATCGCGGGAGCCGTGCTCGCGGCGAAGGCGACGACCGGAATCCTCGAGCTCGGATCCCTGGTCGGGTTTCTGACCGTGCTTGGAATCGCGGGCCGAAACGGCATCCTCATGATCAGCCATTTCCAGCATCTCGAGCGCGTCGAGGGAGAGCCCTTCGGCCCGGCGCTCGTCCTGCGCGGCGCCCAAGAGCGCCTTGCGCCGATTCTCATGACCGCCTCCGCGACGGGCTTCGCGCTCGTGCCGCTGGTCGTGGCCGGCACCGTTCCCGGGAACGAGATCGAGCATCCCCTGGCGGTCACGATCCTGGGCGGCCTCGTCACAGCGACGCTTCTCAATCTGTTCGTGTTGCCCTCTCTCTATCTCGCGTTCGCGAAGCCGCGGAAGAAAGGGCGTTCCAACCGACCATGACCGGTGCCGCCCGGACGTGAATGAGGAAGTCGGTCGTACGGGCCGTCATCACCGCCGCCGCTGTCGCGACCGCGGTGATCCTCTTCATCGCCTTCGTCCGACTCGGAGGCACTGACGAGTCGGCGCCCGAGACGGCGGGCTCCGGGCCACAAACGACGCAGTCCGGCGTCACCGAGGTAACCGAACCGGAGCAGCCCCCGCCCCAGGTCAAGCAGATCCAAGTCCACAACGGCGAGCCCGTGGGCGGCGTCACGCGGCTGGAGTACACGTCCGGCCAACGCATCCGCTTCGCGGTCTTTTCGGACATCGCGGACAAGGTCCACGTGCACGGCTTCGACATTGCCAAGGACGTCGCGGCAAACGGCAGCGTGCGCTTCGACTTCGAGGCGGATATCGAGGGGGTCTACGAGGTTGAACTCGAGGGCGCCCATGTCCGGATCGCCGAGCTCAGGATCGAGCCGTGATCCGCATCAGAAGGGTCGGCCCGGTCTGTCTAGTCGCAATCGGCGTTTGTCTTGGAGTGCCTGCGCAGGCCGCCGCGCACGGCCTCACCGGGCGCGCCGACCTGCCGATTCCGGAATGGCTGTTCGCCTGGGCGGCCGCCGTCGTCTTGATCGTGTCGTTCGTCGGCCTTGCGGTGCTCTGGCGACGCCCGCAGCTCGAGAACGACGATGCATTCCGGCCGCTCCCGAGGGATCTCTCCAGGCTCGTCGTCAACCCCGTGACGAAGACCTTCGCCGCGGTTCTTGGGGTCGGACTCCTGGTCATGACTGTGTGGAGCGGACTGTCCGGCGTCCAGGCGCCCCAGGCGAACTTCGCGCCGACGTTCGTCTACGTTGTCTTCTGGGTCGGACTCGTCGTCCTCAGCATCGCCTTCGGAGACGTGTTCCGCGCCCTCAACCCCTGGCGCGCAATCGGGCGCGCCACGGGCTTCGTCGCCCGCCTTCTCGGCTTCCGCAGGAAGCCCCCCTTCGCCTACCCGAGCCGCCTCGGCCGGTGGCCGGCGGCGGCCGGGCTGCTCGGGTTCGCCTGGCTCGAGCTCGTATATTCGGGGGGCGACGATCCGTCTGTGCTCGCGGTTGCGGCGCTCGTCTACACAGCCGTCACCTTCGCCGCGATGGCCTGCTTCGGAACCGAGGTGTGGATCTCCCGCGGCGAGTCATTCTCCGCCTACTTCAACCTCTTCTCGCGCATTTCGTCCGTGACCGTCAGAGGTGGCCGGCTCGGGCTGCGCCGACCGCTCACGGGAATGTCGACGCTCGAGCCGCTACCGGGAACGGTCGCGCTTCTCGTCGTGATGATCGGCAACGTCATGTTCGACGGTGCGAGCGAAGGCAGCCCGTGGATCGACGTCGCTCCCGACATCCAGGCCTTCTTCGTCGACCTCGGCTTCGGCTTCAGGACGGCTCTCGAGCTGACCCAGTCGATCGGGCTTGCAATAGCGCTCGCAACCGTGGCCGCGATCTACGCGGTCGGGGTCGCCGGCATGCGGGCGATCGACCACCGCCCGACGATGACGATCGGCCGCTTGTTCGCACACACACTCGTCCCGATCGCGGCCGCCTACGTGCTCGCGCACTACTTCTCGCTGCTCGCCTACAACGGGCAGGCAATCGCGTTCATCTCCTCGGACCCGCTCGGCAAGGGCTGGAACCTGTTCGGCACCGCCGGCGGCACTATCGACTACGCCCTGGTCGGCGCAACGGTCATCTGGTACGTCCAGGTGGCCGTCCTGATCGGCGGCCATGCGTGCGGCCTCGTCCTCTCGCACGACCGCGCATTGTCCCAGTACGGAAAGGCGCAGTCGGCGGCGACGTCTCAGTATTGGATGCTGGCCGTCATGGTCGCCTTCACGACGACTGGGCTTTTCCTGCTCTCCCAGGCGAATCGATGACGGCGCACTCCCGCCCGACGACTGCGCGGGACGAGGCGTCCTAATGCGCATCCTTCCTCCGCTCGCGGGCCACACGGGGTACAACCCCAGCAACGTCACCCCCGGAGACTCGGCGGGCGACGGCGGAGGCGGCGGAGGCCTCGGCGCGCCTTGGGTCGTTGCGGCGCTTGTCCTCGCCCTGGCCACCGTCGCGCTGCTCGTCTGGATGAGCCCCCCAGGCACGCGGGCGCGACTGCGGACGCTCGCGCCGAAGGTGGTGATCCTTATCGTCATCGCCGTGCCGCTCGTGGCGTGGGCGGCCGTATCGCAACGGAGCAGCGGCGAGAAGCTCGCCGTCGAGCGCTGGGTCAATCCCGCCGGGGGGGTCGAGCTCATCGTCTCACTCACCGACGAGGGCATGAACACGCTCGAGACGACCGAAGGTCGCAGGGCCGTCCGCATCAAGTGCTTCGACCGTGACGGACAGGTCGTCCTCGATGCCGAGCAGCGCTGGCCGTTCGTCGTCAACGAGACCGGTTACGACTACCCGCACATCCACCAGGCAGCCACGCGCCAGCAGCTTCAGCGGGCCGACCGTTGCGAGCTTCGCGGCACGCGCGTTCGTCTCGAGGCCGACGTGAAGGGCGTGCTTCCGTGATGAGCCGCTCGCACCCATGCCTGACCGCCGACAGCTGAGGGTCAGTCGGGGCCGCCCCGCGTCTCGGTTCATCCTGGCCGCCCCTCTCGGATGAAGGGCGCATGAGCGCGGCAGAGCTCTCCGGGTTGTCCTCGGCGAGAACGCCGCAGTAGCCCGCGAGTCCGCGGCGCGGATCAAGGCCGCCGAGACCTCGAGGGTGAGCTCGTCGAACCTCGCGAGCTCCGCCCAGATCCCAGCGAGGCGAAGGTCGACGTCGAGCGCGAGGAGCTCGGCGGGCGAGGCGGCCGCTGCTCTCAACGTGGCTATCCCGCCCCGGCATCTCGACCGCAACCTCCTCGTCGCAACCTGCAACCTTCGCGCTTTCGGGCGGGACCGAGAAGTGGCGCTCGGAATCCAACGATTCGCCCCGACGAGATCTCTTCGACCTGCGCTGCTTGTCGAGATCGTCTCCCGTTTCAATGTGGTTGCGATCGAGGAGGCGCGTGAGGATCTGAGCGCCTTCGCCTCGTCCTCGAGGCGCTCGGAGATACGTGGGGCCTGATTCGCGACCGACGTCAAACGCGGACGAGCCGGTAAAACCGAGCGGCTCGTCTTTGTCTTCGATACGAGGCGCTTGCAGCCGTCGGGGCTCGCGGGCGAGCTCGTCGTCGCGATCGAGGAGGAGACCGACGTGACGGCGACCATCCTCGATCCCCAATTTGCACGGACGCCCTACGCCGTCAACTTCCAAGCGGGAGCGGAGGAGCCAACGCTCGTCACGCTGCACGTGATCTGGGGGGACGACGAGGAGCAGCGTGCCGACGAGCTCCGAGAGATCGCCACGTGGCTCGCGGATTGGCCGAACCGAGAGAGCACATGGAGCAAGAACCTGATCACACTGGGAGACTTCAACGTCAATCGGGGCGCCTTTACGACGCCCTCATCTCGACAGGCCTGACGACTCCTGTGGACCTGAACGATGTTCCGCGCCCGATCTTCGACGAGGCGAGCAAGCAGCACTTCTATGACCAGATCGCGTGGTTCCAAGGAGAACGGCAACCGCTCGGTCGTCTCGCTCAGGTTTCTCAGCGCCGGCAGCTTTGACTTTGTGCCGCTTCTTCAAGGCGGGCTCACCAAGACGCAGCTCTCGTGGAAGATCTCGGACCACCACCCGCTCTGGGTTGAGTTCAGCGTTTAGATGCCGACCGCCCCGGATAACGGCCGCCACTCGCCACGCAAGCTCCGCCGCCGTCCGCGCTCTGCTGCTCGCGGTAAGGGCTAGGAAGCCGTTTCTAGCGGGCCTGCCCGAAGGT
>DATHAA010000074.1:0-2638 GCA_035296905.1 Gaiellaceae bacterium
ATCTTCGTATTTTATTCGGGTATCGGGTCGCCTGCTTTTCCGGTACGCTTATGTCCGCGTGGCCAGAGGAATCCACGACAAACGAGAGGATGTAGACGAATGGCTGTGTCCACGATTGCAGACGACAAGAAGAAGGCGCTGAACCTCGCGATCGCGCAGATCGAGAAGAGCTGTGGCAAGGGCTCGATCATGCGGATGGACGAGAAGGAGAAGGTACGGGTCGAGGCAGTGCCCACGGGTGCGATCAATCTGGACGCCGCCATCGGCGTCGGCGGGATCCCGCGTGGTCGAGTCACCGAGATCTACGGGCCGGAGTCGAGCGGAAAGACGACGTTGTGTCTCCACGTCGTCGCGAACGCGCAGAAGATGGGCGGCGTCGCCGCCTTCATCGACGCGGAGCACGCGCTCGACACGGAGTACGCGCGGAAGCTGGGCGTCGACGTCGAGTCGCTGCTGATCTCGCAGCCCGACACGGGTGAGCAGGCGCTCGAGATCTGCGAGATCCTCGTGCGCTCCGGAGCGGTGGACATCGTCGTCATCGACTCGGTCGCGGCGCTCGTGCCGAAGGCGGAGATCGAGGGCGACATGGGCGACAGTCACGTCGGTCTGCAGGCGCGCCTCATGAGCCAGGCGCTCCGCAAGCTGACCGGTGCGATCGCCCGCTCCAAGACGATCGTGATCTTCATCAACCAGCTGCGTGAGAAGATCGGCGTCATGTTCGGCAACCCCGAGACGACGACGGGCGGCAAGGCGCTCAAGTTCTACGCGTCGGTGCGGCTCGACATCCGCCGCATCGGGCCGGTGAAGGAGAAGGAGGACGTGGTCGGCTCGCATGTTCGCGTGAAGGTCGTGAAGAACAAGGTCGCCCCGCCGTTCAAGCAGGCGGAGTTCGACATCATGTACGCGGAAGGGATCAGCCACACCTCGCTGCTCGTCGACATCGGCGCCGAGGCGAACATCATCGAGAAGTCGGGGGCCTGGTACAGCTACAAGGGCCAGAAGATCGGCCAGGGCCGCGAGAACGCGAAGATGTACTTGAAGGACAACCCGGCGATCATGGCCGAGATCGAGGAGCAGGTGAAGGGCGTCCTCGGGATCGGTGCCGATCAGCCGGGCGCAGCGCCGGACGCCGAAGAGACCGAATAAAGGCCGGGGCACGACCGTGCTCGAGCCACTCGGCTCTGGCACCGCAAATGCGAGAAAGTGCTGGCCCGCCTCGAGCGGGCAGACCGGCAGATCAAGGCCGGGGAGTCGCTCTCTGGAAGCGATGGGGCCCGGAATCCCCACCGTGACAGGGAACGCTCCCCGGCCTTCTTCTCGTCCTTCAGGCAACCTCTCGCGCCGCCTTCCACGCCGCGCCTGTAGCGCCTAGCCGCCACCATGGCCGACGATCGCCACACTGGAGCCCACATGTCCCTGATCACGGGAATCGTCCCTGTGGCCCGCCCGGCGGGCCGGTTCGCCGTCCTGGTGGATGGCCGCGAAGCCGCCGTGCTCTCTCTGGAAGCGATCGAGCGGTTGGGTCTGACTATCGGCCGCCCGGTTGCGGGGCTCGAGGAGCGGATCGCGCTCGAGGCGGCACGGCTGCGAACCTACGACCGCGCCCTCAACGTTCTGGCGTTCCGCGGCCGCGCCTCAAGTGAGCTGGCCCGCTCGCTCCTGAGGAAAGGAGAAGAGAAGCCGCACGTCGAGTGGGCCATCGCGCGGCTCACCGAGCAGGGTCTCCTCGACGACGCCGCGTTCGCCCGCGCCTTCACCCGCGCGAAGGTGGTCGGCGGCAAGCAATCGCGTCGACGGGTGCAGCAGGACCTGGCGCGCAAGGGCGTCGCCCGTTCGGTGACCGACGACGCGATCGACGCGGTCTTCGAGGAGGAGGCGGTCGACCAGCGGGGGATCGTCGAGGAGGCGGCGCGCAAGAAGCTGCGCGGGCTGGCGGGGCTGGAGCCGGCGGTCCAGCGGCGGCGGTTGTACGCCTACCTCGCGCGGCGCGGGTACGAGGTGGACGATATCCGCGAGGTGCTCGCCACCTTGGGACCGACGATCGCCCGCCTCGACGCGGCGGACGACTCCGCCGACGACGAAGCGTCGGGCTAGGGCGCGGGGCGGCTCTCGCCGTTCGGCGCGAGACGGATCGGAATCCAGCCGCGAAGCGAGTTCACGAACCAGAGACGTCTCGCGCGTCGCAGCTCGTCCAGCGAGAGCAGCGCTTCCCGAATCTCTCCGCGTTCGAGTAGTTCGGCCCGGAGCGTCCCGCCAAGGAGCCCACAGTCGATCGGCGGGGTCAGTCGCGCCCCGTTGATCTCCGCAACGAGGTTGCCACGAGTCAGCTCCGTGGCATGTCCGGTGGAGTTCCAGAGCACGACGTCGAACATCTCGGGCGCGTCCGCGAGCGCGTCATCGTACAGTCGGCGGTCCGTGGTCTTGTGATAGACTCGAACATCGGTCGCATCCACCGGGGAAGTCGCCACGCGCACCAGGACTGGCTCCTCACCAACGTAATCGCGGTGCGCCGCCACGGTCGCCCAGAGTGCGCCCGTGCGCGCGAGCTCGAGCCGCGCCCGTGCGACACCTTTGGCGGCTGGACTCGTGGCGATCGCCTCTTCGAGGACCCTCAGCGCGGTCGTGCGATCGAATGTCA
>DATHAA010000075.1:0-14745 GCA_035296905.1 Gaiellaceae bacterium
CCAGCTGCTCGCGCTCGCGACCGGCCACCGCACGTTCAAGCTTCCGTTCGGTCACCGTGGCGCCAACCACCCCGTGCAGGAGCGAGCGAGCGGGCGCGTGCTCGTCACGAGCCAGAACCACGGCTTCGCGGTCAAGGGCGACCGCCCGGAGGTCGCTCATATCTCGCTCTACGACGGCACCGTCGAAGGCCTCGCGCTTCCCGGCGAACGCGCCCGATCGGTGCAGTTCCATCCCGAGGCCGGGCCCGGGCCGCACGACGCCCGCTACCTGATCGAATCGTGGGTCGAGGAGGTGCGCGTTGCCGAAGCGGCGTGACTTCCGCTCGATCTGCGTGATCGGCTCGGGGCCGATCGTGATCGGGCAAGCCTGCGAGTTCGACTATGCGGGCAGCCAGGCCCTCAAGGTTCTCCGCGCCGAGGGCTTCCGCACGATCGTCGTCAACTCGAACCCGGCGACGATCATGACCGACCCGGGATTCGCCGACCGGACGTACGTCGAACCGCTCGACCTCGAATCGGTCGCGGCCGTCCTGCGGCGCGAGCGGCCGGACGCGCTCCTGCCGACTCTGGGCGGGCAGACGGCCCTAAACCTCGCGAGCGACCTTTCGGCGGCGGGGATTCTGGACGAGCTCGGGGTGGAGCTCATAGGCGCCGGCTTCGAGGCGATTCGCCGCGCCGAGGACCGCCAGCTCTTCCGCGAGACCGTGCGCGACGTCGGCCTCAAGGTGCCAGAGTCCGTGATCGTCACCGAAGCCGAGGACCTTCCGGCAGAGCTTCACTTCCCCGCGATTCTGCGGCCTGCCTTCACCCTCGGTGGACACGGGGGTGGCATCGCGCACGACCGCGACCAGCTGGAGGCGCAGCTCGAGCGCGGCCTCCGCGAGAGCCCGGTCGGCCAGGTACTCGTCGAAGAGTCGCTGATCGGCTGGGACGAGTTCGAGCTCGAGGTCATGCGAGACGCAAACGACAACGTCGTGATCGTCTGCTCGATCGAGAACCTCGACCCGATGGGCGTGCACACGGGCGACTCGGTGACCGTCGCGCCGCAGATGACGCTCTCGGACGAGGCCTATCAGGAGCTCCGCAACGCGGCCGCGTCCGTGATCCGGGCCGTCGGCGTCGAGACGGGCGGCTCCAACATCCAGTTCGCGCGCGAGCGCGAGACCGGCGAGCTGCGGGTGATCGAGATGAACCCGCGCGTCTCCCGCTCGTCGGCGCTCGCCAGCAAGGCGACCGGATACCCGATCGCCAAGGTCGCGGCCAAGCTCGCGGTCGGCTACACGCTCGACGAGATCCCGAACGATCTCACGGGGACGACGCCCGCGAGCTTCGAGCCGACCCTCGACTACGTCGTCGTCAAGTTCCCGCGGTTCGCCTTTGAGAAGTTTTCCGGCGCCGACGAGACGCTCGGGACGCAGATGAAGTCCGTCGGCGAGGCGATGGGGATCGGGCGCACGTTCACGGAGGCTTTCCTCAAGGCGATGCGCTCACGGGAGCTCGACGCCGGAGCCGCGACGCCCTGGGCGACTCTGGATGCGCTCCCCGACGGCGTGCACCCCTGGTTCGTCGCCGAGCTCGAGCGCGCAAAATCGGCCTTGTGTTGCACGCGCACGCGCACAAAGTCCGACCTCGTTGCAGACGACTGGATCAGGCTGAAAAGCGTGGGGTGGTCCGACCGTGAGATCGCGATTGCGTGCAACACAAGTGAGGAGGAGATTCGTGCCGCGCGGGTGGGCTGGGGCGTGCGGCCGGCCTACCGGCGTGTGGACTCGTGCGCGGCCGAGGTCGAGGCGCGCTCCAACTACCTCTACTCGACGTGGGGGGAGGAGGACGAAGCGCGGCCGGCCGGCAAGTCGATCGTCATCCTGGGCTCGGGCCCGAACCGCATCGGGCAGGGGATCGAGTTCGACTACTGCTGCGTCCACGCGGCGAAGACCTTCCGCTCGCTGGGCTACGAGGCGGTCATGGTCAACTGCAACCCCGAGACCGTCTCGACGGACTACGACACGTCCGATCGCCTGTACTTCGAGCCGCTCGGCGAGGAGGAGGTTCTCGAGATCTGCGCGCGCGAGCGGCCGCTCGGCGTCGTCATCCAGTTCGGCGGGCAGACACCGTTGAAGCTCGCAAGAGTTCTCGAGGACGCCGGCTACGCGATCCTCGGGACGCCGTTCGGCGCGATCGACCTCGCCGAGGACCGTGAGCGCTTCGCGGCCCTCTGCGGCGAGCTCGGCATCGACGTCCCGCCCTGGGGAGCCGCTACAGGCCAGGCGGACGCGATCGAGATCGCGGAGGAGATCGGCTACCCCGTCCTCGTGCGCCCGTCCTACGTGCTCGGCGGGCGCAACATGCGCGTCTGCTACTGCCCGGAGGAGGTCGGGGCGGCGGCCGCGGGCGCAGGGCGCGTTCTCGTCGACCGCTTCCTCGAGGGAGCGGTCGAGATCGACGTCGATGCACTTTGTGACGGCGCTCAGACCCTCGTCGCAGCCGTGATGGAGCACGTCGAAGAGGCGGGGGTCCACTCCGGGGATTCCTCATGCGTCCTCCCGCCGCCCTCGCTCACCCCGGCAGCGCTCGAGCTGGTCGAGGCCACTGTGCGCAAGCTTGCGCCGGCCCTCGGCGTCGTCGGCCTCGTGAATGTGCAGCTCGCCGTGGCCGGAAACGAGCTCTACGTCCTCGAGGCGAACCCGCGCGCCTCACGCACGGTTCCCTTCGCGAGCAAGGCGATCGGGGTGAACCTCGTCGACGCCGCGTGCCGGCTCGCCGCCGGAGCTCGCCTTGCCGAGCTGGAGCTCGAGCCCGGCGACGCGAACGGCCACGTGTCGGTGAAGGCGGCCGTCTTCCCCTTCGCCCGCTTCCCGGGCGCCGACCCGGTGCTCGGGCCGGAGATGCGCTCCACCGGCGAGGTGATGGCGAGCGCCGCGGACTTCCCCTCGGCGATCGCGAAGGCCGAGCGCGCGGCGGGGAGGCCGCTTCCGAACGGAGGAACCGCGTTCCTCTCGGTCCGCGATTCCGACAAGGAGGCCGCCGTGGAGCTGGGCTCGAGGCTCGTCGATCTCGGCTTCGAGCTCTGCGCGACAGCGGGAACCGCGCATGCCCTTGCCGCCGCCGGCCTGCCGGTCACGAGCGTGCGCAAGGTGGGGGAGGGCGGGGACAGCGCGACCGTCGTCGACCTCGTCCGCCGGCGTCGCTGCGACCTCGTCGTCAACACTCCCGCGGGCCGGGGCGCGCGCTCGGACGGCTACCTCATCCGCGAGGCGGCGCTCGTCGCCCGCGTTCCCTGCATCACGACCTTGGCGGGGGCATTCGCGGCCGTCGAGGCGATCGCCCGCGCGCGAAGCGAGGATGCCCTGTCCCTCCAGGAGCGAGTTGCGAAGAGAACTGCTTGACATCGTCCGGGTCGAGGACATCGGCCCCTACCGGCTCCTCCGACTCAAGCGGGGACGCCTCGAGTCCGGCATCCCGGGCCAGTTCTTCATGCTCGCCGCGCCCGGGCGCCTGCTGCCCCGGCCGATGAGCCTCTCCCTCGCCACCCGCACCGAGCTCGGCTTCCTGATCGACCCCGTCGGACCGGGGACAAAGGCGTTGACCGCAGTCGTCCGCGGCGAGCGACTCAACGTGCTCGGCCCGCTCGGGAACGGTTTTCGCCTCGATGTCGAACGGCCGTTGCTCGTGGGCGGCGGGATCGGCGTGGCGCCGTTTCCCTATCTTTCCGAGCGGCTCAGCCGGCCGCCGGCCGTACTCGGCTTCCGTTCGGAGGCGCACGCCGAGGCGGCGGCGCTCATCCCGAACGCCGAGGTGGTCGTCGAACCGCGGCTCGTGACCGAGGCGATGCCTCCGGGGCACGACGTCCTCGCCTGTGGGCCGGAGGCGATGCTTCGCGCCGTCGCCGGCCTCGCCCCGGGTGCGCAGCTCGCCTGGGAGGCGCCGATGGCCTGCGGCTACGGCGGCTGTTACGGCTGCGCCGTGGAGATCTGCGGGGAGCTCAAGCGCCTCTGCGTCGAGGGGCCCGTCCTGGAGCGCGCGGCGTGATCCTGAACGCTTCCGGATGCCTCGATGCGCTCACCGCGCCGGAGGTGGCGCAGAGCCTCGATGCCTTCGTGACAAAGACCGTCACCCCTCTTCCTCGTGAGGGCAACCAGCCGGTGCGGATCGCGGAGACCGACCTCGGCATGGTGAACTCGATCGGCCTCGCCAATCCCGGGATCGACCGGTTCCTGGCAGACACGCTTCCGCAGCTCCTCGATCTCGGGGTATCCGTGTGGGTATCCGTCGGCGGGTTCGGGGCGAGGGACTACGCCGAGCTCTGCGCGCGGCTCGACGACCAGCCCGTCGCCGCGCTCGAGCTCAACGTCTCGTGCCCGAATGTCTCTTCGCCGGAGGAAGAGGTGGAGGAGATCGTCGCCGCCGCCCGGGGAGTGACGACGAAGACGCTGTACGCCAAGCTCTCGCCCGCCGTCCCCGATGTCGGTGCCGCGGCAGCGGCCGCGGCGCGCGCTGGTGCAGACGGGCTCACGCTCGTGAACACGATTCGCGGGCTCGCTCTCGACGAGCGGACGCTCGGGCCGAAGCTCGGCCCGGGGGTCGGCGGGCTCTCAGGCCCGGCGCTTCGCCCGATCGCCCTCGCGGCCGTCTTCACGGCCTACGGCGCGACCGGATTGCCGATCGTCGGGGTCGGCGGGGTCGAAACCGGTGCCCATGGGCTCGAGTTGATCGCTGCCGGCGCGTCGGCGTTCGCGCTCGGAACTGTCCTCTTCGCCGATCCGGAAGCGCCCCTTCGGGTGCGTGAAGAGCTCGAGCGGGTGGCCTCCGCCCGTGGCTTCGCAACCCCGCTTGCCGCCTACGCTGCGGCCCACGGCGGACCGCCGCCGACGCCTCTGCGGCGCGTCGCCTGAAAGGGCAACTGCTCGTTGCCAGCGCAGCAAAAATGCTTGAAATAGCACGGAAAATTCACACTTGAAGCATTAGAAGTCGCTGCTAGAATCCCGCGCCATGCAGAGCGCCAAGACGCCCGTCCAGGCACCCATGCGGTCCCTGGATCAGAGGATGGACGCGCTCCGGCGAGCCAATGAGATTCGAGTTCGGCGGGCCCAGCTGAAGAAGGATCTTAAGAACGGCAACGCGCAGATCGAGCAGATCCTGCGCAACCCTCCGACGTACGTCGAGACCGCCAAGGTCTTCGACATGCTGATGGCCGTGCCGAAGTTCGGCCGCGTGAAGGCGGCGCGCTTCCTGAACCAGTGCCGCATCAGCCAGTCGAAGACGGTGGGCGGCCTGTCCGAGCGCCAGCGCACCGAGCTGGTCGGCCTCCTGCGTCGGTAGGCGAGCCGTGAAGCTCTTCGTCGTCACCGGTCCGTCGGGGGCGGGGAAGGGCACCCTCATCAGAGCCCTCATCGAGCGGCGGAACGACCTGGAGGTTGCGACCTCGGCGACCACGCGCCCGCAGCGGCCGGGCGAGGAGGAGGGGCGCGACTACTACTTCCTCACAGAGGAGGAGTTCCTCAGGCGGATCGAGGCGGGCGACTTCCTCGAGCACGTCGTCTACGTCTCGGGCCAGCGCTACGGGACCCTGCGCTCCGAGGTGGCGCGGATCCACGCGTCCGGAAAGAACGTCGTGCTCGAGCTGGAGACCAGGGGCGCCCGCGCGGTCAGGGACGCCGAGCCCTCCGCGGTGACGATCTTCATCGCGCCGCCGTCGTTCGCCGAGCTCGAGCGCCGGCTCCGCGAGCGCGCAACGGAGTCGAGCGGCGAAATCGAGGAGCGGCTCGAGCTCGCGCGGGAGCAGATGCAGGAAGCGGCCGACTTCGACTATGTCGTCATGAACGACGATGTCGAGCGTGCTGTCGCAGAGCTTGACGGGATCGTGACGAGGGAGGCTGCAGGCGTAGGTAGACTGAGTGCCACATGATGTATCCACGGATCGACGATCTGCTCGAAAACGTGAGCAACTCGCGCTACGCCCTCGTGATCGCGGCCGCCAAGCGGGCGCGGCAGATCAACAACTATCACCACCAGCTCGGTGAGGGAACCTTCGACGATTTCCCGCCGCCGCTCGTCGAGTCTCGCTCGAAGAACTATTTGACTATGGCCCTCGAGGAAATCGGCGAGGGCAAGATCAAAGTCTCGCAGCCGGGCTAAGCAACCTCTGGGAGCCGCGATGGCTCGAGTTCTTCTCGGAGTCACGGGTGGGATCGCCGCCTACAAGGCGTGCGAGCTTTGCCGACTCCTCGTACGGGCCGGCCAAGAGGTCACTCCGGTCCTGACACCGGACGCCGAGCGCTTCGTCACCGCGCACACCTTCGAGGCGCTCGCCCGCCGCGAGGCGCCGAAGGACCTCTACCCGCACCTGACCGACGCGGAGCTGCTCGTCATCGCGCCGCTGTCCGCGAACACGCTGGCCAAGCTGGCGCACGGGCTGGCCGACAACGTCCTCACCCAGCTCGGGCTCGCCTTTCGCGGGCCCGTCCTCGCCGCCCCGGCCATGAACGTCCGCATGTGGGAGCACCCCGCGACCCAGGCGAACGCGGCTGCCCTCGCCGAGCGCGGCGTCGAGCTTCTCGGCCCCGCGGAAGGTGAGCTCGCCGAGGGCGAGCACGGTCCCGGCCGCATGGTGGAGCCGGAGGAGCTCTTCGCGCGCTGCCAGGAGCTCCTCGGCCAGACCGGTCGGCTCGCGGGCAGGCGCGTTGTCGTCTCCGCGGGCGGCACCCGGGAGCCTATCGACCTCGTCCGCTTCGTCGGCAACCGTTCGTCGGGGCGTATGGGAGTCGCCGTCGCCGCCGAGGCGAAGCGGCGCGGCGCCGACGTCACGCTGGTCTACGCGAACGGCGCCGCTCCGGCTCCCGCGGGTGTGGAGATCGTGCCCGCTCCCACCGCGGCCGACCTCGGCCGGGAGATGCTTGCGCGCGTGGATGCAGACGTCGTCGTCATGGCTGCGGCCGTCTCTGACTACCGACCCGGCAATCCGGAGAGCGGCAAGCGCCCGAAAGACAAGGAGCCGTGGACGATCACCCTCGAACCGACGGACGACGTGCTCGCCGAGCTGGGCCGCCGGAAGCACAATGGGCAGATCCTCGTCGGCTTCGCGGCGGAGGGCGGAGAGGACGGTCTCGAGCGCGCCCGCGGGAAGCTCGCCAACAAGAACGGGAACCTTTTCGTCTACAACGACGTATCTCAACCCGGCGTCGGCTTCGAGTCGGAGGACAACGAAATCGTCCTCCTTTCGGCACTCGGCGAACGGAAGCTAGGCAGGCGAAGCAAGGAGGAATGTGCAGTGGCTATCCTCGATGAGGTCGAGGCACTCCTGGGAGGGGCGTGAATGGACGAGCAGGCTGTGGGAGCAGACCCGGGCCTCGAGGCGAGTCGCACCGCCGAGCTGGCCGACCGCGTCATCACAAATCTTCAGCGCGTCATGCACGCGCCGGACGAGACGCTGCAGTTCTCGGTCCTCTGCCTTCTGGCCGAGGGTCACCTCATCATCGAGGACTTCCCTGGGGTGGGGAAGACGAGCCTCGCCAAGGCGATCGCGCGGTCCGTGGACTGCGCCTTTTCGCGCCTGCAGTTCACCCCTGACCTTTTGCCGTCCGACGTCACGGGCGTCAACGTCTTCAACCAGCGTTCGAACGAGTTCGAGTTCCGGCCCGGTCCCGTCTTCGCGAACATCCTTCTCGTCGACGAGATCAACCGCGCCTCGCCGAAGACGCAGTCCGCGCTCCTCGAGTGCATGCAGGAGCGCCAGGTGACGATCGACGGCGTGTCGTACCAGCTGCCGCCGCCGTTCATGGTCATGGCGACGCAGAACCCGATCGAGTACGAGGGAACGTACCCGCTTCCCGAAGCCGAGCTCGACCGCTTCACGATGCGGATTGCGATCGGCTACCCGCCGCTTCCGGACGAGGCGCAGATGCTCTCCGAGCAGGCGACGGATACCCCGATCGACCGGCTCGAGTGCGTCGCTTCGGCGCAGGAGGTCCTCGACGGGATCGAGGACGCGAAGCGGGTCTTCGTCGAGGAGAGCCTCAACCGCTACATCGTCGCGCTGCTCCGCCAGACGAGGTCGGACAACCGTCTCTATCTCGGCGCGAGCCCGCGCGCAGGGATCGCTCTGCTCAGGGTCGCCAAGGCACGCGCGCTCGTTTCGGGTCGCGACTACGTCGAGCCCGACGACATCAAGGCGGTCGCGCCGACGGTGCTTGCACACCGCTTGATCCTCGCGCCCGAGGCCCGATCGTCAGGTCTCGACGCCGAGGATCTCGTGCGTTCGATCCTCGAACGAACACCCGTCCCGGTCTAGGCCGGGCAATGCCTCTCCAGGCAATCGAGGCGATCACCTTCGGGGGCTGCAAAGCAGGGCCGGGCTACATCCTCAGTCCGCCGCGTATGTCCATACGCGGCCTCCCTGCGTCCTTGCCCGGCCGTGCTTTTCGCGCGCCGGAAGAAGCGGGGCTCGATCACCTGAAGAGGCATCGGACATGCTGACCGACCGCGGTCGCTGGATCCTCGCCTTCGGAGGCGCTGTCTACCTTGCGGCGTGGGCGTTCGGGACGACGGCGCTCTACCCGATCGGGCTCGGCCTCGTCCTCGCGGTGGCAGCGGCGGCGCTATGGGTGCGCCTCCTGAACCGGCCGATGCGGGTCAACCGCACGCTGGGGAAGGGAGAGCATTTCGCCGGGGACGACATTCCCGTCCGGCTCGAGATCGACGTCGGCGGCCGCATGCCCTCGGGTGCGCTCACGGTCGTCGAGCAGATCGCGAAGTTCGGGGAGGTCCAGACCGTCATTCTCAGTCGTCACGGCCGTCTGCGCGGCTCGTACATCCTCGACGCAGTCCCGCGCGGCCGGTACCCGATCGAGTCCGCGAAGGCGGTGCTCGAGGACCCGTTCGGCCTCGAGCAGGTCGAGATCCCGCTGCCCGCGGGCGAGTCGGTGCTCGTCTACCCGCGACTCGTCGATCTCGACGCGCTCTTCTCCGACTCCGGCGCGCGGGCACTCGAAGGACGCCGGCTTCTCCTCCGCCGGCCGACCGGCTTCGACCTCCACTCGGTACGCGACTACGAGCAGGGAGAGTCGCTCCGGCGCGTGCACTGGCCGACTACGGCGAGGCGTGGGCACCTCATGGTCAAGGAGCTCGAGGATGCGCCGCGCGACGAGACCGCCGTCCTCCTCGACGGAGACGCGGGAGCGATCGTCGGGGTTGCCCCGGACAACACCTTCGAGCTCCAGGTGCAGGCTGCGGGCTCGATCCTCAAGGCGCATGCCGCCCGTGGCCGCCGGGCCGCGTTGATCGTCAACTGCGCCTCGCGCGCCTATCAGCGCGTTCACTCATTCGACGGAGACTGGCTGCGTGCGCTCGAGATGCTGGCGGCGGTGGAGCCGGACGGGCCCACACCGGTCGCCGCGCTCCTCGCGGACGAAGCCGGTCCTGCGAGCCGGGCCCTCGAGCTCACCGTCGTCACGGCGAGCCTCACGCCGCGCCTCGCCGAGCGGCTGGCCCAGCGGGTGTTCCAGCGCCACTCGGCCACGCTTGTCTACGTCGACCCGGCGAGCTTCGCGTCGCACGGTGCGACCGAGCGCGACCCGGTTGTCGCCGCACAGATCCTCCGCCTCGAGCGCGCGGGCGTCCCGGTCGCGGTCCTCCGCCGCGGCGATGACCTCGTCTCCGTCCTCGGCGGGAGCGAACTGGGAGCAGCGGTTGGCTAGAACCAGCCTCCTCTTCGTGCTGTCCGGCACCCTCATCGCGGGGGCCTGGCTCCGGCTGGAGATGGGCGGCCTGCCGTTCGGACGGGTCCTGCTCGTGCTCGCCCTCGCGTTCGTCCCAACCTTCGCGGTGGCCGTCGGCGCGCGACGGGCCTGGGTCGTGGTGCTCACTGCCGCCGTGACCGTGGCCGCCTGCGCCGAGGTCTTCCACGCGTCTCTGAGGAATGCGCGTCCGGGCGGCGAGCACGACTTCTTCGGTCCTGTGCTCGGGTCTTTCAGGGACGGCTTCCTCAGCTTCTACGACACGACGCTCCCCTTCCGCCGCAGCGACTTCCCCCTCATGCATGGGGACGTGCTCCTCGCCATCTTCGGGTTCGCGCTCGCTGCAGGGATCCTGATCGCGGCCCGACGGCCGATCGGCGCCGCCGTCGTCCTCGTCGTGGGCGTCGGCTGGCCGACGACCCTGGTGCCCGGCTCGCGCCCACTCCTCGTCGGCGCGCTCGCTCTGGTCGGCGTGCTGGCGGTGCTGTTCCTGCTCCGAAGCGGCACGCATCCCGCGCGGGGCCTCGCGCAGGGGTTCGCGGTGGCACTCGTGCTCGTCGTGGTCGCGGCGGTCGCCTCGACGTCCGGCTCGGTCGCTAAAGGCGCGTTCCTGACCTGGCAGGGCTGGGATCCCTACGACCAGCCCGACGATCCCGTCGGTGTCCGCTACGTCTGGAACTCGCACTACCTCGGGATCCACTTCCCGAAGAAGAAGACCACAGTGCTGAAGGTCATGACGGAGGACCAGAAGCGAAACCTCTACTGGCGAGCGACGACTCTCGACGATTACACGGGGACGGGCTGGCAGGAGTCGCTCGACCTGAACACGGAATCGGACTCGAACCAGATCGACTCCGACAGCCTCGCGGTTCTCCCCGCGGCCGCCCGCAACCAGGCCAACTGGGTCAAGCAGCAGGTGACCGTGGCGGCGCTCAAGGACAACCACCTAATCGCCTCGGCGCAACCGATGCACTGGGATCCGCCCTCGGACGCGACCTTCCAGGACCAGGGCGGCGACATCGTCGTCCTGTCGCGCTCGCTGCAGCGCGACCAGACCTACACGGTCTGGAGCTATGCACCGCGGCCGACGCAGAAGCAGCTCGCGGCCGCGGGGACGAACTACCCGGAGTCGATCGAGCGTTATCTCGAGGTGATCCAGACCGCGCTGGTGCCGAAGTTCGGAACCCCGGACCGCGATCTCGTCATGACGGTCTTCTTCGACGCCCGTTTCGACGGCGACCCCCTCATGCAGCAGAACCGCGCGCTCTACGACGCCGCCAAGCAGGTCGCCGGCGACGTCACCAATCCGTATGCGGCCGCCGCGGCGCTCGAGGCCTGGTTCCGCCAGCCGTCGCTCGGCGGGTTCGTCTACGACGAGCAGCCCCCGGTGCCGGCAGCGAACCAGCCTGCTCTCGTTCAGTTCGTGACGCAGACGAAGCGCGGCTACTGTCAGCACTTCGCCGGTGCGATGGCGCTCATGCTGCGCTACCTCGGCATCCCGGCGAGAGTGGCCGCCGGCTTCACGAGTGGGAGCTACGATGCCGACAAGCACGAGTGGACGGTCACCGACCACGAGGCCCACGACTGGGTCGAGGTCTACTTCCCGGGCTGGGGCTGGATCCCGTTCGACCCGACACCGGGCCGCGGAACGCTCGACGCGCGCTACTCCTCGACGAGCCCCGATTTCAACGGCCAAGAGTTTCAGCAGTATGTCGCCGAAGGGGGTCGAGGCAATCCGACGCTGGGCGCCCTGAGCAGGCAGGAAGCCGGCCGGCCTAACCAGGAGAGCTCGGGAATCGGCAACTCGCGCGGTGGAGGCGTCGTCGTGAACACCGTTCGAGACAAGGGCCCCAGCATCATCGTCCTCGCCTTCCTCGTCATCGCGGCGGCTGCCCTCGTCGTCATCGGGCTGAAGACCGTTCGCCGCACGCTCCGCTTCGCGGGGCGGGATCCTCGCGAGCTTGCGGGCGCCTGCAGGCGCGACCTGATGGCCTATCTGGCCGACCAGGGGATGGAGGTTCCTCCGAGCGCGACGCTCGGCGAGCTCGGGGAGCTCGTGGAGCGCTACTTCGCAGTGGACGCCGGCCCGTTCGTCCGCGCGGCGACGATTGCCCGCTTCGGGCCGCCCGACCAGGCCCGCGTTGAGCTCGTGCGCGCCCGTCGCGAGCTCCGGCGGGTCCGGGGCGACATCCGCAACCGCATCAACGTGACGAGCCGCGTCCGCGGCGCTCTCAGCCTCCGCTCGCTGGCCGTTTGAGCTCGCCGCTGCACGCGGTCGTCATGGCCGCCGGCGAGGGGCGCCGTCTGCGCCCGTTGACCGAGCGCTGGCCCAAGCCGATCCTTCCGATCGACGGGAAGCCCGTGATCGCGACCCTCCTCCGCGAGCTCGCGGGCACCGGCATCGGGGCGGCCACCGTAGTAACCGGCCACCTCGCCGGGCAGGTCGAGGAGCTCGTCGGCGACGGCTCGGCATTCGGCACTTCCGTGAGCTACGCGCGCCAGCCGGAGCCGCTCGGCTCGGCCGACGCCGTCCGGCGCGCGCTCGAGTCAGGAGCGTCGGCCCCGCTCCTCGTCGTTGCCGCCGACACGGTGTTCCGGCCCGGCGCTATCGGTCGGGTGTGCGCCGAATGGGAGGGCTCCGGGGCTCCGGCGGGGTTGGCCGTCCGCAGCGGCGGCGGCGAGGGGAAAACGCCTGTGCGGGTCGATGCAGGGCGCGTCCTCGACATCGGCGGCGAGCGCGGCGAGCTGACGGCCGCACCGCTGTGGTTCTTCGCCGTCAGCGTGCTGCCGCGGCTCGAGGACTTGCCCGGCCCGCCGTTCGAGCTCGCCGCCGCGTTTCGCGATGACGCGGGCGTGGATCTGTTGGCACTCGACGTCGGCCCGACGCGCGACCTCACCCGCCCGGAAGACGTCGTGGTGGAGAACTTCCCGTATCTTTGGAGAAGCGGATGAGCGAGACCTACGACCTCTACAGACAAGGCCAGGAGCACCTGGCGCGCGGGCGAGCCGCCCAGGCGACCGTGGCGCTCGAGAAGGCGAAGAACCGCGAGCCCGAGAAGGCCTCGATTCGGGAGGCCCTCGGCATCGCGTACTTCCGGATCCAGCGGTTCGCCGAGGCGGAGGCCGAGTTCCGCGAGATACTCGAGCTGCAGCCGGTCGACCACTATGCGCACTTCGCGCTCGGCCGCTGCCTCGAGAAGCAGGGGAAGCCCGACGAGGCCGTCGGCCACTACCGCATGGCGAGCTTCTTCCGGCCCCAGAGCGAGGACTACCGCCGGGCGCTCGAAGCTCTCGAAGCCGCGTAGTTGAGAGCGGTCGTCCAGCGGGTCTCGCGGGCTCGCGTGACCGTCGACGCCGAGGCGGTGGCCGAGATCGGCGCCGGCCTCTGCGTTCTCCTAGGCGTGGCTGATGACGACGGGGAGGGGGAGGCCATCCGGCTCGCGGAGAAGGTCGCCCGCCTCCGGATCTTCGAGAACGAACTGGGCAGGTTCGACCGGTCGCTCCTCGACACCACCGGAGAGGCGCTCGTCGTCAGCCAGTTCACCCTGATCGCCAATAGCAAACGGCAGAAGGGAACTAGGCCAGACTTCAGCAAGGCCGCGCGACCCGAGCAGGCCGCCCCGCTCTACGAGCTGTTCTGCCAGGAGCTCCGCAATCTCGGAGTTCCGGTGCAGATGGGCGTCTTCGGAGCCCGGATGCAGGTCGAGCTCGTCAACAACGGGCCGGTCACGATCGTGCTCGAGACGTAGCCGAAGGCAAGCACCGGCGGGCGCGGCATGACGGCGGGCACGCCGCTCCTGCAGGACGTGCTCGCCAACGTGTGCCGTGGCCGCGTCGCCTACCTTGCCCTGACGCCCTAGGAGAAGCGGGCGCGGCGAGATCCCGAGGGGCAGATTGCGCTCGACGTGCTCCGGCACCTGCTCGGAGCTCGGCCGATGAACCCCGAACGCTTTCCCGCTGGCCGAGGACGCTTTCCAGGCGATCGCGCGCCGGCTCGGATACGTTCTCGGTCAGAAGCGTTGCCGGCGCATGGTGCGGCGGCTGCGCGAGGTGGGCGTCGTTGGCCTGTGCGGCCAGTACCGGCAGCCCTACCGAAACTCGGCCGTCCGCTCTGGCTTCTGTGTACGCCTCTATAAGCTCGGCCGGCGGCTGCGCGCTCCGCGCCTCGCGAAGCGAAAGCGTCCTGTCGGCAAGCACACGCCTGTCAAGAGGGATCTTCGGGCTCGGTGGTGGCAGCATCCGCCTTCGGAGACCTCCTGGGCCTGCCGCCCCCCGAGATACCTGCCGCGCGGCGGCGCGAGATGAAGACGCTAGACGAGGTTCTCCAGTGGCCGCGATGACCGCTGCGCAGACACGGGCAACCGCCGACGCTTGGGGAACCTTTCAGGTCGTCAACGCCTCGAGGCCGTCTCGCTCGGCTCCTCGGCGGAAGCCCTAGGTCGGAACGCTTACGGAATGGCGGCGGCGGCCTAGGGTGGAGCCGTGAGCTGAGACGTTCGTCGAGACGCATTTCCCCTCTCGGCACCTGACCGCGAAGGACACAGCCTCACCTTCCCAGAGGAAGCTGCTGAGGTCGTAATGCGTCAGTGGGCGTCCGAGGGTTGGAGCAGTCGCGGTACATCTTCCCCTGATAGATCGGGCATGCATCACCGCAGCCCATCGTGATGACGGCGTCGGCCGCCCGGACGCTCTCGTCGGTCACCGGCTTCGGGAACTCCTCAGAGATGTCGATCCCAATCTCCTTCATCGCACCGACAACCGCAGGGTTGATCCGCTTGGCCGGATCACTCCCGGCGGAGCGAACCCGAACACGCCCCTCGGCCCGTGCGTTCAGGAGCGCAGCCGCCATCTGGCTTCGGCCGGCGTTGTGAATGCACACGAACAGAACTTCGGGGACTTCCTTCATGATTACTCCTCAGTTTGCCCGAGCGCTACGAGCCGCTCACGGCACAACGCAACGAGATCGTTTCCGCCCGGGGCGCCGAGTGACGCCTCAGGGCTCGGCTTACATGCG
>DATHAA010000076.1:0-78678 GCA_035296905.1 Gaiellaceae bacterium
GCTTAGAAAAAGAGAGGAGAGGCCGGACTGCGGGCGAAAACCAGTGGACCCATGCCTCTCAGAGCGTTCATCGCTCTGCTTGTGGTCCTTGCGGCCATAGCCTTTGCTCCGGCGGCCAGCGCGATGGGCAGGTCGGGGGTCGCGGCACTGCAGGTCACGCTTTGGAATCGAGGTCTCTACCACGCGACGATCGACGGGATCAAGGGGCCACTGACAACCGCGGCCGTGCGCCGCTTCCAGCGCCGCCGGGGACTCGTGCCCGACGGGATCGTGGGCTCGAAAACGCGCCGGGCGCTCGGACGGTACGCTCGCTACCGACTCGGCGACCGGCTGCTCTTCGACGGCACGTGGGGCTGGGACGTTGCCGCCCTCCAATTCCGATTAGCCTGGCATGGTTTTCCCTCCGGTCCGTTCGACGGCAGCTTCGGAAGCCGGGTCGGCGCAGCTCTCTTCCGGTATCAGCGTTGGCGTCGGATCGGAGCCGACGGAATCGCCGGCCCGCTCACGATCCGGACGCTCTTCGAGCCTGTCCCCCACTCTCGGCTTCAATTCTCATGGCCGATCCGAGCACCCGTCGGAAGCCTCTTCGGGCCGAGGGGCAACTCGTTCCATCCGGGGATCGACCTCCCGGCCGCCTGGAAGACACGCGTCGGGGCCGCTCGCCGGGGGCGTGTGGTCTTCGCCGGTTGGTCACCCGGCGGCTATGGGCGGCTAGTAGTCGTCTCCCACCGATACGGGATGCGATCGTTCTACGCGCACCTCAAGCGCGTGACCGTCCGCGAGGACCAGCGCGTTGCCCGTGGCACGAGGGTCGGCCTCGTCGGCTCGAGCGGACACTCAACCGGCCCACATCTTCACTTCGAACTCCGCAGGCGCGGAGCAGCCGTCGATCCGCTACCGGCCCTTCGCTAGCTCTGGCAAGCCTCTCCGGCGTCGGTAGGCGCGTTGGCGACGGGCGTTCGTGGCGAACCGCCGGAGGGACGAGCCGGCAATGATGGGCCGGCCACAGCCGCAAGAGCAGGGGACGGGCAGCGCTCGCGGGCTCGTTTCCGGGCGGCCCGCCCTCGTAGCGGCGCCGGCGGACCTCCGACAACGGCCGACGATCGCCGCGAAAGCTCCTCCGAGCGGTCGTCGCTCGGCTGCTCGGGCGGAAGAGCTAGTAGAGATCCTTAGAAGCTCGCCGGACCCGTCTCAATACGCTTTCTGCACGCCGTACTCGGCCTGCTCGGCCGTGAAGCCCTCGAATTTGAGCTGCTCGATCAGACTTGATCGCGAGAACGAACTGGTCTCGAGGTACGACTCGGCGCTCTTGACCGCCTGCCGTTCCAGTCGGGGCTGATCGCGTCCACCGCGTACACCGCGTCTGCGCGCGAAAAGCTTCGAACTTCAGCTGCTCGATGAGACTTTTGCGTGAGAACGCGCCGGTCTGGAGGTACGACTCAGCGGTCTCGCGAGCGTTCTGCTGTTCGGACGTCTCCTTGGACGTCTCATCCGACTCCTCGACCGTAGGCGACTCCTCGACCGTCTGCGGGGACGGCGGACTTCTCCGTGCCGCAGCAGCTCCGCCAGAGACCGTGACGGTCTTCATGTGCTTCTCCCTGTTTCCCCTCGGGGGCGCCCGCTCGATAATGGCAGCTTTCGAAGGCCGCTTATAGCCAGCCTCCTCAAGTACCGCCCGCCGATCGGCGGTCGAACCTCCTCCGCGCCGTCGTCGCCCGGCTGCTCGGGCGAAAGGCATAACTAGAGAGGGACGCTTGGCTCGGCTGGTTTCGCCGAAGGCGTGGGACGGAGGTGCAGCGGGTATGACGACCTCCCCAACCAAAGGAGCCCCAATGTCCATGCAGGACCAAGGCGGAGCGCAGGAGCCAGAGTCGCCCGATCAGCCGCAGGAGCCGACGCCCGGTGAGCCGGGAACGATGCCTGACGATCCGTCGCCAGCGCCCGAGGCTCCCGACATGCCCGCTGATCCCGACCGCGAGCCAGCGGAAACGCCGCCTGACGAGTCGGGTAGCTCCTAGCGCGCATCCCGATGGCCTTGAGACGAGCCTCGCGCCGACCCTCGGGGCGGGTGTATTCGAGTGTCGTCACCTTCTTGCTGACGACACTCGTCCTGCTCCCGATCGCCTGCGGCGGCTCGGACCAGTCCGCACAGACGGCGGCTCAGACAGGCCAAAGCGCCAACGGCTTCACCAGATACACGATCGAGTCGCAGAACTTCTCCATCGCTGTCCCGGAAAGTTGGGAGATCGGAAGCGTGGACGAGCTGCGCAACGAGGACACCGCCGATCGGCTCCGCCAGGAAAACCCGAAGCTCGCAGACGCGGTCGACCAGCTCGGGGATCCCGGCTCGGCCATCAAGCTGATTGCCTACAATCCCGACACGAGCGACGGCTTCTCCACGAACCTCAACGTCGCCGTCTTCGCACTCCCGGACGACGCCACCGAGCAGGAGTTCTTCGATCTAAACGTCGCGCAGGTGCGGGACGGAATCGGAAAAGCCCCCGCGCAGGAGGAGCTCGACTTTCCCGGCGGCCATGCGCTTCACATCACGTGGGTGATCCCGGGTGCCTCTGGGTCGCCGGTCGCTGACCAGTACCTTCTGTTCTCGCCCGGTCGTGGCTACGTGCTCACGTACGGGACCCTGAAGGAGAGCATGGACGAGTACGCGGACACCTTCGAGCAGTCCGCTGAATCCTTCCGCTACGGCTAGCGATTGCGGGTTACGGGATGTGCCGACGCATCCGCGATCCGGGCGGCGAGCTTCTCGTCGGCGCGGGAAACGGACTCCCGAAGGTGAAAGCTCGGAATGTCCCCGCTCCAGCCTCCCTCGCGTGCGTGGGCGACGCCACGGAAGATGCTGGCGAATTCGTGGAACCGGTGTCGCCTGCTCCCGATCGCTTCGGCCGTCGCTCGCCGCGCAAGCTCCTCGAGGGGGCGGCGGGCTCGGGTGCGGCGTGGCCGCGTCCTACCAAAGGCTCGTGCCGACTGGATCGACAAGGACATCGCGCTGTTGCGGCGCGAGGATCCTGAAGGCGTCCGACACTTCCTAGCCGCGTTCGGCGGGATGGGAAGTCTCAACGACGTCAAGTTGTCACGGCCGGACGACGGCCCGGTCGGACGGTGGCGAGGGGCGCGTAGATATCGAAGGTTCCGGGAGCTTGCCGAGGCGGGCTGGTCGCTGGCTAGGGAGCTAGAGGCGCAGACGACCCAGCCGCCGCTTGCCGAAGGGCGGCGGGGAAGTTACTGATGCCGCTCCGCCAGCGCGTCGCGCACGTGCGCTAAGAAGGTCGCCCGCACCTCCGCGATCCGTTCGACGAAGTCGTCGTCGGCACGGGAGACGTTCTCCCGAAGGTGGTATCGGGGAAGGTTTGACTCCACCCGCCCGTACGCGCAAATGGCGTGTGCGAGTCGTCTTAGGGCGAGGTCGACGAGGCTAGACGTCGTCGCGGACGAGCTCCACCGTAGAGCAGTGGATGCCGCCGCCGTTCTTCTGGATCTCGTCGTAGCGGATCGTCGTCACGTTGACGCCGCGCTTCTCGAGCTGCTCGGCCGTGCGCGGATAGCCCTCGCACATGAGCACGCGCCCCGGCTCGAGGACGAGCGAGTTGATCGCCCAGAGCTCGTCGGGATCGCACCAAATCGCCTCGATGCCGAGCTCGGTGAGGCGATCGAGGAACGAGTACGGAAGCCCGGGCGCGTTGACGAGAGCCTTGTCGACGTCGACCATCGCGAAGTCGCCGTCGAGGTGGATCGAAAATCCGCTCATCGGCACAATCAGCAGTTCGACTCCAAGCGGTCGGAGCGCATCTGCGAGCTGCCTGGCGCCCTCGTTGTTGCAGCGGATCGACGTGCCGAACGCGGCCACAGCAGGCGTTAGCTTGGCGAAGGAGCCGCCCTCCATGAGACCGGTGCCCGTGATCGTGCGGAGGACGGGCATGCCGAGCGACGCCACGGCGCGCGCGATTGACGGCTCCTCCCCGCGGCGCATGCGCGGGCCCATCCTGCCAATGATCGCCCCGCCGGGGACGGTGACGAGCGGATCGCGCGTGTACATCGCCTTGGAGAAGCGGAGATCGGCGGGCTCGGCGAAGTGGATGGCCACGCCCTCGCTCTCGAGCGCAGCGAGGAGGCCCTCGTACTGCATCTGGACGAGGTCGAGATCAGGCGGAGTCTCGCTCTCCCAGTACCAGCCTTCGTCCGGATCGACGAGCGCGCGCATGCCGGCCTCCCACGCGTCGGAGCGGATGCGCTCGAGCTCCGGCCCGGGGCCGCGCATGAGCACCGCCCGCAGCTTGCCGACCTCGCTGTTCGCCCCCCAGCGCGCCCCCCAGACGCGCTCGAGCTCCTCGACGTCCTCGAATGCGGGCTCGGCAAGCGGCGGGAAGAGGCTCTGGTGATAGGCCTCGGGAAGGATGTTCGCGCGCTGCACCGGCCCGATCCTATGCTCTGCCACGGTTTCCGGCTCACGACGTGCCTCGCGGAAGCCTGAGCAGCACAGTGATGAGACGCTGAGACAAGATCGGTGCGTGCTGCGGATCTTGGCCGTGCCGACCCCGCTCGACAACGGCCGGCGTTCGCCGCACAAGATCCTACCCGCCGTCATCGCTCGGCTGCTCGGGCGGAAGCCCTAACTGCACTTCGAGATTCCCGGGCTAAGTGGCTCTTACCGGGATGCCGCCCGGGCCCGTATCAATCTGCGGCGCGGCCACCATGCGACCGCGACCGCAGCAAGCGCCACCACCGCGATAGCACCGGCGACAGCCACCCACGGAACGCTGCGACCATCCGCTCCAAGCTCTCGCGCCGCCTCGACATCTGCCGCCAGATCGGGCTCAAGCTGAACGAACGACCCAGGGCTGAGCTGGACGATGTTCTCCTCGGGGTAGTAGCGGAGAAGCGGTTCCTCTGTCCATGGGTTGGGCAGCGGCGAATCGATGCGAATCGGGACGGTCTCGTGGCTGAGCGGGCGGTCGAGCAGGTTCGCCGACGCGAAGAGCTGGAGGTAGGAGCCGGGGTCACCCGTGACGGTTTGTCCGCCGATTGTCACGGACTCGACGGGCGGGGTCGGGAGCGGAGCGACACGCCGCGCAAGCCGCTTGGCGATCGGGGCAAGCTCCTGGTCGAAGCGCAGCCACATCGACGATCCCGACTCGGTCCGGACCGCGCCAAGGCCTGAGTGGGACTCGTAGTAGACGCGCCACGTCGTCTCGCGATGCCCCTCGACCTCGAACACGATCCGATAGAACGATCCGACATTCGGCGGAGGGCTGGCCGGCGCTTCCGTCATCGAACGGGGCCCTGTCGAAGCCGCTCATCGACGCTGAGGCGCAGTCGGTTTCCCCGCAGACCTCGATCCCGGTCAGCGACTTCGCATGTGCGGAGCCCACGAACCCGAGAAAGGCGACGAGAACGATGACGCTCAGTCTCATCACTCGTTTGTACACCACCCCCACCAAGGAGATTCCAGTTCAGTTCCTCTGAGCGAGTTTCGGGCGCCAGTTTGCGCCGCCGGCGCTCGACTGCTCGGGCGAAAGGGGTAGGGCGAAGCGCTTGCGGAAAGGCGGCGGCGGGTTAGGGTGACAGCGTGCCGGAGGCTGCGATGCGCATCGACTGGAGTATCGGCCACTACGAGGAGACAGCCTCTGAGCTGGCCCCCGCGGCCGAGCTACTGGTCGACGAAGCGGAACCGCTTCCCGGTAAGCGAGTCGTCGATGTTGGCTGTGGTACGGGTAACGCGGCGCTCCTAGCCGCAGTCCGCGGGGCGCGGGTGATCGGGGTCGATCCGGCGCTGCGCCTGCTCGATGTCGCCCGCGAGCGGGCGGAGGCAGGGGCACTCGATGTTGCCTTTCTGGCAGGCGAAGCGGCGGCAATCCCTGTCGGGGACAAAAGCGCCGACGTTGTGCTGTCGGTGTTCGGGGTGATCTTCGCCCCCGATGCGGAAGCCGCAGCCGCCGAACTAGCCCGGGTGACAGCTGACGACGGGCGCATTGTGTTGACCTCCTGGATTCCGGACGGTGCCGTCTCACGGATGAACAAGGTCGCACAGGAAGCCGTGCTGCGAGCCCTCGGCGCACCCGCGGGGTCACCACCCTTTCCCTGGCACGACGCCGAAGCGCTCAACCAGCTCTTTGCCCCACATGGCTTCTCGTTCTCTGTCAAGGAACACAGCCTCCCTTTCAATGCTGCCTCGGCACATGACTTCCTCGAAGAAGGATCCAGCCATCCTCTCGCTGTCGCCAGTCGCCAAATCCTCGAACGTCATGGCCTCGCGGAGGACGTCTACATGCAGATGCTTGAGATCCTCCAAGCGGCGAACGAAGATCCAAGCGGCTTCCGGGTCACTAGCCGCTACGTCACGGCGACAGGTGTAAGGACGCAGCAGTAAGCTGGAACGCTCGCGGAAGGCTGGCGACGGGCTCTTTCGGTGACCTTCTCCGGGCTCGGATCGGGTACATCGATCGAGCGCAGGAACTCTCACGGGCGGTTGTCGCTCGGCTGCTCGGGCAATAGGTAGAGAGGGCGGCGGCTTCCGCCGGCCCTCAAGGATGCGCTCACCCGTCCTAAGGCTCGCGAGCCGCCCGACTGGTTCGAGGTCGTCGGCTTGCACACGAGCACTTCCCACACGAGACTCGTCCGGTGGACATCTCTGACGCGCTCCTGCGTGACAAGCGGGTGGACAGGCTCGGGAAGAAACGGGATGTCCAGGGCCTGATCGACCTGCTCGAGCACGGGGATGGACACCTTCCGGCAATCGCCGCACACGAACTTGGCTTGCTTGGCGATGCGGGCGCAGTCGAACCACTCCTTCGCCGTTTCCGTCGCATCGACCTAAGCAGCGCGATCGAGGACGAGGAATACGAGTGGGTGTGCCTTGCCCGCGCACTCGGGCGCCTAACGGATGCGGGCAGTCCCGCTGCGGGCGAACTCCTAGAGGAACTCGAACGGCCTGAGAGGAGAGAATTCCGGATCGCCGCGCTGGCTCTCGCCAACACGGGCGATCGTCGCGCGATCGAGCCGCTGGTTCGCCTTCTGGGCAGCGTCGACCCCAACTCTCTGGCACCCGGAAACGAGCGCGATGCCGAGTACGCGATCGACGCGCTCGGCATGCTGAAGGCTCCCGAAGCGGTCGACGCTTTGATCGACGCACTGGAGATCGAAAGCCTCCGTGAGGACACTGCCAACGCGCTTGGGGACATCGGTGATCCTCGGGCCGTGCCAGCGTTGGCTGCCCTGCTCGAGCCCGAGCCTCCGTTGTTCGTCGAAAACGCGATCTGGAACGCTCTCAATCAGATCGGAACCCCTGAAGCGAAGGCTGCGATCACCGCCTGGGAGGAGCGAGGTGACACTCGCCGGACGCCGGCGAATGGAAAGCCAAGCGGATTCCGCCCGCAGTCACCCAGCCGCTGCGGCGCTGGTGGTATAGGCCTTGGTGGTGGCCGGGGTGGCTCAGTTGGCAGTGGAAGAAGAGGCGTTGAGCACACCGCGCCCGCCGCTTCAGTCGTCGCTCGGCTGCTCGGGCGGGAGGTGTAGAAGCCAACAGGAGAAAACGCGCGCGTAGAAAGATCTGGCAGTGCTCGTGGAAGAAATGTTCGCCTGCTCCCGTCTTGTGCGCATCGGCAGTAGAGGTCAACAAGAAGGGAGCAGGAAGATGCGCAGCAATCGGAGAAGGAACTGGTTGATCAAGCGGATCGCCCTCGGCCTGGCGATCGCGGCCTTCGCGGCTCCCGTCGCGCAGGCGAGTGTCGACGAAGGCATCCCGGGTCAGCCGAACTCGCCCGCCGAGATCCAGGCTGGCGACTATGAGCCGTTTCTCACCGACTTCCCGTCGTACGCGAACGTCGTCGACGCATCCGACTACGGCATGCCGCGCCCCACGGCAACGGACTACGCCATCAGCCGCGGCGATCTGATCGAGGTCGTCCGCTCGACCCCGAGCGGCAGCCCGAGCGACAAGATCGAGTTCGTCCGCACGCAGCCTCGGTCAATCGGCGAGCCGCAGGTCGTCTCTGCCGGCTTCGACTGGAAGGACGCTGGGATCGGCGCGGGCCTCGCTCTCGCACTCGTCCTCCTCGGTGTCGGAGCGGCGCTTGCAAGCCGCCACGTAGGTCGCGCGCAGACCGCTTAGCACAGCCAAACAGAGCTGCGCACACGGCGAGCGGGCCCTGAGGGCCCGCTCGCGACTGGTCCGCTTTTTCGCGCAAGCTCCTACGCCCCGTCGTCGCTCGGTTGCTCGGGCGGAAGGCCGAACCTTCCCGAGGCAGTCCTCGCCCGTTAACGTCGTCTCGTCTGCTCCCGCGAAACGGAGGAGTGATGCACTCGATTAATTGGAACCAAAAAGCCGTAGAAGAGGCGAAGGCTCAGGGATCGACAACCCGAGGAACGTCACGTGTCCGAAATGCGGGACGCAACCCGCTCTCCGACAATTCAGGAACTACGAATGCGAGTGCGGAGAACTTCAGGGAGTTGAGTCGAGGCACACGGCCTGGCGCGGATGACGCCGAGCTCACTCGATAACGGTCGCCGCTCGCCCAAGAAGCTCCTACGCTCCTTCGTCGCTCGGCTACTCGGGCGCAAGGCCTAGACCCGCACCGAACCGCCTCTCTGGGTGTCCGCGCTGCTTGTCGCGGCTTGTAGACCGCAAATCATCTCAACGAGGACTGAAACGGTCCGTCCTCGTTTAGCCCTGGAAGGCGCTCACGGCTGCTCCGAGACGGCGATTACGGCATCCACGATGATCGGGACGTTGAGGGGTGACGGCCCTTGTCCCGGCGCCGAGCGGGCGTGTCTTCCCGCCTCGCCCCAAAGCTCGACGACGAGGTCACTGAAGCCGTTCACGACCTTTGCGTTGTCATGGAAGCCCGGTGCCGAGTGGACATAGCCGACCACGCGTAGCCATCGCGTGACGCGGTCGAGCGTTCCGAGTTCCTTCTTGAGCGAAGCGAGTATTGAAAGCCCGGCGAGCCGAGCGGCTTCATACCCCTCTTCGAGCGTAAGGTCACCGCCAACTGTTCCCTGGACGATCACGTTCGAGCCGTCCATGGGCGCGTGGCCCGCCACGTATGCCACCTGTCCGTGGACATTCACGAGCCGAAAGTTGCCGGGGGGATCCATTGGTGCTGGCAGCGAGAGCTCGAGCTCTTCCAGCCTGGCTTCGATCTCGTCCACGCGCCGAGAGTAGTACGGCCGGCCCTCCAGCCGCAAGGAACGAGGGCTGCAGGTTGCTCCGCGAGTCGACTGCATTTCGTCGCGTGGCTCCGAGCCGCGTGATGTCCTCAGCGAAAGGGAATACGTTCAACGCTCTGCGGTGGCCTGAAGGCTGGGGAACTCACCAGGTCGCCTCCTCTGCGGTCGGGCGTCGTCCCACGGCGTCCGACCTAAGCCCGGTCGTCGCTCGGCTGCTCGGGCGTCTTGACTCACGCCGGCAGTATCCGTGCGCCGAGCGCCTCCACGCAATGCTTCTACGCCGCCGGCGGAGACTGACCCCGGAGCAGACGCGCGCTACTATCGGAGCCGCGCCACGCGCGGAGAACAGCCGGGGTGGATCGAAGCGGCCTCGGATGCTGGTGCTATCCTGTCTGAACCACATTTCCCCAGCTGGAGAAATGGGCGCGCGGCGCCCATTTTTTGCGAAAAGGGACAGAAACGGATGACTCACGTTCACGAAAAGGAACGCCAACTTCACCGCGAGGTCGCGGACACCGTCCAGGGTCGGCTGCCCGACGTCGACGTGCTCGCCGTCGAGCTCATGGGGCCGGAGCGGCTCTGCGTTTTCATCGACCACCCGAACGGGGTCGACCATGCGCTCTGCGAGAACGTGACGGACGCGCTGCGAACCTACCTCGACCGCTATTCGCTCGAAGTGTCCTCGCCAGGCTTCGAACGGCCGTTGCGCACGCGCGACCACTTCGCCCGCGCGGTCGGACGCACCGTCTCGGTGCGGACCGCGACCGAGGTCTCCGGGCGCAAGCGCTTTCGCGGCGCAGTGGTCGAAGCCGGTGAGGACAAGGCCACCATCGAAGTCGGCGACGAGCGATTCGGAGTTCCGTACGACGCGATCGTGCGTGGAAACCTGATCGAGGAGAGGCGGTAACGAGATGAGTAGGGAAATTCTCGAGGCGGTCAGGCAAATCGAGCGCGAGAAGGGGATCGAGGACGACATCCTCGTCCGGGCACTCGAGGACGCGTTGCTCGCCGCGTACAAGAAGACGCCGGGCGCGGCGCGGCACGCGACGGTCGAGCTCGACTCGGGCGGCGACTTCCGCGTGTGGTCCATCGCGCTCCCAGCGGACGTCGAGGAGCGGCTCATGGACGAGGCGCGCGAGCGCGCGATCACCGAGCTCGAGGCCGCGGAGATCGAAAACGGCGAGCGCTCCCACACCTTGATCACGGACGACGACCTCGTAATCGACTGGTCCGACGTGCCCGACGAGCAGGTCAAGCGTGCCGACGTCACTCCGGAGAACTTCGGGCGCATCGCCGCGCAGACTGCGAAGCAGGTCATCCTGCAGCGGATTCGCGAGGCCGAGCGCGAGATGATGTACGACGAGTACGTCGACCGTGTGACCGAGGTCGTGACGGGAATTGTCCAGCAGGCCGGTGACCGCAACAACGTCCTCGTCGACCTCGGCAAGGTCGAGGCGCTTCTGCCGCGCTCCGAGCAGGTCGACGGCGAGCGCTACGAGCAGGGCAGCCGGATCAAGGCCGTCATCACGGAGGTCCGCTCCGGGACGAAGGGTCCGCAGGTCATCCTGTCGCGGCGCGATCCCGAGCTGATCAAGACGCTCTTCGAGCTCGAGGTGCCTGAGATCGCCGACGGCCTCGTCGAGATCCGCGGCGTCGCTCGCGAGCCGGGGTACCGCTCGAAGATCGCCGTCGAGTCCCACGTTCAGGGCGTCGACCCGGTCGGCGCGTGTGTGGGCCCGCGAGGGTCCCGCGTTCGCATGGTGGTTTCCGAGCTCCGCGGCGAGAAGATCGACATCATCCCGTGGAACCCGGAGCCCGCTCGCTTCGTCGCCAAGGCGCTCTCGCCCGCGCGCGTTCGCGAGGTGCTCGTCGACGACGACTCCAGCGAGGCGACCGTGGTCGTCCCCGACGACCAGCTCTCGCTCGCCATCGGCAAGGAGGGTCTGAACGCCCGCCTGGCCGCGCGGCTGACCGGCTGGAAGATCGACATCCAGTCCGAGACCGAGTTCGCGCGCGCCGAGGCGGACGCGGCCTTCGGCGGCCAGGAGGAGGAGTTCTCCGGCCGCTGCGTCGCGCTGCTCTCGACCGGCAAGCGCTGCCCGAACACGGCCCTTCCGGCGTCGCACTACTGCGGCATCCCCGCTCACCGCGAGATCGCGGAGCGCGAAGCGGCCGGCGAGGACGTCTCCGCCGAGATCGTCCAGCCCGCCCAGCCCGAGGCCGACGAGCCGGAGGCCGACGAGCCGGAGGCCGGGGGGGCCGAGGAGGTCGAGGCGGCCCAGGCGACCGACGCCGTCCAGGAGCCCGCAGCCGAGTCAGCTCCCGCTGCGGAGGAAGTGGTCGAGGAGGAAGCCGCGCCCGCGGCCGAAGCCGAAATCGAGCCCGAGCCCGAAGCGGAGACCGAGCCCGAGAAGCGGGAGGAGGAGACGACCCCTGCTGAATGACAGAGCCAGAGAGGACGTGCGTCGGTTGCGGGCGCAAAGCTCCGCAGCGCGAGTTGGTGCGCTTCGTCGCACCGGACGGGACGCTTCGGCTGGACCGGGGGAAGCGCTTCCCGGGTCGCGGAGCGTACGTTCACGCCCGGCTGTCGTGCTTCGAACGGGCGGCCGCTCGAGGCGCTTTCTCGCGCACGTTGCGGCGGACCGTCAGAATTCCGGAAAATCTCGTCTTCGACTTGGAAACGCACTGAACAATGGCTGACCGACAGAGACCACTGAGGCCGCGGAGCGGCGCCACGGGCGGCGGGCGGAAGCGCCGCGTCGTCATCGACTCGCAGGCGAACCGCCCGCGCCAGGATTCACGCACCCCGCGCGAGACGCCCAAGCCGCGGCAGGAGCAGCAGGCGCCGGTTCAGCCGACCGGGCCCGTCAGTGTGAATTCCGGTGCGACGGTGAAGGAGCTGTCTGCTGCGCTCGGCATCCCGGTGCCCCAGATCATCAAGATCATGATGGACGTCGGGGAGATGGTCACCATCACCCAGTCTCTCTCCGACGACGCCGTCGAGGTGATCGCGACGACGCTCGAGCGCGAGGTCGAGATCAAGCACGCGGACGACGAGGATGCCGAGCCCGAGGTCTTCGAGGACGCGCCCGAGGATCTCGTCGCGCGCCCGCCGGTCGTCACGATCATGGGCCACGTCGACCACGGAAAGACGACGCTTCTCGACGCCATCCGCGAGTCCGCGGTGGTCGAGACCGAGGCCGGCGGCATCACGCAGCACATCGGCGCCTACCAGGTCGACCACGACGGCCGCCGGGTCACCTTCCTTGACACCCCGGGCCACGAAGCCTTCACCGCTCTCCGCGCCCGGGGCGCGAAGGTGACGGACATCGCGGTGCTCGTCGTGGCCGCCGACGACGGCGTCATGCCGCAGACGATCGAGTCCATCAACCACGCGCGCGCGGCCGAGGTGCCGATCGTCGTCGCCGTGAACAAGATCGACCGGCCCGACTCCAACCCGACCCGTGTACGGCAGGAGCTCGTGAATCACGACCTCCAGCCAGAGGAGTGGGGCGGGACGATCCAGTACGCAGATGTCTCGGCCAAGGAGCAGCAGGGTCTCGACGAGCTCGTCGAGAAGGTGCTGCTCGTCGCCGACGCCGAGCTCGAGCTGACGGCGAACCCGAATGCCGAGGCCTCGGGGCCCATTATCGAGAGCCGGCTGGACGTGGGCCGTGGCCCGGTCGCGACCATGCTCGTCTCGCGCGGAACTCTCCGGGTCGGGGACGGCATCGTCGCCGGCGACGCATGGGGGAAGGTGCGGGCGCTCCACGACTATCGCGGCGAGAAGGTCAAGGAAGCGCGCCCCGGTACGCCGGTCGAGATCCTCGGCTTCGACAAGCCGCCGGCCGCGGGCGAGAACGCGCGCGTCGTCGAGAACGAGCGCCAGGCCCGCCATCTCGCAGGGCTACGTGCCCAGCGCGTGCGCGCGGAACAGCTTGCGCGGAGCTCGAAGAAGGGCATCTCGCTGGAGGACCTCTTCACCCGCATGGGCGAGGGCGGCATCCAGGAGCTTAACGTCATCGTCAAGGGCGACGTACAGGGGTCTCTCGAGGCGGTCGTCAGCGAGCTCGCAAAGATCAAGCATCCGGAGGTGGCGGTCAACGTCATCCACACCGGCATCGGCGCGATCACCGAGAGCGACGTCATGCTCGCCTCGGCCTCGAGCGCGATCATCGCCGGCTTCAACGTCCGCCCGAATGCGGAAGCACGCTCGCTCGCCGAGCGCGACGGCGTCGACATCCGTACCTACCGCGTCATCTACCAGCTGACCGAGGACATCCAGCAAGCCCTCGTCGGCATGCTGGCCCCGGAGCAGGTGGAGGAGTCGCTCGGCGACGCCGAGGTCAGGGCGCTCTTCCGCGCCTCGCGCCTGGGTGTCATCGCGGGCTGCATGGTCACGCGCGGCGTCATCCGTCGAAACTCCCAGATCAGGGTCGTTCGCGAGGGCGCGGTCGTCTATGAAACGACGATCGCGAGCCTGAAGCGCTTCAAGGACGACGTGCGCGAGGTCCAGGAGGGCTTCGAGTGCGGGATCTTGCTCGAGAACTTCAACGACGTGAAGGAAGGCGACATCCTCGAGGCCTACGAGACGCGCCAGATCGAGCGCACCGACCTCGAGGTGACGGGCGGAAACGGCGGCCCGCCGCCGCCCGACGAGCCCGCCGAAGAAGGCTGAGCTAGTGGGCGCCGGCTACGTCGGCATCCTCTCCGTCGAGCTCCACTTCCCCGAGAACCACTCCCTGAAGGGAAAACGGAAGGAGCTCTTGTCCGTGAAGGCACAGCTGCAGCGGCGCTTCGGCGCGTCCGTGGCTGAGGTTGACCACCACGATGTCTGGCAGCGGGCCCGGCTCACACTGGCCTGTGTCGCCCGCGGGCACAAGGAGCTCCAGGAGCTACTGGACGGCGCCGAGCGCTATCTCGCCGGACAGGCCTTCGAGCTCGGACAGGTCGAGCGTGAGTTGGTGACCTTCGAATGACCGGGCGCATGCGCCGCGTGAACGAAGCGCTGCGGGAGGTGCTCTCGGAAGGCATCGGCAGCCTCAAGGACCCGCGCATCGGCTTCGTGACGGTCACCGGGGTGGACACGAGCCGGGACCTCCGCCAAGCCACCGTGTACGTGAGCGTGCTCGGGTCCGCGAAGAAGCGCGACGCGACCCTCGCCGGTCTACAGTCCTCCCACGGTGTCCTCCAGAGCCGCGTGAACCGGGAGCTCCATCTGAAGCGAACCCCACAATTGACGTTTGAGTACGATCCGACGGTAGAGAGGGGGGTGCGCCTCTCCCGGCTCATCGATGAGCTCAACGAAGACGAACACCACTGAAGCAGACCTTGCTGCGGTCGCAGAGGCGCTCAGGAGCCACGAGCGTTTCACCGTCACGACCCATGAGAACCCCGACGGCGACGCGCTGGGCTCGCTTCTCGCCATGACCCTCGCGCTGCGCGAAATGGGCAAGGACGCGACGATGTACCTCTTCGGCGACGTGCCGATCCCGAACGAGTACGAGTTCATGGACTTCGCCGGGATCGTCCGCGGCTCGAACTCCGACTCCTCGGACCAGGTCGTCGTAGCACTGGATTGCGCGAACGAGCGGCGGCTTGGCCCCGAGTCAGCGCTTCTCGACAAGGCGCAGCTCGTCGTGGACGTCGACCATCACCACGACAACACCCGCTTCGGCAAGGTGAATCTCATCGTCGGCCACGCCTCGTCGACCGGCGAGATCCTCGCCGACGTCTTTCGAGAGCTCGGCGTCCGGCTCACCCCGGCGATCGCCGAGGCGCTCTACATCGCCGTCGTCACCGACACCGGTCGCTTCCAGTACGCGAACACGACCGCCAAATCCCTCCGGCTCGCCGCCGAGCTCGTGGAGGCCGGAGCCGACGTCCACCGTGTCTTCCAGGGCGTGTACGAGAACGTCGCCTTCGCCAAGCTGAAGCTCGTCGCGCGCGCGCTCGAAAACGCCGAAGTGTTCGAAGGAGGGCGCGTCGTTGTCTCCCACCTCGAGCGCGAGGACTTCGAGCACGCGGGCGCGGAGGAGCCGTATTCCGAGGGAATCATCGACTACCTTCGGGCGGTCGAAGGCTCAGAGCTCGCAGCGCTCATCCGCGAGCCGCCCACCGCGAACGGGCCGACCCACCGGATCAGCCTCCGGACGACCGAAGCAGACCTCGACGTCTCCGCGATCGCCCGCAAGAGCGGAGGCGGTGGCCATCGCCAGGCGGCCGGCTTCTCCAGCGAGGCGAGCATCGAGGAGATCACCGAGTTTATCCGGCGCGAGTTTCTCGCCCAGGTGAACGGCAAAGAGCCCCGCTAGCTAGGGTTTGCGCCCCATGCAGGGGCTCGTCCTGGTCGACAAGCCGGCCGGCCCGTCCTCGTTCGCCGTCGTCCGGCAGCTGCGCTCGCGCTACGGCGTCAAGGCGGGACACGGAGGCACTCTCGATCCGCTTGCGAGCGGGCTTCTGCTCGTTCTGTTGGGCTCCGCGACGAGGCTCGCCCGCTACCTCGTCGGGCTCGACAAGCGCTACGAGACGGAGATCCGGCTCGGCCTCCGCACCTCCACCGGCGACGGCGAGGGCGAGGTCGTCGAGGAGAGTGCGGTCGCCGCGCTCGAGGAGATCGAGGCGCTCGAAGGCGAGATCGAGCTGCGCGTGCCCCAGGCTTCGGCGGTGAAGATCGAGGGGGAGCGCGCCTACAAGCTCCAGCGGCGCGGCGTCGCAGTCGAGATGCCGATCCGCCGTTCCACGATCCACGAGCTGCGCGTTGTCCGCTACGAGCCGCCGCTCGTCGAGCTCGACCTAAAGGTGTCGAGCGGCACGTACATCCGTGCAATCGCCGACCATCTCGGCGGCCACTGCCGGACGATCAGGCGGACGGCAGTCGGCCCGTTCGGCGTCGAGGAGGCCGACGAGGAGAGCGTTCTGGCGCCGCTCGCCGCGCTCGTGTCGCTTCCCGAACAGGGCCTGGGCGAGGAAGAGGTGCTCGCGATTCGCCAGGGACGAGCGATTCCTGGAAGCGAGAAGGGCTCGGTCGCCCTCCACTTCGACGGGCACCTCGTCGCCGTCGCGCAGGGAGACGGGCGCACGCTCAGGCCCGAGACCGTGCTCCCGCCCGCATGAGGCTTCTCCGAGGGGCGGACTTCCGGAACCTGTGGCTCGGCGAGACCGTGTCCCTCTTCGGCGACCAGGTGACGCTCATCGCCCTGCCGCTCGCCGCCGTGCTCGTCCTGGACGCCGACGCGGCCCAGATGGGCTACCTGACCGCGGCGGCGCTCATCCCGCACCTCCTCTTCTCGCTCCCGGCGGGCGCCTGGCTGGAACGGGTGGAGCGGAGGCGGTGGCTCATGATCGCCTCGGATATCGCGAGGGGTGGCCTTCTCGCCAGCCTCCCGGTCGCCTACGCGCTCGACTCGCTCACGTTCGGGCAGCTGTACGCGGTCGCGTTCCTGACGGGATCGTTCGCGGTCATCTTCGACATCTCCCACATGACGCTCTACGTGGCGGTGACGAAGCGAGAGGACTACGTCGAGGCGAACTCGCTCCTGAACGGGAGCCGCGCCTTCTCGTACGTCGCCGGCCCGAGCCTTGGCGGCATCCTCGTGCAGATCCTGAGCGCGCCCGCCGCGCTGCTCCTGGACGCCTTCTCGTTCCTCGGATCGGCTCTCTTTCTCGGCCGGATTCGGGCTGCGGAGCCTCCGCTCGAGCCTGCCGAGGGAGGCATGTGGGCACAGATGAAGGAGGGGATGGGCTTCATCCTCGGGCACAACATTCTGCGTCCGTTGCTCGCCTCGGTGGCGACACTCAACTTCTTCAACTTCGTCTTCGCCGCGCTGTTCATCCTCTATGCGACCCGTGAGCTGCACGTGCGCTCGGGCACGCTCGGGATCGTGCTTGGCGCGGGCGCGATCGGCGGCCTGCTCGGGGCAGCCGTCACCGGGCGCCTCAGCCGTCGGTTCGGAATCGGCCCCATCTTCGTCTTCGGGATGGTGCTCTTTCCGGCACCGCTCCTTCTCGTCCCCTTGGCCGGCGGGACACAGCCCACCGTCCTCGCAATGCTCTTCACCGCCGAGTTTCTCTCTGGGCTTGGCGTCATGATCCTCGACATCAGCGCGGGAGCGATCATCACGGCCCTGACACCACACCGGCTACGGTCCCGGTCGACCGGCGCTCTGCGGTTCGTCAACTACGGCGTGCGGCCCCTCGGCGCGCTCGTGGGCGGCGCGCTCGGCGCGGCCTTCGGCCTGCGCCCGACCCTGTGGTTCGCCGCGGCTGCCGGGGTCCTCGGAGTCCTGTGGCTCGTCCCCTCGCCGGTTCCGAAGCTCCTCGAGCTTCCGGAGGAGGACCCGGCGTGAGCGTGGTGCATTCGCCGGCCGAGCTCGAGCCGACCAGCCGCGCGGTCGCCATCGGCACCTTCGACGGCGTGCACCGCGGGCACCGGGCGGCGATCGAGGCGGCGAAGGCGGCCGGCTTCCGCTCGACGGTCGTGACCTTCGATCCGCATCCGAGGCTGGTGCTCGGCTACGACGTCCAGCTCTTGACGACGCTACGCCGGCGTATAGAGCTGATCGAGGAGGCGGGCCCGGACGACATCCTCGTCGTCGAGTTCACCGAGGCGCTGAGCCGGCTCGAGCCGGAGGAGTTCGTGGCCCGTATCCTCGAGCCGATTGGGACGAGAGCTGTCGTCGCGGCGGAGACATTCCGCTTCGGGCGCGGGAGGAAGGGCGATGTCGAGCTCCTCCGCCGCCTCGGCCTCGACGTCATCGACGTGCCGCTCGTCGGAGGCGTGTCGTCGAGCCGAATCCGCGAGCTCCTCGTCGAGGGGGAGATGCGGGAGGCAGCCGCGCTCCTCGGCAGGCCGCACGAGCTCGAGGGCACGGTGGTCTCGGGCGACCAGCGCGGTGGCACGCTCGGGTTTCCGACGGCGAACCTCGCCGTCGATCCCCATCTCCTCGTGCCGGCATACGGGATCTACGCGGGCGCGGCTCTCGGCGGTCGCGCGGCTATCTCGATCGGCGTCAACCCGCACTACGGCGGGAGCGAACGGCGGATCGAGGTCTTTCTCCTCGATTTCGAGGGCGATCTCTACGGCAAGGAGCTCGGAATCGAGCTCTGGGAGCGGCTTCGCGACGAGCGCGCCTTCGAGAGCGAGGAGGAGCTGATACGCCAGATCGCGCTCGACGTCGAGGCCACGCGCGCTTCGATTCGACCCAGTTAGCGCAAGTTTTTGCCAGTTCTCGGCATCTCTCTTGGTAATGAACCGGCTTCAGCTCCTCTCTTCCATCCGCTGCCTCGCCTGCGGAACGGTCTATCCGAAGCCTTCGTCGCTCGGGACCGCGGAGTCGAACCCCGGCTGTCCCCGCTGCGGCTACGTCGGCTGGGTGCCCGCCGACAAGGACGAAGACGACGAGGTCATGGGAGGGCCAGGGCTTTCCCGCTCCTTCGCGGATCTGCCGCTCCGCCGCTTCTGGCAAGCAGGCTGACCCCGCCGAAGTAGTGGTGGAGAGCGCTGAAGCGCCTGACGTCGTAGCCCGCCTCCTCGAGCGCGGTGAGGGCCTCCTCCTCGAAGCCGGGCTCGATTCGCACGATCTCGCCCGCAGAGTGGAGGCGCGGCCGGTCGACGGCTTCCTGGGGGGCCAGGCCTTCGTCCAGGATTCCGCTCAGGACCTGGACGAGCGCAGGGCGAAGGCGTGTCCCACCGGCGGAGCCGGCCGCGACCGCGAGCCCGTCGTCGTCGAGGACGAGCGTGGGGGACATCATGCTCTCCATCCGAGCGCCCGGCTCGAGCGGGCGCACCTGGAGGTCGACCTCGCCGAGCATGCTGTTCAGATGCACGTCCAGGCCCGGGAGGAAGTCGCCAGAGCCGAGCCCGAGGCTCGTCGTGAGCACACAGGCATTCCCGTCCCGGTCGACCACGGCCAGGTTCGTCGTGTCGCCGATCCGCTCGCCGTGGCCGCTATAGGGCGGCGCTTCGAGGACGCGCGCGAGCGTGAGTACGCGCTCGGCAGGCTTCGCCCCACGCAGCGAGGGCAGCGCCGACAGCGTCGTGACGAGCTGTGACAGTCCGCCTCGAGTGAGAACGCGGTAGCCGAGGTACTCCGTCTCGACCGGATCGAGCCAGACGGGCTCGTAGGCCGCCAGGTCTTCCATGGAGACAGGCCCCTCGCGCTCGCGCATGAGCGCGACGAGGGTCTCCGCGACCGTCCCGTCGTAGAACGTGCGCGAGCCCTCGTCCCGCAGGAGCTCGAGCGCGTTTGCGAGCCCGGGCTGCTCCAGGCGGTCGCCCGTGTGCAGAAGCTCGCCGCCCGGCGCGTAGATGTGGGCGCCCTCGTGAAGGGTCATGACCGGCGCGAGCATCGCCAGGCACTCGGCGTGCGCGTGAGGCATGTGAACGCCGGAGCGCGCGAGCTCGAGCGCGGGCTCCACGAGCCGTTCCCACGCGAGCCTCCCGTGGCTCCGCCAGAGCTCTCCGAGGCCCGCCGGCACTCCGGGCACCGCGCAGGAGGCGGTGCCGACCTGGTAGTGGACGATCTCGTTCCCGAACGGGATCCCGATATCCTCGAGCGCCGCAACGGGGCGGTCGGGGTAGCGGCGCGGGACCGTGACGAAGAAGTCGAGGAGACGCGCCTCGCCGCCCGCTCCGTCGTACCAGATCGCGTGCCCTCCGCCGGCAAGCCCCGTCATGACCGTTTCCGCCACGCAGGAGGCAAGCGAGGCCGCGACGGCCGCGTCCGCTGCGGTCCCGTCCTCCTCGAGAATGCGCAAACCCGCTTCGGCAGTGGCCGGATGGCCCGCTGCAACCCCTGGCGGCGGAAACACGTTTGCTAGCCTACGGCGAATGGCTCTCACCAAAGAAGCCAAGAGAGAAGTCGTCACCGGGCACGGTCGGAGCGATGCGGACACGGGTTCGTCCCAGGTCCAGATCGCCCTCCTGTCGCGCCGAATCGACGAGCTGACCGAGCATCTCCGAACTCACGGGAAGGATCATCACTCCCGCCGCGGACTGCTCAAGCTGGTCGGACGACGTCGGCGGCTGCTCAACTATCTGCAGAAGCGCGACTTGGAGGGCTACCGAAGCCTGATCAAGGAACTCGGACTGCGCCGCTAGGCCGCAAAGAAGCCGGGAGGAGCCGGTGGAAGTTTGAGGGAGCCCCGCGAAGCGGTTGCCTCAAACCTCCGCCTCCACCTCCCAGAGGAAAGAGAGGCAAGACATATGAGCACCATGGTTTCCGGTAAGTCGACGGTGAACGTCACCGTCGGCCGAAACGACATGAGCTTCGAGACCGGGAAGCTCGCCAAGCAGGCCGACGGGGCGGTAGTCGTCCGGGCCGGCGACACGATGGTCCTCGCGACCGCACAGGGGCGGACGGAGGCGCGCGAAGGCGCGGACTTTTTCCCGCTCACGGTGGACGTCGAGGAACGGATGTACGCGGCCGGGAAGATCCCCGGCGGCTTCTTCAAGCGCGAGGGACGCCCGACCGAGAAGGCGATCCTCACCGCGCGCATGATCGACCGCCCGATCCGGCCGCTGTGGCCGAAGGGCTTCACGAACGAGGTGCAGGTCATCTGCACGACGCTTTCGGCCGACCTCATCACGCCTCACGACATCCTCGCGATCAACGGGGCCTCCGCGGCCCTAATGATCTCGCCGCTGCCCTTCATGGGGCCGGTTGGCGCCGTGCGGATCGGTCTGATCGACGACCAGCTCGTCGTTAACCCGAGCCTCCCCGAGGTCGAAGAGGAGTCGACGATGGACCTCATCGTCGTCGGCACGAAGGACGGCCTTACGATGGTCGAGGCCGGCGCCGACGAGGTGCCCGAGGAGCTGCTCCTAGAAGCGCTCGAGCTCGCGCACGCCGAGATCAAGAAGCTCTGCGAGGCGCAGGAGGAGCTCCGGCGCGAGGTCGGCAAGCCGAAGTGGATCGACCCCGAGGTCGACGCGGAGGTGGCTGGCCACGCCGATCGCATCCGCGAGCGCATCGCCGCCGAGGGCCTCAGGGAGGCCGCCGCGGCCACCGAGGAGATCGCAGGCGAGCTCGCCTCGCCGCTCTCGATGGAATCCACTGAAGAGGACATCGTCCGCGAGATGCAAGTGCGCTCGAGCCTCGACATGCTGCTCGAGAAGCTTCGCCTCGAGGCGGCCGTCGAGTCCGTCCGCGAGCAGTACGGCGACGAGCTCCGCGCGCTGACCGAGGCCGAGCAGGACTCGAAGCAGCTCAAGTCCGCGAAGAGGCACCTGCTCTTCGACCGGATCATCGAGGAGGTTCAGCTCTCCTTCCCGGTCGGCCCTGCCACCGTCGAGGGCGAGGCCCCGGCGGTCAAGGACGGCCTCACGAAGCAGTTCGTGAAGAAGGCCGCCGAGTCCATCTACAAGCAGCTCGTCCGCGAGAAGATCGCGGTCGAGAAGCGGCGCCCGGACGGGCGCGGCACGGAGGAGATCCGGCCGATCGAGTGCGAGGTGGGAGTCTCCCCGCGTACGCACGGCTCGGCGCTCTTCACGCGCGGCCAGACCCAGATCATGACGCTCCTCACCCTTGGCACGGCCAAGGAGGGACAGCGGATCGACGATCTCTCGCTCGAGTCCGAGCGCCGCTACATGCACCACTACAACTTCCCGCCCTACTCCGTCGGGGAGACGGGCTTCATGCGCGGCCCCAAGCGCCGCGACATCGGCCACGGCGCGCTCGCGCAGCGGGCGCTCGAGCCGATGATCCCGCAGCTCGAGGAGTTCCCGTACACGATCCGCCTCGTCTCCGAGACGCTCGAGTCGAACGGCTCGTCCTCGATGGGCTCCGTATGCGGCTCGACCCTCGCGCTGATGGACGCCGGCGTGCCGATCAAGGCACCGATCGGCGGCATCGCGATGGGTCTCGTCAAGGAGGGCGACGACTACGTCATCCTCACCGACATCCAGGGCGCCGAGGATCACCTCGGTGACATGGACTTCAAGGTCGCCGGCTCGCGCGAGGGCATCACGGCCCTCCAGATGGACATCAAGATCACCGGCGTCACCCAGGAGATCATGCGGAACGCCCTCGATCAGGCGAAGCGGGCCCGCGAGTTCATCCTCGACAAGATGGCCGAGGCGATCTCCGAGACTCGCACCGAGCTCTCCGAGCACGCGCCGCGGATCACGACCGTCAAGATCGACCCCGAACAGATCGGGCTCGTCATCGGCAAGGGCGGCGAGACTATCCGCTCCCTCGAGTCCGACTACGAAGTCCAGATCGACATCGAGGAGGACGGGACGATCCTCATCTACGCGGTCGACGGCCCCAAGGCCGAGGCCGCGATCGCAGCGATCCAGGCGCTCACGAAGGAGCCCGAGGTCGGCGACGAATACACCGGCAAGGTCGTGAAGACGACCGACTTCGGTGCCTTCGTCGAGCTGAAGAAGGGCACCGACGGCCTGCTGCACGTCTCGAATGTGGGGCCCGGCCGGGTCGCACACATCGAAGACGTGATCAGCCGCGGCGACGTCCTCGACGTCCAGGTGGCCGAGGTCGACAAGGCTCGCGGCCGGATCGGCCTCAAGCTCGTCGCGAAGCACGAGGACGGAAAGCTGATTCAGCCCGAGGAGATCATCGAGCGCGCGAAGTCGGCTCCGCCGCGCGAGCGTGAAGAGCGTCCTCGGAACGATGATCGCCGCGGCGGAAGAGACCGCGGACGCCGTGACCGCGGCCCGCGCCGCGAAAGCTAGACAGCGCGACCCCTCCGACGATCAGGAGCCCGCCGGCGGCGATCCAGGCCGTCACGGGCTCCTCGAGCGTCACTGCGCCGAAAAGGACGGCGAGCGCCGGGATGGCGTAGGTGGCCGTCACCGCCCGCGTGGGCCCGAAAGCGCGCAGGCCGATGTTCCAGGCGACGTAGCCGAGAAGCGTCGAGAAGATCCCGAGGTAGAGGATCAACGCGAGGTCGCCCGCGGAGATCGAGGTCGCGCCGGAGACGTTCGATCTCGCAAAAACGGGCAGCAGGCCCACGGTCCCGATCAGGCTGGTCGTCGCGGTCAGCGCGAGCAGGTCGTAGCGGGCGAAGAGCGGCTTCAGGAGGACGTTGTAGAGCGCGAAGGAGAGTGGCGCCCCGACGACGATGAGTGGCCCTTTGATCCCGTCCAGCGAGAATTCCTCGCCGGAGCCGAGGCCGACGACAACGACCACTCCCGCGAATGCGACCGCGAGGCCGACAGCGACGCGCAAGCTGAAGCGCTCGATGCCGAAAGCGATTGCGAGCGCCATGGTGAGCGCGGGGGAGAGGGCGACGATGAGGGCCGCGATCCCCGAGGACGTCGACTGCTCGCCGAGGTTCAGCGACAGGTGGTAACCCGCGACGATGACGACTCCGGCGACGATCACGCGGGTCGCGTCGCGCCGGTTGAGCCCCGGAAGGCCGCCCGCGCGCCAGAGGAGGAACACGAACCCGGGCGCGGCGATGAGGTAGCGGGCGAGGGCGATCTGCTCGGCGCCGATCCCGTGGTCGAGAAGCGCCTTGATGACGGAGAACGCCGAGGCCCAGACGACGATGACGGCAGCGAACGACAGCTTCGGAAATCGTTGCACGCTTCTCTATAACGGTCGCGCCCCGCGAATTGTGAGAATGGCGCCATGAAGCGCTACGACGCCATCGTCGTCGGCGCCGGCCCTGCGGGCTCGACGGCCGCCTACAGGCTTGCCTGTGCAGGCGCGAACGTTCTGCTCCTCGACCGCGCGCACTTCCCACGGGACAAGCCGTGCGGAGGGGGCGTGACGGGCCGGGCAGCGCGGCTCCTGCCCCTCTCCATCGAGCCCGTCGTCGAGCACGTTGTCGCGGCCGTGGATCTGCGCCTTAGCTACGGGAGTACGTTCGCGCGCGCAAGCGGTGAACCGCTCGTCTACATGACCCAGCGGAAGCGGCTCGACCACTTCCTCGTGCAGAAGGCCGTCGAGGCAGGTGCCGAGCTCCGCGAAGGCGTGAAGGTGGGCGACCTCGAGGTTCGGCCGAGTGGCGTCTCCGTCGAGGGCGTCGAGGCCGACGTCCTGATCGGCGCCGACGGTGTGAACGGAGTGACCGCCCGCGCGCTCGGGCTCGGCGGCAACCGCGTCGTGGGTGTCGCGCTCGAAGGGAATCTGTCCTACGCGAACATGGACCGCTCGGCCTACGAGGGGCGGCTTGCGCTCGAGCTCGGCGTCGTCACCGGCGGCTACGGCTGGGTCTTCCCCAAGGGCGACCACGCAAATTTCGGCGTCGGCGGCTGGGAGGTGGAGGGGCCGCGCCTGCGCGACCATCTTCGGCGCCTCTGCGAGGGGCATGGCGTGTCCTTCGACGACCTCGAGGAGCTTCGCGGCTATCGGCTTCCGCTCCGCGAGCCGCGCTCGATGATGGCGCGCGGCCGGGCGCTCCTCGTGGGAGACGCGGCGGGACTCGTCGACCCGGTCTCCGGGGACGGCATGTTCGAGGGCTTTCTGAGCTCTCAGTACGCCGTCGAGGCCGTTCTCGACGTCCTCCAGGGCCGCGCGGAAAGCCTGGACCCCTACGGGCCGCGCCTCGCGAAGCGTCTGGCCACGCACCTCTGGGCTTCCTGGGGAGCCAAGGTCGCGCTCGACCGCTATCCGCGGGCGACCTTCCGCCTCGCCACCACGAAGCTCGTGTGGCAGTCAGTGGAGCGGCTCGTGCAGGGCGAGGTCGCAGACGTGGGCGGGATCAGGGGCCTGGCTCGTCCGCCGCTGAAGGCAATCGCCCTACTCGCGCGCGCCGCGGGCGACCCGGGCCGGGCATACCGGCACGTCTGAGCCAAAGGTCTACGATTCGCGGGTGCAGAACTACCTGCTGACGACGCTTCCGAGCGGGGCGCGGGTCGTCAGCGAGCCGCTCGACACGGTTCGCTCCGTCGCGCTCGGCCTCTGGATCGGCACGGGCTCGCGCGACGAGGACGATGCGCACGCCGGAGTGACGCATTTCCTGGAGCACGTGCTCTTCAAGGGGACGGAGAAGTACTCCGCGCAGGAGATCGCGGAGATTTTCGACGGCTTCGGCGGTGAGCTGAACGCGGCCACCGCGCGCGACTACACCGTCGTCTACGCCCGCGTCCTCGACGAGCATGTCGAGGAAGCGCTCGACGTGATGACAGACATGGTCTTCGCGCCTGCGCTGGTCGACCTCGACGCCGAGCGCGAAGTCATTCTCGAGGAGATCGCGATGGTCGAGGACGCGCCGCAAGAGCTGATCCACGACCTGCTCACACAGGCGGTCTTCGGCAACCACCCGTTGGGCCGGCCAGTGCTCGGGAGTGCCGAAGTGATCGCGAACGTCTCCCGGCGCTCGATCGCCGCCTATCATCGAGCGCGCTACGCGGCCGGCAACGTCGTCGTGGCCGCGGCGGGGAACCTCGCGCACGACGGGCTCATCGCGCTCGTCGAGGGAATGGAGGCGAAGATCCGCCCGCCTGGCCGCCGCCCCGCCGCCCGCGCACCCTGGGTAACGTCGCCTCCGCCGCGCCTCGCCTTCCAGCGCAAGGAGACCGAGCAGTACCACGTCTGCCTCGGCGCGCCGGGCATCTCCCGCTCCGACAAGCGCCGCTTCACGGCCTCCATTCTGGACGGGATCCTCGGCGGCTCGGCCTCGTCACGGCTCTTCCAGGAGATCAGGGAGAAGCGTGGGCTTGCCTACACCGTTTACACGTTCTCCTCGCAGTACGCCGACACGGGGCAGATCGGCGTCTACGTGGGCACGCGGGAGGAGAACCTCGGCGCCTGCCTCGAAATCGTCGCAGAGCAGATCGAGGCCGTCTCGGCCGGCGATGTCACCGAGGACGAGCTCGCCCGCGCGAAGGAGAACCTCAAGGGCCGCATCATGCTCTCGATGGAGCTGACGTCGAACCGCATGAGCCGGCTGGGGAAGTCGGTCATCACGGACAGCGAGCTCCTCGATCTCGACCGCATCCTGGCCGAGATCGAAGCGGTCGACGCGGGCAGCGTCGCCGAGCTGACGGGTGCGCTCCTGGCCCGCGAGCGCCTGTCCATCGCGGCGGTGGGGCCGAGCGAGAAGCGCGTGCTCAAAGCCGTAGAGTCTGTCTGTCCCGACCTCATCTCGGCCGCCGCGGCGTGAAGGTTCTCCTCTACGGCGCCGACGGGAAGGTGGGCACGGCGGTCGCCCCTAAGCTCGTGGAGGCAGGGCACGAGGTCACCCGGGCCGGGAGGGGCGATCAGCCGAAGCGCGACGGGCACGACGCAGCAATCGACTTCACGCGCCTCGACGCGGTGCGAAAGAACGTGGAGGGCTGCCTCCAGGCTGGCATTCCCTGTGTCATAGGCACGACGGGGATGGGCCCGGCGGATCTCGCCTCGTTCGACGAGCTCGCGCGGAGGCGGGACATCGCCTGCTTCGTTGCACCGAACTTCGCCGTCGGGGCGGTCTTGATGATGCGCTTCGCCGCGGAGGCCGCCGGGTACCTTCCCAAGGCGGAAATCGTGGAGCTCCACCACGAGTCGAAGGACGACGCGCCCTCGGGCACTGCCAAGGCGACTGCCGAGGCGATCCCCGGCGACGTGCCGATCCACTCGGTGCGCCTGCCGGGGCTCATCGCGCATCAAGAGGTGCTGCTGGGAGGAGAGGGGCAGCTCCTGACCATCCGCCACGACACACTCTCCCGCGAGGCGTTCGCACCTGGAGTCCTCCTCGCTCTCGACAAGCTTTCGAGCCTTCCGCCCGGCGTCACCGTCGGGCTCGAAAGCCTCCTGGAGTAAGATTCGTCCGGTGCTCGGCGAAGTCCTGACAGCGGTCCTGACGCCTTTCAGCGCCGACGGATCCGTCAATTACGAGGCGTTCAAGCGCCTGTGCACGCACGTCGTCGACACCGGCTCCGACGGAGTCGTCGTGGCCGGGACTACGGGGGAGTCGCCGACCCTGACCGACGATGAGCGCTTCGGCCTCTTCACCGCGGCGGTCGAGGCAATCGGCGACCGCGCGAGCGTCGTTGCGGGCACCGGAACGTACTCGACCGCGCACTCCGTCCACCTGACCCGCGAGGCGCACGGCATCGGCGTGGACGCTTTCCTCGTCGTCACGCCGTACTACTCGAAGCCGCCGGCGCGTGGGATCGTCGCCCACTTCGAGGCGATTGCAGCCGTCACCGACAAGCCGATCGTCGTCTACAACATCCCTCAGCGCGTGGTCGTGAACATCGAGCCGGAAACGCTCACCGAGCTGGCCGAGATCCCGAACGTGCAGTACGTGAAGCAGGCGACGCCGGATATCGACCAGGCGAAGCGGATCGTGAACGAGAGCGGCCTGACCCTCTACGCGGGCAACGACGACCTTCTCCTGCCGTTCCTCGAGGTGGGCGGGAAGGGCGGCGTCTTCGTCTTCACGCACCTCGTCGGCCGGCGCGTGCGCGAGCTTCTCATCCGCTTTCGCGACGGAGACGAGGCCGGCGCGCGTGAGATCGAGGCCGAGCTCAGGCCCGTGATCGACGCGCTGGCCATCGACACGAACCCGATCCCGGTGAAGGCGGCCATGGCAATTGCCGGGCACGACGTCGGGATTCCGCGGCTGCCGCTCGTCGACGCGACCGAGTCTCAGAAGGCAGAGCTTCGCGCGATGCTCGAGCGAGCCGGCGTCCTCCAGACAGCGCAGGTCTAGCCCGTGGCGGGCTCAACGCGGCTGATCCCCCTCGGGGGGCTGGGCGAGGTCGGAAAGAACATGATGGTCGTCGAGAGCGACGACGGCATCGTCGTGATCGACGCGGGCCTGTCGTTCCCGCGGGACGAGCATCTCGGGGTCGACCTCGTCCTTCCGGATTTCTCCTACCTCCGGGACCACGAGCGCGACATTCGCGCCGTCGTCCTCACCCACGGGCACGAGGATCACGTCGGCGCGCTCCCGTACCTCTTGCGCGAGGTCAGGATCCCGGAGATCTGGGCCACGGGCCTCACGCTTGGGCTCGTCAAGTCGAAGCTCGACGAGCACGGCCTCTTGAGGGACGCCGAGCTCGTCGAGGCCGTGCCCGAGGACGGGCCGGCGCAGATCGGTCCATACCCCGCCGAGTTCGTGCGCATGGCGCATTCCATCCCGGACGCGGTGGCGGTCGTCCTCGAGACTCCCGGCGGGCGCATCGTCCACACCGGCGACTACAAGATCGACCACACGCCCGTGGATGGCTTCCGCACCGACCTCGGCGCGCTTGCAGACCTCGGCAACCGCGGAGTCGACCTCCTCCTCGGCGACTCCACGAACGCGGAGCGCCCCGGAGTGACGCAGTCCGAGCGCACGGTCGGGGAAGTCTTCCGTCAGATCATCCCCCAGCGCAGCGGCCGGATCCTCATCGCGTCGTTCGCCTCCAACGTGCACCGCGTGCAGCAGGCGATCGACGTCGCACTCGACGACGGCCGCAAGGTGTGCCTCATCGGCCGTTCGCTCCGCAAGAACGTCAACATCGCGCGCAACCTCGGCTACATCGACGTGCCGGAGGACCTCCTCGTAAAGCCCGACGTTCTCCCCGAGCTCAGGGCCGACGAGACGATGATCCTCTGCACGGGGAGCCAGGGTGAGCCGATGTCCGCGCTCACGCGCATGGCCTACAACGATCACCAGCACGTGCAGATCGAGGAGGGCGACACGGTCATCATCTCGGCGAAGCCGGTGCCGGGAAACGAGCTGCGCGTGCACGACACCATCAACCGCCTGGCCAAGTCGGGCGCCGAGGTGCTACACCAGGAGATCGCGCCGGTGCACGTCTCCGGGCATGGACACGCCGAGGAGCTACGCACGATCCTTGCCGTCCTTCGTCCGCGGAACGTCATGCCGGTGCACGGGGAGTTCCGCATGCTCGCCGCACACGCACGCCTGGCACGTGATGCCGGGGTGGATGCGGACAACATCGTCCTCGCCGAGAACGGCTCCGTCGTGGACCTCGCGAACGGGCGCGCGGAAGTCGTCGGCATCGTTGAAAGCGGCGCGACCTTCGTCGACGGACTAGGAGTGGGGGATGTGCAGGACGTGGCACTTCGGGACCGGCGCCACCTCTCCGAGGACGGCGTCCTCATTGTTGTCGTCACCGTCGGCTCGCAGAACGGCAGGGAAATCGCGGCGCCCGAGGTCATCGCACGCGGCTTCGCCGAGCCCGAGGACTCACTCCTCGACGAGGCGCGCGACGAGGCCCAGCGTACCCTCGCGCACTGCCTCTCCGAGGACATCTCCGAGCTGAAGCTCCTGCAGGAGCACATCCACGACGCCGTCGGCCAGCTGATCCGCGAGCGGACCGGCCGCCGGCCGATGATTCTCCCAGTCGTCCTCGAGGTCTAGTCGACCGGCCGCAGCTGGTGGAGAAACTCCCGCGCCCGGGCCGGCGACTCATCGTTGCGACCTAGATGAAGGCGACGCAGTCGGTTGCCTTGCGAAGGTCGGGAAGGTCGCCGAACGGGTCGGCGGCGCATGCGGAAAGGCAAAGGGCTCCCGAGAGAGCGACAGTCCATGCCGCGAGCCGGCTCAGGACTTCCAGCGGAAGCCAGTCGCCTCGAGCTGCGGTTCCATGGGGCTCGTCGGGAGCCCCGCCGCCGGCTTGGCGTTGTACGCCGCGGGCGCGGTGTCGTTCGGCGAGTCCGGGTGGAAGAGCGAGGCGAGGTACTGGATCTGCCCTCGGCCCGGGCCCAGCTCGAATTGACCGCCGCCGTAGATGGCGATTCCTGCCTCGGCGCAGTGGTCGTACGCCTCGAAGAGGCGTTTGATGCTCCCGAAGCGCGACGGCTTGAAGTTGAGCGTCCGCGGCGGGAAGGGCAGGCCGACGATGTCGGACACGGAGTGGATCGGCGCATCCCAGGTGATCCGATCGCGGTGCAGCTCGAGGACGGGATCGGTTTCGTGGTTCAACGCGGGATCCTCGAGCCAGGCCTCCGGAAACGCGCGCGCGATGCGCGCGTAGAGGGTCGGATCCGGCGGCTGGTCGACCGGCGTCCCCAGGTATGCGCCCTTGAAGTCGAGCGTGTCGACCGCGCCGGTCTCGACGAGCTCGTTGACCAGAGCATCGTCCCAGGTTCCTGTCGGGTCGAGCTTCACGCGCAGATCGGGGTAGAGATCGAGCCAGGCGCGGAGGGGCGCGATCGTCGCCGGGTCGCCGAATCGCATCGACGCGACGAAGCGGAGAGGCTTGGCCTCGCGCTCGAGCGCCTCGGCGAGCGACTTACCGGCCTGACGAAGGGCCAGATCGAGTGCCGCACTCTCGAAAGCCCAGCGGCGATAGGGGCGGAACTGGTCGAGAGCGGGGCCGGCGGGCCACAGGGATAGGCGCTCGAGGAGCTCCGAGAACGAGTCAACGGTGTGGTGCGAGCCGGGCAGGGGAAGGGTGGGCCCCTCCGCCTGGAAGGCCTCGTGATCCTCCGGGCTGTAGGTGGGGTCCTCGCCGATCCCTGTTTCGCCTCCGCCGTGCAGGTGGATAACCGTCGTGCGGCGCGTGAATTCGGGCGATACCTGGACGCTCAATCCCTCCAGCTCGTAGGAGTCGATCTCGATCGGGAGGGTCGAAACGAGTGAGTACGTGTTCATCCACGGAACCGTACGCACAACCACAAGTTCGTGTACTAGTAGAGGAAGAGATGAGCGAGACCAACGGCAACACCTGGGCGGGCCTCATGCGCTCCTATGGCGTGTCCGACGCGACCGCCGAAAGGCTCGTCCGCTCGCTCACCGCAAGCGAGGTCGCCGCCCTTGCGTTCTGCCGCCTGCTCGAGCGCTGGGCGAAGGGAGAGCCGGAGCCGTGCACCGCCCCCAAGCGCGAAGCCGCGCTCCGCCGGGCGGCGGAGAGAGCGGAGACCGCGCTTGCCGGGCTGGAGCGGCCGCTGGGGCGCTTTCTGATCGAGCTCGAGTCCGACCAGGCCGAAGGGCGATCCTGGTACGGCGAGCCCGGGGCCGGCGAAGTCGTGGAATGGGAGGCGGTGTTACGCCGGGCCGGAGTCGGTGCGCCACCCGCACGTGTCGCGCACGCCTACCTCGAGCTCGCCGTTCTCGTGCGCGCGCTCGAAGGCCTTTCCGCATCCGCCCGCTTCGCGTCGGTGCCCGACCGCGAGTCGCTCTGGGCCGGCCTCTTCGACCTGCGCGAGAACCTTCTGAACGGCGCGGTCGACGACCTGCGCGCCCTTGCCGCCTAGCGTTTCCCTCACAGTCGTCGGCAGCATCAATCTCGATCTCGTCGCACGGTGCGAGCGGTTGCCGCAGCCCGGCGAGACCATCACCGATGCGAGCTTCGACCGCTTTCCGGGCGGGAAGGGTGCGAACCAGGCCGTCGCCGCGTCCCGCCTCGGCGCGTACGTGCGGATGGTGGGCGCGGTGGGTGAGGATCCGTTCGCGGATGAGGCACTGAAGGGCATCGAAGAGGCGCGAATCGACCACGACCTGGCGCATGCGACCGAGCCGACCGGCGTCGCGCTCATCTACGTGGACGCAAGCGGGGAGACAGAGATCGTCGTCGCTCCAGGGGCAAACGCCGCGGTGACGACCTCCGGGCCAATCGAGAACCTTCTCTGCCAGCTCGAGATCCCGGCGGAGACAGTTGCCGCCGCCGCGCGGTCGACGACCGGCTTCTTCGCGCTCAACGCAGCGCCCTCGAAGCCCGTGCCGGTCGAGATCCTCGGCAGTGCCGACCTCGTCGTCGTCAACCGCTACGAGCTCGACGCGCTGCCAGAGGCTCCGCGCCTGACCGCGCTCACGCTGGGCGCCGAGGGCGCGGTTCTGCTCGAGGACGGGAAGGAGGTGGCGCGCGCTGCACCGCCCAGGGTTGACGCAGTCGACGGCACGGCCGCCGGCGACGCCTTCACGGCCTGCATGGTCGTGTCGCTGCTCGAAGGGCGCGACCGCGAGGAGGCGCTTCGCCGCTCGTGCGCGGCCGGGGCGATCGCAGCCTCACGGATGGGGGCGCAGCCTTCTCTGCCCACGGCCGCGGAGATAGACGACATACTCAGCCGCTGATGGGCACCAAGATCGTCCTCGACACCGACCCGGGCCACGACGATGCGATCGCCCTCCTCCTCGCGCTCGCGTCGCCGGAGGTCGAGGTACTCGGGGTCACGTCCGTCTCGGGCAACCAGACGCTCGAGAAGACCACGACGAACGCGCTCACGATCCTCGAGTTCGTCGAGCGCACGGACATCCCGGTCCATGTGGGCTGCGACCGACCGCTCGTCCGCGAGCAATGGGCTGCGGCCTACGTCCACGGGGAGAGCGGTCTCGACGGCCCCGACCTCCGCGATCCGACGACGAAGCCCGCCGACGGCCATGCGATCGACTTCATCGCCGAGGCGGTGGAGGAGAACGACGGCGTCGTCCTCGTCCCGGTAGGCCCGCTCACGAATATCGGCCTTCTGCTGGCCCGCTACCCCGGCATCGAGGAGCGGATCGCGCGAATCGTCCTCATGGGCGGCGCGATCGCGGAGGGGAACGTCACGCCGGCCGCGGAGTTCAACATCTGGGCGGATCCGGAGGCTGCGCACCGCGTGTTCACGAGCGGGATCGACGTGACGATGGTCGGGCTCGACGTCACGCACAAGGCGCTCCTCTTTCCGCAGAAGGTGGACGAGCTGCGCGAAGCGGGACGCGTCGGGGGTCTCGTCGCCTCGCTCTACGACTTCTACCACGGCCACCACCAGCGCATGTACGGCTGGGAGGGCTCGCCCGTGCACGATGCGCTCGCGGTCGCGCACGTGGTCAGCGACCGGTTCCTGCAGACCGAGCACCGCTACGTCGAGGTCGATGTGGGCCCTGAGCCGGGCCGCGGCCGCACCTACGTCGATCTCTGGGAACGGACGGGCAAGGAGCCGAACTGCCACGTGGGCGTCGACGTCGACGGGCCGGGGTTCATCGACGTATTGGTGGACCGACTGAAGTCCCTGAGCTGACCGGCTTCCAGACGAGGTCCTGGACGCGGATCGGCAAGCGGATAATCCGTCCTGCCTGGCCGTTCTCGGGCGGCCCGACGAGGAAGGTGCTGAGGCGAGTCACCCATACGAGCCAGCGGTCGTCGGGCGAGAACGCGATCGCACGGCCGCTCGGCAGCCCCTGAGGCGGGTCGATCGTGCGGCCCGTCCGCGTGATGACGGTTCCGTCCTCCGCTCCGAGGAGAGCTCCGTCGTTACTCAGAAAGAGGTGGCGATACGGACCGCGGAAGCTGGCCGCGACAGCGCGCACGACCCGCCCGTCGAAGAGGGCCACGAGCCACTGCGGCTCGAGATACCGGGCGGTTATCTCCATGGCGACGACCGGCTGCCCGACACCGAAGGAGGCCAGTGCTGTGACGCGAGTACCGAGCCGGATGCTGCGATCGATGGCCTCGCGGGCAAGGTTCGGGTGGCGGCGGGCGGCTCGTTGCAGGTCGTCGCCGGTGAGCACGACGTGGTCGCCCGAGACGATCTGGCCGCCGCGAAAGGCGAGATTGCCCGCGGCGTTCGTGCCTCCGGGGACGATCCGGCCTCCATCGACGTCGAAGCGGCAGTGGAAGATGTCCCCACCGTTCTCGTCCCGCACCACGTCGTCGACCATGCGTGGAAGAAGCAGCGAGTGGAGGCGGCAATCCTGGTCGGAATAGAGGACGAAGCCCGAGATCGCTTCCTCGCGCAGAGTTCCGAGGAGCGTCGGCGGTGGGGGCCGCGGGTCCGTCGCTGAGCTCGTCGCAGCCCCGGCCGCGGAGCGAGAATCCTCCTTCGGCCGGAGCGCGTCGGCGAGGGCCAGGACGGCGAGGATGCCCACGGCGGCGAGGAGAAAGAAGGTGGCGCCGCTTCTCACACCTTGAAGATACGAGGGAGGAGCGCTTCCCGTTCCGACGAAATGGCGTTCATGACGCCGAGGAAGCGTCCCAAGCACCTACGCCCGAAGTCCCCTGCCCGCGTCCGCCGGAAGAAGCGCTCGCGTTCGAAGGGCCGCCGGGGTCAGCAGCACCACGAGCTTCTCGGGCTTGCGCTCGTCTTCGTGGGGATCTTCCTCGCGATTCCGCTCTGGCTCGGCTGGGATGGGGGCTATGCCGGCGACCGGATCGACTCAGCCCTGGACGCCCTCGTCGGCGCGGGGCGCATCGGAGTCCCGCTTGCCCTGTTCGCCGTCGGCGGCCTTCTGGTCGCCCGCGCCCAGTTGATCGACGTGAGGCCGTTTCGTACCGGCCTCGTCATCCTTGGCCTCGGTGTCATGACGATCCTGGGCGAGTCGCGCGGAGGGAGCACCGGTGAGGCGCTGGATCTCATGTTCGGCCGCCTCCTCGGAGAGACGGGCACCGCCGTCCTGGGCTTCTTCCTCGTGGTGACCGGTGCGCTGCTGGTCTCCGGCGCATCGCTCGGCGCGCTCGTCCGCCACTCGGCCCGCGCGGCCCAGAAGACGGCAGTGGCTGCGCGCCGCTCCGTCGAGCGCGTCCGCATCCCGCTCGAGGACGAGCCGATCACGCAGCCGGATACCCCGCCCGTGGACGGGGCAGCGGCGTATCCGGACGTCGTGGGGGAGAACCCCGAGCCGTCCGCGGTCCTCGTCGACCAACTCCAGGATCTCGAGCCCGGGCTCCCCGAGCGGCCCGAGCCCGTCTTCGACATGCCGTCGACGGAGCACGCCGGCTACAAGCTTCCCGACGCCGGGGTCCTCAAGCACTCTCGCGCCGACTCCAAGAAGGGTCAGCCCGAGAAGGCGATCGAGCGCACCGGAGAGGCGCTGCTCCAGGCTCTCTCGAACTTCGGGATCGAGGCGAACCTGATCGGCCAGGTCGTCGGCCCGCGCGTGACGCGCTACGAGTTGCAGCTCGCGCCGGGAACGAAGGTCGGCAAGGTCGCCTCCTTGAAGGACGACCTCGCCTACGCGCTCGCGACGACCGAGCTCCGGATCCTCGCACCCATCCCCGGGAAGCAGGCTGTCGGCGTCGAAGTTCCCAATCTCTCGCCCAACGTCGTCACGCTCGGCGACATCTTCGCGGACATGCCCTCGGGCTCGAGCCCGCTCTCGGTCTGGCTCGGGAAGGACATCTCGGGCTCGTCCGTGCCCGCCGACCTGGCGCGGATGCCGCACATCCTCATCGCCGGGACGACCGGATCGGGCAAATCGGGCTGCATCAACACGATGCTCTGCTCGATCCTGCTCCGCGCGACCCCGGACGAGGTGCGCATGATCCTCGTCGATCCGAAGCGCGTCGAGCTCGGCCTCTACGAGTCGATCCCGCACCTTCTCACGCCGGTCGTGTCGAGCCCGAAGGCGGCTGCCGCCGTGCTCACCAACGTCCTCACCGAAATGGAGCGCCGCTACGAGCGCATGAGTCTCGCCCGCGCCCGCAACCTCCCCGAGCTGAACCGCGTCCTCGGCGAGCGAGGCGAGCAGACGCTCCCGTACCTCCTCGTCGTGATCGACGAGCTCGCCGATCTGATGATGGTCTCGCCCCAGGACGTGGAGGACGCCGTCATCCGCCTTGCGCAGAAGTCGCGCGCGGTCGGCATCCACCTCGTCCTCGCCACGCAGCGCCCGTCGGTGGACGTCATCACGGGGATGATCAAGGCGAACGTGCCGTCGCGGATCGCGTTCGCGGTGTCCAGCCAGACGGACAGCCGCGTGATCCTCGACACCTCGGGCGCCGAGAGCCTGCTCGGCCAGGGCGACATGCTCTTCAAGCCGCTCGGCACGTCGCGGCTCCAGCGCGTCCAGGGCGCCTACGTGAGCGAGGAGGAGATCGCGCTCATCGTCGAGCAGTGCCGCGGCCAGCGGGAGCAGGATCTCGATGAATCGCTTCTCGAAGCGCCGAGCGCCCGGGAGCACGAGGGGGAGGATGGCGAGTTCGACCCGGACGAGGATCCGCTTCTCGACCGCGCGATCGAGATCGTCGTCCAGACCCAGACCGCCTCCGTTTCGCTCATCCAACGGCGGCTGCGGGTCGGCTACACGCGGGCCGGCCGCCTCATCGACATGCTCGAGCGTCGCGGGATCATCTCCGGCTACGAGGGCTCAAAGCCCCGCCGTGTGCTCATCGGCGAGGGCGAGCTCGAACGCGTCCTCACGAACGTTCCCTCCTAACGAAGCACCCTCCAGTCCGTCCTAGCTTTCAAGCGGCGGGAGGGATAGCATCGTCCGCTGAAACGGGCGACAAGGGAGGTTCTGTGAACGGTAAGCGTAGGTGGTCGTGGCTTGCGCTCTTGGCTCTCCTCACGGCTGTGATCGCCATTGCGGCGGCCGGCTGTGGCGGCGACGACGAGGGCGACACGAGCGGTGCGGCCTCGAGCACTCCGAGCGAGACGACACGCGGTGAGGCGATCTCGGTCGGCCTTGTGACCGACATCGGCGGTCTGAACGACCGCGGCTTCAACTCACTCGCGAACCAGGGGCTCGAGAACGCGAAGAGCCAGCTGGGCGTCGAGGGTGACGTCCTCGAGTCCAAGTCCGATGCCGACTACATCCCGAACCTGTCCGAGTTCGGCCAGAAGGGGTCGAACCTCGTCGTGTCGGTGGGCTTCCTCATGACGGATGCGACCGCACAGGCGGCGAAGGCGTTCCCGGACTCGAACTTCGCGATCGTGGACTCGGCATTCGATCCTGCGATCCCCAATGCACAGGGCCTCCTCTTCAAGGAGCAGGAGGCGGGTTGTCTCGTCGGCGTGGTGGGTGCGCTCACCTCGAAGTCCGGCACGATCACGTGGGTCGGCGGCCAGAAGATCCCGCCGGTCGACCGCTTCATCGCCGGCTATGAGTTCTGCGCGAAGGACGCCAACCCTGACATCAAGGTGTCGGGCTCGTACTCCGACGACTTCGTCGACCAGGCGAAGTGCAAGGAGATCGCGCTCGACCAGATCTCGAAGGGCTCCGACGTGGTCTTCCAGGTTGCCGGCGGCTGCGGCCTCGGTGCTCTAGACGCGGCGAAGCAGGAAAGCGTCTGGGGGATCGGCGTGGATGCCGACCAGTCGTTCCTCGGCGACCACATCCTCACCAGCGCCGTGAAGCGCGTCGACGTGGCCGTCTTCAAGACGATCGAGTCTGTTCAGAACGGCACCTTCACCGGCGGCGGAGTCACGACGTTCGGCCTCGCCGAGGACAGCATCGCGCTCGGGAAGGTGAGCTCGGAGGTTCCGCAGGACGTCCTCGACACCGTCGAGGAGTACAGGCAGAAGATCATGAACGGGGAGATCCAGATCCCGGACACGGTCGGATAAGGAACGTTCCGTAAGGGGCGGGCTCGTCCCGCCCCTTACACTCCTCTCCCATGGCGGAAGCGCCCCTCCTCGAACTCAAGGGGATCACCAAGCGCTTCCCGGGAGTGGTGGCCAACGACGGGGTCGACTTCGACCTCCGCAAGGGCGAGGTGCATGCGCTTCTCGGGGAGAACGGCGCCGGCAAGTCGACGCTGATGAACATCCTCTACGGCCTGTACCACCCGGACGAGGGTGAGTTTCGGCTGAATGGAAAGCCGCTCCGCATCAACTCGCCGCGCGAGGCGATCGACGCGGGGATCGGCATGGTGCACCAGCATTTCATGCTCATCCCGGTGATGACGGTGGCCGAGAACATCGTGCTCGCCGCGGAGCCCACGAAGGGCCCGTTCCTGGACGAGGGTGAGGCGGAGGAGCGCGTACGGGAGCTCTCCGAGCGGTTCGGCCTCGCCGTCCGGCCCGAGGCCCGCGTCGAGTCGATCAGCGTCGGCATGCAGCAGCGGGTGGAGATCCTGAAGGCGCTCTACCGCGGCGCCGAGATCCTCATCCTCGACGAGCCGACCGCAGTCCTCACGCCGCAGGAGTCGCGCGAGCTCTTCGAGATCATCGAGTCGCTCAAGGCCGAAGGGAAATCCATCATCTTCATCACCCACAAGCTGAACGAGGTCCTCGAGATCGCGGAACGCATCACCGTCCTGCGGCGCGGCAAGACGATCGACACCGTGCCGCGCGAGGGTGCGACCGAGGAGGGCCTCGCCCGGCTCATGGTCGGCCGCGAGGTCATCCTCCGCGTCGACAAAGGGAAGGCCGAGCCCGGCGAGCCGCTTCTCACGGTCGAGGATCTCTATGTCGACGACGAGCGAGGGCTCGAGGCGGTTCGCGGCATCTCGTTCGAGGTGAAGGCGGGCGAAATTGTCGGGATTGCCGGGGTGGACGGCAACGGCCAGTCGGAGCTCATCGACGCGATCACGGGCCTGCACAGGGCGAAGGCCGGCCGGATCTCTGTCGGCCATCGCGACCTGACGCACGACTCGCCGCGCGAGTGTCTGGACGCAGGCGTCGGCCACATCCCCGAGGACCGCCAGCTGCGCGGCCTCGTCCTCGACTTCAGCCTGGCGGAGAACATCGCGCTGCACGACTACCGCGAGGAGCCCGACTCGAAGTACGGCTGGCTCTTCCCGGGGCGGCTGATCGCGCGCGCCCGCACCCTCCTGAAGGAGTTCGACGTGCGCGGCGGCGGCCCGGAGACCAGAGCGGCGGCGCTCTCCGGTGGCAACCAGCAGAAGGTGATCGTCGCACGCGAGGTCTCACGCGACCCGAGCGTCCTCGTCGCTGCCCAGCCGACCCGGGGTCTCGACGTCGGTGCGATCGAGTTCGTCCACCGTCGCCTCGTCGAGGAGCGCGATGAGGGGCGCGCCATCCTGCTCGTCTCCTTCGAGCTCGACGAGGTCCTGTCGCTCTCCGACCGGATCCTCGTCATCTACGAAGGCAACCTCGTCGCCGAGTACAGCCCGGACGTCTCCGAGGAGGAGATCGGCCTCGCAATGGTCGGCGGCACCAGAAAGGCGACGGCGGCGTGAGCGAAGGCGCGGGCGCCGGCTCCGGCTACGAGATCGTCAGCCGCTGGTACTCGGGACTCGGCGGCTTCTTCACGGCGCTCGCAGCGGCCGTCCTCGCGTTCTTCGTGGGCGGGCTCGTCGTCGTGGCGACCGGGCATGACCCCTTTGCCGCGTACAAGGCGATCTTCTCCGGCACCGGTCTCAGCTGGTTCTTCCCCTGGGTGCAGGGCGACGAGCGCTTCAGCGCCGCGCTCGACCTCCAGCAGACGCTCATCATCACGGCGCCACTCATCCTCACGGCGCTCGCCGTGGCGTTCGCGTTCCGCTGCGGGATGTTCAACATCGGTGGCCAGGGCCAGTACTTCGTCGGCCTTTTGACCGCGCTCTACCTCGGCCACGTCTTCGTCGGGATGCCTCGCTCGCTGCACGTCCTTATCTGCTGCGTCGGAGCGATCCTCGGCGGTGCGGTCTGGGCGGGCATCGCCGGCTTCCTCAAGGCAGCCGTCGGGGCCCACGAGGTCATCTCGACGATCATGCTCAACTGGATCGCTCTCTGGGTCGGCAAGTACCTCGTCGAGCTCGGCGGCTGGATGCAGGGGAACGAGCCGGACGTCCCGAGGTCCTACGACGTTGCCGACTCGGCCAAGATCTGGCCGATCTGGGGCGCGCTGCAGCCGCTGCACGCCGGCATCTTCATCGCGCTCTTCGCCCTCGTCGTCTACCACTTCCTGCTGAACAGGACGACGCTCGGCTACGAGGTCCGGGCGGTCGGCTTCAACCCGGAGGCCGCCCGGTACGGCGGCATCAATGTCTCGAAGAACTACATCCTCGCCATGGGGATCGCGGGCGCGTTCGCGGGCCTCGCAGGCGCGGTGGACATCCTCGGGTGGAAGTTCCACCAGGCAATCAACGACTACGACGTCAGCGCCGTCGGCTTCATCGGGATCGCCGTCGCGCTCCTCGGACGAAACAAAGCGGTCGGGATCCTCTTCGCCGCGGTCCTCTTCGGAGCGTTGCAGGTCGGGACGTCGCCGAGACAGCTCTCGGGCACCGATTTCCCGCCCGAGCTCGCGACGAACCTCTCGACCATGATCCAGGCGTTGATCATCCTCTTCGTCGGCGCGGAGCTCCTGATCATCTACGCGTGGAACGCCCGGAAGAAGGTCGGGATCGGGCGTGGCGCGCCGCCGAGGGTGAAAGTGCAGGAGCTCTGATCGCCTGATGTCGGTCGCGGCTGCCATTCAAGACCGCAGCTGGCTCCGCCGGCTCGCGGAGACGAGGTCGATCGCGTGGTACGGGATCGGGCTCGGCCTGCTCGCCTTCTGGCTCGCACTGCCCCCGTGGGATTTCCGCTTCGAGGGCGGACCCATCGCTCTGGGTATCGCCGGCCTTGCCGCCGGCCTCTGGGCGGTCTCGCGGGACGAGAAGCGGCTCGGCTGGTGGGCGGTCGCCGTCGCGATCGGCGGCACCGCGGCGGCGCTCTGGGCTCAGACGAAGGACACGGACTCCCTCGACGCGGTCGTCAACGCCGGTCTCTTCGCCGCGACGATCCGCTTCGCCACCCCGCTCGCCTTCGCCGCGATGGGCGGCATCTTCTGCGAGCGCTCAGGTGTGATCAACGTCGGCCTCGAGGGGATGATGCTCTCCGGTGCCTTCTTTGGGATCTGGGCCGCGGCCTGGAGCGGCTCCTGGGTCGTCGGGATCCTCATGGCCATGGTCTTCGGCGGGGCGCTCGCGCTCATCCACGCGTTCTTCTCTATCCACCTGCGCGCCGACCAGATCGTCAGCGGTTTCGCCATCAACTTCCTCGCTCTCGGGCTCACCGGTTACCTCTTCCGGTACATCTACGGGACGGAGGGAACGCCCTCGGACGTGGCGCGCATCCCGACGGTGACCGTCCCCGGGATCGACAGGATCCCATTCGTCGGCGACGTGATCGGCTCCATGAGCCTGATGATCTGGCTAATGCTCATCCTCCTAATCGTCACGTGGGCCGTGCTCTTCAAGACGCCGATCGGCCTGCGCATCCGCTCGGTGGGCGAGCATCCGAAGGCCGCGGACACCGTCGGAATCTCGGTGTACGGGATCCGCTACGCGTGCGTCGTCCTCTCGGGCATGCTGGCCGCCCTCGGCGGCGCGTACCTCTCGATCGGGTTCGTCGGCTCCTTCAACGAGAACATGACAGCCGGCCGCGGCTACATTGCCCTGGCGGCGGTCATCTTCGGCAAGTGGAGGCCGTTCCCGGCCTTTGCCGCGTGCCTCCTCTTCGGCTTCTCAAGCGGCCTCGCCCAGCGCCTGCAGAACGAGGCGGGCATCTCGTCCAACCTCCTGCAGACCCTCCCGTACATCCTCACGCTGATCGCGCTCGTCGGCGTCGTCGGCCGCTCGCGTGGCCCGGCTGCAGCCGGCCGCCCGTACATCAAGCAGTGAGCCGAAACCCGAAGGCGGTGTGGGCCTTCCTGCTGGCCCTCGCGGCGCTCGCCGTGCTCGGGGGCGGGCTCGCGGCGGCGCACTACTCCGGCGCGGTCGGCCTCTACCAGGCCATCCCTGCCGTTCCGATCGGATTTGTGCTCGCGTTCTTCTCGGTCCGGATGGCCCGACGCGCGCGTCTCGACCACGACCGCTCCCTCGGGCGCATCGGGGGACGAGGACTCGCCACGGTAGCCCGCATCCTGGGCGGGTTTGCGCTCCTGCTTGCGATCACGGGAGCGCTCGCGCTCAGCGTGTTCGCCGTGCTCACCCTGGCTTCTCAGTAGGGCGATATGCCCCGGACGCTACAATCGTGGTCTCCGTGTTCGAGATCGGCAACAGCCTGCGCGAAGCTCGGCTGCGCCAAGGTTCTGAGCTCCCCCGGGTAGAAGCGGACACCAAGATCCGCGCGAAGTACCTGAGGGCGCTCGAGGAAGAGCGCTTCGAGGTCCTGCCCGGCGAGACATACGTCAAGGGCTTCCTGCGCACGTACTCGGAATACCTGGGCCTCGACGGCCAGCTCTACGTAGACGAGTTCAACTCCCGCTTCACGAGGGAGGAGGAGCCGCTCGCGCCTCCGCAGCCACGGAAGCAGCTCGCTCGCTCGCGCGCGGTGGAGTCCAACTTCGTCATCGTCGCCCTGGCGGGGATCATCGCCGTGACGATCCTCGTCGTCGTCGCTTGGAAGTTCGGGTCGACTGGGCCCCCGACGTCCAGGGGGATTCCGGCCGCCGTAAACACGGCCACGGGCTCGACGGGCACCTCGACCGAAGAGGCGCGGGCCACCCGGCGTTCGGCGAACCACAAGAAGACGAAGCTCGTCCTCTACGCCGACGGCGGGGACTCCTGGCTCCGCGTCCGCTCGAGGTCGGCGACGGGCAAGCTCCTCTACGAAGGCACCTTGCAGTCCGGGCAGACACAGCGGTTCGTCGACGACAAGCGCATCTGGCTCCAGCTCGGGGCGCCCGCCTACCTGAAGGGCACCGTGAACGGCCAGCGGATCCACAACATGCCCAACGGACCCGCAATCGCGGTCGTAAAGCCCCAGGGTCTTCAAGTCGTCTCGATCGCGTAGTTGGATCCTCCGCGGGCCGTCGTCGTCGTCACCGGAAGCGAGCTCGTCCGCGGTGACCGTCGCGACCTGAACGGCCCGTTCCTCGCTCAGGAGCTCACGCGCCTTGGGCTCGAGCCCGACCGCGTCGTCGTCGTGGGCGACCGGCCCGATGAGCTCGCCACAGCGCTGGCGGACGGCCTCCAGGCGGATCTCTGCGTGATGTCGGGCGGGCTCGGGCCCACGCATGACGATCGCACAGTGGAGCTGCTCGCGGACTCCACGGGACGTGCGCTCTCGGTCGACGAGCGTCTGGCCGCCGAGATCGAAGCGTTCTCTCGCGGTGTCGCCGAGCGCCTAAAGCGTCCCTTCGGGGACTTCATGCCCGGAATCCGCAAGCAGGCATCCCTCCCGGAAGGAGGAATCTCGCTCGGGCTCGCCGGGACCGCGCCGGCCATCCTCCTCGAGCACGACGGAGGCCGTGTGGCGATCGCGCTTCCCGGCCCGCCGGCCGAGCTCCGCCGGCTCTGGCCGAACGCCGTCGCGCACCCGGCCGTGCAGGCGCTCGTGAGCAGGGCGGACGCGCCGGCGCGCCACTCGCTGCGCTTCTTCGGGCCCCCGGAGTCGGCAGTGGCACGCGTCCTCGACGAGAACGGGGGAGAGGAGGGCTTCGAGGCGACCGTCTGCGCGCGCGACCTCGAGATCCACGTCGACCTCGTGGTGCGGCCCGGCGGCGAGCCCGCAGCGGCAAGGCTGACCGACGCCCTGGTCGGGGCGTTCGCCGGCGACCTCTTCGCCCGCGACGACGAGCGGCCGGTCGAGGAGATCGTCCTCAACCTCTGCCGCCAGCAGGACCTGACTCTCGCCACGGCGGAGTCCTGCACCGGCGGGTTGATCGGCGCGCGGCTGACCGAGGTGGCCGGAGCAAGCGACGTCTTTCTCGGCGGCGTGATCGCTTACTCCAACGACGTGAAGGAGAAGCAGCTCGCCGTTCCCGGCGAGCTGCTCAGGGAGCACGGGGCGGTCTCGGCGGAGGTGGGGGCGGCGATGGCTGCTGGGGCGCGCAAGGCTCTCGGGGCCGACCTTGCGATCGCGGACACGGGGATCGCGGGTCCGGGCGGAGGAGCGCCCGAGAAGCCCGTCGGCCTCGTCTTTCTCGCCGTGGACGGGCCTGCACGAGCCCACACGATGCGCCTGCAGCTTGCGGGTGACCGGGAGACCGTCCGGGCGCGGGCTACCGCGCTGGCTCTGCACACGTTGCGGCGGGAGCTGTCGCATTTGGGCACGAAGGGGTCTGAGAACGGGCGCTAGGCTGGAAGGCGATGAGCGGCTTCGGCTCTTCTGCGCCCTGCTCCTGTCTCCCGCGACGCTGGACGGTCTCGTCGAGTGGCAGACGGCCGAGCTCGCCCCGCAGGGCGAGCAGCTGCGCCTCGTTTCTCGTGAGAACCTCCACGTCACCCTTGCCTTCCTCGGCGCGACGCCCTCGGGTCGAGCGGGGGAGGTCGTCGCGGCCCTGCGGGAGGTGTGTGCGGGTCGCGAGCGCCCGCTGTTCGCCGTGGAGCGCTACCGCGAGACCAGGAGCGTGGCGATGATCGTCCTGACGGACGCAGGCGGCCGTGGAGAGAGCGTCGCCGAGGCGCTCTTCGATGCCCTCGAGGGACGTGGCCTATACCAGCGGGAAGAGCGCCGCTGGCTGCCGCACGTCACAGTGGCGCGCTTTCGCAACCGCCCGCGGCTCAGCCCGTCACTTCCTGAGCTCGGTGAGGTCGCTCCGTCCGACGCGGCCGTGATGATTTCCCGTCTGCGTCCGGGCGGCGCGCAGTATGAAGTTTTCGAATCGGTGTCGTTAGGAGGTTGAACGCTGTGGAGCGTGAGCAATCACTCGACGCCGCTCTGAGCCAGATCGAGCGGCAGTACGGTAAAGGCGCGGTCATGAAGATGGGCGATCAGGCCCAGGTTGCGATCCCTTCGATCTCGACCGGGTCGCTCTCGCTCGACGTCGCGCTCGGGGTGGGCGGGCTGCCTCGCGGCCGCATCGTCGAGATCTTCGGCCCGGAGTCCTCGGGAAAGACGACATTGGTCTACCACGTGATCGCCGAGGCTCAGCGGCGCGGCGGAATCTGCGCCTTCATCGACGCCGAGCACGCGATGGACCCGTCCTACGCCAGGCGCATCGGCGTGAACATCGACGATCTCCTCGTCTCGCAGCCCGATCATGGCGAGCAGGCGCTCGAGATCGCCGAGCTCCTCATCCGCAGCGGAGCGGTCGACGTCGTGGCGGTCGACTCGGTCGCCGCGCTGACGCCCAAGGCCGAGATCGAAGGCGAGATGGGGGACAGCCACGTCGGGCTGCAGGCACGCCTCATGAGCCAGGCGCTCCGGAAGCTCGCCGGCACGCTCAACCGCACCGGCACCGTGGCCCTCTTCACGAATCAGCTGCGGGAGAAGATCGGCGTCATGTTCGGCAATCCCGAGACGACGCCGGGCGGCCGGGCGCTGAAGTTCTACTCCTCGGTCCGGCTCGACATCCGGCGCATCGAGACCCTCAAGGAGGGCGTCGAGGCGATCGGTAACCGCGTCCGCGTCAAGGTCGTGAAGAACAAGGTCGCGCCGCCGTTCAAGCAGGCGGAGTTCGACATCATCTACGGCGACGGCATCTCGTGGGAAGGGACGGTCCTCGAGGTCGGCCTCGAGAAGAAGCTCGTGCAGAAGTCGGGCTCGTACTTCAGCTACGGAGACGAGCGACTCGGGCAAGGACGGCAGAATGCGACGGCCTTCCTGCGCGAGCATCCCGACGTCGCGGAGCAGATCCTTCGCGCTTTGCAGACGGAGCTCGGCCCCGACGCGGTCGTCTCGTCACGGCTCCTGCCGATCAGCGACGACGCGAGCACGCCGTCCCGGGCGGACGCGGAGGCCGAGGCGGCCGAGCAGGCCGCGGACGAGGTCGCAGCCGCCTAGGATCACCGCGCTTCGCAGGGCGGGTCCCGGGCGCCTTTCCGTCGAGCTCGACGGGCAGGCGTGGCGGATGGTCCCCGAGGGGGTCGTCGTGCGCTGTGCTCTCCGCCCCGGCATCGTGCTCGACCGCCCGCTCGCCCGGTCTCTCGCTCGAGAGCTTCGCCGCGAGCGTGCCCTGGGGACTGCGGTGCGCTCCCTGCGCGCCCGGCCTCTATCCGAACGGCGGCTTCGCGAGCTGCTGCAGAGCCGTGGGGTGCGCCCGGACGCCGAGGAAGCCGTGGTCGGCACGCTCGCCGAAGCAGGCTTCGTCGACGACGGGCGGCTTGCCCGGGGCCGTGCTGTCGCACTTGCGGAGCGAGGGTGGGGGGATGCTGCCATCGAGGCCCGCCTCGCGGGCGAGGGCCTGCGAGAGGCAGACTTCGCAGCGGCGGTGGCCGAACTCGAGCCGGAGACCGACCGGGCCCGGCGCCTCGTTGCCGGCCTGGTCCCGCAGAAGGCCTGGGTGCTCCTCCAGCGCCGCGGATTCGACCTCGAGACCGTCGAATGCGTCGTGGGAAGCCTGGACGGGAACGGCGTGGAGGGGCTAGGATAGCCCTGCGTCACCACACACAAAAAAAGCCTGCATGGAACGGTTTTTCGTTCGAATCGGGAAATCTGCAACCACGACCCTTCGAAGCCCAGTTCATGACCAACGGCCCTGAGACCTGGAGGATGCGCCTCGAGTAGGCAGGCATAGGCCTGCTGGTTTCTGGACCACCGATCGACGAACCCGTTCCTACGGGCCTGACCACGTAGGAGCGAGGAATGGTGATTCTCATCGGCCTCCTGATCGCCGGGATCGGGGCTGGCCTGGTTGTCGGCATCTACGTGGGATCGCGCCTGCTGTCTTCCCGCCGCGCCGGTGCGACGGCGGCAGACAACCGCCGCTTGAGCGAGGAGGCGAAGCGAAGCGCCGAGGCGATCCGCCGCGAGGCCCAGGTGGAAGCGCGCGAGGAGGCGCTCAAGCTCCGCGCCGAAGTCGAGAACGAGCTGCGGGAGAAGCGGGGCGAGATCGTCAAGATCGAGGAGCGCGTGCTCGCCAAGGAAGAGGAGATCGACGGCAAGCTGATCGAGTTTGAGCGCCGCGAGCAGGGCCTCGCCGACCGGGAAACGCACCTCAAGGCGATGCAGGAGGAGGCCAAGGCCGCGGGGGAGCAGCAGATCAAGGAGCTCGAGCGAATCTCCGGCCTCACCATCGAGGAGGCGAAGCGGCACGTCCTGGAGCGCTCCGAGGAGCTCGTCCGCCACGAGATGGCGCGGATGGTGCGGCAGATGGAGGAGGAGGCGCGCACCGATGCCAAACGGCGCGCGCGGAACCTCGTTGCCGACGCGCTCCAGCGCGTGGCCGCGAGCCACGCGGCCGAGACGACGGTCTCTATCGTCGAGCTTCCATCCGACGACATGAAGGGCCGGATCATTGGCCGCGAAGGCCGGAACATCCGCGCCCTCGAGAACATCACCGGCGTCGACTTCATCATCGACGACACCCCGCAGGCGGTCGTCCTCTCATCTTTCGACGGGGTTCGCCGCGAGGTCGCGAAGCTCACCCTCACGAAGCTCGTCGAGGACGGACGCATCCATCCCTCCCGCATCGAAGAGATGTACTACAGCTCCAAGGCGGAGATCGAGGAGCACATTCAGCAGGCGGGGGAGCAGGCCGTGTTCGAGGCCAACTGCGGGCAGATGCACGAGGAGCTCGTGAAGCTACTCGGCCGGCTTCGTTACCGGACGAGCTACGGGCAGAACATCCTGAAGCACTCGCTCGAGTGCGCCCACCTTGCCGGGATCATGGCCTCCGAGCTCGGCGCGAGCGTCAAGACGGCCAAGCGAGCCGCCCTCTTGCACGACCTGGGCAAGGCGATGACGCACGAGGTCGAGGGCTCGCATGCGGTCATCTCGGCGCAGCAGGCAAAGCGCTATGGCGAGTCCCAGCACGTCGTGCACGCGATCGAGGCGCACCATTACGAGGTGCAGCCCCAGACCGTCGAGGCGGTGCTGGTGATCGCCTCGGACGCGATCTCCGCCTCCCGCCCCGGCGCGCGCGGAGAGAGTCTCGAGAACTACATCAAGCGCCTCGAGTCCCTGGAGAAGATCGCCTCTGCGAAGAAGGGCGTGGAGCGGGTGTACGCTCTCCAGGCTGGCCGCGAGATCCGCGTCATGGTCAAGCCGACGGAGGTCGACGACGACACCGCCGTGCTCCTCTCACACGAGATCGCCCGCGAGATCGAGGACCAGCTCGAGTACCCGGGTCAGATCAAGGTGACCGTGATCCGGGAGTCTCGAGCGACTGAATTCGCGAAATGATCAGGGTTTGACGGCGAACGACGCGGTCACGACCTGGCCGTTGGGCAGCGTCATCTCGATCCGGTAGGTGCCGCTCGGATCGGCAGCGCCTTGGCCGAGAGGTTGTACGTGTAGGTCCCGCCGACGAAGCGCATGAACCCGGTGCGGTCGGCGCCGGACGTCGACACGAGCTCGTTGACCTCCTGCGGCGGCGGCGCGTCCGAGGTCTTGACGACGCGGATGCGCACCTGGAGGTCGGAGGGGGTGTCAGCCGTCGCAGTCGGCGATGCTGCTCTTCACGGGAATCGTGCTGGACGACTTGAACACGTCCTTCGCGCGGTCGCCGAGCGGGCGCAGAACGGTCACTACGTAGTTCACGCGCGCGGAGGCATCGGCCGACCCGGTCCCGCCCTCGTCGTCGGTGACCGTCACGGTGGCCTGGTAGGTCGCCGCCGTCGCGTACGTAGGGGTCGCGGAGAACGGGCTCGAGACCGAGCCGAGGGACTCGGGAGCGGAACCGTCCCCCCAGTCGACCGATGCCGTGAACGAATCCGGGCCCAGTTCCGCGAAGCTCACAGCGTGGCGTTGTTCGCGCCGCAGGTCACCGCTCCGGAGGAGAACGAAGCAGCGACGGTGGGCTCGACGTTCGTCACGCTCACGGTTGCGGTCGAGACCGCGCTTAGCCCGCCCTCGTCTGTCACCTGGACGGCGATCGAGTGCGTCGCGCCTCCTGGCCTGAACTCCTGCACGCGCCCGCTGACCTGGACGGCGTCGCCGACGGCGGTCGGAGCTGAAGTCGTGAAGACGAAGATGCCTTCGGAGGTGGCGTCGTCGGCGTCCGGGTTCGGATCCTGCATCCAGAAACCGTTCGAGCTCCGCGCCGTGACGATTCCCGGCACGCTCGAGACGTTCTGGCCGGCCAACGGCGAGATGTGCGCCTCGCCCTGGATCTCGTGGATCGCTGCGGCGCCACGGTCGTGAAGCTCCAGACGTAGTTCGGGGCCATCGTGTTGGGCGGGTCGTCGACGTCCTGGTCAGTGACTGCCCGGCAAAGACGGTCACGGTGCACGTCTCGTTCGCGGGGAAGTCGCTAGCCGGATCGAGCGTGTATGTGGTCGCGCTGCCGCCGGCCGTGGCGGAGTGGTTGCCGCTCGAGCCGAACGAGATCGAGAACCAGGCTCCCGTGACATCGACCGGCTCGCTGAACGTGACGCTGCTGTTCGCGCCCACCGGGACGTTCGCCTCGCCGCTGCCGGGAGACGTCGAAACCACCTGGGGAGGCTGGTCGCCGGGATTGCTCTCGTGGGCGCCGAGCCCGTCGAAGGTGTCGGTTGCGAACCCGTTCCACTCGTCCGCTGGGTTGAAGGCGTCGCTGCCGTTGGGGTCGCCGGCCTGAATGGTTGCCTTGCGGCGGAGGGTGTTGTCTGCGGTGCTCGTGAGCCCGGTTCCTCATTCGGTACCGGGATCGGAGCCAACTGCCCGATGACGTCGAGCACCGCCGTCCCTCTGCGCAGGACGACCGCGTCGTCGCCGTTGAACCAGCCCGCGCCGTTCGTCTGATCGGCCTGGGCAAGGATGGTCCCGTTCGCCGTGCTCTGGGCGAGCACGGAGACGTCGCCGTTCGCGAGCGAGCCAGTGAGGTTGATCGTGAGCCCGGCCGTGCCGCTGCCGTTGAAGAACATCTGGACCTTGTAGCCCTGGGCGGTCAGGTCCACGGGCGCACCGGTGCCGTTGAAGATCTCCAGTGCCTTGTTATTGCTCGTCCCCTCGATGTACTCGGAGAAGAAAAGGTCAGTCGGCGCCGCGGCCGCACTGGAGACGGAAACGACAAGCAGCAGCGCCGCGACCAGAGTGACGAAGCCGGCAAGCAGACGCCTCCGGCGTGAGCTCAAGAAAGGCACGCTGATTTCCCCCAGGGTTTCGACGGCCGCCCGATCCTATTGCCACTCCCTGGCGAGACAAGGCCGTTTCCGTCGCTACAGTGCCCGACGTGCGGACCTACTTCGTATCCACCTTCGGATGCCAGATGAACGCGCACGATTCCGAGCGGATCAAGGGCATGCTCGAGTCGCTCGGACTGGGGGAGGCGCGCTCGCAGGACATCGCTGACGTGATCGTCTTCAACACGTGCACAGTGCGCGAGAAGCCCGACCAGCGGTTCGCCGCTCACCTCGCTCAGGCGCGGGCACTCAAGGCACGAGAACCGGAGAAGGTGATCGCCGTCGGCGGCTGCTACGCGGAGGCGCAGCGCGAGCGCATCTTCGAGCTCTATCCCGAGGTGGACGTGGCTTTCGGCCCGGGGTCGATCTCACACCTCGCGGACTGGGTCGGCGCCGGCGGCGAGGGCATCGTGCGGGGAAGGTTCGCGGAGTGGCGCGAGTTTGCGGCCGATCTGCCGACTCGGCGGGAACGTCGCTTTCAGGCGTGGGTGCAGATCTCGATGGGCTGCAACTCGAAGTGCGCCTACTGCATCGTCCCCGCGGTACGCGGGCGTGAGCAGAGCAGAAGGCCGGGGGACATCGTCGCGGAGGTCACCGCGCTCGCCCGCGACGGCGTCCGCGAGGTGACGCTCCTCGGCCAGAACGTCAACTCCTGGGGACGCGACCTCGCGCCTGAGCTCAGGACGGAGTTCGGCGAGCTCCTGCGCGCGCTGGACCGCGTCAGCGGCATGGACCGGGTCCGTTTTACCAGCCCGCATCCCAAAGACTTCAGAGATCCAGTGATCGCCGCGATGGCGGAGTGCGATGCAGTCTGCGAGCACATTCACCTTCCCCTCCAGTCGGGCTCCACGCGCATTCTCAAAGCGATGCGGCGCACGTACAGCCGGGAGCGCTATCTCGCCCTTGTGGACAAGCTGCGCGCCGCGATTCCCGACCTCGCGCTCACAACCGATCTCATCGTCGGGTTCCCGGGCGAGACCGAGGAGGACTTCGCCGAGACGGTCGAGGTGGTCGAGGAGGTGGGCTACGACGGCGCGTTCACCTTCCTCTTCAGCGCGCGCAACGGTACCGAGGCGGCGACGATGACCGACCAGGTGCCTGACGAGGTGAAGGCCGAGCGCATCGAGCGCCTCATCGATGTCGTGCAGGGGCTCGCCGCCCGCCGGAACGCGGAGCGCGTGGGCCGGATGGAGCAGGTACTCGTCGAGGGCCCGAGCAGAACCGATCCTGAGGTGCTGCGGGGCCGCACCCGACGGAACACCACGGTCAACTTCACCGGGGATGCCGAGCCCGGCGCGCTCGTCAACGTCCGCATCGAGGACTCGACGTCGACGACGCTGCGCGGCAGGCAGGCAGCCCTCGTCGCAGCCTGACCCGCTCTTCCCACATTCCGCGCGCCACCCGCGCGCTTTTCCCGAATAGGCTGGAAGCGGAGGGAGGCCCGCGGCGGCCCCGGTGTCATGTCCACCGCTGACCTGTCTGGGATGGTCATTGCGATCTTTGGGCCCACGGCGAGCGGCAAGTCGGCCGTCGCGGAGGCGATCGCAGACACCGTTCCTGCCGAGATCGTCTCCGCCGACTCGATGCAGGTCTACTACGGCTTGCCGATCCTCACGAACCAACCCGAGCGGCCCACTGCGCTCGTCGGCATCTGGCCGCTCGACCACGAAGGCACCGTCGCCGAATACCAGCGTCTCGCGCACGAGGCCGTCGACGGTGCGTTGGCCCAGGGACGCACGCCGATCGTCGTCGGCGGCACCGGCCTCTACTTCCGCGTTGCACTCGCCGACCTCGAGCTCCCGCCCGCGCCACCGCCCGGCGCACGCGAGCGCTGGGAGCGCCTCTACGACCGGAATGGGCCCGAGCAGGCGCATGCCGCCCTCGCCGAGCGCGACCCGGAGGCGGCACAGGCCGTCCACCCGAATGACCGCCGGCGCGTCGTCCGCGCCCTGGAGCTGTGCGACGCGGGCGGATCGCTCGCACCGCCCCGCGACCGCCTCTGGAGCGAGGAGACCCGCCACCCGACGCTGATCTTCGGCCTCGACGTTCCGAAAGACGCCCTCGACGAGCGCATTCGCGAGCGCACCGAGGCGATGTTCGCGAGCGGGGTGGAGAAGGAGGTCGCCCGCGCGCTTGGGGCCCCGATCTCACGGACCGCAAGCCAGATCATCGGCCTGCGCGAGGTCGCCGAGCTTCCACGCGACGAGGCGGTCGCCGCGATTGCACTACGCACACGCCGATATGCCGCTTACCAACGCAAGTGGATGCGCCGGATCCCCGGTATTCAAACGGTTTCGCCCGACCGTCCGGCGCAAGAGACCGCAGCCGAGCTCCTCGCACAGGCGCAGAGAGCCTGAGGGCGAAGACCGCTTCGTTACGCTGTCGGCGCTTTGCGCTTCGCGAAATGGCACGGGCTCGGCAACGACTATCTCCTCGTCGAGCGGGACGAGGTCGGCGCACCGCTCGAGGCGGCTCTGGTCCGCAGGCTGTGCGACTACCACTTCGGTGTCGGCTCGGACGGGATCCTCGAGGTAGTCGTGACAGACGGGCCACGCGCGGAGATCGTCATCTGGAATCCCGACGGCTCGACTGCGGAGCTCTCGGGCAACGGGACGCGGATCGCCGCCCGCTGGCTCGCCCGCCGGAGCGGCGCCGACGAGGTCGCGATCGCCGTCGGCAAGCGCGAGGTTCACGCCCGGATGCACGGCGGACTCGAGGTCGAGATGGACATGGGCCCGGTCGAGGTCGCGCCCACCGAGGCGCTCGACGTGAACGGAACGCAGCTCGAGTTCACGCCCGTGTCGGTGGGTAATCCACACGCTGTCATCGCCCGCGACCCCGCACGCGAAGAGCTTTTGCGGCTCGGCCCACTCGTCGAGAACCACCCGCGCTTTCCCGAGCGGACAAATGTGCAGCTCGTCCGCGTCAATTCGCGCACGGACGCGACTGCGGGCGTCTGGGAGCGAGGAGCCGGGGAGACACTCTCCTCGGGCACGAGCGCCTGCGCGGTCGCCGGCGCCGCCGTCGTGAACGGATGGTGCGACAGCCCCGTCACCGTACATCTCGCCGGGGGCGACCTTCTCGTCGAGCTCGACTCCGATCTGCGCGCCCGGTTGACGGGGTCGGCGCAGGAGATCTGTACCGGCGAGCTGAGCTCAGAGTGGCTGGCCGGATGAAGTTCGCGAAGCGACTCGACCTCGTTCCGCCTTACCTCTTCGCCGAGCTGGAACGGAAGATCGAGGAAAAGCGGCGCGAAGGCATCGACGTGATCAGCCTGGGAATCGGCGACCCGGATCTCCCGACGCCCGAGCCGGTGATCCGCGCGCTCCAGAAGGCGGCCGCTGACCCGGTGACTCACCAGTACCCGTCAAACCGAGGACTGGAGCCCTTTCGAGGCGCAGTCGCAGACTTCTACGAGGAACGTTTCGGCGTCGACCTCGACCCGGCGATCGAGGTCGTGCCCGTCCTGGGCGGCAAGGAGGGGGTTGCCCATATCGCCTTCGCCTGCCTCGATCCTGGCGACGTCGCGCTCGCCCCCGAGCCCGGCTACCCGCCCTACACGTCGGGGCCCCTCTTTGCCGGTGCGGACGTCCATTATCTGCCGCTCCAGGCGGAAAACGAGTTCATGCCCGACCTGGATGCAGTCCCGGCCGACGTGGCCGCGCGAGCCAACCTGCTCTTCCTCAACTACCCGAACAACCCGACAGGAGCCATGGTCGCGCCCGGCTTCTTCGACCGGGCTGTCGAGTACGCCCGTGCCAATGACCTCATCGTCGTCCACGACAACGCCTATTCCGAGATCGCCTTTGACGGCTACGACGCGCCGAGCTTCCTGGCCACGAGCGGCGCGAAGGAGGTCGGCGTCGAGATCTTCTCGCTGTCGAAGGGCTGGAACATGACCGGCTGGCGCGTCGGCTGGGTGGCGGGAAATGCCGAGGTCGTGGAGCAGTTCCGCCGCTTGAAGACGAATCTCGACTCGGGCATGTTCGACGCGCTCCAACTCGCCGGCGCTGCCGCGCTGACCGAGGCACGCGGCTTCCCCGCCGAGATGTCGGCGATCTACCGCCGCCGCCAGGACCTCATGATCGAGGCGCTTGCAGGCATCGGCCTGCCGGCCGACCCGCCGCGGGCGACACCCTACATCTGGGTGCGCGTGCCGGGTGGTCATACCTCTGAGACGTTCACAGAGCTCGTTCTCGAGGAGGCGGGTGTCGTGGTCTCGCCGGGACCGTCGTTCGGGCCGAGCGGCGAGGGCTACGTGCGCATCTCGCTCACCGTCGCCGACGAGCGGCTCGAGGAGGCGGCCTCCCGAATTGCAACTTCGCTCCGCGTCGAGGCGGGGGCATAATCCGGGTGTGACCCATCACCAGCCGGATCCCGCGCCGGGGGCCGAGCCGGAGCGGGGCTTCCTCGTCGCCGTGCTGGCCCAGGGCGTTGACGAACAGGACGAGCTCGCCGAGATGCGGGAGCTTCTGCGCACCGCGGGCGTCGAGCCGGTGGGAGAGCTCCTGCAGCGCCGGCCCGCGCCCGATCCGCGCACGTATGTCGGGAAGGGCAAGCTCGTCGAGCTGAAGCAGGCGGTCGCCGGCTCCGACGCCGAGTCTCTCGTCGTCGACGACGACCTCGACCCGGGCCAGCAGCGCCGCCTCGAGGACGAGCTCAAGCTGCGCGTGGTCGACCGCACGCAGCTCATCCTCGACATTTTCGCCCAGCACGCCACGAGCGCCGAAGGCAAGCTCCAGGTCGAGCTGGCCCAGCTCGAGTACAACCTCCCGCGGATGCGCGGCATGTGGCAGCACCTCGAGCGCCTGGGGGGCGGTATCGGGACGCGCGGCCCCGGCGAGTCGCAGCTCGAGACCGACCGACGGCTCGCCCGGCGTCGGATCGGCCAGCTCAGGCGCCGGCTCAAGGAGCTCGAGCGCCGCCGCGATACCCAGCGCAAGGCACGCCGAAGCGGGGAGACGCCGGTCGTCGCGCTCGCGGGGTACACGAATACCGGCAAGTCCACGCTTCTGAACGCGCTCACGGACGCGTCGGTGTCTGTCGACGACAGGCTTTTCGAGACTCTCGACCCGACCACGCGCGGCTTTGCCCACGAAGGCCGTCGGTACCTGGTGACCGACACCGTCGGCTTCATCCGGCGCCTCCCGCATCAGTTGGTCGAGGGCTTCGCCGCCACTCTCGAGGAAACACTGACTTCCGACCTCGTGCTGCACGTGGCCGACGCCTCTGCCTCGGACGAGCACCTGGACGACACGATCGCGGCCGTCGAGTCCGTTCTCGGCGAGATCGGCGGCTCAGAGCTCCCCGTGGAGCTCCTCCTGAACAAGATCGACGCCGTCGACCCGCTGAGGCGCCGCCGCCTCGCGAACCGCTTCCCGGGTGCGCTCGAGGTCTCGGCGCTCACCGGCGAGGGACTCGACGAGCTCAAAGGCCGGATCGCGGCGCGGTTTGCGGAACGCCTGCGCCAGGTTCGCCTCCTCGTCCCCTATGGCGAGGGTCGCATCCTCGCCGAGCTCTACGAGCTTGGCGCGCCGATCGACGAGCGGCTGGACACGGCGGAGGGAGTCGTCGTCCTCGCCCAGCTCCCGCAGCGCGAAGTGCCGCACTTCGCGCCGTACCTCGTTGCCGAGCCCGCGACCAGCGCCAAGGCCCGCGGCCAGTGATCGACCTCGAGATCCAGAAGCTCCGGGAAGACGCGCACGTCCCGGAGCACGCCTATCAGGGCGATGCCGGCCTCGACCTCGCTGCCTGCGACGAGGTTCGGCTCGGCCCGGGCGAGCGCGCGCTCGTCGGTACGGGGCTCGCCGTTGCGATCCCCAAGGGGTATGCAGGGTTCGTCCAACCGCGGTCGGGCCTGGCGGCTCGGCACGGGATCGCGGTCGTCAACTCGCCGGGCCTGATCGACTCGGGCTACCGCGGCGAGATCAAGGTCGTGCTCCTGAACACCGACCGCGAGAGGACGTTCGTCGCCGAGCCGGGTGAGAGAATCGCCCAGCTCGTCGTCCTGCCCGTTCCCGAGGTCGCCGTCCGCGAGGTGGACGAGCTGCCGGGGAGCGAGAGGGGCGTGCGCGGCTTCGGCTCGTCGCAAACCGTGTGATGGAGCCGAGAATCAGGGTCTCCGCTGTCCTCCGGCGCGAGGGCCGGACACTTCTCATCCGCCAGGAGAAGCCGGGCAAGGAGTACTGGATGCTCCCCGGCGGCGGCGTGGACGCGGGGGAGACTCTTCTCCAGGCGTTGAAACGCGAACTCGCAGAGGAGTGCGGGATCGACGAGGACTTTCCCCTGGAGGGGCCGATCGCTGTCGTCGAGTCGATCGCACCCCAGGGGCTCCCGGCCAAGCACGTCGTGCACATCGTCTTCGCGGGCTACCTCGGAGGCCGCTCACTCGAGGCCGTCACGTCGAAGGACGCTGCCGTCCGCGGTCATCGCCTCTTCGGCGGGGAAGAGCTCCTGGGCCTGCCGGTGCATCCGCCCATCCAGCGGTTCCTGGAGCGCTGGCAGCCGGGAGACCCCGTGGTCTACCTCGGTGCAATGTGGGCTCCGTGAGCCATGATGCCCAGCACGACGGCCTCCAGAGCCTTCGAGCGACCGCGTAGGTCGAGAGAGCGCGTCTCGAGCCCGTCGGTGTCCAGATCCGCAGCGGTCGCGGCGGTCCTGGACACGAGGATCTCGCCGGCGCCCGCAACACCGGCTAGGCGGGCAGCCGTGTTGACGGGGTCGCCCAACGCCGTGAAATCGAGCGCCTCGTCCTCACCGATGGTCCCGATGTAGGCCGTCCCGACATGCACGCCGGCGCCCAGGGGAAGCCACGGCGCGCCGTCCTCGTGGCCGGTTCGAGCCAGGAGCTCCCGCGCGGCGTCCACGGCGTCGGTTGCATGGTCAGGCCCTGAGAAGCCGGGAATGAAGAGCGCGACGAGCTCGTCTCCTGCGAACTTGTCGACGATGCCGTTCCGCGCGTCGACCGCGGCTGCCGCCTCGGCGTAGAACCGCGCCATCAACCCGCGGAACTCTTCCGCGCCGACGCGCTCGGCGAGCGCAGTCGACCCACGGACGTCGGCAAAGAGAAACGTGGCCTCGACCTCGGCGCCGCCTGGGCGCTTCTGAAGCGCGTGGATACAGCCGCTGCAAATGCGGCGGTTGATGCGAGAAGGGCCGAATCCAAGGAAGCGGAGGAGGTTCCCCGGGCGCCCGAACGGGGTGTCGCAGAGCTTGCAACGCGGATCCGAAGGAATCGCACGGCTGATCCGCCGCACCGTCGGGTTCCAGCAGAAGTGACCGCGCCTTTCGCCCGTCAGTACGCGGCGCCATTCCTCGTCCACCGAGACCTTAGATCTGCGCTTGAGCGTGCCGCCTCCGTTCGCTCCGATGATACGAAAGCGAAGGGAGCGATTCAGGTGCGCTCGGCGCGGGTGCGAGGATCGAGCGCGTCCCGCAGGCCGTCGGCGATGAAGTTCGCGCATAGAACGAGCGTTGCGATGGCAAGGCTCGGCATGAAGAGCACCAAAGGATGGAGGACGAAGGCGGCCCGCCCGTCCTGGGCGATCGAGCCCCATGAGGCCGTCGGCGGGTTGATCCCGAGACCGATGAATGAGAGGAAGGCCTCGCCGAGCACCACGCCCGGAAGGTCGAGGAAGGCCGCGATGATGAGCACGCCGAGCGTGTTCGGTAGCAGGTGGCGGCTCAGGATCCGGTACCAGCGCGCGCCCACGGCCCGGGCGGCGCTGACGTACTCGTTCTGTTTGAGCGTCGTCACCTGGCCCCGGACGATCCGCGCGGTAGTGAGCCAGCTTGCGATCGTGAGCGCCGCGACCATCGTCCAGAACGTGACCTCGCCGCTCGGGCTCAGGATCTGCGTCGTGATGATGGCGAACGGGAGGTAGGGGAGACCGTAGAGCGCGTCGAGGAGGCGCATGAGAACGTCGTCCACGGTCCCCCCGAGGAAGCCGGCGATCGAGCCGTAGATGACGCCGACGGTCAGAATCGCGATGGTCCCCGCGAAGCCAATGGCGATCGAGATCCGCCCGCCGATCGCAATGCGGGTGAAAAGATCGCGGCCGAACTTGTCCGTCCCGAACGGGTGCTGAAGGCTCGCGGGCAGGTAGGCGTCCTTGAAATTGACCACGTTCGGGCCGTACGGCGAGACGAACGGCACCATCACGCAGTAGAGAACGATGACGCCGAAGATGGCCGACGCTGCCACGGCCGCGCGGTTACGCGTGAAGCGGACGAATGCGTCGCCCCAAAGCCCTGTTCGGCGGAGCGGGGTGCCGGCCGCGGCTGCCGAGGTCTCGGCGCCCAGCTCCCCGTGGGGAAGGGCGACTTCTCGGTGGTCGACGGCCATCAGTAGCAAAAGACGTTACGGGACTGACGAAGTTAGACTGATTTCGGAGAAAAGTCCAGTGGTCCTTCCGCACGAAAGAGATTCGATCGCCCTCGCTGTCGCTCTGGCGAACACGTGGGACGTTCTGAACGACCCGCCCGAGCACCTCGACGACATCGAGATGCTGCAGGTTATCCTGCGTGCGTTCCGTCTGGACGACGAGGCGATGCGGGCGAGGGAGGGCGACCTCGCGCCGCTCCGGGCGATGCGCGACCGCCTCCGGAAGGCCTTCGGAGCGGCCGACGAAGCCAAGGCCGTCGAGGAGCTGAACGCAGTGGCGCGCGAGGCGGGGGCGATCCCGCAGCTCGAGCCGAGGAACGGGGGCTGGACCTTTCGCTACGGCATCGGTCGGCGGTCCCTCGTGGACGAGCTCGCCGGACGCGCGAGCGTCGCGCTTTTGGGCGTGATCGAGGAGGGCGGTTGGAAGCGCTTCGGCCTCTGCGCCGCCTCGCCCTGCTGCTGCGTGTTCGTCGACCGCTCTCGGAACCGGAGCCGGCGCTACTGCTGCCACTACTGCGCCGATCGGGCTACCCAGGCGGCCGCCCGCAGGCGCCGCAGGGCGCGAACGGCCTAGAAACGCCCGCCGCGGCTCCGCGCTCGCTCGGCGGAGACGGCTTTCGCCGCCGCCTCGAGGTCGTCGCCCAGAGGATCGAGCTCCGGGGGCTCGCCGAGCCTCCGCGCCAGGGCGCGCGCGATGAGCCAGTCCGCGAGCCAGGGGTTCCGGGGTAGAAGCGGGCCGTGGAGGTACGTGCCAACGGCACCGGCGACGCGGCACCCCTCGAATCTGTCCTTGCCGTTGTTCCCGAATCCCGAGACGACGCGCCCGAGCGGCTGGGCGCCGTCGTCGAGATAGGTGCGGCCCGCGTGGTTCTCGAAGCCGGCCAGGGTCCTCGGCACGCCCGCGTCGAGCTCACACTCGAGGAGGACGTCGCCGATCATGCGCCGCTCGCCGGCGACGGTGTGATGGGGGAGAAGACCGATCCCGGGGAGCTCGGCGCCCGACCGGTCGCGGTAGAAGTGGCCGAGGAGCTGATAGCCCCCGCACACGGCCAGGAATGCTGCGCCCGCTTCCACGGCTTCGGTGAGCGCGGGGCCTTTGGCGGCGAGGTCCGGCGCAATGAGCGCCTGTTCGCGGTCCTGGCCGCCGCCGACGTAGTAGAGGTCGTGCTCGCCCGGCCGGACGGCCTCGCCGAGGCCGATCGTCCGGTAGTCAAGCTCGATGCCGCGCCACGCGCTCCTGCGCTCGAGGACGGCGATGTTGCCGCGGTCGGCGTAGATGTTCAGATATTCGGGATAGAGGTGCCCGACGACGAGCTTCATGCGACGGCCTCCTCCCAGTACGGGCGGACGAGGCCCTGCTCCGCGGCGATGTGCCGCAACGCGAGCATGGCGGTGTACGTGGGGAGGACGACAAGCTCGCCTCCGGGCGGGGTTCCTTCGACCCCGTAGCTAAGTGCGTCCGCGAGGTCCGGCTGAAGCGTGATCTTCTCGGGATCGAGCCCGCCGTATTTGAAGCGAAGCGCCAGCTCCTGGGCGCGCGAGCCGCTCACGACGAGCTCTTGGAGAGACCCGACCAGCGGCTCGAAATCGACGTCCCAGATCCACGAGACGTCGCGCCCGTCGGCGATCTCGTCGTTGAGAGCGACGAGCAGGCGTCCTGGCGCGCCTGCGTCCACGAGCGTACGCACGACCTCGTTCGCGCCCGCAGGGTTCTTCACCAGGAGGAGCAGGACGGTGCGGTCGCCTGCCCTGATGCGCTCGAAGCGCCCGAATGCAGCCCTGAAGCGGGCGAGACCGGCCTCGACGTCGTCCAGTCCGGCGCCGAGGACGAGAGAGAGCGAGGCCGCGGCGAGGGCGTTGTAGACGTTGTAGAGCCCCGGGAGCGGCACGGAAACGCGGCGCGTGCCTTCCGGCGTGACCAGGTCGAACGACGAGCTCTCGAGGCCGGAGAACTCGATCGCCCTGGCGGCGACGTCGAGCGGGGGCCTCGCCTCGTGGCAGCGCGGGCAGCGGTAGTCGCCGAGGTGTCCGACGTACGCGGCGGCGTAGTCGTACGGCGCCCCGCACGTCCGGCAGTACTTCGAGTCGGCGGCGTGGGGGAGGCGCTCGCGCGCCACCGAGGGGTCGTCGATCCCGAACCGGAGCGCCTCGGTGCGACCGCGCGCGATGTCGGCCAGGAGCGGATCGTCGGCGTTCACGACCGTCCAGGCCGCCGGGTCGAGATCGGAGACCGCGGTGCGCCAGCGCTCGGCGATGTGCTCGAGCTCGCCGTAGCGGTCGAGCTGGTCACGGAAGAGGTTCCCGAGACAGACGGCCTGCGGCCGGATCCGGCCGGAGATGTCTGGAAACGCGCCCTCGTCCACCTCGAAAAGCCCTAGGTCGGCGCCGTTAGAGGCGAGGAGCGCCGACGCCACTCCCGAAACGAGGTTGGCGCCCGCCCGGTTGTGCGCGAGCTTGACGCGGTCTCCGACGATCTCGGCGACCATTGCGGCCGTCGTTGTCTTCCCGTTGGTAGCGGACATGATGGCGGATCCCAGCGGCAGGCGGCCGGCCAACGTTCCCACCGCGCCGGGATCCACGGTGGCGAGAATCTTCCCGGGAATCGTCGTCCCGCCACCCCTTCCGGCGAGCCGCGAAAGCCGTCCTGCCGCTCGGGCGAGCGCGATTTCGACTCGGAGCCGCACGGGAGCCAGTCTACGGGCGCCCTTCGCTCACTCGAACGAGTGAACTTCGCCACCGCCCCTCGAACGGGGTGGGTAAAAAAGCCCGCTTCCGCCGATCATGGGGACTGAATTCAAATGCGGCCCGCGCCAGGAGCGCGGAGGGAAACGAAGACCATATGCGGCAGGTCAACGGCACGAGGGGCAATCTGCGAGGCAGTGCGCTTTGGGGTAAGCCCAGGGGCGAGTCTCGTTCCAGCGCGCTCTGGGGCGAGCCCGGGCGTGGTTTCGCCATTTTGGCGCTCGTCGCTGCTTTGGCCGCGCCGGTCGCGGCAACCGCGGGACAGACGGCGCGCTCCATGCAGGCAGCGCGTGCGCTCGTTCCCGCGAGCCTGATGGCGGATGCGGAAGCGCATCCCACCAAGGTCTTCAACGTCATCGTGCAGGGCACCCGTGGGACGAAGAGTGCCAGGGTCGCCGGCCAGGTCGGGAACTCCGAGAAGTCGAAGCCCGGCAAGGCGAAGGGCCTGAAGAAGAGCTTCACGAGCGTGAACGGCGTCTCCGCCGAGCTCACGGGCGCACAGATCCTCGACCTCGCCAAGCGGCCGGGGATCCTCGCAATCACACCCGACGCCCGGATCCGCCTGTCCGGCCAGTTCTCGAACGACGAGACGTGGGTGGATTCGGCCGGCGTGGCCGACTTCTTCGTCGGAAACACCCTCGCGCCGCTGACCGTGCCCGCGATCGCGATCGTGGACAGCGGCGTGCAGTCCAGCCGCCTCGACTTCGGTGGTCGTGTGGTCAAGCAGGTGACGATGACAGGCCTCCTTCCGAACTCGCCCGGCGACGGCCGCGGTCACGGAACCTTCGTGGCCGGCATCGCCGCGGGCTCCAAGGCCGGCTATGCCGGTGCGGCGCCCACGGCACCGATCGTCTCGATCGACGTCATGGACGACAACGGCATGGCGATGACGAGCGACGTCATCGCGGCCGCGGACTGGATCCTCGCGAACAAGACGCGCTACAACATCCGCGTCGCGAACTTCTCCCTCCAGTCCACGGTCCCCGCGAGCTTCATGTACGACCCGCTGGACAAGGCTGTCGAGAAGCTCTGGTTCAACGGCGTGGTCGTCGTGGCGGCCGCCGGCAACTACGGAGTCGACGGTCTGCCCACCACCGTCGCATACGCTCCCGGCAACGATCCGTTCGTGATCTCCGTCGGCGCGTCCGACACGAACAACACCGGCTACACGTCGAACGACGACACCGCAGCTCCGTGGTCGGCCTACGGGTACACGCTGGACGGCTTTGCGAAGCCGGACATCGGCGCCCCCGGCCGCTACGTCGTCGGCCCGGTGCCTTCGCTCTCGACGATGCCGCTCGAGCATCCAGAGCGTCTGACGTCCTCCGGCTACATGTGGATGTCCGGAACGTCGTTCTCCGCTCCGATGGTCTCGGGCGCGGCAGCCCTGATCCTGGCCAAGAACCCGAACTGGACTCCGGATAAGGTCAAGGGTGCGCTGATGCTGACCGCACGGCCGACCGCCGCTGCGAGCATGTCTCGGCGTCGGCGAGCTGAACGCGAAGGCCGCCTTCGACGCCACGAACCCGCCCAATCCGAACCTCGGCCTAAACCAGTACGTCGGCGCCGACGGAACCGGCGGCGTGGCCTTCGACTCGGCCAGCTGGGCGAACGCGGTCACCGCGAACGCTTCCTGGAACCAGGCCTCGTGGAACCAGGCTTCCTGGAACCAGGCCTCGTGGGCAAACGCCTCCTGGAACGCAGCCAGCTGGGCAAACGCGTCCTGGAACCAGGCGAGCTGGTCATCGGCCTCCTGGAACGCTGCCAGCTGGGCAGCCGCTTCCTGGGCCGCGGCGAGCTGGAACGCGGCGAGCTGGGCAGCCGCCTCCTGGGCCGCGTAGATGGTCAAACGCGCCGAACGGGCTGATCCCCCGAACGAGTGAGATTCGGGCCTCTCCCGCAAAAGGGGGAGGCTCCGTTCGTTTAACGCCCCTAGCTTGCGACGTGGCGTTCAACCTCACTCGGCCCTGCGGCCTTTCGGTGAGTGAGAAGGGCAGGAAGACTCGATTGATGCGGCTCGATCGCGACAGGAACGGAGAAAGGCAAGACGCCCTCTCGGGCAAGCCCAAGCGCGAGACGCGCTCGAGCGCGCTCTGGGGCAAGGGCGGACGCGGCTTTGTGTCGCTCATCGTCGTCGCGCTGGCGCTGACGGCCTCTACGGCTGCAAGCGCCTCGTCCCGGTACGCCTACACGACGCCGGGTCTGCTCGCGTCTGCAAAGGCGAATCCCTCGCAGACGTTCAACGTCATCGTTCAGGGCGATGCCGACAAGACCACCGGCGCCATCGCCTCGGTCGTCAAGAACGAGCTGAAGAGCGGCGAGCGCGGCGCAGCGAAGGGCATCAAGCGGCAGTTCACATCCGTGAACGGGCTCGCTGCGAACCTGGCCGGCGCCCAGATCCTCCACCTGGTCTCGAAGAACGGGATTTCCGCGATCACGACGGACTCGGCGGTGCAGCTCGCCGGCAGCCTCTCTAACAAGCAGCGCTGGCCGTTCGTCTCCGGCGTCCAGAAGTTCTGGGCGAGTGGGAGCTCGGCCGCGACGCCCACGATCGCCGTCGTCGACTCCGGTATCGACGCTTCGCGCTCCGACTTCGGCGGTCGCGTCGTCGCCGAGGTGAACATGACCTCGCTGGCGGGCAATTCCGCCGGCGACGGCCGCGGCCACGGCACCTTCGTGGCCGGGATCGCAGCGGGCTCGGGCGAGGGCTATGCCGGCGCCGCGCCCGCCTCCAAGCTCGTCTCAATCGACGTCATGGACGACCAGGGCATGGCGATGACGCGCGACGTCATCGGCGCCGCCGACTGGATCCTTCAGAACAAGGACAAGTACGGCATCCGCGTCGCCAACTTCTCGCTCCACTCATCCCAGGCGAACAGCTTCATGTACGACCCGCTGGACAAGGCGGTCGAGCGGCTCTGGCTCTCGGGTGTGGTCGTCGTGGCGGCCGCCGGCAACTACGGCGTCGAGGGCAAGCCGAGCGGCGTGCCGTTCGCACCGGGCAGCGATCCCTTCGTGATCACGGTCGGCGCGGACGACATCGACGGCTCCGTCTCGACGAACGACGACTACACCGCTCCGTGGTCGGCCTACGGATACACGCTTGACGGCTTCGCCAAGCCCGACATCGCGGCGCCTGGCCGGTACATGGTCGGCCCTGTACCCGCCGCTTCGACCCTCGTCACCGAAAAGCCGGCGAGCGTCGTGGCCCCCGGCTACATCCAACTCTCCGGTACCTCGTTCTCGGCTCCGGTCGTCGCCGGCGCAGCCGCCCAGATCCTCTCAGTGCATCCCACGTGGACGCCCGATCAGGTCAAGGGCGCACTGATGGTGACGGCGCGGCCGGCCGGCGATTCGGCTCCGCTCTCGGCAGGCGTCGGCGTGGTCGACGTCGCGAAGGCAGTCGCGCTCTCGAGCGCCCCGAACCCGAACGCGGCACTGAACAAGTTCGTCACGACCGACGTCTCCGGCGGCAAGGTCTTCAACGCGGCGAGCTGGGCCAGCACGGCCTCCGCCAACGCGTCCTGGGCGAGCGCCTCTTGGTCGAATGCTTCCTGGGCTTCTGCGTCCTGGAACCAGGCCAGCTGGGCGAGTGCGTCCTGGGCCTCTGCCTCCTGGGCCTCTGCCTCCTGGGCGAGCGACTCGCAGTCGGCCGCCTCGTGGGCCAGCGCGTCTTGGGCATCGGCCTCCTGGTCGGACAACGCCGAAATCGAGGCGCCGTCCGAGGAAGGCGAGTACCTGAGCGACGCCGAGCTCGCGGAGTTCGCAGCCGATCTCGGGATCGTCGATCCAATCGACACGATCCCTCCGCCGCTTCCGTGACGCTCGGCCGCTGAAGCCAGAACCCGCTCCACGCCGGACTCACCCTTTCGGGGGAATTTGCAAGCGGGGTCAGGGCGCCCCTCGAACGGGGGACGCTCCCCCTTTCTGCAGGTCGTACCTTGCAGCTATGGCTCTGCGGCCCCACGCGTACGCGTGGAACGGAGCGTCCTTCGGCGCATGGCGTCCTCTGGAGTGAAATAGATGAGCGCAGCCTCGAGCGAATTTGGCGCAACCGAGCGCCGCAGCGGGCCCGAACCGCCCGAGGAATCGCTCTCGCGCCAGGCCAAGCTCTACCTCTTCTCGGTGGCCGCACTCGCCGTCGTCGTCGCCCTCGTCCCGCTATCGCATCTGAAGCCGGGGTCGCACGGTTGGCCGACGTTCCTCGTCCTCGCCTCGTGTGCCGCGATCGCCCAGCTCTTCGTCGTGCGGACGCCTCGGGACCAGTCGTACCACACGACGATCGTCTTCCTCATCCCGGCGGCCATGCTGCTCCCGCCGGAGCTCGTCGCCCTGATGGGCGTCGTCCAGCACATCCCCGAATGGCTGAAGGTGCGCTACCCCTGGTACATCCAGGGCTTCAACATCGCCAACTACACGCTGAACGGCTTGGCGGCGTGGGGGGCGGTGCAGGTCGTGGAGAGCTGGAACCTGAACCCAGACGTGACGTTCGCGCTCGGCGGGCTCGCAGCTTCCGTCGTCTTCGTCACGCTGAACCACGTCCTGCTCGCGACTATGCTCCATTTCGCGCGCGGCCACACGCTGCGAGAGACCGGCCTCTTCTCCGCAGAGAGCCTTTCGACCGACTTCGTCCTCGCAGCGCTCGGCGTCGCCTTCGCGGCCATCTGGACCTGGAACCCATGGCTCCTTCCGACCGCCGTCGCCCCGCTCCTCCTGATCCACCGTTCGTTGAGCGTGCCGGCCCTGCAGGAGGAGGCGCGCGTCGATCCGAAGACTGGCCTCTTCAACGCCCGCTACTTCGCCGGAGAGCTGCGTGAGGAGCTGGCCAGGGCAGGCCGCATGGACCGGCCGATGTCGATCATCATGGCCGACCTCGACCTCCTCAGGGACATCAACAACTCGTACGGCCATCTCGCCGGCGACGCCGTCCTCAAGGGCATCGCGGAGGTCTTCCGCAAGCAGTTGCGCCATTACGACGTTCCAGCCCGCTTCGGTGGGGAGGAGTTCGCCATTCTCTTGCCGGAAACTCCGCCGGAGCAGGCTCTCGAGATCGCGGAGCGCATCCGGCGGGCGGTTGCCGACCGGCGCTTCGAGGTGGAGACGTCGAGCGAGCCGATCCGCGCCACGATCTCCCTCGGCGTCGCGGGTTTCCCCAAGGACGGGACCGACCCGAACGAACTCATCCACCAGGCCGACCTCGCCGTCTACCGGGCAAAGCTCCAGGGCCGAAACCGTGTCCAGGGCGCGAGCTGCGAGCCGCTGCTCCTTTCGCCGACGGAGCGCCCGGCCCGGCTTGCGGCCGTGCCCGAGGAAGGGGAGTACGCGTCGGTCGTCTCGCGTACCATCCCCGAGCAACGCGCGAGCGAACGCCGCGAACAGCACCAGCCGCGACCGCACACACCGGGCCGCCCGCATTTCCTCGCCCTCTCGCCGCCCGTAGCCGCGCTCGTCGCCCTCGTGTCGATCGCCGGGATCGGGGCCGGCATTGCCGGAGCCCTATTCGGGACGAACGACGACCTCATCGGCCTGATCGCGATCATCATCCTCGTCGGCGGAGGGCAGGCGCTCTCCCTCGAGATGGAAGCTGGCTCGATCTCGGTCAGCGCCGTCGGCGCCCTCGCAGGAGCGGCACTTTTCGGGCCACGGGCGGCCTTGCCGCTCGCCGTCGCCACCGTCGCGGTGGAGTGGAGCTCACGCCGCGACGCCTGGTACTACGTCTGCTTCAACATCGGCGCGCTCAGCCTCGCCTCGCTCGCCGCGGCCGCCGTCTTCAGCATCGGCTCGAGCGACAGCCCCACGGGCGAGCTCGTCATTGCCGCAGCCGGCCTCGTCGCCGGCGGCGCGTACTTCGTGGTCAACACGGGCCTTCTCTCGGGCGCGATGGCGCTCGAAGGGCACGACAAGTGGAGGGGCGTCTGGAACGAGCGCTTCTCGTGGCTCTTGCCGCACTACGTCGCCTTCGGCGCGGTCGGCGGGGCAATCGCACTCGCATACTCGGCCATCGGCCTGTACGGCCTCGCCGTCTTCGTCCTACCGCTCTTCCTCATGCGCAAGACGATGGCCACCTACCTCGGGCACACCGAGAAGTCGACCAAGAAGCTCCGGAAGGCCGCAGACACCATCCGGCAGCAGAACGTCTCACTCGAGCAGGCGAACAGGCTCCTCAAGGAGCGCTCCACGGCGGCGATGGAGAGCCTCTCGGCCACCGTCGACGCGCGGGATGCCTACACGGCCGGCCACTCGCGCCGCGTCCAACAGCTCGCCCTCGCCATCGGGCGGGAGCTGGGACTATCGCAGGCCGAGCTCGACCTGCTCGGTCACGCAGCGCTCTTCCACGACATCGGCAAGCTCGCGATCCCGGACTCGATCCTCCTGAAGCCGGCGAGCCTCACGCCGGACGAGTGGGCCCTGATGCAGCGTCACGCGGACGAAGGGGCGCGCATCATCGACCGCCTCGGCTTCCTGCAGGACGCCGTTCCGGCGATTCGCCACCACCACGAGCGCTTCGAAGGCACCGGCTATCCCGACGGCATCGCCGGCGAGGAGATCCCCCTCGGCGCCCGCATCATCCACGTCGCCGACGCGCTCGACTCGATGCTCACCACCCGCATCTACCGCGCCGCGCGTCCCGCCGACGAGGCTCTCGAAGAGCTCCGGCGCGGGTCCGGCAGCCAGTTCTGCCCGCGCTGCGTCTCGGCGCTCGAGCGTCTGCTTCAGACGGAGGAGCCGGGCGAGACCCAGCCGCCCTCGAAGCTCATCGCCACCGCCTAAGCCTCTTGCGGGCCGTCTAGCCTGCTCTATCCTTTTCGGCGACCGCCATGGCCCGGTCGCAGCGTTACACCGACGAGATGCTCCTCGAAGAGCTCCGGGGCTCCGCGATGCGCCTGGGGCGCTCGCCGACGATGCGCGAGTTTTCGCTCGACTCCCGGGCAAAGCCACATCCACAGACCATCGTGGGCCGCTTCGGCAGCTGGAACCAGGCGAAGAGGCGGGCTGGCCTCGTCGCACGGCGGTTCGCGACGCGCGACGAGCTGCTCCTCCAGCTCCGGAAGCTCGGCGCCGAGCTGGGGAGGACGCCGACGGGCGTCGACCTCGAGCGGAGGCGAAGCTCGATGCCGTCGAAGTCCCTCTACTGGAAGACGTTCGGTTCGTTCCGCTCAGCACTCCGCGCGGCCGGCTTCGACGTTCCCAGGACGAAGGAGCGCTCCGAGCGCGCGGTGGAGGAGGGCGTTCGCCTCGCGAAGAGGCTCGGCCGCCTGCCGACATTCGAGGACTGGGCCCGGGAGCGATCCCGGAACTCGCGGCTCCCGAGCGAATGGCAGGTCTACCGGCTCTTCGGCGGGCGCAAAGGCGCCTGGGCGGCGTTCCTCCGGAAAGTGGAGCGGAGCGCTTCCTAGCGGGCAGCCGCGCGGGCCGCGGCCGGCGCAGCCAGCGAAGCCAGGAGCGCGAGGCAGGAACGGTGCTCCTCCGGCGCGCGAACCGCGGGGAGGAGTTTCTCGGTGAAGGCCAGGTCCGGCCGGAAGGACTCGCTCAGGGCGATCTTGCCGCCGTTCACGGTGAGAAGCGTGCCCTCGGTGACCTCGCGGCTGACGAGCGAAACCCCGGCATAGCTCTCGACGAGCTCAAGCGCGGCCTTCGTGGACGCGAAGAAGAGCTCCTTGCGCCCCTCGCCGATCCAAAGCGGCCTGCCCATCCCGCGGGCGAGGTAGACGACCTCGGGCTCGCGCTCGTCCATCCAGGCGCTCGCCATCGAGCCGTACAGCTTGTCGAGGGCCTGCGCCGAACTCCGCTCGAGCTCCATGAGCGCGAAGATCGCCTCGGAGTCGACCGTCATTCCCGGCTCGGCGCGCTCGAAGCCGTATTCCGCGAAGATCTCCTCGTCGTTGCGAATGATCCCGTTGTGGATCCCGACCACCGACCCGTGACGGATCGGATGGTTGTTGGCCTCGAGACTGGGATGGCCCTTCGTGTAGTCGCGGACGTGAACGAGGGCGTGCCGCGCCTTGGACGGCACCCTGATCGAGTCGAGGAGGCCGCTCGCACCCGAGCGCTCCTTGTGGATCGCGAGCGCGACGTCGAGCCCGCGGTAGCAGTAGCCGGCGGCGTCGGATCCCCGTTCGGAGATCGCAGCCATGAGGATCTGGGTAGCGAGGGTGGGGTCGACCCGACTCGAGTCACTGAGGCTATATCCGGCGATCCCACACAAGACGAATGACCACTATAGCCATCGGCCCGGCCTGCTCGGAGCACCATCCCTCGTATCGGTTACACGCCTCAAGGGGCCATTGCTTCAGGCCGATAGACGGCTCGATGGGACAGCGTCCAGTCTCCAAGTTGCCGCAGCCAGAGCCCGAGCCCGAGGCTCTCGATACCGACGAGACGAAGCTTGAGCTCGTCGCGGACCCGGGTGCGCTCGACGCTCCGGTCGACGAAGACGAGCAGGAAGAGGCCCGTGAGAAGCTCGTTCCCGGGGCCACGCAGGATCCGCTCAAGCTCTACGTCCGCCAGATCGGCGACGGCCCGCTCCTGACCGCCCGGGAGGAGCGCGAGCTCGCGCGCCGCAAGGACGAGGGCGACGAGGAGGCCAAGAAGAAGCTCATCGAGTCGAATCTGCGCCTCGTCATGTCCATCACGCGGAACTACGTGAACTCGGGCGTCCCGCTGCTCGACCTGATCCAGGAGGGCAACCTCGGCCTCATCAGGGCGGTGGAGAAGTTCGACTACAAGATGGGCTACAAGCTCTCCACGTACGCAACATGGTGGATCCGCCAGGCCGTCACGCGTGCGATCGCCGACCAGGGGCGGACGATCCGCCTGCCCGTCCACGTCGTCGACCAGGTGCGCCGTGTCATGCGCGCCCGCCGCGTCCTCACCCAGAAGCTGAACCGCGACCCGCTCCCGCACGAGATCGCCAAGGAGAGCGGCTTCGAAGTCAAGCGCGTCAACGAGCTCCTCGATCTCGTCGAGGACCCGGTCAGCCTCGAGACACCCGTCGGTGACGGCGACTCTATTTACGGCGACATGCTCGAAGACGTCAACGCCGAGCAGCCGGACATGGCCCTCGCCGAGCTTCTGCGCGCGGTCGAGCTCGAGATCGCCCTGGAGAAGCTCTCCGACCGCATGCGACACGTGCTCGAGCTCCGCTTCGGCCTCGCGGGCGCGACGCCGAAGACCCTCGAGGAAGTCGGCACCGAGCTCGGAGTCACGCGCGAGCGCGTCCGCCAGCTCGAGTCCCGCGCGCTCCGCGAGCTCCAGGCCGCGGCGCCGGACCTTCGCTTCTACCTCCGCGCCGAGTAAGCGCGGCGGCGGGTAGCGTCCCGGGCATGTTCTGGGACGTCCACTCCCACGTGGTCCCGTCCGGTGACGACGGTGCCCAGAGCCTCGAGGAGGGGATCGCCCTCTGCCGGACGGCGAGCGAGAGCGGCACGAGCGTCCTCTTCGCCACGCCGCACGTCTGGCCGAGTCTGACGCTCACCGAGGACCGGGAGGAACAGGTGCGCGAGGCTCACGCCGAGCTCGCCGAGGAGGCATCGTCGTTCGGCCTCGACCTCCGGCTCGGCTTCGAGCTCACCCCGGCTCCGGAGCTCCTCGACGACGATCTACGCCGCTATCGGCTCGGCGGCCTCCCGTCCGTCCTCATGGAACTCCCGTTCCACGGCTCTCTCCGGCTTGCTGAGGCCCTCGGAGAGCGAATCCAGGGTTCGGGATTGGTACCCGTCATCGCGCATCCTGAGCGCTCTGAGGCCGTCGGCGCCGATCCGGGCCTCGCGGCGGGCCTGCGGGAGCGCGGCTGGCTCCTACAGATGAACGCGACCAGCGTCCTCGGCTACCACGGAGCGGCTATCGAGCTGACGGCCTGGCGACTCGTCGGGGAAGGCCTCGTCGACCTCTTCGGCTCGGACGGGCACCGAACGGCACGGCCGGCGACGCTCGACGACGCGTACCGGCTCGTGGAGACGCGGATGGGGGAGGGGGCCCGGAGCCTCTTCGACGGGAGCGCGCTCGCCGGGCTAGCGGCTGGCGACGGCGTCGATCTCGCGCAGGGACGCTAGCCGCGAGAGTGATTCGATCTCGATCTGCCGCACGCGCTCGCGCGTGATCCCGAGCCGGCGGCCGATGTGCTCCAGAGTGTGCGGCTCCTCGCCGCCGAGCCCGTAGCGAAGCTCGAGGACGCGGCGGTCGCGCTCGGGCAGCGAGTCGAGAGCGCGGTCGAGGGCTTCCTTCTGCAGGCGCCGCTCGGTCTCTTCCTCCGGAAGCGGATCCTCGCCGGCGACGAGGTCGCCGAAGACCGCATCCTCCTGCTCGCCGATCGGCTGGTCGAGGCTCGTCGAGGCGCGGGCAGCGGCCCGGACCTCGATCGCCTGCTGCAGCGGCAGGCCCGCCTCGTGTGCGATCTCCTCGAGGGTCGGCTCGCGGGCGAGCTGCGTCCAGAGGTGCCGCTCGGCGCGGTGCATCTTTTGCATGCGCTCCACTACGTGGACGGGCACACGGATCGTCCGCGCCTTGTCGGCGATCGCGCGGGCGACGGCCTGGCGAATCCACCAGGTCGCGTAGGTCGAGAACTTGAGGCCGCGCTGCCACTCGAACTTCTCGACGGCGCGGATGAGGCCGAACATGCCTTCCTGGATGAGGTCGAGGAAGGGGAGGCCCTGGTTGCGGTAGTTCTTCGCGATCGAGACGACCAGGCGCAGGTTGCTCTCGATCATCCGCCGTTTCGCCTCCATGTCACCGCGCTCGATGCGCTTGGAGAGCTCTACCTCGTCAGCGGCGGTCAGAAGCGGATGGCGCCCGATCTCGCGGAGGAAGAGCTGGAGGGCATCGGTCGTCGTCTCCAGGACCTCGGAGGCCCTGGGCGGAGCCGTTGGCTCTCGCGGAGGTTCCTTGACGACCTCGACGAGCTCGATGTTGCGCTCCTCGAGCTCGCGATGGACCAGCTCGACGTCCGACGCGTCTAGCTCGAGGGTGTCGAGCACCTCCGAGATGTCGGTCGACTCGAGGAAGCCGGCAGCTTCGCCGCGCTCCAGGAGGTGCTGGACCTCCTCGTTGTGAAGAGCGTTGGTTTCGTCGGCCATTCAGTCGAATGCGCCCGGATTTCGCCCTGCCAGTCGCATCCGGACGCGCTGCCGCCTAACCCTACCAACCTCAATTCGAAAGTAAACATCTCGCGAAGGTACCGCCTGGTGGTAATTCGCAAAATCCGCCCTATTGTGCGACTGAAGCTCGCCTTTTGCGGCGAAGCGAGGGGAGCCGCGATGACCTGCGCAGACGAAAGCGCAACCTGGACGAGCGCGGCCGCGCTCGGCTTGGCCGCGCTCTTTCCTCGCGCTCGGGATCTTCCTCTTCTGGCGCTGGCGGCGCGCCGCCGCCCGCGAGATCGCCGCGGTTCAGGAGTCGACAGCGCGGACCGAGCGGCTGGTCGGTGAGATCCGGGCCGCGCTCGCGGACGCGCAGGAGGAAGGCCGCCGTGTCGCTCTTCTCGGCGAGCTCGGGACAACGCTCGACCTCGACCTGCACTAGGGAGATCCCTCAGCGGCGGGCTGGCCGTTCCTCTCCACGGCGAGAGCGAGGAGCGGATCGGGACCCTGGCGATCTTCTGGCGCCGTGCCGAACAACGCGCGCTATTTCGAATAGCGCCTGCGCCGGGAGATCGCCCGGGCGCGGCGCTACGACCGGCGCCTCGGCCTCCTGGTCTTCGACCTGGGAGCAGGGGGGAGGGTCCACCCTCGTCGCCGCCGGCGAGCGGATCCGCACAGCCGTGCGCGCAACCGACATCGCGAGCCATCGAGACGAAGGGCGCTTCGCGATCATCCTGCCCGAGGTCGCGGAGGCGGATGCCGAGCGCCTCCACCGCCGCCTCCAGTTCGCGCTCGGCGGCCGGGTCGATTCCGGCGCCGACGGCGTGCGTATCCACGCAGGGCTCGTGGAGCTCCGGGCTGAGGATGACGCGACCGTCTTCCGCGAGCGAGCCGAGGCCGCCCTCGAGCGGGCGAAGCAGGCGGCGGCCGACCGTCTATCGGCCGCGCAGTAGCTCGACGGCCGCTTCGCGGGTGGGCACGCGAAGCTTCTTCAGGATCGAGGAGACGTGCGTGCGCACGGTCACCTCGGCGATGAACAGCCTCGAGGCGATCTCGGCGGTCGAGAGCCCTTCGGCCAAAAGCTCGAGGATCTCCCATTCGCGCTGGCGAAGCTGCACGCCGGGGCGCTCGGCGAGAAGCACTTTCCTCCGCCGCCCACGCTCGCGGAACTCCTCGATCAGCTTGGTGACGAGGGCGCGGGGGAGAGGCGCCTCCCCGGCGAGCACGCCGCGGAGATCGGCGGGGAGCTGCCGGCGGTCGATGTCCTTGAGGAGATAGCCCGCGGCGCCGGCGCGCAGCGCGTCGAAGAGGTCGGCGTCGTCGCGGGAAACGGTGAGCATGACGATCGCGGTCTCCGGCAGCCGCTCCGAGATGGCCCCGGCCGCAGCGATCCCGCCACCCGGCATGTTGATGTCCAGGAGGCAGACCGCCGGCTGCTCCTCGAGCGCGAGCTCGACCGCAGCATCCGCACTCGCCGCCTCGCCGCAGACCTGGAAGCCGTCCTCCTCGAGCACCGCCCGGATCCCCGCCCGGGTCGGCGCGTGGTCGTCGGCGATGACGATGCGGATCCGCTCGCTCACGGCAGGCGCACCTCGATGCGGGTGCCCTCGCCGGCCCCGGAGGAGAGCTTGAAGCGGCCGCCGAGCGCCTCGGTGCGCTCGCGCATGCTGACGAGGCCGAACCCGCCCACGCGCGTGCGCCGAGGGTTGAAGCCGGAGCCGTCGTCCACGATGCGGAGGAGGGTGCCGTTCCCGTTCGAGAGCTCGACGGAGACGTTCTCGGCGCCCCCGTGGCGGCCTGCATTCGTGATCGCCTCGCGGACGATGCGGATGAGCGCCTCGCGCGCGTCGGGTGAGACCCGGGCACCCCTGCCGACGTCGATCCGCAGCTGGACGCCGACCCGCCCGGCCACTTCCTCGGCGGCCTGGACCAGGGCGACCTCGAGCGGCTCGTCCACAGGTCTGGTGAGCGCGGCGATCGCGCGTCTGGACTCGTCGAGTGCGCGCTCGGCCGCAGCGGCAAGAGTCCCGCTCGACTCGGCCACGATGTACGCGAGCTCCTGGGCGACGCCGTCGTGCAACTCCCGCGCGATGCGGCGCCGCTCCTCGAGAACGGCCATGGACGCGAGCCGGCGCCAGTAGCTTCCGATCTCCCGGGCCGCGCCGGCCAGCAGGAGGAGACAGAAGCCGAGTCGCAGGAAGTCTCCTGTGAAGACCCAGTCGGAATAGAGCGACGGGAAGAGGAAGTAGTTGAAGCGCGCGAAGGCCGAAAGGGCGGCGCCTGCTGCGAACCAGCGCATGAGCTCGTCGTTGTCCCGCTCGCCGCGCTGGATGAAGCCGAGCGCCGCGGCGATGAAGAGGAGGACACCGACGATCTGCGTGCCGAGCAGGAAGTGGTGGCCGAGGAGGATCGGCCGGTGCGTCGCGTCCGGAGAAAGCGCAAGCGGGATCTCGGGGTCGATGCCGTCTGCGAAGAGGCCGACGACGGACGCCGTTGCGATCAGGGCCCCTACGCAGCAGAGGGCGGCGATGACGGTTGCCCGGCGCGGCGAGGAGACGCGCGTCGCGGGCGCGAAGGCCGCCAGGGCGAGCGTCAGGGCACCGAGGACCGCACCGCCGACGGAAGCCCACACGCTGAAGTTCCGAGCCCCTTCGGCCGGAACCGTGTGCGGGACCGCCGAGAAGACGAGGCTCGTCGAGGCGATCAGGGCGAGGGCGGAGGCAAGCATGAGGTCGTCGAGGCGCTTGCGCTCGCGAAAACGGCCGTAGACGAGGTACGCGACCAGGAAGGAGATGAGCGCCGTCGCCGTGTCGAGGGCGATGTGGAGCTGCGGGCTCGAGTACGCGAGTGAGAAGCCCGGGACGAGGCTCGTGGTCGCCGTCAGCGCGGCCGCGGCCCCCGCGAAGGCCAGAGTGAAGAGCCGGAAGCGCATTCCGAGGAGGAAATCGGCAATCCGAGCCCTTCCGCTTAGCCGTTTACGAAGATCAACGCAAGCGCGGCGCGGAAAGTCCGATACTGAGAGGGACGAGACGACGGAGCCGGGGCAGGCTCAACGGCACAGGGCGTGACCGAATTCCTCCTTACAGCCCCGGCTCATTCGTTGTCTCTCGATTCACGATAACCGGCGTTCCCAGGCGTGGAGGCTGACCTGGAAGGCGCTTCTGGAAAAGGAGGAATACCGCGCTCTCAGCCGACAGGAGCAGGCATGCGTGCGCGCACTCGCGCTGCACACCACCTTGCGCTTTCAGCGGGAGGACCCACGGGAGCGGGTCGGCCCCGAGGGGGAGACGATTCTGACGGACAAGTGGATGCGTGGGCTCTTGCGCGAAGTCGGCGCACCCCGCAAGGGGTGGAAGGCGGCGGCAGCGGCGATCAAGTGGCTGCAGGAGTACGGCCTAATAGAAGACACGGGCCGCGTCTTGAAGCCCCGGGTCCCCGCCGACAGGCTGGATGCGGGGGAGAAGTTCGAGGGGTCGAGCCAAGAGCTCGAGGCGGGAGGGACGCGCCGTTCGACTCGCGGCACTCCTACTGGTGGCGAGTGTTCCGGATCGTGCCCATTGCTCGGCTTCTTTCTGCCTACAAGCGGATGCAGGGGGCCTACGGACACTTCACGGAACTGCCGCATAGCTCAGCGTCTCTGTCGGCACTGCTTCGCCGTCAAGGGCTGATTTCGCGCCCGTCTCGCCGCTCGAGCCCGAATCGGGGCTCCGTCCAGTGGGTTTTCCTCCACTCGGGACCTCCATGATCGAGCATTCCTCGCCGCCGAAAAAACAGTCCAGAACAGTGCCGCGACCGCTTAGCGTGCGAACTGGATCATCTGGGCGATCTTCCCGGCTGAGTTAGCTGTCGTCCTCGTCGTTGCTGCGCGACGACCGTCACGGTTTCAGGCTAGCCCGCCGCCACCCTTCCGCAAGCGTTCCGGCCTCAGTCCGGCCTATTGATCTAGGGGCGCGTAGCTCGTCGGGCCGCTTCGGTCTTGATCCTCATCAGGCGGGGCTGGTGTGACCTTGCCTCGCACTAACTCGAACCCAATGTTCTCGGCAGCATCACGGAGCCGACGAAGCTCAGCTCCCTGCGTCTCGATGCTCTCTGATTCGAAACGAAACGAGACCTCGGCAATGAATGTCGCCATTCGATCACCCTAGCCCGCCGCCGCCCTTCCGCAAGCCCGCTCCGACCTTGACTGGCTCAGTCCGTCGCCCTTCCTGCGGCTCGGGCCTAGGAGGGGCAGAGGGCCACCTCGTAGGGACTCACGGCCATGACTCCTCGCCACGTCAGGGATTTCTCCCCGATTTACCGCTGCCTTCCGCAAGCGTTCCGACTCCTACACTTCCTCGCGTGGCCAGAGAGGAGCGTGATCCCTGGGCCGAGTGGCTCCTGGAGCGCCGCTTCGGAAGCGCTGCGCCAGACGCCGACACACGCGCGCGGTTTATGGAGGGCTTGTGGTCGGTCAGGGATGCCATCCTCGACAACGCCGGTCTCAAGGCCGATGAAACCCTGCTCGATATCGGCTGCGGCGACGGACTGATCGGCTTTTCCGCGCTCGACAGAGGGGCGCGGAGAGTCATCTTCTCGGACATCTCACGCGAGCTACTTGCTACCTGCCGCGATATCGCAGTTCACCGTGGTCTCGAGAATCGCTCCCAGTTCCTCGAAGCCTCGGCCACCGACCTATCGAGGGTCGCTCGAGAAAGCGTCGACGTCGTCACGACGCGCTCCGTCCTCATCTACGTCGAGGACAAGGCGCGCGCCTTCGAGGAGGCCTTTCGCGTCCTTCGACCGGGCGGCCGGCTCTCCGTCTACGAGCCGGTCAATGGCATTCGCGCGAACCGAGGGGTGGGAACGGCGCTTCTGGCTCTATCCCGCCGGCGGCCTCGCCGACCTCGCGGAGAAAGTGAGCGGTGTCCACAGGGCACGGCAGGACCCCCGAGCCGATCCGATGTTCGACTTCGACGAGCGCGATCTGGTCCGTTTCGCCGAGGCAGCGGGATTCTTCCCCGTCGAACTCGAGTTGCGAATGGAGGTGAAAGCGGCGAAGCCTCAACCCTGGGAGGTCTTTCTCAACAGCTCGGGAAATCCGAAGATCCCAACCTTCGCTGAGGCAATGGATGAGGCGCTCTCGTCTGCGGAACGCGAGCGGGTTGCGGCGCACCTAAGACCGCTCGTCGAAGAGGGGCGCGGCGTCTGGCGGATGGCCCACGCCTACCTATGGGCAACGAAGGCGGGTCCCTCACCGTAACGCCCCGTCGCCCTTCCGCAAGCGTTCCCGTTTCAGAACTCGACGAAGTGGTCGAAAGGTCGCGTGTCCGGCACGTCCGATGTGCGCAGGACGGCCCACTGGTGAAGGTCGTCCGGCGGCGAAACCTCTTCGAGCGTCCACCCGAGGTTCGTGACGAAGAACGACGCTGCGCGCGCAACGGCGGGGAATTGGTAATCGTCGATGAGGATGATTCCCGCCCGCCGGACCAAGCGCTCGAGGTAGGCGAGGTCGAGGAAGACGCCGTCGAAGCGATGGTTCCCGTCCACAAATGCGAGGTCGAACAACCTTCCTTCGGCGAGGAAGCGCGGGAGCGCCGTCTGCGATTCCTCTTCGTGGTGCTCAACGAGCCCCGCGACGCCCGCCTCGTCGAGGAACTGCTGGCCGCAGTTGGCAAAGCGTGTTGCCTGGTGCGGGTCGATGGCGACGTGATGTGCCTCTGGCTGACCGGCTTCAAGCAGGCCTTCACAGATGAACAGGGTCGAGATGCCGTACCCGAGGCCGACCTCGATAGTGCGGGCGGCACGCTCGCGAGTGACCCAGTCGCGTAACGCTTCTCCTTCGGCTGCGCTCACGGCGACGGGGAAGAGCGTGTGAACCGAGCCGTCAGCGCCCGATACCGCACTGCCCTCCAGAACCAGCCGCTCGATGACCGCTCGAACGCGAGCTGAACCCACCTTTTCCGGGATCACGCTCTCACCCTAGTGCGCCGCCGCCCTTCCGCAAGTGTTGCGGCCTCACATGCTGGCCCAAGCGTGCTCGCAGAAAGAGAGGTGGGCCGAAGCCCACTCTCTTCGCGTGCCGGTGCGACGGGAACTACTTCTTCCTCGGGCAGCCTCCACTCGTAGCGAGCCCCGCTCTCGCCCCTCACCCGCCGGTGCTCGACGCCGAGGGCGGCCTTCGCCCGGCCGAACATGCTCTCCGCGACCTGCTTAGAGAGCTTGCGGTGGATCTCGGTCGAACTCACCCAATCGCCTGACTTAAGGTCCTTGGCGATCAACTCCACGGCCTGCGTCAGAGGCTCCTGGGAGCGAAGGGTGCGCGGGTTTGTCCCGCTAGTTCCGGTCTGGCTGGCCTCCTTTGATGCGGTTGATCTTGTCCTGTAGCCATGAGTGCGGCGCTGCCCGCAGAATAAGTAGGTCGGGCGGGGCGAAAAGCGGCGTGAGCTTCTGTTCAGGACTGAGGTTCCGATCACTTAGGCGAATACCAGCGTGCGGGGAGAGACGCATCGGCTCTCCCGCATCGCGGCTAGACGTGTCAGCTCGGGCGGAAGCCCCTTTAGTCGCCCTTTCTTGGCCGAGGGCTCGGCTTCCCTGAGCCGCTCTCACCGCAGGAACAACTGCCCGGTGAACAGGTGTGACCCCTCATCTGACCCTTCCTCATTCGCGTGGAATAAGGTGGTGCCCACGCCCAGAGTGGTCTAACGGCGCAAGTGGGGTAGCCGGGGGAGTATCGCGTCGGGCGGGTCTCGGCCGGGTGGAAAGGCGCTACCCTTGATTGACCGTCGCGGCAGTTCTTCTCTCGCGCCCAACCTTTTTTTGACGATGCCGGTACACCGGCGAGTTCGTCAGAGGCACTTCGTCGGCGAAGCAGATGCGCAACCGAAGGAGGGCACGGTGGCGATGAAGGACTC
>DATHAA010000077.1:0-4304 GCA_035296905.1 Gaiellaceae bacterium
GACCTGACCGGCGCCTACGCGGCGTCGGTGGTGCTCGCCGTGATGGCGCTCGCCACGCTCCTGGCCATGAACCTGATGAAGAGACGGGAGACCTAGATGAGCATCTCCGTACAGGGAGTCACGAAGCGGTTCGGCGACTTCACGGCTCTCCGCGACGTGGACCTCGAGGTCAGAGAGGGCTCGCTGACCGCGCTGCTCGGACCGAGCGGCTCCGGCAAGTCGACCCTGCTGCGCGCGATCGCCGGGCTCGAGCTGCCCGACGAGGGGCGGATCCTCATCGAGGGGGAGGACCAGACCGTCATGCCGCCCAGGTACAGGGAGGTCGGCTTCGTCTTCCAGCACTACGCCGCGTTCAAGCACATGACCGTGCGCGACAACGTCGCCTTCGGAATGAAGATCCGGAAGCGACCGAAGCGCGAGATCGCGGCCCGGGTCGACGAGCTGCTGGGCCTCGTCCACCTCGGTCCCTTCGGACATCGCTACCCCGACCAGCTCTCGGGCGGGCAGCGCCAGCGCATGGCGCTCGCTCGTGCGCTGGCCGTGCAGCCCAAGGTCCTTCTCCTCGACGAGCCCTTCGGCGCCCTCGACGCGCGCGTGCGCAAGGAGCTGCGGGCGTGGCTCCAGAAGCTCCACGACGAGGTCCACGTGACGACCCTGTTCGTCACGCATGACCAGGAGGAGGCCATGGAGGTGGCCGAGCAGATCGTCCTCATGGACGAGGGCGAGATCCAGCAGATCGGCGGCCCGCGCGAACTCTACGACTCGCCGGCGAACGAGTTCGTGATGTCCTTCATCGGCCCCGTCACGCGCGTGGGCGACAGCTACGTTCGCCCGCATGACTTCGAGATCCTTCCCGCTCTCGAGGACGGAGCTCGCGAGGCGACCGTAACGCGCGTGATCTACCTCGGGTTCGAGGTGCGCGTGCAGTTCGTGCTGAGGGACGGCACCGAGGCGTGGGTGCAGCTGACGCGGCTGGAGTACGAGCGGCTCGAGGTGGATTCGGGACAAACGGTCTACGTACGGCCGCAGCAGTCGGTTTCGTTCGCCGCCTAGCCACTCGAGGGTCGTCGGGCAGCGCGGGTACTCGAACGAGCGTTGCGTGCGCGACATCACTTAGTGTTACACACACTCGTGTAACGGTCACGGCGCCCCCGGGGTACCTGGGGGCATCGAGCTGTTACGACCCCATACCAACCCCAAGACGCTCGGGCGGCGGTTGCTCCGCTCCCGTCCGGCGCGGGCGCTCGCCGGGCCTCACGAGGTGGACCACTACCTCGAGCTCCTGCACCCGCGGGCGACGGTCCAGGCCGTCCGCGGCGAGGTCACCGACGTCCGCCACCTGACGCCCCAGAGCGTGACGCTCACGCTTCGCCCGACCGACACGTGGCGCGGCTTCCGCGCTGGTCAGCACGTGAACGTCACCGTCGAGATCGGAGGCGTACGCCAGACACGGTCCTACTCGCCCGCCTCGTCCGAGTACGTGAGCGGTCAGATCGAGCTGACGGTCACCGCCCATCCCGAGGGGACCGTCTCCCAACATCTCCGTGCGCAAGCTCGTGAGGGCATGCTCGTCGGCCTCTCGCAGGCCGAAGGCGACTTCCTCCTCCCGGAGCGAAGGCCCGGACGCCTCCTGCTCGTCAGCGGCGGCAGTGGGATCACGCCGGTCATGGCGATGCTCCGAACGCTCTGCGACGAAGGGCACGAGGGAGAGGTCGTCTTCCTCCACTACGCGCGCGGCGCTCGAGAGACGATCTACGCGCGCGAGCTCGAGCGCCTCGCTCGCGAGCACCCCAACGTGAGGCTCGTCCGAGCCCATACTCGTCCCGGCGGCCCAGAGGCGGAGCTGGCCGGTCACTTCACCCGCGCCCACCTCACCGCCGCCGTCGGCGACCACAGCGACGTGGAGACCTACGTCTGCGGACCATCGTCGCTCGTCGACGCCGTTCGGGCGGTGTGGGCGGAAGACGGGCTGGAGCAGCACTTCCACCTCGAGCGCTTCACGTTGCCGACCGCGTCCGCCTTACCGCCCGACGCGAAGGGAGGCCGCGTGCTCTTCTCGAGCAGCGACCTGCGCCTCGAGAGCGACGGACGCCCGTTGCTCGAGCAGGCCGAGCGGGCGGGGCTAACCCCCGCCTACGGCTGTCGCATGGGCATCTGCCGTACCTGCACCTGCCGCAAGCTCGGGGGCTCGGTGCGCGATCTCCGCTCCGGGACGCTCTCGAGCTCGGGCGACGAGGAGATCCAGCCGTGCGTGTCCGTCCCCGTCGGCGAAGTCATCGTCGACCTTTGAACCTGCCGCACCCTGATGGCTGCATCAATCACGAGGAGAGAAACCCAATGACAACCGAGACCCCCACCCTTACGGCGGACCAGACCGAAGCCTTCGGCCGCGAGATGGACGCGATTCGCGAGCGCGTGCTCGCGGACCGTGGCGAGCGCGACGCCGACTACATCCGCCGCATATTGCGCGTCCAACGCCGGCTCGAGGTCGGCGGCCGGTCGCTGATGCTGTTCGGCTTCCTGCCGCCCGCCTGGCTCGCGGGGACCACGGCGCTCTCCCTGTCGAAGATCCTCGACAACATGGAGATCGGCCACAACGTCATGCACGGCCAGTACGACTGGATGCGCGACCCCGCCCTCGGCGGGCGCGACTTCGAGTGGGACACGGCCTGCCCGGCCGAGCACTGGCGCCACTCGCACAATTACGTCCATCACACGCACACCAACATCCTCGGCAAGGACCGCGACATCGGCTACGGGATCCTGCGCATGTCGGAGGACCAGCGCTGGAACCCGTACTACCTGGGCAACCCGGTCTACGCGACGCTGCTCGCGCTGTTCTTCCAGTGGGGCGTGGCGCTGCACGACCTGGAGGTCGAGCGGCTCGTCGAGGGACAACCAGAGCTCGGCCGCCGCCACGACCTGATCAAGAAGATCTGGCGCAAGGCCCGCCGCCAGGCGTTCAAGGACTACGTCCTGCATCCCCTCCTGACGGGACCCTCGGCACCGTTCACGGTCGCCGGCAACGCGACGGCGAACCTCGCGCGCAACGTGTGGGCCTTCATGATCATCTTCTGCGGGCACTTCCCGGAGGGGGCGCACGAGTTCACCGAGGAGGAGACGGCGAACGAGACCCGCGGCCAGTGGTACTTCCGTCAGCTCCTTGGCTCGGCGAACCTGACCGGCGGTCGGACCTTCCACGTCTTGAGCGGCAACCTCAGCCACCAGATCGAGCATCACCTCTTCCCCGACCTTCCGGCGCATCGCTATGCCGAGATCTCCGCGGAGGTGCGGGCGGCGTGCGAGCGCTACGGGATCCCGTACAACGCCGGCCCGCTGCGCAAGCAGTTCGGATCGGTGGTGAGGAAGATCGTGCGGCTCTCGCTGCCGACGCGCTCGAGCCACGGCGGAGACGACGGAGAGGTCGACCGGCAACCTGCCAAGGCGTCTGCAATGGCGGGTGCCACGGCCTGAGGAAAGCGCCTCCGGACCCACTCGCTTGGATCGGCCTCGCCGCCGCCGGCCGATCCTCACTTGCGTCGCTCGGCGTCGGGCGTAGACTGGGCGACCATGACGGCGGCGAGCGTCGCACCCGAGAACGCCGAGGCGACCGAGGCTTGGAACGGCCCGCTCTTCGACGTCTGGAAGAGCTTCCAGGCGGTCGTCGTCTCGAACGCGAAGGCACACGGCGACGCCGCGCTCGCCGACCATCACCCGGAGCCCGGCGACCGCGTGCTCGACATCGGCTGCGGGCTGGGCGATTCGACCCTTCAGCTCGCCCGGCTGGTGGGGTCGGAGGGACACGCCCACGGCGTCGACGTGGCCGGGCGGATGGTGGCAGGCGCGCGGGAGGAGGCCGAGGAGGCAGGCGTCGACAACGTGACCTTCGAGGCCATCGACGTCCAGGCCGCAAGCTTCGCCGACACCTACGACTACGCGTTCGGGCGCTTTGGAACGATGTTCTTCGCCAACCCCGTGGTCGCGCTTCGCAACGTGCGCCAGGCGCTCCATCCCGGAGGGCGGCTCAACATGGTCGTCTGGCGGCGCAAGCTCGACAACGAGTGGCTCAACCGCGCCGAGGCGATCGTCGAGCAGTTCCTCGACCGCCCCGACGAGTACGACGAGCCGACCTGTGGCCCGGGGCCCTTCTCGATGGCGAACGCCGACACCGTGACCGACGTCCTGAAGCACGCGGGTTACGAGGACATCGAGCTCAAGCGGCAGGACCTCGTGATCAAGACCGGCGACAGCCTGGAGCACGCCGTGGAGCTCGTCATGTCGCTCGGACCGGCGGGTGAGGTCCT
>DATHAA010000078.1:0-29353 GCA_035296905.1 Gaiellaceae bacterium
GGCCAGCGTGCCGAGCGAGATGAGGGTGTCCATCGTCGCTTCCAGGTGACGCGCGCTCCTGAGCGCGGCGCGGTGGAAGCCGAGGCCGGCGTAGAAGACGACCGGCGTCGAGAGCACGAGCGCAAGCCACTCCCAGCCTGAGAACTGGAGCGTGGGCACCGTCGCCACGAGCGCAAGCGGAAGCGTTAGGACGACGGCAACCGCAAGGCGCCGCGTCAAGGCGACAAACGGCTCGTCCTCGTGCTGGTGTCCTCCAAACGCGTGGTCGCCGTGTGCCCTGTGTGCGTCTTGCGCGGAGGGGGCGATGCGTGCGCCGTAGCCGGCGCTCTCGACTGTCTCGATCAGGCGCTCGACCGGTACGTCCTCATCGCGGCGGACGGTCGCCTGTTCAGTCGCGAAGTTGACGCTTGCCTCGACACCCTCGAGCTTGTTCAGCTTGCGCTCGATGCGCGCAACGCAGGACGCGCAGGCCATCCCCTCGAGATCGAGGCGGACCGGTTCTTCCTCGGGTGTAGTCCTCATCAGGGCGTGCTTCCTATACGGCTGCGGCCGCGTAGCCCGCTTCCTCGATCGCCGCGCGCAGCTGCGCATCATCGAAGCCGGTGCCCCGCGCGACGACGAGCTTTGTCTCAAGATCGACGTCGACCGATTCCACGCCCTCGACGGCAAGCAGCTCCTCGCTGACCGCCTGCTTGCAATGCCCGCAGCTCATGCCCGGCACGCGGTAGGTCATGTCACTCATGTCCTTCTCCTTCGTCTGCATACCCCACTAGGGTATCAGGCTGGCTAACATGCTCACGTTCAAACTGATCGCGACAGCCGACGGCGCAGAAGTAGTGCGTCACGCCCTCGCATACGAGTGTCACTCCCTGTTCGGGCTCGAGGCGCATGCCGCAGACGGGGTCGGTGACGAGCCCAGCAAGTTCTTTGAACTGGCCGTCCTCGAGCCAGAGCACGCGGTCCGCGATCTCGCGCAGGCGCTCGTCATGGCTGACAATGAGCACGGTCGCTCCCTCTTCGTTGGCGAGCTGGCGCAGGAGGCGCATCGTCTCGGCGCCGCGGCGCGAATCAAGGTTGGCTGTTGGCTCGTCCGCGAGGATGAGCGCCGGATGGTTGGCGATTGCACGGGCGACGGCGACTCGCTGCCGTTCTCCACCTGAGAGCTGCTCGGGCTTGAAGCCGATGCGCCGCTCGAGTCCCAGCGCGGACAAGAGTTCGGCTGAACGCGCATCTGCCGCGGCGCCGCTCGTGCCGCCGAGATTGAGAGCGACCTCGACATTCTCGCTCGCCGAGAGTGCCTGCAGCAGGTTGAAGTCCTGAAAGATGAAGCCGAAGCGGCGCGCGCGGAAGCCTGCGAGTTCGCGCTCGGAGAGCCCGGTGATGTCCTCCCCGTCGATCGAGAGTTCGCCTGAGGTCGGCCGCAAGAGGCCACCGAGCATCGAGAGGAGCGTCGTCTTTCCCGAACCGGAGGGTCCCATGACCAGGACGACCTCACCGCGATCAAGCTCGAGATCGATGCCCCGCACGGCCTCGACGCGCGTCTCGCCTTCTCCGAAGACCTTCCAGAGCTGCTTGACCTGCACGAGTGGCTCGGTCATGACGACCTCCGAAAGACGCTGGCGGGCTCGACGTGGGCGACGCGCAGGATCGCGATGTCTGATTCCCGAAGCACGGACGTCTGTGAGAGGAAGTTGCGTGTCCCTTCTTGTCCGACGAGCACGGGCGGCTGGTGGCGCAGGTAGGTCGTCACCTGCTCGCCCATGCCGCGGCGCAGGCCAGTCAGGAGCAAGACGAGCGCGACTGCGGCGCCGACCGCGAGGACGGCAACGGTGACCTTTGCCGGCTCGTTCAGAAGCTGACGACGAGCGACCGGAACGACCTCCTGCTTCACGGCTCTCTGCACGAGTGCTCCTTGGCTTCGCGATCTTGCTCAATTGTCGTCGCTGATACCTGCCATGGGTATCCGTCTCCGCCCGCAGGTTGGGGCGGTTAACTACTGATCCGTCGGAGCGCGCATCCAGAGCACACACCAAACACCCCTCTGGACGAGAAGCGGACCAGCGTCTGGCGACCCGTGCCCGCGAGACGCCTGACGTTGTCGAACCAGCGGCGCGTTAGCTCTCAGCGAGGCGGCCGGTTTGCGAGGCGCACAGCCACATAGATGACCGCGCCCAGGACGACGAGCCAGAAGATCATCATGAAGGGCATCCACGCCCAGTCCCATCCGTCCATCATTTGCACGCTCACCCCCTTCGCGTGCCGTCAGCATCGCTCGCCGACGGGGACGGGGCATCCGCAGTGAACCGCATAGCGGCTAGAGGTAACTACTGGCCATTCGAGACACGACGCTACTGCGCCGCAACCGCCGTCTCGCCGCGACCTCGGAGCAGTACGACGAGGGCGATGAGCGCCGCGGGGACGACCATGCTGAACCCGATCAGAATCCCGTTGGTTAGCCCGACCATCTCCTGAACGCGCCCCAGCACGACGTACCCGATCCCGGCTAAGGCCGAGCCGAGGCCGAGAACCATTCCTGACGCGGTGGCCGGTGCCCCCGGTACGAACTCCTGCGCGATGATGATCAGTGCGGGAACCGGCACGAAGATGAGGATGCCCGCGAGCGCAATCGCCGCGAAGTAGAGGAGTGTTCTTGGGTCGCTGGCGATCACGGCGACTAGTGGGCCGAGAGTCAACAGGAACGCTCCCACGATCGTGAGGACAGGGCCCAGCCTGGGGGCAAGAAACCCACCGAGGATCGAGCCGAGGCCGCCAGCGAACGCGAACGCAGAGCGTCCACCCGATGACCGCCGCGTCCGGTGAGTATCCGTTCTCGTGCACGAGCCAGGATCGAGCCGGTGAAGTGATGAACGCCAGCGCGCTGAACATGCTCGCGACAGCGAGCGCCCCGACCGGGCCGCGCACCAGCCGCAGATCGAACAAGCGACGCAGGGGCCGACGCGGATGAGGCTCCCACTGGGGCAACAGAACGCCGACAGCGACGCCGAGGATCACACCCGGCACTGAGAGCCAAACCGTTGCATCAATGCCGTTTGTCGAGACGACGTGCAGGATGACGACAGGTCCGAGGGCGAAGCCCACCATGCCACCGGCGGTGAAGAGACCTATCCCGAGGGTCGCGTTCGTCGCTTGTGAGCCGGCGATCGTCGTCCCGATGGGTGGAGAGCCGCGGATCCGAGTCCCCCGATCACAAGCAAGACGAGGACGAGCCAGAGCTCGGAAGCAACGCCGATCAGGCTCAGGAACGTCGACGCCATCAGGACGCCTGCACACCCGATCACACGCAACCCGACGTCCTCGCCAAGCGCACCAAAGACAGGCTGGGTCACGGAAGAGGCGACCCAGAAGACTGCGATCATCAAGGCGAGCGTCGTGGGACCCGCATCGAAGCGCACCTGAAGGGTCGGGAGGACCGCACCCAAGATCTCGGTCATCGCATCGTTCACCGTGTGACGAGCGTCATGAAGACTGCGAGAGTTGTCCCACCGAGGATGCCCGGCTTGCGGATTATGTGGGGCATTCGCGGATGATGAACGGCGGGCGGCGGACCTTGAAGGGCTCCGAATCTAGGAGAGGTTTAAGGCTAATGACCTCTCGCTTAGGCAATCAGGCCAAAGCTACGTGGATGATCCCGAATGCTCACAAGATGCTCACGGGAGCACTCGCATGCGACAGGACTGGGTGTCACAGCCATCACACCAGAGAGGCAGAAGCCCCTGCAAAACAGCACTTCGCGCCACGTGGCGGACACCTGCCGTCATGCAGGCCAGATAACCAGCTCTTCTGGGCGCTAGCCGACTTCCTGGTCGATGCCATCCGGCATCTGAACCCAGGGGTGTCGGCGCGATTCGTACACCGAGACCGTGGGCGGCGGGAACAACGGGTCCGCGAACGCGCCAACCGGGACAGCGACCAGGTCGGGCTGCGATTCGAGCTTATAGAAGACCGTCGACCCGCACTCGGGGCAGAACGACATACGTCGCTCTTCGCCCTCGTCGTCGGAGTACCGAACGTGCTCCTTGAAGTCGCCTTCGACCCGGAAGCCGGCGACCGGGAACCGCGCCTGGTACCCAAATGCGCTTCCGGTGCGCCGCTTGCAGGCGAGGCAGTGACAGGCGGAGATACGGACAGGCTCGCCCTCGACCGTGGCGCGTAGCTGTCCGCAGCTGCACGAAGCATGGCGAGTCATGGGGCCGATCCTAGATGGATTGCGGTCGTAGACGGCTGGGTGTGGCCGCTACCGAATGCGCGCGAGCCGGGCGAGGCGCATGGCGCGCGCCGTCGGACTGCCGCCCCACCAACTCGGAGTCGGCGTCAAGGCCCACTTCGACCGGCAGCTCGACGTGTTCTTGACCGTGAGGACCCAGAAGCCAAACGACGGTGTCGCCCCGAAATCCCAGTCGAGCCCTACCGTCGAGCCGAGGTCGGTCAGAGAGTCGGGTTACCTGAATCAGGTTCGTCGTAGACGTTCGTGGCGTTTTCGCCGATGAGTTCGTCGCCGTACTTCGCGTAGCCAGGGAACTCGTTTACAGGCGCTCTCGTGACGCAAGCGAGCTTCGCTTCTAGCGCCGATACGCGTTGAGCCAAGGTCGCAGAGTGCGCGGCCGCAGGCGAGAAAACCGGCACGAGGGCGAGCGCCAGGGCCAGAAGCACAAGTCTTTTCATCCACGGTGTTCAAGCACGCTCTCGGCGGAAGTCAAGACGGCGTCGGTACACTTCTCCGCCGGAAATGGCAGGCGAGCGAGTCAAGCTGCAGGTGCAGGTGAGGGAGTCGCGCGGGAGCGCGGCTTCGCGACGCCTGCGCGAGGATGGCCTCATCCCCGGTGTTCTCTACGGGAGCGGAGACGAGGCGCATCCGTTCTGCATCGAAGAGCGCGAGCTCCGCAGGGCGCTGACAGGCGACCACGGCCTGCATGCGATCCTGGATGTCGTCCTCGAGGGCCAGCAGAAGGCTCACCATGCGGTCGTCAAGGATTACCAGCTTGATCCGACGCGCGCTCGCCTTCTCCACATCGACCTGCACGAGGTGCGGCTCGACCAGGCGATCCAATCGAACGTCGTCGTCGAGCTCGTCGGTGAGGCGGCCGGCCAGAAGGAAGGCGGCGTGCTCAGCCAGATCAACCGTGAGGTTCGCGTCGAGGCCCTCCCAATGGAGGTGCCCGACCACCTCGAGCTCGACATCTCCGCGATGGTGATCGGAGACAGCCTCCGCATCACCGACCTGCGCGTTCCCGAGGGCGTAACGCTTCTCGACGAACCCGAGACGGTGCTCGCGACCGTCAGCCCGCCCACGAAGGAGCCGGAGCCCGAGGAAGTCGAGGCCGAGGAAGGCGAGGAGATCGAGGGCGAGGCCGTCGAAGGCGAGGCCGAGGCTGCCGAGGGTGAGGGTGAGGCGGGTGCCGAGGGTGGCGAGTCGGAGGCGGAAGCTTCCGGCGAAGAAAACTCAGAGGGTTAGCCCGTGCGCCTCTTCCGTCGGGGCGAGCAAGCCTCGACGCTCGACCTCCTGGTTGTCGGGCTCGGCAATCCCGGGCGCGAGTACGCGACGACGCGGCACAACGTCGGCTTCATGGTGGCCGACGAGCTCACGCAGCGGCACGGAGGCTCGTGGCGCTCGAAATTCTCGGGCGAGGTGTCGGACGTGCGCGTGGATGGTGCGCGGCTCGCGCTGCTGAAGCCGCAGACGTACATGAACGAGTCGGGCCGCTCGGTCGCGGCGGCGGCGAAGTTCTACAAGGTCGAGCCGGAGTGGCTGCTCGCCGTCCACGACGAGATGGATCTCGACCTCGGGCGGATGCAGGCGCGGCTCGGCGGCGGCCTCGCCGGTCACAACGGGCTGCGTTCGCTGGCGCAGCATCTGAAGACACCGGAGTTCTTACGGCTGCGGATCGGAGTGGGGCGGCCGGAGCGCGGCGACTCGCGGCCGGTGTCCGACTGGGTGCTGTCGCCGTTCGAGCCCGACGTGGATGTCGGGGCTCTGGTCGGGCGGGCCGCGGATGCGATTGAGACGCTCGTGCGGGAAGGGCTCGAAGAAGCCCAGCAGCGCTTCAACGAGCGCTAGTTCAGTTTCGTCTCAGAGCGTGTGCCACGCGCGCGTCTTTCGAGGCTACGCTCGAAAGCGGGCGGAGGCGTGGGGAGGCCCCAGGGGCTGAGTCGTCGGAGGCTTTCAGGCAGGTGCGCCTCGTCCACCCGCAAGCGCACGTAGGGCCCCACGCCCGTCCGCCCGTACTCGACGCGCCACGCATCGGCCGGTATCCCCGCCAGCGCATCCGCATGCGCCGCGCGCCACTCCTCGAACCGCCCCACCGCATCCGGCGGGTCGAACGACGCCACGAGCTTCGGGCGCGTGCCGATCGGGAGCAGCTCTCCGGCCACGGGTAGACCCTAGGGCGCGGCTACGATGACCCCGCGGAACCGCGTGTTCCGTCGCTCGTCATGGACCACCCGGCACTCAACACCCTCGCCCGCGAGCTCGCCGAGAGCGAGCGCCTCCGCGAGTTCGTCGCGGCGCCCGCTGCTGCCCGCGTGTCCGAGCCGCTCGTGCCGCTCTTCCTCGCCTCGGTCTTCCTCGAGCGCGGCGGGCCGCTCGTCGTCGTTTTCCCGGACGACGCCGACGCGCGCGACGCCGCCGAGGCCGCCGGCTGGTTCCTCGGCGAGGAGAACGTCGGCCTCTTCGCCTCGCGCGGAGTGCGCTGGGGGAGCGGGCTCGAGCCGCCGCCCCACCTCGTCGGCGAGCGCGCCCGCGCCCTCGAGATCCTCGAGGCCGGCGGGCTTGTCTGCGCGTCGGCGATCGGCGCCGCAGAAGGTGTTCCGCCCAAGGAGACGAGACCGGAGACGATCCGCCTCCGCGTGGGCGACTCTCCGGGAAGCGAGGAGCTCGTCGAGCGACTCGCCCTCGCCGGCTACGAACGCGTCGAGCAGGCGCAGGAGCGCGGGCAGTTCGCGGTGCGCGGCGGGATCGTGGACGTCTATCCGTCGACCGGCCGCGAGCCTGTCCGCCTCGAGCTCTTCGGCGACGAGGTCGAGTCGTTGCGCGCCTATTCCGCCTTCACGCAGCGCACGCTGCATTCGCTCGACGAGGCGCTCATCCAGCCCGCGACCGAGCGCCGCTCCGACCTCGTCGAACCCTGGCTGGAAGACAAGCCGCCGCCTCCACCGGACGATCTCGTCCTTCCTCTTCCAGCGCCTGATCTCGTCTGGCAGGCGGACGACGCGCGCGAGGCCGTGCAGGAGGAACTCGGTGTTCAGCTCGGCCTCGGCGGCGCCACTGAGCTGAGCCAGCTCCCGGCCGGCCAGCGGTACGCCTTCGAAGCCCAGCGACCAGCGATCGCTGCGCGTGGGCTCTCGGAGGCCGAGCGCGACCTGCTTGCGTTCGTTCGCGGTGGGAACCGCGTGGTCGTCACCTTCGCGCATCGCGGCGAAGCGCTGAGGACGAAGGGGCTTCTCCGCCGCATTGACCCCGTGGTGCTGGAGCCGGGTGACGAGCTCCCGGCCGGGGAGGGGCTCTTCTTCGCCGTCGCCCCGGCGCGGCGAGGCTTCGTCCTGCGCGACCTCGGCCTCGTCCTCCTTCCGGATACGCAGATCTTCCGCAAGCGCCCGCCGCGAGCCGACGCGCGAATCGGCCGCGCGCTCCAGAGCTTCGCCGACCTACGCACGGGTGACTTCGTCGTCCACGAGGATCACGGCGTCGGGAAGCTCCTCGGCTTCGAGACGAAGACCGTCGCGGGGGTCACGCGCGACTACCTCTTTCTCGCCTTCCGGGGGGACGACCGGCTGTACGTCCCGCACGAGCAGATCGGGAAGGTCTCGCGCTACGTCGGCGCCGACGGGCATGGGCCGGCGCTGTCGAAGCTCGGGGGCAAGGCGTGGGACAACATCAAGAGCCGCGCGCGGGCAGGCGCCCACGAGCTCGCCGGCGAGCTGATCGCCCTGTACGCGCAGCGGCAGCGTGCCGAGGGCATCGCATTCCCGACCGACAACGAGCTCGTCGAGCAGCTCGAGGCGAGCTTCCCCTTCGAGGAGACGCCGGACCAGCTGAGCGCGATCGAGGCGGTGAAGGAGGATCTCGAGGCGCCGCGGCCGATGGACCGCCTCGTCTGCGGCGATGTCGGCTTCGGGAAGACGGAGGTCGGCGTCCGAGCCGCCTTCGTCGCCGCGGCCAACGGGCGCCAGACACTGCTGCTCGCTCCGACGACGATCCTCGCCCAGCAGCACTGGAACACCTTCCGCGAGCGCTACCGCGACTTCCCGGTCACCGTCGAGATGATCTCTCGCTTCCGCAAGCCAGCGGACATGAAGAAGGTGCTGGCCGCCTACCGCGAGGGCAAGGTGGACGTCCTCATCGGCACGCACCGCGTCCTCTCCCGCGACGTCGTCCCGAAGGAGCTCGGACTCGTGATCGTGGACGAAGAGCAGCGCTTCGGCGTCGCGCAGAAGGAGCTCCTGCGCCAGCTCCGGCTCGAAGTCGATGTGCTGTCGCTTTCGGCCACGCCGATCCCGCGCACGCTGCACATGTCGCTCGCTGGTCTTCGCGACATCAGTGTCATCGAGACGCCGCCGCAGGGCCGCCGCCCGATCCGCACGCACGTCGGGGAGTACGACGAGGAGCTCGTCCAACTCGCCCTGCGTCGCGAGCACGAACGCGAAGGACAGGTGTTCTTCCTCCACAATCGCGTCGAGACGATCGAGGAGGCGGCCGAGCACCTGCGCCAGCTCTGTCCCGAACTTCGCTACATCGTCGCGCACGGGCAGATGCCGGAACGGGAGCTCGAGCAGCACATGCTCTCGTTCCTCGCGGGCGAGGCGGACGTGCTCGTCTCGACGACGATCATCGAGTCGGGCCTCGACATCCCGCAGGCGAACACGCTGATCGTCGAGCGCGCGGATGCCCTCGGGCTCGCGCAGCTCTACCAGATCCGTGGACGCGTCGGCCGGAGCGACGTCACCGCCCACGCCTACCTCTTCTATCCCGACGGGCACGAGCTGACCCAGGAAGCGCGCGCCCGGCTCGCCACCCTCGCCGACCACACCGAGCTCGGCGTGGGCTTCGCCATTGCGATGCGCGACCTGGAGATCCGCGGCGCCGGCGACCTGCTCGGCGCGGAGCAGTCGGGGCACGTGGCCGCGATCGGCTTCGAGCTCTACGTCGAGCTGCTCGCGGCGGCGGTCGCGGAGCTGAGCGGGACGCGCCGCGCGGCTGGGCGGCCCGTTCGCGTCGAGGCGCAGGTGGACGCCTACGTTCCGGCCGACTACATCCCCGGCGAGGCACAGAAGATCGACCTCCACCGGAGGCTCGCGCTCGCCGAGTCTGAGGACGAGCTGCGGGAGCTCCGTGCCGCCGCGGAGGACCGCTTCGGGCCCGTGCCCGAGCCGGTCGAGCACCTCTTCGAGATCCAGGAGGCGAAGCTGAAGCTTGCGCGTCTCGGCGCGGACTACCTCGTCTTCCGCTCAGGCAGGACGGTGATCGGCCCGCTCGTGCTCGGCTCGGCGGAGCTCCGCGGCCTGCGTGCGCTGGTCGACACCGCCGTCTATTCGAGTGCCCAGAGCGAGATCACGCTGAGGGGCGATGGGTTCAAGACGGCCCTGCGGCTGGTCGATGCTATCCTCGACCTGCGGTTGGCCGCCTAGGTCTTTCCTCCGATGTCCTCTCATATCCGTCGCAACAGCTCCTTGCTCCTGCTCGCGCTCATCGCGGCGCTCGCGCTTGCTGCATGCGGCGGCGGAGGTACGAGCTCAGCCGATGTTCCCACCGGCGCAGTCGCAGTCGTCGGTGACAAGACGGTCACGAAGGAGGAGTTCGACAAGCTCATCGAGCAGCAGAAGAAGTCGGCCGAGGCGCAGAAGCAGGACTTCCCGGAGCCCGGGACGACGGAGTACGAGGCGCTCAAGGCGACGGTCGTGAAGGGCCTCGTCGAGCAGAAGGAGTGGGAGCTCGAGGGCGAGGCGATGGGGGTCAAGGTCACCGATCAGGAGATCGAGACCGAGCTCGACAAGCTGAAACAGCAGTACTTCCAGGGGGACGAGCAGAAGTACTCGGCCGAGCTTGCGAAGCAGGGGCTGACGGACGAGGACGTTCGCAACGAGCTTCGCACGCGCGTTCTCACGAACAAGATCTTCGAGGCCGTCACCAAGAAGGTCACCGTCTCGGACGCCGACATCAAGGCGTACTACGAGAAGAACCCGACCCAGTACCAGAAGCCGGCCTCGCGGGAGGTGCGTCACATCCTCGTGAAGACCGAGGCGCTGGCGCAGAAGCTCCACGACCAGATCCAGGGCGGTGCGGACTTCGCCAAGCTCGCGCAGAAGTACACGCAGGACCAGGCCTCGAAGGCCGACGGCGGCAAGTTCACCGCCTTCAAGGGGCGCACGGTCGAGCCGTTCGACGAGTTCGTCTTCTCCGCGAAGACGGGCGAGCTCTCCGACCCGATCAAGACGGAGTTCGGCTGGCACATCATCGAGGTGCTGTCCGAGGTCAAGCCGGCGACGACGACTCCGCTCGACCAGGTTAAGGACTCCATCAAGACGACGGTGTTGCAGACGAAGCAGAACGCGGCCATGAAGGCCTGGATCGCGGCGTTGCCTGCGAAGTACGCCGACGAAGTCGCCTACGCTCCCGGCTATGCCCCGGCGAGCGCGACGGACACCAGCGGCGGAACCACCACCGCCGGCTAGCGGCGTGCCCGACCACGACGAGCTCGCACGTGCTCTCGTCGACCTCCAGGAGCTGGCGGAGCGCCTTCGCCGCGACTGCCCCTGGGACCGCGCGCAGACCGCCGAGACGATCGTCCCGCACACCGTCGAGGAGGCCTACGAGGTCGCGGATGCCGCTCTGGCCGCCGACGACGAGAAGCTCGTCGACGAGCTCGGCGACCTCCTCTTTCAGACGTTCTTCCTCGCACTTCTCCTCGAGGAGCGAGGGGCCGGCGACCTGGCCGCGGTCGCGGGGGCGATCCACGAGAAGCTCGTCCGCCGCCATCCGCATGTGTTCGCGTACGGCACAGCGGACACCCCGGGGGCGGTCAAGCAGCGCTGGGAGGAGCTGAAGACCGAGCAGGAAGGGCGGGAGGGAATCTTCCACCACGTGCCCGAGACTTTGCCTTCGCTCCTGTACGCGCAGAAGGTTCAGCGGCGCGCGGCCACGATTGGCTTCGAGTACCCGGATCTCGCCGGAGCGTCTGGCGACCTCGACGACGAGGTCGAGGAGCTCCGCGTGGAGCCGAGTGGAAACGAGCTCGGCGACGTCCTATTCGCCGCGGTGAACGTGGCGCGCCACCTCGGCGTCGACCCCGAGCTCGAGCTGCGCCAGGCGAGCCGGCGGTTCGTCGATAGGGTCGAGCGAGCGGCGGAGCTGGCCGCCGCCGAAGGCAAGGAGTTCTCCGGCCTCGAGCTGGCCGAGCAGGACCGCTACTACGACCTCGCGAAGGCGGGCACGTGAGCAAGATCGCCCGCGTCCACGGACGACAGATCCTCGACTCGCGGGGGAACCCGACGGTCGAGGTGGACGTCGAGCTCGAGTCGGGGGCCTTCGGCCGGGCCGCGGTCCCCTCGGGCGCATCCACCGGTCAGTTCGAAGCGGTGGAGCTCCGGGACGGCGGCGACGACTGGCTCGGCAAGGGCGTGACGCGTGCGGTCGCCAACGTGAACGGCGAGCTCGCTGCCGCGCTCTCCGGCCTGGACGCCTCCGACCAGGCGGCCCTCGACAACGCGCTCGTCCAAGCGGACGGCACGCCGAACAAGAGTCGCCTCGGCGCGAACGCGATCCTCGGCTGTTCGCTGGCCGCGGCTAAGGCGGCCGCCGCAGATGCGGGGAAGCCGCTCTACGCGTGGATCGGCGGAGCCGAGGCGCACGTCCTGCCGGTGCCGATGATGAACGTCATCAACGGCGGCGCCCACGCGCAGAACTCCCTCGACCTGCAGGAGTTCATGATCGTGCCGGCCGGCGCCCCGACCTACGCCGAGGGCCTGCGGATCGGCGTCGAGGTCTTCCAGTCCCTGAAGGCGCTCCTGCACGAGCGCCGGCTTCCGACCGCCGTGGGGGACGAAGGCGGCTTCGCCCCGGACTTCGGCGCGAGCGAAGACGCGATCCGCACGATCGTCGAAGCGGCCGAGCGCGCGGGCCACGGGGACCGGATCGCGATTGCCCTCGATCCTGCCGCGACCGAGATCTGGCGCGAGGGTGCCTACCGGTTCGAGGGACGCGTCGCGAGCTCGGACCAGCTCATCGACTACTGGGAAGGTCTCTGCGGGCGCTACCCCATCGTCTCCATCGAAGACCCGATGGCCGAGAACGAGTGGGACGGCTGGCGGACGCTCACCGACCGGCTGGGCGACCGCGTGCAGCTCGTCGGGGACGACCTCTTCGTCACGAATGTGGACCGGTTGCGCCAGGGAATCGAGCAGGGTGCGGCCAACGCCATCCTGCTCAAGGTGAACCAGATCGGGACGCTCACCGAGACGCTCGAGGCGATCGAGCTCGCCCGGTCGGCCGGCTACGGGACGGTCATCTCCCATCGCTCGGGCGAGACCGAGGACACGACGATCGCCGACCTCGCCGTGGCCACTGGAGCGGGGCAGGCCAAGATCGGGGCGCCGTCCCGGACGGACCGCGTGGCGAAGTACAACCAGCTTCTACGCATCGAGGAAGAGCTCGGCTCGAAGGCTTCGTATCCGGGCTGGTCGGCCTTCCCGCGCTCGGCGCGCTGACGGGCACCTCCCCCCGGCACGCTAACGTGGAGTTGTGACGCTCGGACGGCGCCGCACGAAGATCGTCTGCACGATCGGCCCAGCCACCTCGTCCCGGGAGATGCTCGACAAGCTCGTCGACTCCGGGATGGACGCGGCGCGCCTCAACTTTTCGCACGGCTCGCACGAGGACCACGCGGAGCGCGCTCTACTCATTCGTGAGGCCCAGGCGCGCGCCGGCCGGCCGCTCGCGCTGATCGCCGATCTCCAGGGTCCCAAGCTCCGCATCGGCGACCTCCCGGGAACGATCATGCTCGCGAGCGGCGACGAGGTCGTCCTCTCCGGCGACGGCACCGGCGAGCCGGGTGACTTGCCCGTTAGTCCGCCCGTGCTCGCGGAGGTGCTCGTACCCGGCCAGGACGTCCTCATCGACGACGGCCTCGTGCATCTGCAAGTCGAGGACGTCACCGCGGGGCGCGCGCGCTGCAAGGTCGCGGTCGGAGGAAAGGTGGACTCGCACAAGGGTGTCAACGTCCCGGGTGCGACGATTCCGATTCCCTCGCTGACCGAGAAGGACCTCGCCGACCTCGAGTTTGCGCTCACGATCGGCGTCGACTTCGTCGCGCTTTCGTTCGTGCGCTCGGCGGGGGACATCCACGCCCTGCGCGAGCTCCTGCACAGCGCGGGCTCGACAGCGCTCGTGATCGCGAAGATCGAAAAGGCCGAGGCCATCGAGGAGCTACACGCGATCGTCAGCGCCTCCGACGTGGTCATGGTCGCGCGCGGCGATCTTGGCGTCGAGATCGGCCCCGCCGCGGTTCCGCTCGTCCAGAAGCGGATCATTCTCTGCGCGCTCGAGCACGGGAAGCCGGCGATCACCGCGACGCAGATGCTCGAGTCCATGATCCACCACGCCGACCCCACGCGGGCCGAGGCGAGCGACGTCGCGAACGCCGTCCTCGACGGTACGTCGGCACTCATGCTCTCCGGAGAGACCGCAGTCGGCGAGTTCCCCGTCGAGAGCGTCGTCTACATGGACAGGATCGCCTGCGCGGTCGAGCCGAGCTTGCAGTCTCGTCACGAGCTTGCGCGGGCGGGCGAGGACCGGGCGCCGACGGTTGGCGAGGCGATGTCGAACGCCGCCTGCGACATCGCGGAGGTGCTGGGCGCGACTGCGATCCTCGTCCCCACCTACAGCGGGCGGACGGCCTCGGCGGTAGCGCGCCACCGCCCTCAGCGGCCGATCATCGGCGCGACCCACAAGCGCTACGCCCTCCAACAGATGGCGATCGAGTGGGGAGTCGTGCCGGCGGAGATCGAGGAGTGCGACGACGTCGAGCATCTCTGGAGCCGCACCCTCGATGCCTCCCGCATGACCGGACTCGTCGTGCCGGGCGACCGGGTCGTCATCACGGCGGGGACGGCGGTCAACGTTCCCGGAACCACGAACGTCATCAAAGTAGAGACGGCCTAGTCGCGTTGCAGGAAGGAGGCGTGGGCGGTCGAATGTCGGCTGTCCATGGCTCGCCGCAGGCCTTCGCGCTCGAAGCTCGCCCTCCGCTGGGTCGGCGCTGCGATTCTCGTCGCCATCGCTCTCTCCTACATCCACCCGCTGACCTCGTACCGCCACGCGCAGCAGGAGGTGCGGGACCGGCAGGCGGCCATCGCGGCTCTCGAGCGCGACAACGCGGACCTGACGAAGAAGCTGATGGACGCGGGCAAGAGTGAGTACGTCGTCCGGGAGGCGCGGCGCCTCGGGCTCGTCCGAGAGGGCGAGCACCTCTTCATCGTCAAGGGCGCCGGGACCTCGGAAGAGGGGGCGGTACCATGATCTGGTGGACGACACGCGAGTCGTTTCCTGGCAGCTCGGCCGGCCCGCCCGCCCATTCCGCCGGGTTGCGGCGCGCTGTGCGCACGGCTTTCCGGCGGTTACGGAACAGGCGCCGTTCGGCGCTGACGGCGAGCCCTTCCCGACCACCTTCTATCTGACCTGCCCCTGGCTCGTGGCCGGCATCTCCCGGGTCGAAGCGGAGGGAGGAGTCGAGCGCTACTCCCGCGAGGCCCAGGAGGACGACGAGCTCGGCGCGAGCCTGGAGCGCGCCGATGCCGAGCAGCGCAAGCTCAGGCCCGAGCTTCCCGTGGGGATCGCGGGCACGCGCAGCCGTGAGAACCTCAAGTGTCTCCACGCCCACGCCGCCTTCGCCCTCGCCCGGCCCGGCTACGAGCTCGGGGAGCGGATCATGGGCGAGGTAGAGGAACGCTGGTGTCCCGACCGGCGGTGTGAACGCGCCGTGCAGGGGTAACGTCCGCGCATGTCCAGCCTCGCACTCGCCCGGCACCAGTGGGCGGAAGGGAAGCGCCTGCTCGACGCAGCGGGCTACGACACTGCACGGTCGCGGCATCTGGTCCTCCTCGTCGAGGCGGTCGCGGACGAGCTCGCACGCCGAGTCGGGCAGACCTTCACGCTCGCAGAGCTCGCCCAGGCCTACAACGGGTCGGAGGACTGGGTGCGCGACGTGATCGTCTTCTCGATGCCGGCGCGCTCCAGAGCGGGGATCAAGGACACGGCGCTCGTGCAGGATGCGGCGTTCGCGCTCTACGCGCAGGGCGCGAGCGATTACCGTCCCTGACGTGTCGTCCGGCCTCAGCCCCTCGGAACGCGAGCGCGAGCGGGACCGCGAACGTGCGCGGGCCCAGCGCGGGCGCATCCGTCGCCGCGCTCTCGTCTGGCTCGTCAGGCTGGTGGCCGCAGCGGTTCTTCTCTTCGCCGGAATCGCGGTCGGCCTGGCGCTCGAGAGCGACGGCACGACCGGGGAGACGAACACGTCGGTGCGGACGCTCGAGGTGACGACGCTCACGCCGCAGGTGACCGTCACCGTCACGGTTTCAAATCCGTGACGCGGCCGGAAAATCAGGCTTGGTAGATTGCCCGGGCCTTACATGGCCACTGAACGGAGAACCAGCCGGGTTGGGGGGAATCCTGGGGGCGAGGGCAGCGAGTGGCTCACGCTCGGCCAGGCCGCGTCCTATCTCGGCGTCGCCCAGAGCACGATCCGCAAGTGGTCGGACGGCGGCCGCCTGTCCGCCTTCTACACCCCGGGTGGGCATCGCCGCTTCCGCCGGGCCGACCTCGACTCGTTTCTCGCCGGTTCGAGCGGCGGTACGCCCGCACCGGCCGGGGGGAAGCCGCTCGTCCTCATCGTCGACGACGACGAGCAGTTGCGTGAGTTCGTGCGCGTGAATCTCGAGATGGACGGCTACCTGGTCCGCGAGGCAGGAAGCGCGGCAGAGGGTCTCGAGGCGCTCGAGAACGAGCCGCCCGACCTCGTTCTCCTCGACGTGATGATGCCCGAGGTGGACGGGTTCGAGATGCTGCGCAGGATGCAGGAGCGCCACGGCCTCGGCTCCGTCCCTGTGATCATGTTCAGCGGCAAGGTGGACGAGGAGACCGCGAGCAGGGCGGCACGGGAGGGCGCGCAGGCGTTCATCGGCAAGCCCTTCGACCCGCAGGCGCTGATCGAGTCCACCAAGCAGCTCCTGCGCCGCCGATAGACCGCGACCTCTTCGTCTGGGTCGTCGAGCACCGGGCAGGGCTGCTCGACCCCGTGTTCGTCGGCCTCTCGGTCGTCGGCTACCTCGGGACGGTCTGGATCGTCCTCGCGGTGGCGATCTCGCTTGCGACCCGGCGCAGCTTCAGCTTCCCAGTCCTCCTGACCGCGTGCAGCGTTTGGAGCGCCGATCTGCTGGCGCTCGCGGTCAAGGCGGGAGTCGAGCGCCGGCGTCCAAGCATCACCGTCCCACAGGCCGATCCACTCATCGGCTCGGGCGGCTGGTCCTTTCCCTCGGGCCACGCGGCGACCGCGTTCGCGGGCGCCGTCTCGCTGGCCTACCTGTGGCGCCGCGGCGCGCCGCTGTTCTTCCTATTGGCCGCCGCGATCGCCTTCTCACGCGTCTACGTGGGCGTGCACTATCCCGGAGACGTGCTCGCGGGCGCCGCGCTCGGGACGGCGGTCGGGCTGGCCTGGGTTGCCGCGCTCAGACTTCTTCGGCTGAGCGCAGAAGCCCGGCGGCAATCAGGAGCAGGCCCGCCAGCAGGCTGATCCAGAGTCCGATGCTGCGACCGGCCGGCGAGAAGTCGTCCGGGATCGAAATCACGCGGACGAGGACGAAGATCGTCGCCAGGAGGCCGAAGGCCGCGATCACCATGCCGCCGGGTAGGCTCGGCGGAAGCTCGACGCCGCTCGCGCGGAGGCCGAGAAACGCGAGCACGGCGAGCCCGACGAAGAAGACGAGCTTCCCGAGCAGCCCCGTGTGCCAACCCGTGATCGAGACGGTGAAGCCGACGTCGGCGTCGAACGTGTACCAGCTCATGAACGAGCTCAGCGCGAGCACGAGCCCGCCCAGCCACGCGAGCCCTTCGCCGGGGCTTCGGAACTCCGCCGTGGGGAGCGCCAATCGCTGCCGCGGCTCCATCAAAGCCCGAAGACGTCCTGGATCTTCTGCCAGATCGAGAGCGAGATGAACAGGGTCAGGAACACCAGACCGAGCAGTAGGAAGAGGAAGCGGATCCTCGCTCGGTGCTTCTCGCGCGTGTGCTCGATGCGAGCGCGCCGCTTTGCGCGTGCGTACGCAAGCCCGCGCTCGACCGCATAGGGGTCGATGGGCGGGTCTTTCGCAGGTGGCCGATGCGGGGCTGGGGACCCGATGGTCGGACGATGTTAACGCTCTTGCGCCCGTCCGCAACCAGTTCTCGCGGCGCAAAGGCGCATAATGCGGTCGTGCGGGGGGTCGCATACGAACGTGAAGACGAGCTGCTCGAGAGCTTCAGCCGGGCCGTCCGCGGGCTGCTCGAAAACGGATCGCTTGCCGAAGCGCTCGACGGCCTCGCCGAGGCGGCGGCCGGCGCGACCGGAAGCGACCTCGTCATCGTCCGAACGATCGCCCCGGAAGACGGATGTCTCGTCGCCCGCGCGGTCCGATCAGAGTCCTCCGCGCTCGCCGCCGAGCTCGAGGGCTCCCGGCTGAGCCTCGACGGGCTCGATGCGGACAAGGTCGAGTCGTACACGTCGAGCTCGAACGAAGGCGTCCCGGACGCGATCCGCAACGTCGCCTCGCGGGCGCGGGCGAAGACGATCGGGATTCACCCCGCCCTGCTCGGCAAGCGGATCGTCGCCACCCTGGAGCTCTACCGCACCAGCGATACATCGTTCGAGGAGCGCCAGCGCATGCTCGCGCGCCTCGCGGCGGCGCACGTCGCTATCGCCGTGCGGCTCGAAGGTTCGGGCCGAAATGAGCTGCGGGCGCACGGGCGGTCGCTGCCGCTCGAGCTCCTCGGCGAAGCCCTCGTCGCCGGAGCCGACGAAGCGGAGACGGCGGAGCAAGTCGTCCGCCTGGCCACGCTTGCGACCGGGGCGGTCGGCGCAGCGCTCTGGCGCGTCGAGGCCGACGCCCCGCCCTCGTTCCTCGCGCGGCACGGGTTGAACGGCGACGCCCCGGATCATGGGGAGGGAGAGGAGGACGTCCGGGCCGCGCTTGCCGATCGCCAACGGGCGCTCGTGACCCGACGCTCGGCGGGCGACAACGGATCGGGCGCCAGCGTAGCGACCATCCCGCTCGGGGAGCCTCCGGTCGGCGCGCTGCAGCTCTACTTCGACGCGGAGCCGGACGAGGACGTGCTCGCGATCCTCGTGCCGTTCTCGGCGCGTGCGGCGCTCGCGCTCAGGCGCAGCCGGCGAGTCGGCCTGATCGCCACCGCGCTTCGACGCTCGCAGACGATCATCGGCGTCGTCAGCCAGGCAATCGCCCAGCTTTCCCTTGCGCACACGCTGGAGACCGCGGTCGAGCGGATCGCCGAGCTGACTGCGAGCGGCCACGTCGCCGTGTATCTGCGCGAGGGCCACCGGCTGACCGCCGCGGCCTCCCGCGGGCTCGAAGGCCCGCACACCGGTCTCGCGGAGCGGCTCCTCGAGCTCGCGCTCGGTCCCTTCCGCGGCCGCGGCTTCCTCTTCATCGAGGACATGCGCGCCGACCCGCGCCTCAAGGGACTCGAAGAAGGCTGGGAGGCCAATGCGATCCGCCGCGCGCTCGTCGTCCCGCTCATCGTCCACGACGAGGTCATCGGCGCGCTCGCGGTCTACAAATCGCGGGCTCGCCCCTACCGCGAGGGTGAGGAAAGCCTCCTCCTCGCGCTCTCCAGCCAGCTCGCGGTCGCGGTCGAGAACGCCCGCCTCCACGAGCGCACCAAGGATCTGGGCGAGGTGCTCGAGGCGACACTCGACTCGGAGCGGCGCTCGACCCGCCAGCTGCGCGGGCTTTACGAGATCTCGGCCTCGTTCTCCGAGAGCCTGTCGCTCGACGCGACCCTCACGGCCGTCACCAAGACGATGGTGCAGCTCTTCGACCTCGACGCGGCCGTGATTCGCATGCCCGGCGCGCGCGGGGAGGTCCTCGAGTCGAAGGCGATCTACGTCGGGGAGCCCTCCCTGCGCGAGACTGCGGAGCGCCTACTCGCGCTGCCGCAGCCCATGGACGCGCCGCTCGCCAGGCGGCTGCTCCGGTCGGGCCGGCCGGTCCTTCTCCAGCCGGGCATGGCCGACGGCCGCGATGCGCATCGGACCCTCGAGCCGTTCCTCGCCCAGGGAGGAAGCGCCGCCGTTCTCCCGCTCGCCACTCCGGGCGAGACCCTGGGCACGCTGACGCTCCTCTCCCTCGACCCCGCGCGGCCGATCGAGCGCGAGACCGTCGACGTGGCGATGACCCTGGCCGGCCAGGCCGCGCTCGCGATCGACAACGCGCGCCTCTACCAGCAGCAAAAGGACTTCTCCGAGACCATGCAGCGCTCGCTTCTTCCGAGCGCGCTCCCCGACGTCGGCGGCATCGAGGTCGGGCACGTCTACCAGTCGGCCGCGCGGGTCGACGTGGGCGGCGACGTCTACGACTTCCTCCACCTCGACGACGGGCGGCTCGCGGTGATCCTCGGCGACGTCACCGGCAAGGGCATCCAGGCCGCTGCGGACATGGCAATGGCGAAGTTCAGCTTCCGCGCCCTCGCGCGCATGCACCCGGAGCCCTCCGACTTCCTCGCCGCCGCGAACGAGGTCGTCGTCGACGAGATCGAGACCGGGAAGTTCATCACGATGCTCTACGTTCTCCTCGACCCCGAGTCGAGCACAGTCGCGTCCGCGAGCGCCGGCCATCCCGCCGCGCGCGTCGTCGCTCCCGACGGCCAGGTCGGAGAGCTGGGAGGTCACGGGCTCGCGCTCGGCATCGACTCGGACCAGGAGTACGAGGTCGCGCGGGACAAGCTCGCGCCTGGCACGACCGTCGTTCTCTACACGGACGGAGTCATCGAGGCGCGTCGCGACGGCGAGCTCTACGGTGAGGAGCGGCTCGACGACCTGTTGCACCGCCGCGCCGAGTTCGGCCCGCAGGAGCTCGCCGAAGCGGTGCTGGCCGACTGCAAGAGCTTTGCGGGTGGGGAGCTCTCGGACGACTGCGCCGTAGTGTGTCTCAGGCTGATTCCCTGACGGCTGCGGCCGTGCCCGTCGCGTCGGTGAGCCGTCGGCGGCTCGGAGTCGTCGTCTTCACCGCGGGCGCGGGGACTCTCGCGACGGAGATCGCCGCCTCACGCCTGCTCGCGCCCTATTTCGGCAGCTCGACGGTGGTGTGGGCGAACATCATCGGGCTGATCCTGGTCTACCTCTCGGTCGGCTATTGGATCGGGGGCAAGGTCGCCGATCGCCGGCCAGAGCCTCGCCTGCTGGGGTGGATCGTACTCGTGGCGGCGCTCGTCATTTCGGTGCTCCCCTTCGTGGCGCGGCCGGTCCTCGACCTCACCGTGCAGGGCCTCGACACGATCAGCGTCGGGGCCGTCGTCGGCTCGTTTTTCTCGGCACTCCTCCTGTTCGCGGTGCCTGTGACGCTCCTGGGCGCCGTCTCCCCGTTCGTCGTCCGCCTCGCCCTCGACGACGTCTCCCAGGCGGGCGCGGTCGCCGGGCGGCTCTACGCTCTCTCCACGCTCGGGAGCATCGTCGGCACGTTCGTCTCGGCGCTCGTGGCCATCCCGCTCATCGGGACGCAGCGGACGATGCTCGGCGCCGCGGCGCTGCTCGTCCTCGCGGCCGCCCTCATGCTCGGCAGCCGCTGGCAGATCCTCACCGTTGGGATGGCTGCCCTCCTTTTCGTCCCTGCGGAGACGATCAAGGCGACCTCGGGGCTCGTGTACGAGACGGAGTCGGCCTACCAGTACATCCAGGTGCTGCAGCGGCCCAACGGCTCGCGTGTCCTTCGCCTCAACGAGGGCATCGTCAACCACTCGGTCTGGCGGCCGGACACCGCGCTCACGGGTGGGGAGTGGGACATGTTCCTCGTCGTCCCGCCTCTCCTCGATCAGCCGCCCGAACGGATGCTCGTGATCGGAAACGCAGGCGGAACGACGGCGCGGGCGTTCGGAGAGCTCTACCCGGATGTGGAGATCGACGGCGTCGAGATCGACCCAAAGGTCACGGAGGTGGGGCGCCGCTACTTCGGGCTCGGCGACAACCCGCGGCTTCACGTCGTCACGGCGGACGGCCGCCCCTATCTGGCCGGGACCGACAAGCGCTACGACATCGTCGCCGTCGACGCCTATCACCAGCCCTACATCCCCTTCTACCTCGCCACCGAGGAGTTCTTCCGCCTCGTCCGCGACCACCTCGCGCCCGGCGGAGCCGTCGCGCTGAACGTGGCCGCCGTGCCCGGGGACGAGCAGCTCTCGGACGCGCTCGGAACCACCATGCTGACCCAGTTCCCCTCGGTCTGGCGCTGGCGGGCGCTCGAGTTCAACCAGCTCCTCCTCGCCTTCCCCGAGCAGATGTCGCAGACCGAGCTCGAGACCCGCGTCGCCACGATCAGCCCCGCCGCCGAGTCGCTTGTCCCCGAGTTTCGCGCGCGGCTCGACCCCATGCGCCGGACCGGGGAACCGCTCACCGACGACCGCGCCCCTGTCGAGTGGCTTACTGACCGGATGATCCTCGGTTACGCGGCCCACGGCGGCGAGCTCGAACAGGATCTGCTCCCGACCGCTCCCGACCCGTGAGCTTGCCGAAGCCGGCGGGCGGCTATTTGAAAGTCGCCCATCGCGGCGCCTCGGCGCTAGCGCCCGAGAACTCGCTCGCGGCGCTCGAGGCTGCGCTCGCAGCGAGGGTGGACATGGTCGAGCTCGATGTCCTCGCGCTTGACGGAGCGCTCCGCCTCGCTCACTCGGCCGCGCAGGTTCAGCCGGACAGCCCGACGCTCGAGGACGCGCTCCGGCTCTTCGCGCGCCAGGCGCCGCCGAGGGTCTGGCTCGATCTCGACGTGAAGACGCCGGGCCACGAGGAGGGCATCGTGCAGGCTGTCGCCGCGCATGGGCTCGTCGAGCGGACGCTCGTCACGTCCTTCCATCCGCAGGTGCTCCGGGAGGCAAAGCGGCTCGAGCCCGGCATCGCCACGGGCCTCGCATACCCGAACGACCGCCACGGCCTCAGCGAGCGACGCCCCTTCGATGCCTTCGTCGCGCCGGGTCTGCGCATCCTCCGCGCGGCGCTTCCCGCCCGCATCGGCCGCATGCTCTCCGCCGCCGGGGCGGATGCGGCCATGCTCCACCACGCGCTCGTGACCCCGAAGGTCGTCGCCCGTTGTGGAGCGGCCGGCGCTCATATCTTCGCATGGACGATCGAGACCCCGGACGACCTCAGCCGTGTGCTCGCCGCAGGAGTGGACGGTGCGATAGCGAATGACCCCAGCCTGTTCGATGAATAGGATTGGGACCACGATGCGCGGGATCGCCGCAACCGCCCTCTTCGTCGGTGGTCTGGTCGCCGCGGCGCCCGCGTTCGCCCAGACGCCCCCCGCCACTATCCAGCCGGGTGTGACGATTCAGGGAATCGACGTCGGCGGCATGACCGCTGAGGACGCCACGGCCGCGGTCCGCGCCTCGGTGCGGACTCCGTTCACACTCACGTTCCGGGGAAGAACGCTCGAAGCCACGCCCTGGCAGCTCGGTGTCCGCACTCACGTCTCGCTGGCGGTCGCCGACGCGCTCGCGGCTGCTCCCCCCGCGAATGTCGCACTTACCGTCTCCATCGACTTGGCTCAGCTGCGCCACTACGTGGGCAGAGTGGACAAGCTTCTTTCCCGCCAGCCGCGCGACGCGCACGTCCGTCTCAGCCATCTGCGCCCGCATCTCTCGAAGTCGCTGAAGGGCTACAACGTCCGCCAGCGGCCCACGCGCAAGCTGCTCAAAGAGGCTATCCGGGCGAACTCGCGCGGGCCCGTGGCCGTCCAGTACCGCACCCTGAAGCCCGAGGTGACGCGCTGGAACTTCAAGCCTGTCGTGGTGATCCGCCGCGGGTCACACCGCCTCTACCTCTACAAGGGTGCGCACATGCGCTTTCGCGCACGCTTCGGCGTCGCGGTCGGGCAGCCGATCTACCCGACTCCGACCGGGAAATTCACGATCGTGACGAAGCAGCGAAACCCGTGGTGGTATCCGCCTAACACCGCGTGGGCGGCCGGCGCGAGCCCGATCCCGCCCGGCCCGGGCAACCCGCTCGGCACTCGGTGGATGGGGCTCTCGGCCTCGGGAGTCGGAATCCACGGGACTCCTGACGCCGCCTCGATCGGGTACTCGGCCTCCCATGGCTGCATCCGGATGCGGATTCCGGACGCCGAGTGGCTCTTCGAGCGCGTCGAGGTCGGCTCCACGGCCTTCATCGTCAGGGCGTAAGTACACTCGGAGGCGGCATGCCCGGCCGCCTGAGAATTGCCCTGCAAGCGGCCGCCGTTCTGGTGGTCGCGCTGCTCCTCGCCCTCCTGGGCTGGAAGGTGTTCAACCGCGAAGAAGCGCCCGACGCCGGCCGCCCGGCCCCCGACTTCACGCTGCCGCACCTGTCGAGCGACGAGCAGGTGAGCCTCGCCTCGTTCCGTGGCAAGGCTGTCGTGCTCAACTTCTGGGCCTCCTGGTGCGGCCCGTGCAAGGACGAGGCTCCGCTCCTCGAGTCGGCGTGGAACCGCTACAAGAACCAGGGCGTCGTCGTCCTCGGGGTCGATGCGCAGGACTTCGACGTCGATGCGCAGCGATTCGTCGATCGGGCCGGGATCACGTATCCCGTCGTCCGCGACAAGCACGGCTCCACGCTTGGGCATTACGGCGTGACGGGATTCCCGGAGACGTGGTTCATCGACGCGCAGGGGAGGATCGTCGGCGAGCACGTCGCCGGACCGCTCACCGAGGAAGACCTCGAGCGCAACATCAAGATCGCTCTCGGCGAGCCGGCATGACGCGGAAGCTCCTCGCCGCGCTAGTCGTTGCGCTCGCCGTAGTCGCACCGGCGGCGGCGAGCGAGCAGAGCCCGACGCTTCCGGAGCTCGAACGTGAGCTCATCTGCCCGACCTGCCATGAGACACTCGCCGCCTCGACTTCGCCGATCGCCGATCGCATGCGCGCCTTCATCCGCGCCCGTATCGCAGCCGGGGACACCAAGTCGGAGATCAAGGACAAGCTTGTCGACCAGTTCGGCGAAAGCGTTCTCGCCGCCCCGCCCAAGAGCGGCTTCAACCTGCTGGCGTGGGTGCTTCCCCTCGTTGGGGTCGTGCTCGCGGCCGGCGTCGTCGGCTTCCTCACGTATCGCTGGAGCCGGAGCCGTAAGGCGGAGGAGCCGGGGCAGTCCGCCAACGGCCGCTTCAGCCTGGATCCCGAGCTCGAGCGCCGGCTCGACGAAGAGCTCGCCCGCTACGACGCCTAACCGGGAGAGGCACTGATGGAAGCGAAAATCCCGCTCGCGTTCGTCGCGGGCCTCCTGTCCTTCGTCACGCCCTGCGTGCTCCCGCTCGTGCCCGGCTACCTCTCCGCGGTGTCCGGCGTGCAGATCGGAGTGGGCGGGAGGAAGGTCGTGGCGACCAGCATCCCGTTCATCGCCGGCTTCACGCTCGTCTTCGTGGCGCTCGGAGCGCTGGCGGGCGCAGCCGGCGGGCTCGTCCACGACCAGCGCCTCCTCTCCATGGTCGCGGGTGTGATCGTCGTCGTCTTCGGCTTCGCCTTCATGGGTCTACTGCCGTTCCCTTGGCTCGACCGCATGGTCGCCCCCGAGCTCGTCGAGGGAGCCCGTCGCCGCGGCTCGCGAGCCCTTCTCGGCGGCGCCTTTGCAGTCTGCGCCGCCCCGTGCATCGGGCCGGTGCTCGCCACCATCCTCGCGCTCGCAGGCGATGCCTCCACGGCCGCCCAGGGGTCGGTGCTCCTGCTCGTCTACTCCATCGGCCTCGCCGTGCCGTTCGTCCTCGTAGGGATCGGCTTCGACCGCGCGATGGGTGCCTCGCGCTGGCTTCGCGACCGCTACTGCGCCGTCAGGTTCGTGAGCGGCGCGCTCCTCGTCGCGCTGGGTCTCCTGCTCTTCTTCGACCGCTTCTGGTGGATCCGCATCGGCTTCAACCGGCTGTTCGAAAAGTTCGGCGTCGACGTCTGAGACCCTGTGCCGCATCCCTCAAAAACCGCGCCCCAAGTCAGCCTAGTAACAGTCTGTTACTAAGGCGGCTTTCCTCGTTAGCAGGTCTTTCCCATCAGAAATCTGTGCCGGAATTGCCCTAGTAACAGTCTGTTACTAGGATTCTTCACGGCCGCTTCTGAGCGCTGACGCATTCCCTGAACCAGCCACGGGCGTGCCGGATCGCCTCGCTCCGCGCCTCGGCTCCGCGCACCACCGCGCGCCGCTCCACCTCGTCGAGCCACGCGTTCATCCGCTGCTCAGCGTCGGGCTCCAGCGCGAATTCGTTCCAGCGCGAGGCGGCGAGAGCGATCGCCATGTTCATCTGCCGGAGCCGGACGGGGTCGGCGACCTTCTCCGCTCCGTCGCGCTCGAACCAGAGCGCCACCTTTCTCGCGAAGCAGGCGGTCAAGGCCATGCCCAAAAAAAACCTAGCAAAGCCCCTGTTTTCCACTTCCTCGGGATGGTACGCTGCCGCGCGTGGCGACGATCCTGCTGGCGGGGGTCGATCTCTTCTTTCGAGGAAAGCTGGACGCGCTTTTGGGGGGGTCCCACAAGCTGATCACGACCGACAGCGTCGATTCGCCCGACCTGGTGATCTGCGACCTCGCGCGCATAGATCCCTACGAGGTAGCCGACTCCTGGCCCGACATCCCCATCCTCGGGTACACGAATCACACGGACACGTCCGGCCTGCGTGCAGCGCATGAAGCGGGCCTCGACCAGGTCGTCGCGCGCTCTGCACTCGCCGAGCGAGCACCGCAACTGGTCGCAGACCTCGTTACATAGACTGCTCGGCGATGACTTACATCATCGCCGAGCCCTGCATCGACATCAAAGACCTGTCCTGCGTGGACGTGTGTCCGGTGGACTGCATCCACGTGTTCGACCGCATGCTCATCATCGACCCCGAGGAGTGCATCGACTGCGGCGCGTGCGAGCCGGAATGCCCGGTCGAAGCGATCTTCCCGGAGGACGCGCTCCCCGAGAAATGGGAGCCGTTCGTAAAGATCAACTACGCCTACGGCGACGGAGCGGACGTGATCAACAAGCTGGTGGACGAATACGCCACCGAGCACAACGTCCAGAATCCGCCGCTCGAGCCGCAATAGCGGGGCTCGCGGAGCTCGCGCCGGGCCTCTGGCGCTGGGAAGCGCAGCATCCGGAGTGGGTGCCGGGCGCATCGCCCGACAGCCCGGCCGACTGGCCCGAGATCGTCGGATCGGTCGCGTATGAGGCCCCCGATGCGTTCGTCTTCGTCGACCCCTTGGTTCCGGACGAGCTCTGGCCCGCGCTCGAAGAGGGCGTGCGCGCCCACGGCCGTCCCGTTCGGGTGCTGACGACGATCGGCTTCCACCGCCGCAGCCGAGACGAGGTCGTGCGCCGCTTCGACGCGACGACCTCCCGCGCCAAAGCGTCCCTCCCCGACGGGGTGGAGACCGTGACCATTCGGCGTGCCGGAGAGACGATGGTGTGGCTCCCGGGCCCCCGGGCGCTCATCCCGGGCGACCGCCTCCTCGGGGACGACGGCGGCCTCCGAATGTGCCCGCCGGGCTGGCTTCGCTACCTGGAGCCCGGACTGAGCTACGACGAGCTGCGCGAGGCGCTGCGCCCGCTCCTCGACCTCCCCGTCGAAATGGTGCTCGTCTCGCACGGCGAGCCGGTGCTACAGGGCGGTCGAGCCGCCATCAAGCGCGCCCTTAGCTGAGGCGGTCGAGGAAGGTCTCGACCGCGGCCCGCCAGGCTCCGGGAGCGTCGAGGTGGACGTCGTGGCCCGCGCCGGGAATCGAAACGAGCTGCGCTGAAGGCGCAGCGGCGACCATCGCGGCGGCCTCCGAGGGCGAGAGCTCACCCTCCTCGCCACGGACAAGGAGCGTCGGAACGCTGAGCGCCCGCCACTCGTCCCAGTAGTCCCGTGCCAGAGCCTCTGCGATCGCCGCCACCAGCACGTCGGTGTCGAACGCGGGTCGCAGGCCGCCCGGGGTGATCACGAGGTTGCGCGTCCACGCGCGTGCCCTCAGGCTCTCTCCGCCGAAGAACGTGACGGCAGCGTCAGGGGACGGGAACGGGAGCGGCCATGAACCGAAGTAGTCGGCAATCTGCTCTGCTATCTCCGGCCCTTCGCGGGTGGGCGTAGCCTCGACGATGATGAGCGCGCTGACGAGATCCGGTCGCTCTGAGGCGGCGAGAAACGCGATCAGGCCGCCAAGCGATTGCCCGACGACGAGCGTGGGCGCGAGGTTGAGGCTCTCGATCGTCGCAAGCGCGTCGGCGACGAACCCAGCCGGCGTCACGTCCCCGGGCCGCCGCTCGCTGCGACCATGGCCGCGCTGGTCGAGCCCCACGACGCGGTGAGTCTCCCGCAGCCAGAGGGCTGTTTCCTCCCACTCGATGGCCGTGCCGGCGAGCCCGTGCAACAGGAGCACTCCGGGGCCCTCGCCGCCGAAGTCGAGCGCCTCGAGGCGCACGTCTCGCCCGGTGACCGGAACCCACTTCACGCCGGGGTGAGCCGGAGGTTCGGCGGGAGCCGGCTCTCCAGCGAGAGCGCACCGGCTCCGGCTGCGAGGCAGGCGAGCGCGGCGAGCGGCCAGAGCGCGAGCGGTTCTACGGCGAGAATGAAGCCGCCGATCGCCGGGCCGAGGAGAAAGCCGAGATCCCAGGAGTTCGTCGAGACCGCCATGTAGCGACCGCGGAGCCGCGGCGGGGCAAGGTCGGCCACGAGCGCCCCCTGCACCGGTCCCTGGAAGCACTCGCCGAGGCCGAAGAGGATCACGGCGAAGGAGAAGATCGCCACAGCGGCGGCAGCCTCGAAGGAGGCTCCGCCGATGAGGACGAAGATCCACGAGATCGCCCACAGCACGCACATGGCCGCGAGCGAGCGCATACGGCTGCGACCCTCGAGGAGCTTCGCGACCGGCAGCTGCGCGACGGCGACGATCACGGTGTTCAGGAAGAAGATGAGCCCGATCTCGCGCTCGCTTACGCCGGCCTCGTTCTTCGCGAACACCGGCAGGAGCTCGATCTGCGCGTAACCCGCCGTGACGAAGACGACGTTCAGGCCCGCGATCCCCAGGAAGACGTGGTTGCGGAGCACGTCGAGATAGCCGCCGCGCGGGGCATCCGGATCGGCCGCAGCGATCTCCGGATCGGGCACGAAGAAGAGCATCCCGACGAAGAGGAAGAACGTCATTGCGTTGACGGCAAAGAGCACCGTGAAGCTCGACGAGTCCGAAGTGGTGGCGATCAGGCCGCCGAGGAGCCCGCCGAGCCCGATCCCGAGGTTGCGGGTCACGCGCTGCAGTGCGAAGGCGCCATGCCGCCGCGCCTGCGAGGTAAGGCCGGCTATGAGCGCGGACTGGCTCGGCCAGAAGCCCGCGTTCCCGGCTCCCGCAACGATCGCGGCGAGGACCCCCTGCCAGGGCTCATGGACGAGCGGGAAGCTTCCCCAGCCGATCGCCTGCAGGATGAGCGCGCCGGCGAGGGTCAGCCGGCCCCCGATCTTGTCGATGACGACCCCGATCGCCGGGCCGCACACGATGCCGGCCGCGCCCGAGGCGGCCACGATCAGCCCCGAGATCCCGAGCGAGAAGCCGCGCACGTTGTGCAGGTAGATGACGACGAACGGATAGGCCATGCCCGTCCCGACTGCGTTTATCAGCCCGCCCGTGTTCAGGATCCAGACCGAGCGAGGCAGCCTCGGGTCGAGGCTGCGGAGGTACGCCCCGACGCGCCTCAAACGTTGCCCAGAGAGGCCCAGACCTCGAGCTTGGAGCGAACGCGGGCGATGACGTCGTCCGTGAACTCCGTGGTGGACGCGTGGCCGCCGAGGTCGGCGGTCCTCGTTCCCTCCGAGACGGCCTCGAGCGCCGACTCGCGGATCGCCCGCCCGGCCGCGCGCACCTCCTCGTCGTCGATGTGGGAGAGGAGCGCGGCGGAGGCGAGGATCATCGCCATCGGATTCGCGACGTTCTTGCCCTGGAGCGCGGGGGCGGTGCCGTGGGCAGCCTCGGCCATGAGCGCACGCGGCGTGTAGTCCTCGTTGAAGGCGACGAGCAGGGACTCCGAGCCGGCGATCGAGCCGAAGAGGGGGAGCACGAGGTCGGAGAGGATGTCACCGTCGCGGTTCAGCGCCGGGATGACGAGCGCCTCGCCCGCCG
>DATHAA010000079.1:0-3346 GCA_035296905.1 Gaiellaceae bacterium
TCGCCGAGCAGGTGACGATGATGCACGACGGCCGCGTAGTCGTCGAGGGCACGCCGGCAGAGATTCGCGCCAACCAGATGGTGCACGACATCTATCTCGGGAGCCGTTTCGCGGATGAGTGAATCGCTTCTTGCCGTTAGGAACCTGAACGCGTACTACGGCCCGGCGCACATCCTCCAGGGTGTCAGCTTCGAGATGGGCGTCGAGCCGGTCGCAATCATTGGGCGAAACGGCATGGGCAAGAGCACGCTTTGCAACGCCATCATGGGACTCGTCCCCGACGTAAAGGGGTCCGTGCGCCTCAACGGAGAGGAGCTCATCGGGCGCCAGCCCTACAAGATCGCGAATGCCGGCATCGGCCTGGTACCGCAGGGACGGCGGCTCTTCCCCTCCCTGAGCACGGACGAGCATCTCAGGATGCTGGGCTCCGCGAGCGGGGAATGGTCGAGGGAGCGCGTCTACGAGCTCTTCCCACGCCTTTCCGAGCGTAGGAACATTTCGGCGACACAGCTCTCGGGCGGCGAGCAGCAGATGCTCGCGATCGGCCGGACGCTGCTTCGCAACCCGCGGCTCCTGATCATGGACGAGCCGTCCGAGGGCCTCGCCCCGACGATCATCGAGTCGGTGATCGGCACCTGCCTGAAGCTCGTGGAAGGGGGGATGGGTCTCCTGCTGGTGGAGCAGAACCTCGGCGTGGCGACTTCGATCTGCGAGCGGCAGCTCGTCATGGTCGCGGGAGAGATTGCGACCGAGACCACGGCCGCGGCGATCCAGAACGACCCGGACGCCCAGCAGCGCTACCTGGGCGTCACGCGCGTCGAGACAACCGCGGGCTAGATGGCGGCGACAGTAGTTCTCGTGGGGACGCTCGACACGAAGGGCGTCGAGTACGACTACCTGCGCTCGCAGCTGCGCGAACGGGGGGTGGACGTCGTGCTCGTCGATGCGGGCGTCCTCGGCGATCCGCTCGCCGAGCCGGACGTCGGCCGGGAGGAGGTCGCCCGCGCCGCCGGTGCCGAGGTGTCCGACCTCGCCGCGACCGGCGACCGCGGCGCTGCCGTGGAGACGATGGCGCACGGCGCGGCAGAGGTCGTGCAGCGGCTCCGCGCCGAAGGGCGCTTGGACGGCATCCTCGGACTCGGGGGCTCGGGCGGCTCGGCCATCGTCACGTATGCGATGCGCCAGCTACCGGTCGGAGTCCCGAAGCTCATGGTCTCGACCGTCGCTTCCGGTGATACGCGGCCCTACGTGGGCGCTGTCGACGTCTCGATGATGTATTCGGTCGTCGACATCGCGGGAATCAACCAGATCTCCGCGCGCATCCTGACGAACGCCGCCGCGGCGATCGCGGGCATGGCCGAGGCGCAAGCGATCGAAATCGCCACGACGGGAAGACCGCTCGTGGGCGCGACGATGTTCGGCGTCACAACGCCGTGCGTGACGCGGGCACGGGAACGGCTCGAGGAGCTTGGTTACGAGGTTCTCGTCTTCCACGCGACCGGGACGGGTGGGGAATCGATGGAGGCGTTGATGCGAGGAGGCTTCATCGCGGCGGCACTCGACGCGACGACGACGGAGCTGGCGGACGACCTGGTCGGAGGCGTTCTGTCCGCCGGCCCGGACCGCCTGGAGGCGGCGGGCGAGGTCGGGATTCCGCAGGTCGTCTCGCTCGGGGCCCTCGACATGGTCAACTTCGGCCCCATGGAGACGGTGCCGGAACGGTTTCGGGAGCGGCGCCTCTACGTGCACAACCCGACGATCACGCTCATGCGGACGACGCCCGAGGAGTGCGCCGAGCTGGGGCGGCGGATCGCCCGCAAGCTGAACGCAGCCCGAGGCCCCGTCTCGCTGTTCATACCGCTCCGGGGCGTCTCGCTGATCGCGGTCGAGGGCCAGGTCTTCCATGACCCGGACGCCGACGAGGCGCTTCTGACGGCGCTGCGTGAGAATCTCGACGACTCGGTCGACGTCCGCGAGCTCGACACGGACATCAACGACCCTGCATTCGCGGAGGCGATGGCCGACCGCCTGCACGAGCTTTGCGAGACGGTCCGATGACCAGGCAGGAGGCGCTCGAGCGGCTCCGGGCGGAGGTCGCGAAGGGGAGCCCGATCATCGGTGCAGGAGCGGGCACGGGCCTGTCCGCCAAGTGCGCCGAGGCTGGTGGCGCGGACCTCATCATCATCTACAACTCGGGCCGCTACCGGATGGCAGGGAGGGGGTCGCTGGCGGGCCTTCTTCCCTACGGTGACGCGAACGCCATCGTCATTGAGATGGCGGCAGAGGTGCTCCCGATCGTCAGGGCGACTCCGGTCCTCGCGGGCGTGTGTGGCACGGATCCCTTCCGACTCATGCCGGTCTTCCTCCGCCAGCTCCGGGACATGGGCTTCTCCGGGATCCAGAACTTCCCGACCGTCGGCCTGATCGACGGCACCTTCCGCGCCAACCTAGAGGAAACAGGCATGGGGTATGGGCTCGAGGTCGAGCTCGTCCGAGCCGCCCGCGAGCTCGATCTCCTGACGGCTCCGTACGTCTTCACGCCGGAGGATGCTCGCGCGATGGCGGCGGCCGGCGCCGACGTTCTCGTCCCCCACATGGGGCTCACGACCTCGGGGACGATCGGGGCGGAGACGGCGAAGACGCTCGACGAGTCGGTGGAGCTCGTCCAGGCCATGCACGACGCCGCGCGGGAGGTAGAGCCCGACGTCCTCGTTCTCTGCCACGGCGGCCCGATCGCCGAGCCGGAGGACGCGGCCTACGTGCTCGAGCGGACGAACGGCGTGGTCGGCTTCTTCGGCGCTTCGAGCATGGAGCGCCTTCCGACCGAGATCGCGATGACCGAGAACATGCGACGCTTCAAGGCAATCTCGACGGAGGAGGACACGCGTGCAGACGGTTGATCCGAAGGAGCTCCCGACCCACACCTTTGACTGGGGCTCGATCAAGTGGTTCGTCTCACCTGAGAGCACTGAGGGCGCGGGGATGACGTTCGGCGAGGTCGTGCTTCAGCCGGGCAAGGGCCACGACCGGCATAACCATCCCGAGTCGGAGGAGATCCTCTACGTCCTCTCGGGCGAGGGCGAGCAGATGCTCGACGACGGGGAGCCCTTCGAGGTCCGGCCGGGCGACACGATCTACGTTCCCACGGCCATGTTTCACTCGACCCGGAACACGGGCTGGCAAACGATGCGACTGCTCGCCGTCTACAACCCGGGCGGTCCGGAGAAGGCGCTCGAGGGGCTGCCCGATTTCCAAGAAGTGCCGGCAGGCCGCGCACCGGGCTGGACCCGCGGCTAAATGCAAGCCGTCCGCATCCAAGAGTACGGGCCCCCGTCCAATCTGGTCT
>DATHAA010000080.1:0-35484 GCA_035296905.1 Gaiellaceae bacterium
TCGTCGGCCCGCTCTCCGGGAGCGAAGGCATCGCGGTTGCCAACTACTCAAAGGAACAGCCCGGAGTCACCTTCGTGAACGGGATCTCGGGCGCGCAGGACACCACGCTGAAGGTGCGCTCGCCGAACTTCTTCCGCTTCCACAACGACGGTACCCAGTGGACGGCGGGGCTCGGCGACTACGCCTACAACGAGCTTGGTTGGCGCAACGTCGTCACGATCGGCGACGACTACGACTTCCCGTACTCGCAGATCGCCGGCTTCGTGGCGGAGTTCTGCTCGATCGGCGGCAACGTGTCGAAGCGGCTCTGGCCCGCGCTCGGTGAAGAGGACTACTCCTCGTTCATCACGCAGATCCCGGAAGACGTGGACGGCTTCTTCATGGGTGTCGGCGGAACCGGGACCGTGGCCTTCGTCAAGCAGTACGAACAGCTCCGCGGCAATCTCTCGGACAGGATCATGGGCGGCATCTTCATGACCGACCCGGTGATCCTGAAGGAGCTCGGGGACCAGGTCGTCGGTGTGGTTACGGCCGGCATGACGGCCGGGGACTCTCAGGAGTCGTCGTACCTCGACTACTCGAATGCGCTCGACACCGCCTACCCGGACCTCAAGGGCACGGCCTCGAGCGTGTTCGCGTACGGCTACTACACGGCGATGGAAGCGATCGCCCAGGGCCTCGAGCAGGTTGACGGCGACCTTTCCGACGATCACGCCGCATTCAACGACGCGCTCGCGAACCTCGAGCTCGACGCTCCGCTCGGGACGATCAAGCTCGACGAGAACCGTCAGGCGATCATGGACAACTTCCTCCAGCAGATCGTCGCGGATACAACCGGCGACGGGGTGCCGGACGTGAAGACGATCAAGACGATCCCGGAGGTCGATCAGACGTTCGCGGGCTTCTTCAGTCCGGAGACGCCCTCGCCTGATCGGACGAACCCGGAATGCAAGACGGCCACGCCGCCACCTTGGACCAAGCAGGGTGGAGGCAGCTGAATCATGACCTCCGAAGAGCTATGTCCGTAACAGCACCGGCAATGGACAACGCCGAGCCGATCCTCCGCTTGCGGGGGGTCGGCCGGCGCTTCGGAGGCGTTCAGGCAGTCCGAGGCGTGGACCTCGATGTCTTTCCTGGTGAGCGCCGGGCGATCCTCGGGCCGAACGGTGCCGGTAAGACCACCCTCTTCAATCTCGTCTCCGGTGAGTTCCCGCCCACTGCGGGTCAGATCGAGCTGTTCGGGCGAGACGTGACAAGGCAGCCCGCGCGGAAGCGGGCGCATGCGGGCCTCACGCGCACGTATCAGACGTCGCGTCTCTTCCTCGGCCTGAGTGTTGAGGACAACCTTTACCTCTCGGTCCTGGGTATCCGTGGCGGCCACCTGCGGCCCGTGCGCCTCTCTGGCCGGGACGGCCCGATGCGCGCTCGTGCGCATGACCTGGCCGAGCGAGTCGGTCTCGGCGGTCAGCTCGCAACGCTCGTGGGGTCCCTGTCGCACGGCGAGCAGCGCCAGCTCGAGGTGGCGATGGCGAGGGCGGGCGACCCCAAGCTCATGATGCTGGACGAGCCCGCCGCCGGACTCTCGCGCGGCGAGCGCGTCCTGCTCACGGACCTCCTCCTCCAACTCGACCGCGAGATCACGCTGGTCCTCATCGAGCACGACATGGACGTCGCCCTGACGGTCGCCGAGCGGGTGACCATGATGCACGAGGGCCGGATCGTCGTCGAGGGGACCCCGGAGGAGATCCGGGCCAACCAGCTCGTCCACGACCTCTATCTCGGGAAGGGTCACTATGGCCGCGAGTGAGCCCTTTCTCGCTGTGAAGAATCTGAACGCGTTCTACGGGCGCGCTCAGATCCTCCACGACGTGTCTTTCGAGATGGGCCGGGAGCCCGTCGCCGTCATCGGGCGCAACGGCATGGGCAAAACCACGCTGTGCCTGACCGTGATGGGGCTCATGGCGCAGGCCCGCGGGTCGGTGCGGTTCGAGGGTGAAGAGCTCTTGGGTCGACAGCCCTACAAGATCGCCGCGGCCGGCATCGGCTTTGTCCCGCAGGGTCGTCGGCTCTTCCCGTCTCTCTCGACGGAGGAGCACCTGAGGATGCTCGGGAGCGCGAACGGGGGGCGCTGGAACATCGACACGATCTGGGAGTTGTTCCCGCGCCTCGCCGAGCGCAGGAAGGTCGGGGCGGCCCAGCTCTCCGGCGGAGAGCAGCAAATGCTCGCGATCGCGAGAGCGCTCCTCCGCAACCCGAAGCTCATAGTGATGGACGAGCCTTCCGAAGGCCTTGCTCCGACGATCATCGAGAACCTTGTCGGGACGTGCGAGACCCTCGTGCAGGAGGGGGTCGGCCTCCTCCTCATCGAGCAGAACCTGGGCGTCGCCAGCTCGCTCGCAAACCGGCAGCTCGTCATGGTTGCGGGCTCGATCCAGGCGGAGACAACGGGAGGCGCCTTACTCGCGGACCCCGAGGCGCAGCAGCGTTACCTCGGCGTCACCCGCATCGAGTCCGCCGATACCACCGGAGGCGACTGATGGCCACCGTCGTTCTTCTCGGCACTCTCGACACGAAGGGCGAGGAGTACGACTTCCTCAGACGGCGGGTGCGCAAGGAAGGCGTGGACGCGCTACTGGTCGACACAGGGGTCTTGGGCGTGCCTCTCGCCGAGCCCGACATCTCTCGCAAAGAGGTGGCCGAGGCCGCCGGCGCGGATGCTCAGGAGCTCGCGAAGTCCAGGGATCGAGGTGCGGCCGTGGAAGCCATGGCGCGTGGCGCGGCCGAGATTGTCAAGGAGCTGCACGCGCAGGGCCGCCTCGACGCCGTGCTGGCGCTCGGCGGTTCGGGCGGCACGGCGATCGCCACCCACGCCATGCGCGAGCTCCCGGTTGGTGTGCCGAAGCTGATGGTCTCGACGATGGCCTCGGGTGACACCCGGCCTTACGTCGGAGCCGTCGACGTCACGCTGATGTACTCAGTCGTCGACATTGCGGGACTGAACCCGATCTCGGAGCGCATCCTCGGCAACGCTGCAGCGGCCGCCGCCGGGATGGCGAAGGTCGAAAGGCCGCAGGCGGAGGGTGAGAAGCCTCTCGTCGGCGCCACGATGTTCGGTGTCACGACTCCGTCTGTGACAGAGGCGAGGAAGCGCCTCGAGGAGCTCGGCTACGAGGTGCTCGTCTTTCATGCCACAGGAACCGGGGGTCAAGCGATGGAGGCCCTCATCCGCTCCGGGTTCATCACCGCCTCGCTGGACGTCACGACGACGGAGTTGGCGGACGAGCTCGTCGGCGGAGTTCTCTCGGCGGGCCGCGAGCGGCTCGAGGCCGCCGGTGAGCTGGGAATCCCGCAAGTCGTCTCACTGGGGGCGCTCGACATGGTCAATTTCGGCCCGTTCGAAACGGTTCCGCCTCAGTTTCGCGATCGTGTCCTGTACAAGCACAATCCGACGGTTACGCTCATGCGCACCACCCCCCAGGAGTGCGCGGAGCTCGGAAGGGTGATCGCCGAGAAGCTGAACCAGGCGCAGGGGCCGCTGACGCTCTTCGTGCCGCTCAAGGGCGTCTCACTCATCGCCACGAAAGGCCAGGTCTTTCACGATCCAGCCGCCGACGAGGCTCTGTTCGGCGCCCTCCGTGACCACCTCGACCCGGACGTCGATCTCCAGGAACTCGATCTGGACGTCAACGATCCTGAATTCGCGCGGACGATGGCCGACCGCCTCGACGCCCTCTACAGGTCCTGGTCCTCGGCGCGGCGGGAGGTGAGGGCGTGACTCGCGAGGAAGCCCTTCGACAGCTGCGCGCTCAGGTCGAGAAGGGGCTGCCGATCATCGGCGCCGGGGCCGGCACGGGTCTGTCCGCCAAGTGTGCGGAGGTCGGCGGCGCAGACCTGATCATCGTCTACAACTCGGGGCGCTACCGCATGGCGGGCCGCGGGTCTCTCGCCGGACTTCTCCCTTACGGCGATGCGAACGCAATCGTCGTCGAGATGGCCGGAGAGGTGCTCCCGATCGTCAGACAGACACCAGTGCTCGCGGGCGTGTGCGGTACCGATCCCTTCCGCGTGATGCCGGTCTTCCTGCGCCAGCTCAAGGAGCTCGGCTTCGCCGGAGTGCAGAACTTTCCTACCGTCGGCCTCATCGACGGCGTCTTCCGGCAGAACCTCGAGGAGACAGGGATGGGGTACGTGCTCGAGGTGGAGTTGATCAGGCTGGCGCGAGAGCTCGAGCTGCTGACCGCGCCGTACGTGTTCGATCCGGCTGGCGCCCGCCTGATGGCCGAAGCAGGGGCCGACGTGCTCGTTCCCCACATGGGTCTGACGACCTCCGGAACGATCGGCGCCGAGACCGCGATCACTCTCGATGACGCGGTCGAGCGGGTGCAGGCAATGCACGACGCGGCCAAGGAAGTCGACCCGGACGTCCTCGTTCTCTGCCACGGCGGCCCGATCGCCGAGCCCGATGACGCCGCCTACGTGCTCGGACGCACGCAGGGCGTGGTCGGGTTCTTCGGCGCCTCGAGCATGGAGCGTCTGCCGACGGAAATCGCGTTGACCAAAACCGTCCGGCGCTTCAAGGCCATCCCGATCGAAGGAGGAGTTCGTGCAGGCGGTTGATCCAAACGCGATTCCCACTCAAACGTTCGACTGGGGCGCGATCAAGTGGTTCGTGACTCCCGAGCTCCCCGAGGGGGCAGGCATCACGTTCGGCGAGGTCGTTCTCCAGCCAGGTCGCGGGCACGACCGGCACAACCACCCAGAGTCGGAGGAGATTCTCTACGTCCTTTCCGGCGAGGGACAGCAGATGCTCGACGACCGTGACGCCTTCCAAGTTAAGCCCGGTGACACGATCTACGTCCCCACCGGCGTCTTCCACTCGACGAGGAACACCGGCTGGGAGCCGATGCGCCTGCTCGCTATCTACAACCCGGGCGGTCCCGAAAAGGCCCTGGAGGGGCTCCCCGACTTTCAACGGGTGGACGCCGGTTCCGTGCTGGGTTGGACGAGGAGTTAGGCCCGGCTCATGGGCGTTGCCGTGGAGAACATCGAGCTTGTCGCCGGCGAGCTCCGGCAGCGCCTCGGAACCGACGCGGTCCTCACAGACGAAGGACTCCTCGATGCCTACGAAGCGGACACGTACTGGAAGGCGATCGCCTCACGTGCAAGCGGGTCCCCCCTCGGCCGTCCCGATCTTGTCGTCCTCGCGGGGTCGGACGAAGACGTCGCGACGGTCCTCCAACTCGCGAACCAGTTCGGAGTCCCCGTCGTCCCCTGGGGAGGCGGTTCAGGAAGCCAGGGCGGAGCGATCCTCACCCATGGCGGGATCGCTCTCGACCTGAAGGGTCTCGACCACATCGTCGATGTGGACGAGGTGTCGCTCACCGTGACGGCCGAGGCGGGCGTCAACGGCCAACGGCTCGAGGCCGAGCTGAACGCGCTCGGGCTCATGCTTCCCCACTATCCCGCGTCGGCCGAGCTCGCGACGGTGGGCGGCTATGTCGCCGCGCGGGGTTCCGGCGTCCTCTCGACGCGCTACGGAAAGATAGAGGACCTCGTCGTCGCCCTGCGCGTCGTGACCCCGACCGGTGAGGTCATCGACACGCTGCCCGTGCCGCGGCACGCAGTGGGACCGGAGCTCACGCAGCTGTTCATCGGTTCGGAAGGGACGCTCGGAGTCATCACCCGCGCGACGCTAGGGCTCCGGCCTCTACCCCCCGCCCGCCGCTTCGAGGCGGTCTCGTTTCCGTCCGTGCCGAAAGGGATCGCCGCCATTCGCGACGCTATCGCCCGAGGGTACCGCCCGTCGGTCGTCCGCCTCTACGACGAGACGGCGACGCGCCTGACGCTCAGCCCAGTAGTGGGGGAGGAGCTCGATGGCGTCTGCACGATCCTCTGCTTCGAGGGCGACGCACCCGTTGTCGACGCCGAGGCCGAAGGAGTGCTCGCGCTCGCCACGGAGCGAGGCGCCAGGATTCTCGACGGCAGCCTGGGCGAGACTTGGTGGAGGAGACGCTACGAGTTCTACCGCCCGCCGCACCATCCGGAGCTCCCGGCCATGTGGGGCACGATCGAAGCCGTCGCCACGTATGCGCGGATCTACGGGGTCTACCAGGCTGTGCGCAGCGCAATCGAGCCCTACCGGCGGGACGGCCTCACACTCAGGATCCACCTCAGCCACTGGTACCCCTGGGGGACGATGATCTATGGCCGCTTTGTCATCCCCGAGGCGGGAGCGAATGGGATCGAGCTCCACGATCGAATCTGGGAGGACGGCGTCAAGGCCATTCTCGGGGCAGGTGGGGTCATCAACGATCACCACGGGGTCGGCCTCAAGCTGGCGCCCTACATGCGGGCGCAGCACGGCCCGGCGCTCGACACGCTGCGACGGATCAAGGAGGTGCTCGACCCGAATCGGATCATGAACCCGGGCAAGCTGGATCTCTGACGAGCAAAGGAGACACATGGCACTCAAGATGGCGATGCACAACTGGATGCGGCCCGAGCCGATCGACGTCACGATCAAGCGGCTCGGCCGGAGCGGCTACGACGGAATCGAAATCTCGGGCGAGCCGGCGACGTACGACACGAAGCAGGTCCGCTCCCTACTCGAGGAGAACGGGCTCGAATGCTGGGGAGCCGTCACGCTGATGGTCGGAGGGCGCGACCTCCTCCACGAGGACAAGTACGTCCGCATCGGCAGCGTCGAGTACGTCAAGGACACGATCGACATGATCAAAGATCTGGGCGGGAAGATCCTCACAGTCGTCCCCTCGACGGTGGGCAAGGTGACGCCGATGGGGTCGCCCGAGGAAGAGTGGCGATGGGCGGTCGAGAGCCTCAAGGAGTGCCAGGATCACGCCGAGAAGCAGGGTGTCCGGCTCGGCCTCGAGCCGCTCAACCGCTTCGAGACGTACTTCCTCAATCGTGGAGACCAGGCGCTCGCGCTCGCCGAGGACGTTGGCGGCGACTGTGGCATCTGCCTGGACATCTTCCACATGAACATCGAGGAAGCGGACTGGCCTACGGCGATCCGCAACGCCGGCGACAAGCTGGTCGACTTCCACATCGCGGACAACAACCGCATGCCTCCCGGCCAAGGAGCGATCGACTGGGAGCTGCTCGTGCGCACCCTCGAGGACGTCGGCTATGACGGCTATCTCACAGTCGAGTTCGTCGCCACGGTTGACCGCAGCCGCATCTCCCAGCGAGGGGAGATCGGGGACGCGTCGGAGGCGGACGCGAGCGTCGGCCTCGAGCAGTTCCTGCGAGATCACGGAACCGGCGCCGTTCCAGAGCAGCTCTACGACCAGTACGTCCAGGAGTCCATCGACACCTTGCGCCAGCACATCGGGGCTCAGCAGGCCGCGCGGGCCTAAGGAGGGACGGCCGTGGACCTACGTTCGTACAACATCGCGGATCTCGCTCCGCCGGACATCCAGGGCTACCTGGAGGAGAAGGACATCGTCATGATCCCGATCGCGAGCATGGAGCAGCACGGCCCGCACCTCCCGCTCGCGACGGACACGATCCAGGCGGACGAGATCACGAGACGGGCGGCCGAACGGGCCAAGGTCCTCTACACGCCCTGCGTGTGGTTCGGCTACTCCCCCCAGCACATGTACGACCCGGGTGGCGGCACGGGGACCATCACCGTCAGATCGCAGATCCTGCTCGAGGTCTACCACGACGTCGCTCGTTCGCTCGTCCACCACGGCTTCAATCGATTGGTGTTCGTCAACAACCACGGGTCGAACGTCAAGATCATCGACCCGCTCCTACGCCGTATCCGCTACGACACCGGTGCGTTCGTCGCCTTCTCCAAGCTGTACGCGGAGCGCTACCTGGGCCTCGTCTCGGACGTGATGGAAAACCCGCCCGAGGAAACGCCGGGCTGGCACTCGAGCGAGCTCGAAACCGCCCAGGTTCTGGCACACGACGAGCGGCTGGTCCGTATGGACCGAGCGGTCAACCAGCAGGTCAAGAAGCCCGACTGGTTCCCGGACTCCTTCATCAAGCTGGACGGAGCCCCGGAGGTGGAGTTCCAGGGCTATCAGTACTTCCTCTTCCCGACGGATCATGCCGACTTCACCCCGAGCGGCGTCATCGGGAATCCCTTCCGCGCAACGGCCGAGAAGGGGGAGAGGACGTATGAGCTCTACGCCGAGCACCTGGCTGCTGCGCTCGAGGAGTTCCAGAAGGTTCCGGTCGAGGTGCACACGCGGGAATGGCGGGACCGAGCGTGATCACCGAGCCATGACTCAGCAGCCGGGAGTCGCCCTGATCGGAACGCTGGACACGAAGGGGGACGAGATCGCGTACGTGCGGGACCGGCTGATTGCGCTGGGCACGAAGCCGCTCGTGATCGACTCCGGCATCCTGGGCGAGCCTGGCATCAAGGCTGACGTCGCACGGGAAGACGTCGCCCGCGAGGCCGGCTACGACCTCGCGCAGGTGCAGGCGGCTGGAAGTCGTGGGGCGGCGGTCGAGCTGATGATCGAGGGCGTACGCGCCGTCTGTCTTCGGCTCTGGCTCGAGGGGCGGATCAACGGGGTGCTGTGTCTCGGCGGCGCCGAGGGGGCTCTGCTCGGCGCCGCCGCAATGCACGCCCTACCCGTCGGCGTCCCAAAGCTGATCGTTTCTCCAAGCGCGTCGGGCCGCCGGGCGTTCGGCCCATTCGTCGGCGAGAGCGACGTCTTCGTCATGCATTCGGTCATCGACATCCTCGGCCTCAACCCAATCGCGCGCTCGGTGTTCGACAATGCCGCCGCAGCTGTCGCCGGGATGGCGCGCGACGCGGGCCAGCCGGTAGGCGAGCTGGGCGGGCGCAGCGTCGGCATCACCATGCTGGGACACACGACGCCGGCGGTGATGCGGATCAGAGCTGTTCTCGAGCGCGCAGGGCACGAGCCCGTCATTTTTCACGCCAACGGCGTCGGCGGCCCGGCGATGGAGAAGCTTGTTGCAGCCGGTGCCCTCGCGGGGGTGATCGACTACACGCTCTCGGAGGTCGCAAACTCACTGCTGGGAGGCCTACACGCCACGGGCCGGGAGCGTCTGACGGTCGCGGGGAAACACGGTCTGCCCCAGGTAGTCGTTCCCGGGTGCGTCGACTTCTTCAACCAGGGAGCGCCTGAGACCCTCCCCGAGCAGTATCGAGGGAGGAAGAGCTACTACCACAACCCGGTTGCGACGCTGGTCCGCCTGGACCGGGACGAGATGGCAGAGCTCGGGCGCGTCGTGGCCGAGCGGCTGAACGAGTCCCGTGGTCCAGTTCGGGTCATCGCGCCCTCGCAGGGGTTCTCGCTTGCGGACGTCGAGGGGGGAGATCTCTGGGATCCCGCCGCCGACGCTGCGTTCCTCGACGCACTCTCCTCGGGCCTTCGCACCGAGATTCCCTTCGAGCTCGTGGACACGCACGTCAACGACCTGGCGTTCGCCGACCTCGTCGCCGAGCGCTACCTCACCCTCGTCTCCGCCTCGCTCTCTACTTCCTGACCGCGATGCCCGCCGACATTCGCAGAGCCAAGATCCTCGAGAGAATTCAGCGCGACGGAGGCGCCTCGATCGGAGAGCTCGCCCGCGACTACGGCGTGTCCACGATCACGGTGCACAGGGATCTGGAACGGCTCGCCGGTGACGGCCTGATCGAGCGTATCCACGGCGGAGCGCGACCCACCGGCGCGAGCCCGACACACATCCAGGTGCCGACCGACTGGACGAAGCGGCTTCGGCAGGCGCAGGCGCAAAAGGAGGCGATCGCCGCGGCGGCCGCCCACTTCGTCGAGGACGGCGGGACGATATTCGTCGACTCTTCGACAACCTGCCTGGCGTTCGCCCGCCACCTGAACCGGCACCCGCCGCGTGCGCTGACGCTCGTCACGAACTCGCCCGCAATCGCTTTGGAGCTCCACGCCCCAGCGATTCACGTCGTCGTGACTCCCGGAGAGGTCGACCAAACGCTGAGGATGATCGGCGGCCGTTGGGCGGCGGAGTTCCTTGCAGGCCTGAACATGGAGGTCGCGTTCATCTCAGCCGCAGGGATCACCCTGGAGCACGGCCTGACGACGACCCGGCGAGCCCTCTCGGACACGCTCCACGCCGCGTTGGCCTCCTCGGCAAAGGGAATCGGCCTGATCGACTCCTCGAAGTTCGGCCTTTCCGCGTTGGTCTCGATCGCCCCGCCCGAGGAGCTCGACGCGGTAGTCGTCGACGACGGCCTCTCGCGCGAGCTCGTCGAGGCCTACGAGGCCGCCGGGGTCAACCTCGTCTTCGCCAGGGGCCACCGCACCGCTTCTTCCGTCGCCTAACCACAAGGAGGACCGATGGCACGACCCGTGACGCTCTTCACCGGCCAGTGGGCCGACCTTCCGCTCGAGGAACTGGCCGAGAAAGCGGCCGGTTGGGGATTCGACGGGCTCGAGCTCGCCTGCTGGGGCGACCACTTCGACGTCGACCAGGCGCTCTCGGATCCCTCCTACACTGAGACGCGGTGGGAGATCCTTCGCCGCCATGGCCTCGGATGCTTCGCCATCTCGACGCACCTCGTCGGCCAGGCTGTGTGCGACCCCGTCGACGAGCGACACCGCGCGATCTTGCCGCCTGACGTCTGGGGGGACGGCGATCCGGAAGGCGTCCGCCGGCGCGCGGCCGAGAAGGTGGCCGATGCCGCCCGCGCGGCAGCGAAGCTCGGTGTGCAGATAGTGAACGGGTTCACCGGCTCGAGCGTGTGGCACATGCTGTACTCGTTTCCGCCGAACGACTGGGATGCGATCGAGGCCGGTTACCGAGACTTCGCCGACCGCTGGAACCCGATCATCGATGTCTTCGACTCAGAGGGAGTCCGCTACGCGCTCGAGGTCCATCCCACGGAGATCGCCTACGACTTCGTGACGACCCGGGAGGCGCTCGACGCGATCGACCGTCGGGAGGGCTTCGGAATCAATTTCGACCCGAGCCACTTCGCGCACCAGTCCCTTGACTCGGCCGCGTTTGTGGACGAGTTCGCCGACCGCATCTACCACGTGCACATAAAGGATTCCCGCAAGCGTCTTGACGGGCGCCGGTCGATTCTCGGCAGTCATCTTAATTTCGGCGAAGCGGCCCGCGGTTGGGATTTCGTCTCGCCGGGCCACGGAGACGTGGATTTCGAAGAACTCTTCCGGGCTCTGAACCGCATTGGCTATGAGGGACCACTCTCGGTCGAGTGGGAGGACGCCGGCATGGATCGGGAATGGGGCGCACAGGACGCGCTTGCGTTCGTCCGCCGCACCGACTTCGCCCCGTCCGCCGTAGCCTTCGACGCCGCCTACGAAAGGAAGTGATCGATGGCTGAGCAGGAGATCGGATTCGTCACCATGGGCAAGACTTCCGGAGCTGGGAACGCGCGCACGATCGGGGTCGGGATGCTCGGCTACGCCTTCATGGGCAAGGCGCATGCCAACGCCTACCGGAAGATTCCCTACATGACCTGGCCGCCCCCGCTAGTGCCTCGCCTCGTGGCGGTGGCCGGGCGAACTGAGGAAGCCGTCGCGGAAGCGGCTCGCCGTTACGGATTCGAGGGCTACGCGATTGACTGGCGCGACCTTGTCTCCAACGACGAGGTCGAGCTCTTCGACAACTCGGGACCGAACAACCTTCACGCCGAGCCCACGATCGCCGCCGCGGAAGCGGGCAAGCACGTCATCTGCGAGAAGCCGCTCGCTCGCACGGCGGACGAGAGCCATGAGGTCTGGCAGCGCGTGTCGGCCGCGGGGGTCAAACACATGTGCGCGTTCAACTACCGCTTCGTGCCGGCCGTACGACTCGCTCGCGAGATGCTCGAGGCCGGCGACCTGGGCGACATCTACCACTTCCGCGGCAGCTACCTCCAAGAGTGGGGCGACATCGACGATCAGGTCTGGCGTTTCGAACGCGCAACGGCGGGCTCGGGTGCCTTGGGTGACCTCGGCGCCCACGTCATCGACCTCAGCCGCTATCTCGTTGGAGAGGTCAAGTCGGTCAGTGGTGGAACGCGGACGTTCAAGCAGGGCCGCGATGTCGACGACGCCTTCGAAGCGGTCGTCGAGTTCGAAGGCGGCGCGATCGGGACGGTGGAGGCGTCACGCTTCTGTCCCGGGCGTAAGAACGCCTTCACCTGGGAGATCAACGGCTCCAAGGGCTCGATTGCGTTTGACCTCGAGCGCCTGAACGAGCTACAGGTCAACCTCCGAGGCTCAAAGCCGGGTGAGCGAGCCCAGGGCTTTCGTGACGTCCTGGTGTCGGAGGCCGACCACCCGTTCTGGGAGCACTGGTGGCCTCACGGGCACATCATCGGGTGGGAGCATTCGTTCGTGCACGAGATCCATCACCTTCTGGGCGCGATTGCAGAGGATGGGGACGTAGCTCCGCACGGAGCCACCTTCGAAGACGGCTACAGGGCCGCGGAGATCTGCGACGCAATCGTCCGTTCGAGCGAGTCAGGCCGGCGGGAAGAGGTCTTGTATCGCTGAGCGTCGCGTTCAGCTCTTCGCCACGTGCCTGGGCGACCTCCTCTTTCCAGAGGTGGTCGCCGACGCAGAGCTGCTCCTTCGGGAGGCGGGCCACGAGGTCGACTTTCCCCGTGAGCAGGTCTGCTGCGGGCAGCCGGCATTCAACGCCGGCCATCGCGCCGCGGCCCGCCGCGTCGCCCGCACGTTCGTCCGAGCCTTCTCCCAGGACCGTCCCGTCGTCTGCCCATCCGGCTCCTGCGCGACCATGGTCGCTCACTACCTGCCCGAGCTCGTGGGCTGCGAGCCGTACGAGGTCTGGGAGCTCTCCGCCTTCCTCGCCCAGGCGGAATCGAAACTCCCCGCTCGAAACACTGGCTGCTCCCTTGCTTACCATGACTCGTGCCACATGCTGCGCGAGCTCCGCATCGCCGACGAGCCCCGGCGCTTGCTGGAAGGCTCGGGCGCGCAGCTCGTTGCACTGCCAAGGCCGGATCTGTGCTGCGGCTTCGGCGGGACGTTCTCGGTCCGCCAGCCGGAGATCTCCCTGGCGATGGCCGACGAGAAGCTGGCAGGCGCTCGTGCCGCCGACGCTCTGGTGACCGCAGATCCCGGCTGTCTCATGCATCTGCGCGCACGCGCTGCACGGACGGGAGGCCAGCCCGTGATTCACCTCGCGACGGCGCTCGCCCGGGGGGCCAGGCCTTGAGCGAGCTGGCGCAAGTCGAGGAACGCTTTCGTCAGGTTGCCCAGGGAGCACTGGCCAACACGCACACCCAGGAGGCCGCCGACGGCTACGCAACGCATGCTCGAGGGCCGCACCACTGCCTGGGCCGACCTCCCCGACGTCGAGATGCTGCGCGAGCGGGCCCGCGAGATCCGGATGCGCACCATCTCCGATCTCGACCGCCATCTCGCCGACTTCATCGCCGCTTTCGAGGCCCGCGGCGGCAAGGTCCATTTGGCGCGGACGGCCGAGGAGGCAAACGAGTACATCGTCGACGTCTGCCTGAGGGTCGGTGCGCAGCTAGTCGCCAAGTCGAAGTCGATGGCGAGCGAAGAGATTCGCGTCAACGAAGCGCTCGAGGCAGCGGGGATTCGTCCCGTCGAATGCGACTTAGGGGAGTACATCCTCCAGCTCGCGCAGGAGCACCCGATCCACATCATCCTGCCCGCGATCGAAAAAACGGCGGCCGATGTCGCCGAGCTCTTCTCCGCGGTCGAGGGCGCGCCTGTCTCTCCTGAGCTGGAAGAGCTCGCGGCCGTCGCCCGACGGCAGCTTCGGAAGGTCTTCCTGAGTGCCGACGTCGGGCTCACCGGCGCGAACTTCGCCGTCTCGAACACCGGCTCCCTCTGTCTCGTTACGAACGAGGGCAACGGAGGCCTGGTGACGTCCCTGCCGAAGGTCCATATCGCCCTTCTCGGAATGGAGCGCCTGGTGCCGACCCTCGACGACCTCGCCGTGCTGCTCCAGCTCCTCCCCCGCAGCGCCACGGGGCAGAAGCTGACGAGTTACACGAGAGTCTTCACGGGACCCCGGCGCGTGGGAGAGATGGACGGTCCCGACGAGCTGCACGTGGTCATCCTCGACAACGGTCGCTCCAACCTCCGCGGCGGCCGCTACGAGGAGATGCTCGCCTGCATCCGCTGCGGAGCCTGTCTCAACGTCTGCCCTGTCTACCGCAAGGCGGGCGGAGGCGCGTACGGGCCGGTTTACTCCGGCCCGATGGCGGCTGTGCTCGTGCCCCTGCTCGTCGGGCTCGACCGTGCGCCTGCCCTGCCGCACGCCTCCTCCCTCTGCGGCGCCTGTACTGTCGCCTGTCCGGTGAAGATCCCACTTCACGAGCTGCTCCTAGAGCTCCGCAAGGATCTCGTCGAGGAGCGGGTCGCGTCTGCGCGCGAGCGGCTCGGCTTCACACTTTGGTCGCTGGCCTGGTTGCGTCCGTCCGTGTACAGGGCCTCGACGTTTTTGGGCCGGCTCGCCGCGCGGCTCGGAGGACGCTTAGGGCCGGGCCGTACTTGGACACGAGGCCGGGAGCTGCCCGCGCTCGCCCGGCGCCGGTACCGGGATTTGCGATGACTGAGTCTCTGGCCGAGCGCTTCGCCGCGAACGCCGAGGCCGCCGGCTTCGTCGTCCATCGCGGCGAGGCCCCGGAGATCGAAGGCTCCGAGCGCTCGACGGCCAGCTACGGGCTCGCCGACACGGGCAGCGTCGTGCTTGCCGCCGCGCCGGACGAACCGCGGGCGCGGCACCTGCTTCCGGAGGTTCACGTGTCCCTACTTTCCGAGGAGCGCATCCTTCCGGGCCTGGCAGAGCTCTTCGCCGCGGTCGGGCACGATCTTCCGAGTGCGCTCGCAATCGTCACCGGTCCGAGCAGGAGCGCTGACATCGAGCAACGCTTGGTGGTCGGCGTCCATGGCCCTCGCGAAGTGCACGTCGTCCTGCTGCCGTGACCGACGTCGTCTGCCTTGGGATCCTCGTCGCGGACGCGATCGCCCGGCCCGTCGACGACGTGCCCCCGCGCGGAGCCCTCGAGCTCGTCGACGAGATCTCGCTCCACGGGGGTGGCTGTGCGCTCAATACGGCGAGCACGCTGGTCCGGCTCGGCCTGGAAGCGGCGGTCGTCGGGAAGGTGGGAGCCGACCCCTTCGGCGATTTCATCCTTCAGCTCCTCGACGAGCGTGGCGTCGACCGCCGTGGCGTTTCACAGGATTCGGCCGTGCCGACCTCTGCGACGGTCGTCCTCGTGGACTCGGGCGGTGAGCGCACGTTCCTCCATCTTCCGGGGGCAAACGGCCAGCTCATGCCCGAGGAGCTCGACGAGGACGCGCTCTTCTCGGGCAGAGCCCTCCATGTTGCCGGCGCGTTGGTCATGCCAGGTTTGGACGGCGACCCTACGGTCGCCGTTCTCGAAGAGGCCAGAGCGCGTGGGCTGACTACCAGCCTCGACACGGTCTGGGACGCCACGGGCCGCTGGGAGCGACTCGTTCCCAGTCTGCCTTACCTGGATCTGTTCGTTCCCAGTCTCGCTGAAGGTTCTGCCATCTCTGGCCAGCCTGAGCCCGAGTCGGTCGCCGCCTGGCTGCGGGAGCGAGGCGTAGGGACCGTGGCGCTCAAGCTGGGCGCCGACGGCTGCTTCGTCTCGAGCGAGGAGTTCGAGGGCTTCGTGGCTGCCCCGGCCGTTGAGGCGGTTGACGGAACGGGATCGGGTGACGCGTTCGCGGCGGGCCTCCTCTACGGTGCGCTCGCCGGCTGGCCGCTCGAGCGCTCAGCAGCGCTCGCCAATGCAGCCGGCGCCCTTGCGGCGTCTGCGGTCGGGGCGGTCGAAGGGGTGCTGGGGCTCCAGGAAACACTCACTCTTGCTGGCCTGGCGTCAGCAGCATGAACGCGAGGCTCAACCGTCTGTTCGCCGCTGACGGACGCTGCTTCGACGTCGCCGTCGACCACGGCTTCTTCGGCGAGGGCTCTTTTCTCCCCGGGATCGAGGACATGGTGCGAACGGTCGCCACTCTCGTCGAGGCCGGCCCGGATGCGATTCAGCTCTCTCCGGGGCAGGCCGCGCTCCTGCAAAGCGTTCCGGGCCCGGCTAAGCCGGCGCTGGTTCTACGCACTGATGTCGCGAACATCTACGGCGGCTCTCCTCCCAGCCGCCTTTTCAGCCAGGTCGTTGGAGCGTCGGTCGAGCGCGCTGTCGTCCTGGACGCGGCCTGTGTGGTCGTCAATCTCCTCCTCCTCCCGGGGCAGCCCGAGCTGCACGAGCAGTGCATTCGCAACGTTTCCGCCCTGCGGACGGCATGCGACACGGTCGCGATGCCGCTCATGGTCGAGCCGCTGGCCATGAAGCCGGGCGAAGGCGGTTACGGCGTCGACGGAGACGTGGAGAAGATCGTCCCGCTCGTGCGTCAGGCCGTCGAGCTGGGGGCAGACGTGATCAAGGCGGATCCGACCGATGACCCGGCGGACTATCCGCGCGTGGTGGAGGCGGCGGGCACGCGAGCGGTGCTCGTGCGGGGCGGCGGGCGCGTGTCGGACGACGAGATCCTGCGCCGTACAGAAGCGATCATGCGGCAGGGCGCCGCCGGGATCGTCTACGGGCGCAACGTAGTGCAGCACGAGAATCCCGGAGCAATGACGCGGGCGCTCATGGCGATCGTGCACGACGGCGTCTCGGCGGAGGAAGGCGGCAAGCGCCTGCGCGCCGGTGGCTAGCCGAGTCGTCCGCTTCGGCCTGATCGGCGGCGGTCTGATGGGCCGGGAGTTCGCGAGCGCCGCGGCCCGCTGGATCCACCTCGATGACCTCGGAGTCTCACCCGAGCTTGCGGTCGTCTGCGACGCCAACCCCGACGTTCTCTCCTGGTACGAGCGGCTCCACCCACGACCACGCCTTACCGCGGATTACCGCGAGGTGCTCGAGGACGAAACCGTCGAGGCGGTGTACTGCGCTGTGCCCCATCATCTGCACGAGGAGATCTACATCGCCGCCGTTCAGGCTGGGAAGCACCTGCTCGGGGAGAAGCCCTTCGGGATCGACCTGGCGGCGAATGACGCGATCACAGCCGAGGTGGAGTCACATCCCGACCTCCTCGTCCGCTGCTCTTCGGAGCTCCCGTTCTACCCTGGGGGCCAAGAGGTCGTGCGCTGGGTTCGGAGCGGCCGCTTCGGCCGCGTCCTGGAAGTCCGCTCGCTCTTCCTCCATTCGAGCGACCTCGACCCTCAGAAGCCCATCAACTGGAAGCGCCTTGCTCGCTTCAACGGCGAGTACGGGTGCATGGGCGATCTCGGAATGCATGCCCTCCACCTGCCGCTGCGCGCCGGCTGGCTGCCGGCGAACGTCCGCGCCATCCTCTCCGACGTCTTCCCGGTACGCCCCGACGGTTTCGGCGGTACCGAACCGTGCGACACCTGGGACAACGCTGTCCTGCTTTGCGAGGTGAAGCAGGACGGTGACGCCTTCCCACTACGTGTCGAGACGAAGCGGATCGCTCCGGGCGAGACGAACACGTGGTCGATCGAGATCGACGGGACTGAAGGCTCGATCGCCTACACGACCAAGTTTCCGAAGACTCTTCGCTTCATGGACTACGAGCCGGGAGAGTCCCAGGCCTGGCAGGTGGTCGATCTCGGCTCCCAGTCGGCGTATCCCACGATCACGGGAGCGATCTTCGAGTTCGGGTTCTCGGATGCGGTCCTCCAGATGTGGGCGGCCTACCTCGACGAGCTTGCCCACGGAAACGCCGGGATGCAGCAGCCGTTCCACTGCGCTACCCCTGCCGAAGCCGCCCAGACCCACCGCCTCTTCACGGCGGCACTCAAGTCGCAGCAGGACGCGACTACCGTCACGATCGCGTGACGGCCGCCGTCGTGCAACGCGAGCTGCGGTCGTTCCTCCCTCACGAATCCGTCCTCGTCGGTACCCCGGCGGCCTATCTCGTCGACGAGACCGAGACGCGCGGAGTCAAGGGCCGCGCCGACGCCGTCGTCGTGCCGGGAACCGCCGACGAGGTAGCCGAGGTTGTCCGGTGGTGTTACGACCGTGGCGTTCCGATCATCCCGCGCGGAGGAGGGACGGGCTTCGCCGCAGGTGCCGTGCCGCTCGACGGTGGGGTCGTCGTCTCACTCGAGCGGCTCACTCGCGTTCGCATGTTCGATCCTCTGCTCTGGCGGATCTTTGTCGAGGCAGGCCTCAGAACCGCCGAGCTGCGACGCATCGTCCGCGAAAGCGGTCTCTTCTTCCCTCCGGATCCCGGTGCGGCCGAGCAATCGCAGATTGGCGGCAACATCGCCACAAACGCGGGCGGCCCGCACGCCTTCAAATACGGCGTCACCAGCGCCTGGGTCACGGGGCTCGAAGCAGTTCTGCCACCCGGCGAGATCGTCTCGGTGGGCGGTGCGATCCGCAAGGACGTCGCGGGCTACGATTTGAAAGGTCTTCTCGTCGGCTCGGAGGGCACCCTTGGGATCGTGACGGCGGCTTGGCTCCGGCTACTCCCTACTCCAGAAGCGTCGTACCCGGTCGCCGTCTTCTACCGCTCTGTCGAGGCCGGGTGCGAGGCGATCGAGGCTGTGCTCGGAAACGGCCTCGCCGTCGCCGCGCTGGAGTATCTCGACGGGTCAACTCTCCGGGCGGCCGGGCCCGCCTTCCCCGCGCCTGTCCCTACAGGCGCGGACTTTCTCGTGGTTGCCGAGGCGGACGGGTCGAAAGCGGAGGCTGCCAGAATGCGGGCCGCGCTGCTCGTCGTTCTCGGCGAGCAGGCGCTCGCCGTCCATGCGCCCGAGGAAACCGCCTCGATCGAAGCGCTCTGGCGCTGGCGGGACGGTGTGTCGATCGCGGTCAGCGCTCAGCTCGGAGGAAAGGTGAGCGAGGACATCGTCGTCCCCCTCGACCGGCTGGCGGAAGCCATTGAAGAGACGCTCGCCATCGGGAGCCGCCACGGTCTTTCTGCCTGCAGCTGGGGGCACGCAGGGGACGGCAACCTGCACGCCACGTTCCTGGTGTCGCCCGGGAGCGCCGATGAGCTCGAGCGCGCCGGGGCGGCTGCGGAAGAGCTCTTCTCGCTCGCGGTCTCGCTCGGCGGCTCGATCACCGGTGAGCACGGCGTCGGCATCGTGAAACGCGGCCGCCAGCAGTGGTCGGCCAGGAAGTCAGCACTCATGACGTCGGTGAAGGAAGCGTTCGATCCCCGAGGGCTGATGAACCCTGGAAAGAAGATCTGATGGCCGCCGAAAGTCCAGGCGGCTTAGGCCCTGGGCTTCCGGGCGGGTCGCCGCGAACGCAACGATCGCTGAGCATACGGCGCTTACCGGGTCGACCGTTCCCGCGCCTCCGAGTAGACGCCCGCATCCGCGCGAGCGTCGTTCGACCGTGACCCTACGAGGTCCCAGATCTCCATCCGGCCCTTGCACTTGACGAGGATCGTTCCCCGTCGCTTGCAGACGAACTCATCATTCAGCAGCTCGTACGTCGTGCGCGTTATCTAGATCTCGCCGGGCGGCTCTAAGACTCTATTTACGAACTGCGGATAGCCTGACGGCCCCCAGATGAATGACGATGTGAGTAGCTCCTTACCCTGGGCGCCACGCCCTTGCGTTGGAGCTTGCGGCGCATGCGGCTCTGGCTCTTTGGGGTACTTACCCCGCTTGCTAGGCCGGACGCGCACTCTGGACTCCTACGCGTCGCGCCTCCGCCGAAAGCTGAACCGCGACGGAGACGCGGGGTACGTCCTGAACGTCTGGGGCGTGGGCTACCGCCTCAGTGCCCTCAGCTGATCAGGTCCGGGCCTGCTGCTCTTCCTCGACGTCGACGTCGGGGTCGAGCTCGTTCGCGTGCTGCGTGGTCATCTCAGCCTCGCGCCGGTCCGCCTCCGCCCGCTGCGCCATCGCTCGGCGGCCGCGCGGCGCTCGTCCGCCTCCTGCGCGCGGGTATCCGCCTGCTGGCGGAGCTCCCGCGCCTCGCCACGCTGCTCGTCCAGACGACGCGAGCGTCGGGCACTGAGCCAGATGAGCGCCAGCACGACGACGAGGCGACGACGATGAGGATCCAGATCCAAGCGTCCATGTGAACCTCCCGCTCTTTTTGCCAGGGCACCCGAAGAGCGGAGTCGCCACACTCAGAGGAGGCGCGCGAGGGCGGTCACGCCCGCCGCCGCAACGACGATGACGAGGAGTGGCGCGCGCAGGCGGATCGCCACGATTGCGGCCACGATCCCGAGGAGCCGCTCGTCGAAGACAAACTTGCGGTCGGCGCCGACCGCCTGCGTGACGACGAGCGCGGCGAGGAGGGCCGGCGGGAGCATGTCCACGATCCCGGCCAGCTGGGGCGAAAGTGTGCGGCCGCCGAGGAGCACCGGCCCGATCGCCTTGCAGACGATCGTCCCGGCGGCCACGATCGAGACGACGAGCCAGGTGGAGCTCAGCGCTTTCTCCAACCGACGAGACACCCCGCCGTGGCGGCGATGATCGGGACACCGGGAGCGGTGAACGGGACGAGGGCGAACGCGATCGTCCCGCCTATGAGCGCCGCAACGACCGCGCGGCGGGAGTGGATCTGCAGGACCAGCAGCCCGAGGAAGAGGGCGGCGAACGCCGCGTCGAGCCCGAGGGAGTCCGGATCTCCGAGCGCCTCGCCGCCGAGTGCGCCCGCGGCAGTTCCCGTCACCCAGCACGTGTAGAGAACGAGGCCTGCGCCGATGAGGACGCCGCGGTCGAAGGTGCCGTCGCGACGGCGCGAGAACGCCCACGACTCGTCCACCACGAGTTGGCCTTCGAGGAGTCTCCGCAACGGACCGCCTTGCAGGATCGATGCGACCGAGATTCCGATGGGGACGTAACGGGCGTTCAGGAGGATCGCCGCAGTCGCCGCGGCGCCGACGCTTCCCGCCGCGCTCAGTACCGAGGCGGCCGCGAACTGCGCCGAGCCGGCGAAGGTCGTCGCCGACATCACGACCGACGCGACCGCGCCCATCCCCGCCGACTGGGCGAGAAGGCCGAACGAGACGCCGAAGACGAGGACTGCCGGGGCGATCGTCGCCGCCCGGCGCGCGCCGGCCCTATACGGGCTCGGCGACCCAGTCACGTGTGAGGAAGAGCCAGAAGGCGAGCCCGGAGTAGCGTCCGTAGCGTCGGAAGCGGCGCTCGATCGCCGTGTCCTTCGCCTTCCGGCCGTTCAGGCTCGCATACGTCGGGCGGGTCCAGGAGTCGAGCACGAGTCTCGAGTAACGGCCGATGAGCATCATGATGTGCGCCGCCGCGTAGGGGCCGACTCCGGGGAGGGAGAGCAGGCGCGCCGCCACCTCGTCGTCGTGAAGGTCGTCAGGGTCGGCGGTCGCGAGCTCCTCCAGATCGATCTCGCCGGAGGCGACGGACTCGGCGAGGGAGCGCAGGTAGGCGCCGCGGTAGCCGCTCCTCGCGACATCGCGGTAGAAGGACTCCGGCGCCGCGGCCATGGCGGCGGGGGAGGGGAAAGCGTGACCGAACGGGCTGTCCGGCGCCGCTCCCGCGGCGGGCTCGCCGAGGTGCTGGACGATCGCGTTCACCATGCGCACGGTTCCCGACCACGCGGTGTTCGTGGTGCAGATCGTCTTCACCACGTCCTCGTAGACCGTCTGGCTCCGCATCAGCCGGCCTGCGCCCTGGGTCACCCAGTCGAGATCGGGATCTTCTGCTGCGAGCGCATAGAACTCGGATAGGTCCTCGTCGATTCGAAGGATGTGCCGCACGCCGTCGAGCGTGGCCTCGGAGCGCTTCCCCGACTTGCCGGTGACCGACGCCTTGCCCGAGCCGCATTCGCGGACGACCAGCGTCTGAGGGCGGCCGCGCGGAAGCGCCACGGTGGTCTCGAGCACACGCCTCTTCTCGTCGATCCGATTCGGCGGAAGGTCGGCGACCCCGTGGGACATGATCGTCCGCCAGAGGTCGACGCGCTCGCCGCCGGCGCCCCGGAGGGGCAGGGTCGCGCTCCAGGTCACGAAGCCGATGCCGGGTCGTACTTCTGCTCCCAGTCCGAGACTCCGAACGTCTCGCCGGGAGCTCCCCCAAGGCAGAGGACGGTCGTCCCCGGCTCGTGCGCGACGGCCGAGCGGATCGACGCCGGATCGGGCACGTAGACGAAGGTGCCGGCGGGAGCCTCCACGTTCCCGCCGTCGACCGTGAACGTCGCGCTCCCCTTGGAGACGAAGAAGAGCTCCTCGTGCTTCGTGTCGGCCTCGTCGTGCTCGCCGACGAGCTCGCCTTTCTGAGTAGTCGTATAGGCGTTGACCCCGAACGACTGGATCCCGAAATGGATGCGGACCGCATGCCAGTCCCGCTCGCCCTCTTCCCTGTCGACCGGCGGCTCCGGAATCTGGTCGATGTGGGTCACCTGGTAGCCGGCCTCGCTCATGCGTCCCTCCCTTGTCGTCTGACTCCGCTACGGAGAGGTTATTCGCAGCCGGTCACCCGCCGAGATGCCCCAGCCAGCGAACGCGCCCTCGTTGACCTCGAGTGCACCTCGGTAGGCGACTCCCGGGTCGTAGAGCGGACACGGGTCCGCGTCGCATGGCTCCATGTCGAGGATCTTCAGGATGCGCCCGTCCCCGGCGTAGAAGGCGATCGAGAGCGGAATGAGGGTGTTCTTCATCCAGAAGGGGCCGGCGTGGTCCTCCGTGTAGACGAACGCCATCCCCGCGTCGGCGGGCAGCGTGGTTCGGCCCATGAGGCCCTGCTCCCGCTCCGCCGGCGTGTCGGCGACCTCGATCGAGATCGTCGTCTGCTCGCCCCCATGTGAGAGGACGGCCTGCGCTCCGGGCTTCGAGCCGTCCCCGCCGCCGCAGCCGGCGAGGACGGCGAGTGCCGCCGCCAGGAGCGCCCTAGACGAGGGTCCCTCCTTCGAGGCTGAGGAGGAGCTGTTTGCGCTCGAGGCCGCCGGCGTACCCGACGAGGCTGCCGGTCGAGCCAACGATGCGGTGGCACGGAACGACGATGGGCACGGGGTTGCGGTTGAGCGCACCGCCCACCGCCCGAGCCGCCTTCGGCTTTCCGATGCGCGTCGCGAGGCCGCCGTACGTGTCCACGCGCCCGTAGGGGACGCGCTGGAGCTCGGCGAGGACGCTCTGCTGGAAGGCGGGCAGGGCGCTCAGGTCGACCGGGAGGTCGAACTCGTGGCGCCGGCCTTCGAAATACTCGTCGAGCTCGCGGCGGGCTTCGTCCACGGGCCGGGCCGCCCGGAGCACGCGCACGCCGTGCAGGCGGGAAAGGCGCTCGACCTCAGCCTCCGGATCGGGATCGAAGGCAATCTCGCAGAGGCCGCGTTCGGTTGTGGCGACGAGGAGCGGGCCGATCGGGGAGTCGGTCAGGTCGTAGGCGACGTCGAGGAGGGCCTCGGCGGCCGCCCGCTCGCGGAAGGCGAGGTCGGTCTTGGCGGGAACGGTCATGTCATCCTCCTGCGCAGCCGCCGGACTCCGGACGAGGCGGCCTGACGGGCCGCGTCCTCGCTGGAGCCGAGCGCTGTCGCGATGTCTGCATAGTCCAGGTCGTAGCCGTAGCGAAGGACGACCGCCGCCCGCTCGGTCGCCGGAAGGTCGCCTGTGAGATGGTCGAGCTCGGCGTACACCGGGCGGCTGTCGTCAGCCGGCAGCTCGGGGATCTCCGCTGTGGGCCTCCTCCTCCGGCGTTCGTCGATTGCGACCCGGGTTGCGATCCGGTAGGCCCACGCGCGCAGGTGTCGCCCGTGCTGGAGGCTCGGGTACCCGCGCAGGGCACGGAGGAACGTCTCCTGGAAGGCATCGTCGGCCGCGTCCCGGCCGGCGAGCTTGCCGAGATACCCGTAGATCTCGTCGCGGTACTCCTCGTAGAAGCGTTCGAAGGGCGGTATCGCCACGGCGTTCATCATCTGCTGTAACGCGCCGGCTCGCTGAGATGTGAGACTGCCGCCGTGAACATCGCGGTCGTGGGCCACGTCGAGTGGATCGAGTTCGTCCGGGTCGACCACGTGCCGAAGGCGGGCGAGATCCTCCACGCGGGCGAGACGTGGTGCGAGGCGGCCGGAGGAGGCGCGGTCGCCGCGGTGCAGCTGGCACGTCTCGCCGGGTCGAGCACCCTCTTCACCGCGATCGGCGACGACGAGCTCGGCGAGAAAGTCGTCCCGGAGCTCGAGCGCCACGGAGTCACCGTGCACGCGGCCGTGCGCCGGGAGCCGCAGCGCCGCGGCTTCACGTACATCGACTCGGCGGGGGAGAGAACGATCACCGTCATCGGAGAGCGCCTTGGCCCGCGGCGCTCCGAAGACCTCCCGTGGGACGAGCTCGCCGGAGTAGACGGCGTCTACTTCGTGAGCGGGGACGCGGCTTCCCTCAAAGCCGCTCGCGAGTCGAAGGTGCTTGTCGCGACCGCCCGCTCGCTCGCGACGCTGGCCGAAGGCCGTGTCGAGCTGGACGCGCTCGTCCGGAGCCGAAACGATCAGGGCGAGACGTATCGCCCCGGCGACCTCGAGCCTCCACCGCGGACCGACGTCGCGACGGCCGGGTCTCAGGGTGGGACGTTCACCTCCCCGGGTGGTGCGCCGACCCACTTCCCGCCGGCGCCCGCGCCGGGGCCGCTCCAGGATGCCTACGGCGCGGGGGACAGCTTTGCCGCCGGGCTCACGTATGGGCTCGCCGAGGGGCTGCCGGTGGACGAGGCTGTTTCGCTCGGGGCACGCTCAGGAGCGGCCGCGTTGTCGAGACGCGGCGCCCACGGCGCCTAGGCCGATCGTTCGCTGAGCCGGTCGAGGATGTAGCCGGCGTACCAGGTCGGCCAGTCCTCGTCGCGGTGCCCGAGGCCGCGCTCGTACTCGCCGTGGGCGCTCTCGGCTTCCTTCAGCAGCTCGGCCAGCTCTTTTCGCGTCACATCCATGGTGGCTCCTTGTGGTGATCGGGGGTTGCCAAGTGGTGGTTTGTGGTTTACAGTGGGGCGAAGTGGGGATCAAGCCTCAGGCGGTTGGATGCTACTCGGCGAATACGAGCACACCCTCGACGACAAAAACCGGCTCACCCTCCCGGCCAAGTTCCGCCAGGCCTTCGAGGGCGAGGTCGTCGTGTCGCGCGGGCTCGACGGTTGTCTCTTTGTGTTCACCCGCGACAACTGGGATTCCTTCGTGGCCGCCCAGCTCGAAGGCCTCAACCCTTTTAGCAAGGAGGCGCGCCAGATGAGCCGCTATATGTTCGCGGGCGCCGCCGAGACCGAGCTGGACAAGCAGGGCCGGATGATGGTTCCCCCCGCGCTCCTCGAGCACGCAGGCCTTGGCCGCGAGGTCGTCGTCGCGGGCGTCCGCGACCACGTCGAGATCTGGGACCGCGCCTCATGGAAAACGCAAATCGAAGAGGTCGAAGGGAGTGTGGAGCTTGTTGCCGAGCGCCTTGCAGCGAAGCAGGACTGACCACGTCCCCGTCCTCGCGGACGAGGTGCGGGGGCTCCTCGCCGTCACGCCGGGAGAGACCGTCGTCGACGCAACCTTCGGCGCGGGCGGGCACGCACGCGTCCTCGCCGCCGGCCTGAAGGGGAAGGGCCGCTTCATCGCGATCGACCGCGACTCGACCGTGCGCCCATTCTTCGAACGCTTCGAGCGCGAGGCGGGCGTGCAGGCGCGCTTCCTCCGGGGCGAGCTCTCCGTCGTCCTCACCCAGCTCGGCGCGAACGGCGTCGAGGCAGACGCGATTCTCATCGACCTCGGCGTCTCGAGCATGCAGATCGACCGGCCCGAGCGCGGCTTCTCGTACGCGGTCGACGCGCCGCTCGACATGCGCATGGACCCCTCCAGTGAGTTGAGCGCCAAGCAGATCGTCAACGAATGGGACGAGCGCGAGCTGGCGACGATCTTTCGCCGTTACGGGGAGGAGCGCTTTGCACGCCAGATCGCCCAGGCGATCGTCCGCCGCCGCCAGGAGAAGGAGTTCGAGCGCACGGGCGAGCTCGTCGACGTCGTCAAGTCGTCCATCCCGGCACCGCGCCGCTTCGGAGACGGCCATCCTGCGAAGCGCGTGTTCCAGGCGCTCAGGATCGCCGTCAACGAGGAGCTCGACTCGCTCGAGCGCGCGCTCCCGGCCGCGCTTGCCATGCTGCGGCCGGGCGGACGACTCGCAGTCATCAGCTTCCATTCCCTCGAAGACCGCATGGTCAAGCGCTTTTTCGCCGCCCAGGCACGCGGGTGCACGTGCCCGCCCGAGCTTCCCGTCTGCGTCTGCGGGAACGAGCCGACGATGCGTCTCCTGACGCGCAAGGCCGTTCGCCCGTCGCCGCAGGAAACCGCCGAGAACCCGCGCTCGGCGTCGGCGAAGCTGCGGGCGGCAGTCAAGGTGGGGAACGACTGATGGCGAGCTTCGCGCCCGCCACTGCGAGAGCGTACGCGCCGGCGGAGCGACGCCGGAAGCCGGCCGCTCCGCCTCGGACGCAGTCACGGCCCCGGCGCGCTGCTCGTCCCGAGGCCCGGCCGCGAGTCGCCGGAGGCGTTTTCTGGATCGTGATCGTCGCGGTGCTCCTCGCCGGCATCGTGGCCCTGAACGTCGCCGTCCTCCGCCTGAACATGCAGGTCGAGCAGCTCGACAACCAGCGCGACGAGCTCGTCTCCAAGCGCGAGAACATCCAGTCGCAGCTGTCGTCGACGGCCGCCGCCGGGCGGATCGAGGAAATCGCCACGAAGACGCTCCACCTGGGTGCGCCGGCTTCGACCACGTACCTCGAGCTCGGGCACCACGGGCCCTAGACAATGACCGCGCGGGTCGCGAACCGGCGCATTCGCCTTCTCATCGCTCTCTTCGCGGCCGTCTTCGCCGTCGCGCTCCTTCGCGCGGGCTGGCTGCAGGCCGTGCGCGCGCAGGCGCTCGGGAACCTGGCGACGAACCAGCACCGAGAGACGATCGAGGTGCCGCCTCACCGCGGAACGGTGTACGACCGCCGCGGCGTCGAGCTCGCGATCGGCTCGCGCGCAACGACCATCTACGCCAACCCGGGTCAGATCCGCGATCCACGCGCGGCGGCGATCGCCGTGGAGCAGAGCCTCGGCCTTGACGCGGACAAGGTGTATCCGCTGCTCGCGGACCGTTCGCGCGGATTCGTCTACGTCGAGCGCCAGGCCGACCCGGGCCTCGCGCAGTCGCTCCAGGACAAGCACATCCAGGGATTCGGGTTCTACGACGAGGAGCGGCGCGACTATCCGCAGAAGAGGATCGGCGCCTCGGTCCTCGGCTACGCGGGCGTCGACAACAAGGGTCTCGCCGGCCTCGAGCTCGAACTCGACAAGACACTCACCGGCACGCGCGGCGAGAAGACGATCGTCAAGGACCCTTTCGGGCACACCCTTCAGGTCGTCGACTCGAAGCCAGGGAGCGACGGGAAGAACGTCTACCTCACGCTCGACCAATCGATCCAGGGCCAGGTCGAGCGCGTGCTCGAAGAGACGCGGACGCGGTGGGCCGCCAAGTCCGCGAGCGCGATCGTCATGGACCCCCGCACCGGCGGGATCCTCGCCATCGCGAACGACCCCGGCTACGACGCGAACAAATTCCCCGACGTGTCGCAGGATCGGCAGCGAAACCGCGCTGTGACGGACACGTACGAGCCCGGCTCGACCTTCAAGATCGTGACGATCTCGGGTGCGCTTGAGACCGGCATCGTGACGCCGAAGACGAAGTTCACCCTGCCCTACGAGATCCAGGTCGCCGACCGGAAGATCCACGACGCCGAGTCGCGCGGGACGCAGAAGATGACCACCGACGAGATCCTCTCGCGCTCGTCCAATGTCGGCGTCGTCACGATCGCCGAGGCGCTTGGCCAGACCCGCGTCAACGACTGGATCCACCGCTTCGGCTTCGGCCGGCCGACTGGGATCGACTTTCCCGGCGAGAGCAAGGGGATCGTCCTCGCGCCCGAAGAGTGGTCGGGCTCGACGATCGGCAACGTCCCCATCGGTCAGGGCATTGCAGTGACGCCGGTGCAGATGATCGCCGCCTACGGCGCGCTCGCGAACAGGGGCGTTCTCATCGAGCCACATCTCGTCGATCGGGTCGGGGACGGCGAGCGGGTGCAGGCCGCACGGCGACGGGTCGTTTCCACGCAGACCGCGGACCAGGTGCGCCACATGCTGCGCGAGGTCGTCGAGGAGGGGTCGGGCACCGCCGCGCAGGTCCCCGGCTACCGGATCGCTGGCAAGACCGGCACCGCGGCGAAGCCCGACGGTGCGGGCGGGTACTCGACGTCGGCCTACGTGGCCTCGTTCGTCGGGTTCGTGCCGGCCAAGCACCCGAGCCTGGTCATCCTGGTGACCGTGGACGAGCCGCGCGGAGCCATCTGGGGCGGGGTGGTGGCGGCGCCGGCATTCGCCGAGATCGCCAAGTTCGCCTTGCAATACCTCGAGATTCCGCCCGACTAGCCGGGGCCACCGCGGGCCTCCCTCCACTTCGATTCTAACGCTGAGAAGTGCGCGTGTGGCGCGCGAAACGTCAAATATCCGTGCAAAAGAAGGGTTTTTCAGACGCGCGACCCATCCGGACCGAGAGGCCCCGTTGCTAGAATCCGGCCCCATCGACCTTGAGCTCCTGGCCCACGCCGTGCACGCCACGCGCGCCGCGAACCCGGCCCCCGTCGACGTCACCGACCTGGCCTACGACGCACGTGGCGTGACTCCGGGGGCTCTCTTCGTCTGCGTCCCCGGGATGAAGGCCGACGGGCACGACTTCGCGCCGCAGGCCGTCGCCGGCGGCGCCGCAGCACTGATCGTCGAGCGCGAGCTCGACGTGCCGGTGCCGCAGCTCCTCGTCGCGGACGCCCGTGAGGCGATGGCCCTCGCGGCCGACGCCTTCTTCGGCCACCCGACGCGCGAGCTCGAGGTCGCCGGGGTCACCGGGACGAACGGAAAGACGACGACCGCCTTCATTCTTTTTGCCATCCTCGCCGCGGCCGGCCGGCGCCCGGGTCTCCTCGGCACTATCGAGAACCGGGTCGGAGGCGAGCGGCGCGCCGCGGTCCGCACGACCTCAGAGGCGATCGATGTCCAGCGCCTTCTGCGCGAGATGCTCGACGCCGGCGACAGGAGCGTGGCAATGGAGGCCACGTCCCACGGCTCCGCCTTGAAGCGCCTGCTCGGCATGCGCTTCGCCGTCCTCGTCTTCACGAACCTGAGCCAGGACCACCTCGACTTTCACGGGACGCTCGAGGACTACTACGACGCGAAGCTCCGGCTCTTCACCGAGCCCGACCTGGATGGAGGCAGGCCTCCGGCGGTCGTCAACGTCGGAGACGCGTATGGCCGGCGGCTCGCCCAGGAGCTCCGCGACATCGGCGACGAGCCGGTGACCTTCGAGCTTGCGGACGCCCAGGATCTCGAGCTGACCGCTGGCGGCGCCCGCTTCACCGTCGCCGGCATCCCGCTCGAGACGAAGCTCCGCGGCCGCTTCAACGTCGAGAACGTCCTCGGGGCCGTGAAGGCCGCACGCCTCCTCGGGATCGAGTCGCAGGCGATCGCCACCGGCGTCGCGCACGTGACCGGGGTGCCGGGCCGCTTCGAGGCCGTGGACGAGGGTCAGCCGTTCACGGTCCTCGTCGACTACGCGCACACGCCGGAGGCGCTCGAGAATGTTCTCACGGAGGCACGCGAGATCACGGCCGGCCGCCTCGTCTGCGTCTTCGGATGCGGCGGCGACCGCGACCGGAGCAAGAGGCCGCTCATGGGCGAGGTCGTCACCCGCCTCGCCGATTCGGCGATCGTCACCTCCGACAACCCGCGGAGCGAAGAGCCGCAGGCGATCATCGACGAGATCGTTGCGGGGATGTCCGGCGATCCGGAGGTGGAGCCCGACCGCGAGGACGCCATCACATCCGCTTTCGAGCGGGTCGGTGAGGGGGACGTCGTCGTGATCGCCGGCAAGGGCCACGAGCAGGGACAGGAGTTTGCCGACCGGGTCGTCCCGTTCGACGACCGGGAGGTCGCGCGCGAGACGCTGCGCCGACTGGCGGCCCGGGCATGATCCCGCTCACGCTCGAGGAGATCGGCCGCGTCGCCACCGGCGAGATGCGACCCGGATCCGGAGAGCCCGTCACCGGGGTGACCATCGACTCGCGGCGCGTGGAACCGGGCGACCTCTTCGTCGCGGTGGGGCGGGGCGTCGAATTCGCGGACGAGGCTCTCGAGGCCGGGGCGGCGGCGGCGCTTGTCCCGGAGGACGCCTTCGCCGCTCTCGCGGGGATCGCGCGCGAAGTCCGCTCGCGGAGCGCCGCGAACGTCGTTGCCGTCACGGGCTCGACCGCGAAGACCTCGACGAAGGACATCCTCGCCGCGCTCTGCCGGCCGCACGCGCGCACGGTGGCGGCGGAGGGAAGCCAGAACAACGAGGTCGGCCTGCCCCTGACGCTGTGCAAGCTCGATCCGGACACCGAGGTCGCGGTCGTCGAGATGGGCATGCGGGGCCTCGGGCAGATCGCCGAGCTCTGCGAGATCGCGCGGCCGGACGTGGGGATCGTCACGGCGGTCGGCCCCGTCCACCTCGAGCTCCTCGGCACGGTCGGGCGCGTTGCGCAGGCGAAGGCCGAGCTGATCGAAGCGCTACCGCCGGGCGGGACGGCCGTCGTGCCGGCCAACCAGCCCTACCTCGAGCCGTACCTGACGCGAACCGACATCGAGATCTACCGCTTCGGTGAGGGCGGCGACGTCTCGCTCACCTACTTCGCGGCCCACGACGGACAGGCCCGCCTCAAGGTGACGGCGTTCGGGCGGCCGCTCACCCTCGAATTCAGCTTTTCCTCGCGCTACAACGCCACGAATGCGCTCGCTGCGCTCGCCGCCTACCATGCGCTCGGCCTTCCGCTCGGGAAGGCCGAGCGCGGGGCGCGCCATGTCCAGCTCTCGCGCCTGCGCGGGGAAGAGGTCTCGCTCCCGGAGGGCGGCGTTCTCATCAACGACTGCTACAACGCGAACCCGCTCTCCATGGCGGCCGCCCTCGAGCATCTGGCCGAGCGCGCCGGCGATCACCGGAAGGTCGCGGTGCTCGGCGACATGGCGGAGCTCGGACCCGGCGCTGCGTCGTATCACCGGGACGTCGGGGCCGCCGTGGCTCGTGCCCGTGTGGACGTGCTCGTCGCGGTCGGTCCACTCGCCCGCGGCTACGTCCAAGGGGCGCGCGGCGTGCCCACGGTTCGCTGGGCACCGACGGTCGAGGCGGGGCTCACCGCGTTGCGGCAGCTCCTGCAGCCGGGCGACTGCGTGCTCGTCAAGGGCTCGCGCTCCATGGGGCTCGAGGCGATCGCGGAAGCTGTCGCCGTCGTCCCGGCTCGAAGCTAGTCTCCGCGCGTGGTTCAGGTCCTTCTCGCGGGGCTCATCTCGATGGTCATCTCGATCGTCGCGGGCCCGAAGTTCATCGACTTCCTGCGCCGCAACGAGTTCGGGCAGCAGATCAGAGAGGAGGGCCCGCAAGGGCACGTCGTGAAGCGCGGCACGCCGGCAATGGGCGGCCTTCTGATCATGCTCGCGATGGCGATCCCGTTCCTCGCCTTCTCGAAGCACACCCTGCCGGCGCTGACGGCCTTCTTCGTCACCCTCGGCTGCGCGGCCATCGGCTTCGTCGACGACTGGACGAAGATTGCCCGCCGTCGCTCGCTGGGTCTCGCCGGCCGCTGGAAGCTCGTCTGGCTCGTGGGGATCACGGTCATCGTGGGCCTGGTCGTTTCCGACCGTGGCTTTTCGACGTCCGTTTACGTGCCGCTCATCGATGTGGATATCCCGCTCTCCTACGCCTGGTACGTACTCGCCTTCTTCATCATCGCCGGCGCGGCCAACGGGGTGAATCTCACGGACGGGGTCGACGGGCTCGCAGCGGGCACGACGACGATCGCGATCCTCACCTACACGGCGATGAGCCTGGTCGCCGCTCTCACCGCCGTCCGGCGTGGTGCGCCGGCCGACCCGATCGACCTCGACCTCGCCATCCTCGGCGCGAGCCTGATCGGGGCTTCGATCGGATTCCTTTGGTACAACGCCTTCCCGGCCCAGGTCTTCATGGGCGACACGGGCTCGATGGGCCTGGGCGGTGCGCTCGCGGCCTTCGCGATCATGACGAAGACCGAGCTCCTCCTCCTCCTGATCGGCGGCATCTTCCTCGTCGAGGCCCTTTCCGTGATTCTCCAGGTCCTAACCTTCAAGTGGTTCGGGCGCCGCATCTTCCTGATGGCGCCGCTCCACCACCACTTCGAGATGAAGGCCTGGTCGGAAACGAGGATCACGGTGCGCTTCTGGATCGCGACCGCGATCCTCTGCGCGTGCGGCTTCGTCCTCTACTACGCCTATTTCTCGAACTTCAACAACCTGGCCTCCTAGGGCGCTCGTCCTCGGCCTCGCGCGCTCGGGCGAGGCGGCGGCGCTCGCGTTGGCGCGGCGCGGAGTGCAGGTCGTCGGCGTCGACCGGCGGGACGACCTCGACGCGGGGAGGCTTCGCGCGGCAGGCGTCGAAGTCGTCCTCGGCGCGGACGACCCCGAGCTTCTCGACGGCGTGGACCTGCTCGTTAAAAGCCCAGGAGTACCTCCGGCGGCTCCCCTCGCAGCCGCTGCGCGGGAGCGTGGACTGACCGTCTGGAGCGAGGTCGAGCTCGGCTTCCGGCTTCTCGACAACCCGATCCTCGGTGTCACCGGCACGAACGGCAAGACGACCACGAGCGAGTTGCTGGGCGCCATCTTCCGCGCCGCTGGCAAGGACGTGGCCGTGGCCGGGAACGTGGGCCGGCCGCTCTCCGGACTGGACGGCGCACTCGTCGAAGGAGCATGGATCGTGTGCGAGCTCTCGAGCTTCCAGCTCGAGGACATCGACGCCTTCCGCCCGCACATCGCCGTCCTGCTCAATCTCGCGCCGGACCACCTCGACCGGCACGAGACCCTCGACGACTACCGCGCCGCCAAGCTCCGGATCTTCGAGAACCAGACGGCGGAGGACGTCGCCGTCGTCCCGCGCGGCCTCGACGCGATCCCCGGCGAGGCCCGGCGGATCGAGTTTTCGCTCGAGGACGCATTGCCCGCCGAGCCAGGCATCCCCGGCGAGCACAACCGCGAGAACGCCGCCGCCGCCACCGCCGCCGCGCGCGCCGCCGGGATCCCGGACGACGCGATCGCCGCCGGCCTGTCCTCGTTCGAGGGAGTCCCGCACCGCCTCGAGCTCGTCCGCGAGGTGGGCGGAGTGCGCTTCGTGAACGACTCCAAGGCGACGAACCCGGAGGCCGCCGAGCGCGCCCTCTCCGCCTATCCGCCGGGAATCCGCCTGATCCTGGGCGGGAGCCGCAAGGGGATCCCGTTCGCGCGACTCGCCAAGCGGGCCGCCGCCTCTGGCGTGGCCCAGGCGTACCTGATCGGGGACTCGGCGGACGAGATCGCCGAGTCGCTCGCGGCCGAGGGAGTCCGCTTCACGTACTCGCGCGACCTGCCGACCGCTGTACGGGACGCGTACCGGGACGCGGACCCGGGCGAGGTCGTCCTCCTGTCGCCCGCGTGCGCGAGCTACGATCAGTTCCGGGACTTCGAGGAGCGGGGAGAGCGCTTCCGCGAGCTCGTCGAGGCGCTGTGAAGCGGCCCGGCGGCAACCATCTCGAGTACCACCTCCTTGTTCTCGTCACGTTGGGCCTCGTCGCATTCGGGCTCGTGATGGTCTACAGCGCGAGCTCGGCGCGCGCCCTTCTCTCCTCCGACGCACCGTCCTACTACCTGAAGCGCCAGGCGATCTACGCCGTGATGGGGCTCGTCGCGCTCGTCATCCTCTCCCGCCTCGACTTCCATCGGCTGCGCCACGCCACGCAGCCGCTCCTCGCGGCCACGTTCATCCTGCTGGTGGCGGTGCTCGCGATCGGTACCGCCGTTAACGGTGCGCGTCGGTGGATCCCGATCGGCTTCATGAACTTCCAGCCGTCCGAGCTCGCCAAGCTCGTGCTCGCGCTCTGGACCGCGGCGCTCCTCGCCCGGAAGCCTGCGCCGCGCACCCTCGGCGAGCTCGCGAAGCCGATCGGCGTCGTCGTGGGGCTGGCGTGCGCGCTGATCCTGATCGAGCCCGACCTCGGGACGGCGATCGCGATCGCGATCATGGTCTCCGCGATCCTCGTCGTCTCCGGCACGCGGCTTCGGCTCCTCGCCTCGGCAGCCGGGATCGCAACAAGCGTCGTCCTCCTCGCCATCTGGCTCGAGCCGTACCGCCGCGAGCGGATCTTCAGCTTCCTCGACCCCTGGCACGACCCGCAGGGAGCCGGCTTCCAGTCCGTCCAGTCGATGATCGCCCTTGGGTCCGGCGGCTTCTTCGGAGTCGGCCTCGGCGAGAGCGTGCAGAAGATCTACTACCTGCCCGAGGCATCTACGGACATGATCTTCGCTATCGTCGGCGAGGAGCTCGGGCTCATCGGCGCGATGGGGGTCATCGCGGCGTTCGCGGTCTTCGCCTACGCTGGCTTCAACATCGCACTGCACTGCCGCGACCCGTTTGGAAAGCGGCTTGCGGCGGGGATCACGGCGCTGATCTGCGGGCAGGCCGCGGTGAACGTGAGCGCGGTCATGGGCATCGCGCCGCTGACCGGGATCCCGCTTCCCTTCGTGTCCTACGGAGGATCCAGCTTGGTGGTCGGCCTCGCCGCAGTGGGCATCCTGCTTAACATCGCGTCGAACGATGCCGTCGTCCGGGAAACCGAAGTGCCTGATCGCGGCCGGCGGAACCGCCGGACACGTGCTGCCGGCACTCGCCGTCGCCGAGTCGCTTAGGCAGCTCGGCGCGGAGGTTTCCTTCGCGTCGAACGCCGACTCGCGGCTCGTCCGCGACGCGGACTACGAGCTCGACGTCTTCGGCGTCGAAGGCTTTCCGCGGGAGGTGAGCGTGCGCCTGGCGAAGGCGCTTGGCCGCGCGGCCACGGCGGTTCCCGTCTGTGTCCGGATCCTGCGCAGGCGCCGTCCCGACATCGTGCTCGGCGGAGGCGGCTATGTCGCCGGGCCGATGGTGCTCGCCGCCGGAGGCATGCGGATCCCCGCGGCGCTCTCGGAGGCGGACGCCCACCTCGGGCTGGCCAACCGCCTGGCGGCGCCCTTCGCGAAGGCCGTGTTCCTCGCATATCCGGTCGAGGGCCTCGAGCCGCCGAAGTACCAGGTGGTCGGCCGGCCGATCCCCGCGCGCTCCCAGCCGGGCGACCAGGCCGATGCACGTCGCCACTTCGAGCTCCCGGAGGAGGGGCCGGTCGTCCTCGTCTTCGGCGGAAGTCAGGGCGCGCAGCGGCTCAACGAGGCGGCGCTCGAGGCATTCGGGAACTCCGGCCCAGCGGTTTTGCACCTGGCGGGCGAGCGCGACTACCCCGCGCTCGCCGAGCGGGTCGCGCGCCGCGACTACCGCCTGCTGCCGTTCTCGGACGACTTCGGCGCCGCGCTCGCCGCAGCCGACCTCGTCGTTGCCCGCGCCGGTGGCTCCGTCTGGGAGATCGCCGCTGCTGGCCGACCTGCGCTGCTCGTCCCGTACCCGCATGCAACCGCCGACCATCAGACCGAGAACGCGCGTTACTTCGAGCGCGGTG
>DATHAA010000081.1:0-74154 GCA_035296905.1 Gaiellaceae bacterium
CGCGACGATGACATCGCTATGGCCTGTCCCCACGATGGTGTCTGACCCCGAGGTGCCGGTCATCGTTGCTTCTAGGCCATGACAATGAGCCGCTGCGCTCGCAGACGCGCTCATCACGAGTGTGCCGACCGCAACGATGCCCATAACGACGAGGGTTCCTAATATCTTCACCGCATCCTCCTCATGAAATTGAAGAGGCTTGACTTACCCGAAGGGAATCTCACACAAACGCTTGAGGGAGAAGGCTAGGCCTTCCGCCCGAACAGCCGAGGCGACAGTGAGGACGAGTTCGTATCGCCGCTGGCATCGGGCTCTTTGAACTCGCGCGGATGATGGGACATCCGTCCAGCAGATCGAGACGACATATGGCCACCTTCTCCCCGACTCCGCCGACCGTGCTCGAGTTCGTTGGAGGCGTTTGGGCGCGGTATGGCCACCGAGGCCGAAGTGGAAGGCGAGATCCCTGTGAGGAGAAAACCCCGCCTGAGCGGGGCTTTCCATTCCATCGGGGCGCCGAGATTTGAACTCGGGACCTCTAGTCCCCCAGACTAGCGCGCTAACCAGGCTGCGCCACGCCCCGTGCCGGCAACGATAGCGGATGCCCCACGTATCCTCGTGAGCACGGACACATCGCCCCACCCCACTCCAGGCCTCGACGACCCCGGGGCCGTTTCGACGCTGGGCACGCTGCTCGTAGCCGCCGGCTACACCGCAGACGGCCTGAAGGAGCGTCTCGGCGTCGACGGCGAGCTCCACGCTCGAGCGGCCGACATCCCCCTCCATCTTCAGCGCGTATCCCAAGGAAAGCCGCTCGACACGCTGATCCGGCTCTTCTTCCTCGGTGACGAGGTCTCGTGGCAGGACGCCGCGGCCGCACTTCCGGGGCTCGACCCGGACCGGCTCGTCGCGGCGGGCGTCCTCGAAGCCGTGGACGGCGACGTACGGGCAACCGTCCGCCTCGTTCCCCACAAGGACGTCCTCGTCGCCTACGAGCCCGGAGCCGAACCGCCGGAGGGATCGCACCTCTTGGCGAACATGACGGTTCGCATGCACTTCGTCTCGGCTCTCCAAGCCGAAGCGGGCACGGGCATGCACGCGCTTCTCGCGGCCCGGCACACGGACCGCGCGGTCGCCGTCGAGGCGGACGCCCGGGCGCTGGCACTCATCCGCCTCGGCGCGCTACTGAACGCACTCGACAATCTCGAAGCGGTCGAGGGAGAGAACCTTGAGCCGCTCGCAGGCCATTCGTACGGGCTCATCGTGGCCAACCCGCCGCGCGTGCTCTCCCCTGAGGAGGACGAGCGCGCCGACACCCGGTGCCGCGAGTTGGTCAAGGCGGTCGCCTCGCATTTGAGCGAGGGCGGCTTCGCGCACGTCCTCGTTACCTGGGTGCTCGGCACGGGCGAGGACTGGTGGTCGCCGCTCGAGCAGTGGGTTGCCGGGACCGGGTGCGACGCGATCCTCCTCCTCGAGCGGGAGGACGATCCTGCTGGATACGCCGCCGCGCATGCAGACCCGGGCTCAGTCGCCCGCTGGACCGGCTTTCTCCGAGATCTCGCCGCAGACAGGATCGCCTCCGGGACGATCGTCCTCCGGCGGCGCTCTCGCGGGAGGAACTGGGTGCGCCGCGAGGTGATTCCGGAGACGATGACGGGCCCGGCCGGCGACCAGATCGTGCGCACCTTCGTCAACCACGACCTCCTGGCCTCGCTGCCCGCCGACGACCAGCTTCTGGACGAGGTTCTCGCCGTCGTTGAGCCGCAACGCATTGAGCAGGTCTGGCGCCATAAGGACGAGGGCCTCGAGCTCGAGAGCGCACGCGCCCGCCTCGAATGGGGCCTGGGCTTCAGCGTCGGCGTTGACGCGTACACGATCGAGCTCCTCGCGCGTCTCGACGGGCGCCGGCGCCTTCGCGACCTGTTCGCCGAGATCGCCCGCGACTCCCAACTCGAGGAGGACTCGGTCGCGCGCGCGGGGCTTCCGGCCGTGCGGCGATTGCTCGAGCTCGGCTTCCTCGCTCGCGCCTAAGCGTTCAAACGTTTGTACAGGCGGTCGACGAGCTCGGGCATGCGCTCGAGCCGGTCGGTGATCACACGAATGCGGTACTCGCGGAAGTGCTCCGGCTCGACGCGGAGGGCCTTCGCGAGCGTGGCGATCACCTCGTTGGACGGCACCGGTCGATTCCCGTGCACGAGGTGGTTCAGGTACCCGGCGGAGAGGCCCGTCTTCTCGGCGAGCCCGCGGTAAGTCGTCGCCCGCTCGGCCATCAGGGCCTGGATCGTCTCGCCGAAGGGCTCTTCACTGAATCTTCGCTTACGTGCCATCGAGCAATCCTCCCACACGAGCGGGAATTTCTCCGACCGATGCGCGCTCCTCGGCTCGGCCCTCGCGCACCAGAAGATCGACCTGCCCGTCTTCGAGGGTCTTCTTGCCGACGGTGAGGCGAACCGGGCAGCCGATCAGGTCTGCGTCGGCGAACTTCTCGCCTGGGCGCTCGTCGCGGTCGTCGAGGAGAACGGAGCGTCCTGCATCCTCGAGAGCGGTGACGATCCCCTCGGCGGTCTCCATGGCCTCGGCCCCAGCCGCGCCGATCGCCACGACGTGGACGTCGTACGGGGCGACCGATGCGGGCCAGGAGATCCCGTGCTCGTCGTTGTGCTGCTCGACTATCGCGGCCATGACGCGACCCGGCCCGATGCCGTAGCTGCCGCCGAGCAACGGCTTCTCCTGCCCGTCCTCGTCGAGGAAGGTCGCACCGAGCGGCGCGGAGTAGAAGCTCCCGAAATTGAAGATGTGGCCGACCTCGATCGCTGTCTGGAAGATGAGCGCGCCTCCGCACAGCCGGCAGCGGTCGCCTTCACGCGGTTCGCGCAGGTCTGCGAAGCGCGGCTGGTAGTCACGGCCCACCTCGACGCCGCGCAGATGCCGCCCGTCGTGGTTTGCGCCCGCGACGAATTGCCCCTCGCGCAGAGTCTCGTCGGCGATCACCTCGCCCGAGAAGCCGACCGGTCCGAGGGAGCCGCCGCCCGCGCCGAACGCGGCCCTGATCTCGTCGTCGGTCGCCGGGCGTGATGCGCCGGGCATCGCGTCGTAGAGCTTTGTCTCGCTCAGGCGGTCGTCGCCACGGACGAGCGCAAGCACGACGGTGCCATCGGGCTTGACGACCGGCATCGCTTTCGAGGTCGCCGACGCATCGATCCCAAGGAACTCGGCGAGCCCCTCGATGGTCGTCACCCCGGGTGTTTCGATCTCCTCGGGCGCGTCCAGCTGCTCAGGCAGCACGGCCGCGCTCGGAACCGCCTCCGCCACCTCCAGGTCACCCGCGTAGTCGCCGTTCTCGCAGCGAACCAGCGTGTTCTCGCCCGAGCCGGACGGCGCCAGGAAGTCGATGCTGAACTTGCCGCCCATGATCCCGCTCTCGGCCTGGACGTCGTACGTCTCCAGCGCGCAGCGGGCGAAGATCTTCTTGTACGCCTCGCGGTTCGCCTCGAAGCTCGCGCGCACACCCTCCTCGTCCCGGTCGAACGAGTAGGCGTCTTTCATGATGAACTCGCGAACCCGCAGGAGACCGCCGCGCGGACGCGGCTCGTCGCGATCTTTCGTCTGGAAGTGGTACCAGAGCTGCGGAAGATCCCGGTAGCTTTGGAGCTCGCGCGCGTGGAACGTGACCGTCTCCTCGTGCGTCAACGGCAGAATGAAGTCTCGGCCGGTCCGATCCTTGACCCGGAAGATCTCCGGAATCGCGATCCGGCCGGTCGCCTCCCAGAGCTCGGCGGGAGTGAGGACGGGCATCAGCATCTCCTGGCCCCCGATCGCGTCCATCTCCTCGCGGATGATCTGCTCGATCTTGCGGTGGACGCGCCAGCCGAGGGGCGTGAAGGACCAGAGACCCGCGGAGACCTGGCGGATGAACCCTCCTCGGACGAGCAGCTTGTGGCTCTCCGCTTCGGCATCGCCCGGATCCTCCCGGAGCGTCGGGATGAAGAGCTTGGAGGCTCGCATCGCCTCTACTCTAGGACGGGCGCTGGGCCGCTTCGGCCATGAGGAATGCGGCGGGCTTTGCCAGCTTGAGCCGCTTCGGACGCTCCATGCCCCCGGCGATCCACGTGTCGATCTCGTGGAAGAGCTCGTCGACGAGGATATCGGAGGAGACCTTCTTCAGCACACGCCCGTGCGTGTAGATGAACCCGGTGTCGCGGCCGCCGGCGATTCCGAAATCGGCGTCCCCGGCCTCCCCCGGGCCATTCACGGCGCAGCCCATGACGGCGACCTCGAAGGCCTGTGGATAGCTCTTTAGGCGCTCCTCGACCGCCTCGGCGAGATTCCAGACGCCGACGTTGTCGCGGCCGCAGGACGGGCAGGCGATCATCACGGGCCCGCGCTCGCGCAGACCAAGCGCCTTCAGGATCTCCCAGGCGACCTTGACCTCTTCGACCGGGTCGGCCGTCAGCGAGATCCGGATCGTGTCGCCGATGCCGTCCATGAGGAGCGACCCGACTCCGATCGCGCTCTTGATCGACCCGGTGGAGATGGGACCCGCCTCGGTCACACCTAGGTGGAGCGGATAGGGGACGCGCTCGGAAAGCATCCGATACGCGCGGATCATCGTCGGTACCGAGCTCGACTTCACCGAGATCTTGAAGTCGTAGTAGTCCATGGACTCGAGCAGGCGCACCTGTTCGAGCGCCTCCTCCACGAGGGCCTCCGCGGTGTCGCGCTGGGCCAACTCGACGAGGTGCTTGGGCAGCGAGCCCGAGTTCGCGCCGATTCGCATCGGGATCCCCTTCGCCTTAGCGGCCTCAACGACGCTCGCGACCTTGTCTGGCCCGCCGATGTTGCCCGGGTTGATCCGCACCGCGGCGACGCCCGCGTCGATCGCCCTGTGGGCGAGCGAGGCGTTGAAGTGGATGTCGGCGATGATCGGGACCGGGCTCAGGTAGACGAGCTTCGAGAGCGCGTCGGCATCCTCGGACTTCGGCACCGCGACACGCACGATCTCGCAGCCCGCGGAAGCGAGGTCGCCGATCTGCCTCATCGTGGCGTCGACGTCGTACGTCTTCGTCAGGGTCATCGACTGCACGACGACAGGAGCGCCGCCGCCGATCGCGACGCCGCCGACATGGATCTGGCGTTCGCTCGCCATCGGAGAAAGTCTAACGGCCTTCCTAGCCGCCTCTGATGCGGTTCACGTCGTTGGTGAGGCCGATGAAGAACAGGAAGAGCACGATGAGGATTCCGATCGCAGAGGCGCGCTCGTACGCGGCACGCGGGATCGCACGGCCGCGGACTCCCTCCGCGAGCGAGAAGGCGATGTGCCCGCCGTCGAGTGGCAGAAGCGGCAGGAGGTTCAGGAGCGCGAGCGAGAGCGAGATGAGCGCGAGAATGCCAAGGTACTCGCGGAAGCCGGCTTCGAGGGTCTCGCTGGAGGCCTGCACGATGCCGACGGGGCTCGCGACCTCCTTTCGCCCCTCTCCGGTGACGATCCGCGCCAGCGAGGCGCCGATCGCGCTTGTCGCCTCCCAGGTCCTCTCGCCTGCGAGCTTGAGCGCGTCCCACGGGCCGTAGCTCTCGTAGATCACTCCGAGGGTGAAGCCGAGCCGGTACGCGCCCTCGATCAGGCGCGGGCGGGCCTGCACGGTCACCTCCTTGCCGCCCCGCTCGACCGTGAGGCTGACCGGCTCGCCGTTGCTCGCCCGGATCTTCTCCGAGATCTGATCTCCCTCGACCGGCTGGCCGTCGATCGCGACGATGGTATCGCCTGCGCGGAGGATCTCCGCGGCCGGCGTGCCCGGATCGACCGTGGCGATCGTCCGGTCGACCTTCGACGGGACGCCCAGCATGAAGACGGTCGCCAAAAGGACGATGGCGAAGACGAGGTTCGTGAGCGGGCCCGCAGCAATGACGGTGACCCGCTTCCACACGGGCGCCCGCCAGTACGCATCGTCGGCGACGGCATCGTCCGTATCCGTGAGGCCGCGCTCGGCCGACTTGCGCGCGGGGTCGCTTAGGTCTGAGCGCTCGACTGCGGCGCGCAGGTCGCCGAGCCCGGTGCGTGCATCCTGGAGCCTGTCCTCGTCGAGAGCCTTCGTCACTGGCTCGAGGTGCGCCGCGAGCCAGGGAGCCTCGTCGATCGCGGGACCGAACTGCCCCTCGAGGTCGGAGCCCGCCGGCTTGTGCATCCCCGGGATCTTCACGTAGCCGCCGAGCGGGATCGCCCCGATGCCGTACTCGATCCCCTTCCGCTGCCACTTCACGATCGCGGGCGGGAAGAAGATGTAGAAGCGACGCGGCCGCATCTTCACGGCGAGCGCGGTAAAGAAGTGCCCCGCCTCGTGGATGAGGATGAGGAAGGCGAGGCCCCCGATGGCGACGAGGATGTTCATCGGTCTCTAGTGAACCAACTCACGGGTGAGCGCCGCCGCAGTCTTTCGCGCCTCGGCGTCCATGGCGACGAGCTCGTCGAGGTCGCGCGCGGCGGCGGTGTCCGTCGCGTTCAGTGTTCCCTCGACGACTTCTGCGATCGCGAGGAAGGGCAGACGCCCGTTCAGGAAGGCGGCCACGGCGATCTCGTTCGCGGCGTTGAGGACGCAGGGGGCGGTGCGCCCCGCCTCCCCCGCCGCCCGGGCCAGCGCCAGGCACGGGAACGCGTCCTCGTCCGGGGCCGAGAACTCGAGGATCAGCCCCGCGGCGAGATCGAGCGGCTCGATGGGGGTCTCCGCGCGCTCGGGGAACGTGAGCGCGTAGGAGATCGGCACCCGCATGTCCGGGTAGCCGAGGTGGGCGAGCGCCGCGCCGTCGCGCAAGCGGACGAGCGCGTGCACGACGGACGTCGGGTGCACGACGACCCCGATCTGCTCGTATGGAAGGTCGAAGAGGAAATGCGCCTCGATCAGCTCGAGGCCCTTGTTCATGAGCGTGGCCGAGTCGACCGTGATCTTCGGGCCCATGTTCCAGGTCGGGTGCGCGAGCGCCTCAGTCGCGGTGACCCCGGAGAGATCGAGGCGGCTGCGCCCACGAAAAGGCCCCCCAGACGCGGTGAGGATGAGGGAGTGGACCGTCTCGAGCGCGCGCCCTTCGAGCAGCTGGAAGGCGGCGGAGTGCTCCGAGTCGACGGGCAGGATCCGGCCACCCCCCTCCCTCCACGCCGCTCTCGCGAGCTCTCCGCCCGCGACGAGGCTTTCCTTGTTGGCGAGCGCGAGGTCTATCCCGCGCGCGAGCGCCCAGAACGTGGCCGGCAGCCCGGCGAAGCCGACGACCGCGTTGAGGACGACATCCGGCTGCGCGCGCTCCAGGAGCTCGGTGAGGTCGCCGCCGACCTGCGTCAGCGGCGCGAGGCCCTCGATGTCCTGCGAACCGGACGCGGCGGCGACTAGCTCGAGCTCGGGATGGACACCGATTATCTCGAGCGCCTGCGTGCCGATCGACCCGGTCGCTCCGAGGAGCGCGACGCGCTTCATGCCGAAGAGTCTAGGACTGCCCCAGGGCGAGGATGGTGAAATAGGCGGCCGGCGCGGCGAAGAGCAGCGAGTCGATCCGGTCGAGGACACCGCCGTGCCCGAGCAGGAGGCGGCCGGTGTCCTTCGTGCCGAGGTCGCGTTTCACGAGCGACTCGAAGAGATCGCCGAGGGTCGCCGCCGCGACGATAGTCGCGCCGAGCGCGAGCGCGCGCCACGTGTCGGCGAAGATGGCCTCCTTGTACAAGGCGACGAACGTCGTGAGCACGCCTGCGGTCGCGCCGACGACGAATCCCTCCCACGTCTTCCCCGGCGAGACGACCGGAGACATCTTGTGCCGCCCGGCGATCCGTCCGCCGACGTAGGCGAAGGTGTCCGTGACGAACACGGTGAGCAGGATCGTGATCAGCGCGAGTCGCCCGTAGGTGTCGAGCTCGCGGACGAGAAGCAGGTGCCCGAGCCCGAGGCCGATCCACGCCGCGCCGAAGATCGTCGTCGCGATGGCCACCGTCGTCGACTGCCTCGTCTCCGAGACGGCGGCGAAGACGAAGCTGAGCACGAAGGTGAGCAGGAAGCCGGCGAGCATCCACTCCGCGCCGGAGACCTCGGCCCCGATGAACGCCGCCAGCGCGCCGCCGTAGCCCGCGAGGACGAGTGGACGCAGCGGTCTCGCCAGGCGGTAGAGCTCGTGGAGGGCGATCAAGCCTCCGAGCGCGACGAGTGCGAAGAAAAACCAGCCGCCGAGATACGCGCTGCCGAGGACGATCGGGAGGCCGGCCGCCACGATGGCGAGCCGCGAGATAAGGGGGCTCATCGTCCGCCGAAGCGCCGGCGCCGCCCTGCGTACTCGGCGAGGGCCTGCCGGAGGTGCCGCTCACCGAAGTCGGGCCAGAGTGTGTCCACGAACACGAGCTCCGTGTAGGCGAGCTGCCAGAGGAGGAAGTTGGAGACCCGCAGCTCCCCCGAGGTGCGGATCAGAAGGTCGGGCTCGGGCATCTCGGGCGCGTAGAGGCGCGAGGCGATTGCGTTCTCGTCGATGTCACGCGGGTCGACCCCCTCCTCGACCAGCCGCCGGGTGGCTTCGACGATCTCAGCGCGGCCGCCGTAGTCGAATGCGATCCAGAGCTGGAGCCGCTCGTTGTGCGAAGTCTCTTCCTCCAGGCGGGCCATCCGCTCCTGGAGCTCCGGGTTGGCGCGGTCGCGGCGGCCGATGAAGCGCGTCGCGACTCCCTGCTTGGCGAGGTCGGGCAGCTCGCGCTCGATCGTCTCGATGAAGATCTCCATGAGCGCGTCCACCTCTTCGGGCGGGCGTGACCAGTTCTCCGTCGAGAACGCGAAGACGCAGACGGACTCCACCCCGAGGTCGATCGCCGCCTCGACAGTGCGGCGAAGCGCCTTTGTACCGGATCGGTGCCCGGCGGCGACCGGCAGCTTGCGCCGCCTCGCCCAGCGCCCGTTCCCGTCCATGATGATCGCGATCGAACGTGCGACGTCCGGAAGGCTTTCCTCGGGGCTCGCCTTCGCGGTCCCGAGCGTTCGCAGCTTGGTGATGAGGTTCATGCTCTTCTCGGAGGCGGCTCCGCAGGGAGACGGCTCCGATTTAAACCTCCATGATCTCGGCCTCTTTGCGCTTCAGAAGATCCTCGATCTTCGCGACGTGCTCGTCGGTCAGCTTCTGGACGCGGTCCTCGGCGCGCCGCTCCTCGTCGTCCCCGACGTCGCCGTTCTTGACGAGCTCCTTGAGGTCGTGCATGACGTCGCGGCGCACGTTTCGCACCGCGACCCGGCCCTCCTCGGCGAGGTGCTTGACGACCTTCACGAGCTCCTTGCGCCTTTCCTCCGTCAGCTGCGGGATCGGCAGACGGACGATCTTGCCGTCGTTGGACGGCGTGAGACCGAGATCGGACTCGAGGATCGCGCGCTCGATCGCCTTGATCGATCCCGGGTCGTACGGCTGCACGGTGATCATGCGCGGCTCGGGGACGTTGATCGTCGCGAGCTGCTGGAGCGGCGTCGGCGTCCCGTAGTAGTCGACCTGGATGCGGTCGAGGAGCGCCGCGGACGCGCGGCCGGTCCTGACTGTGTTGAACTCGTGCGCAGCGGCCTCGACCGACTTGTCCATCCGTCGGGTCGCGTCGCTCACGAAGTCGTCGATCATTCCTCCCTCCTTGCTGTCGAGATAATCGTGCCGATCCGCTCGCCGCGCACGACACGCCCGATGTTGCGCTCGTCGTCGAGGCCGAAGACGTGGATCGGCAGGTTGTTGTCCATGCAGAGTGAGAGCGCGGTCGAGTCCATCACCTTGAGCCCGCGCTCGAGTGCCTCGCGATGCGTGAGCTCGGGCAGGAAGGTGGCGTCAGGGTTCTCGTCCGGATCGCCGTCGTAGACCCCGTCGACGCCGTTCTTGCCCATCAGGATCGTCTCGGCGCCGATCTCGAGCGCGCGTAGGGCTGCGGCGGTGTCAGTCGTGAAGAACGGGTTCCCCGTACCGCCCGCGAAGATGACCACGCGTTCCTTCTCGAGATGCCGGATCGCGCGGCGGCGCAGGTACGGCTCGGCCACCTGGCTCGCGGTGATCGCGGACAGCACGCGGGTGTGGACGCCGAGCTGCTCGAGCGCGTCCTGGACAGCCAAGCAGTTGAGCAAGGTGGCGAGCATCCCCGCGTAATCGGCGGTCGCCCGGTCCATCCCCTCGGCCGCCACCTCCATACCGCGGTAGATGTTCCCTGCGCCGAGCACGATCGCCGTCTCGACCCCGAGCTCGTGGACATCCTGGATCTGACGCGCGATCGCCTCGACGCGCACGCGGTCGATCCCGTACTCCTGGCTCCCGAGCAGCGCCTCGCCCGAGAGCTTCAGCAGTATACGCTGGAAGGCTGCGGCACCCTCCCCGGGCGCCGCGACTTCGCTCTCGACCTCTGCGCTCACCCTGCGAGGGCGTAGCGCACGAAGTCGCGCACCTCCGCCCCGTGCTCGGCGAGTGCCTGGCCCACGGTCTGGTCGGGGTTGTGGATCCAGGGCTGCTCCGTGAGGACGCTGTCCGCGAAGAAGCCCTTCGCCAGCCGCCCCTCGATCATCTTCGCCTTGACGTCGTCAGGCTTGCCCTCGAGGTCGGGAAGCTTCTCGAGGATGTCGCGCTCAGCCGCGATCTCGTCCTCAGGGACTTCCTCCCGCGTCACGAAGCGCGGATTTGCGAAGGCGATGTGCATCGCGACGAGCCGCGCGAGGTCCGGCGAGCCCTGCGCTCGCACGAGGACGCCGATCTTCTGCGCCGGTGGGTGCACGTAGGACGCGAGCACCTCGTCGTCCTGGGCCTCGAAGCGCGAAGCGCCGACGACTTCGACGTTCTCGCCGATCTTCGCAATGAGGTCGACCCGGTCGGTCTCGAGCTCGGCGATCGCGTCCGGTCCTTGCTTCTCGACGGCCCCGATCACCCGCTCGGCGAAGCCGAGGAACTCGTCGTTCTTGGACACGGGCTCGGTCTCCGAGCCGACGGCGACGATGGCGCCGTGCGTGTTCTCGATTCGGGCGATGACGCGGCCCTCGGTCACCTGGCGGCCGGCACGCTTCGCCGCGGCCGCGAGGCCCTTCTCGCGCAGGAGCTGGGCGGCCTTCTCGAGGTCGCCGTCCGTCTCCACGAGCGCGCGCTTCGCGTCCATCATCGGCGCGCCGGTCATGCCGCGGAGCTCCTTGACCTGGGAAGCGGAGATCTCCGTCATTCGGCAGGCACCTCCTCCACAGGCTGCTCTGTGGCCGCTGCCTCTGCAGCCGGCTCGGCAGGCGCCTCCTCGGCTGCGGGCTCGGCGGGCGCTGCTTCGGCAGCCGGCTCGGGCGGCGCCTCCTCGGCAGCTGCCTCCTCAGCGGCCGGCTCCGGGGCGTTCTCCTCGGGCTGACCGTTCGTCGGCGCGGTCATCTCAGTTGCAGTCACCTTCTGCTTGCCCGCCTCGATTCCGTTCGCGATCGCGCGGATGATGAGGCTGCACGAGCGGATGGCGTCGTCGTTTCCGGGGATGACGTAGTCGGCGTCGTCGGGGTCGCAGTTCGTGTCCACGAGCGCCACGACGGGAAGATTGAGCCGCCGCGCCTCGCGAATCGCCAGCTGCTCCTTCTTCAGGTCGACGACGAAGATGGCGTCGGGAAGGCGCTTCATGTCGTCCACGCCTCCGAGGTTCGTCTCGAGCTTTTCGAGCTCGGCCGCCATGGTCATGCGCTCCTTGGCCGGCAGAAGCTCCAGCTGGCCCTCGTCGCGCAGGCGGCGAAGCTCCTGCATGCGATCGAGCCGCTCGGAGATCGTCCTCCAGTTCGTCAGAAGGCCGCCGAGCCATCGGTGGTTCACGTACGGCATGCCGACGCGCTCCGCCTCCTCCTCGATGGAGTCCTGGGACTGCTTCTTCGTGCCGACGAAGAGGACGGAGCCTCCGCGCTCGGCGACGTTGCGCACGAATGAGTGCGCCTGCTCGACGAGGTCGAGCGTCTGCTGAAGATCGATGATGTAGATGCCGCCCCGCTCCGTGAAGATGTAGCGGCGCATCTTGGGGTTCCAGCGCCGCGTCTGGTGGCCGAAATGCACTCCGGCCTCCAGGAGCTCGCGCATGGTGACGACGGACAAACTGATCCTCCTCGGTTGAATTTCGCTACTGCCGGCGGAATCGGGTGGAACCGGGTCTGACCCGGCACCGCCACCCGAGACCTCCGCCGGGTCGGGTGAAAAAACCGCTGCATTCTAGCCGAAGCGACCTTTAACCTGAGCGCCGTGACCGGGGTCGTGAGGACATCCGCATGGGACCTCGCGGTCGAGAGCGTCGAGGAGGCTCTCGCCGACGGCGTCGTCCCGTCGCTCGAGCGGCTTGGCCGGCTCGGGCAGCTGGGGACGCTTCCGTCTTTTGTCGCAAGCCTGGACGGGGAGGAGGATCCAGGCGAGCTGGCGGAAGCACACGCGCGTGAGCGCGAGAGCCTCGGCCTGGCGCCCGCGGAGGTGGGGGCGGAGCTCCTCGTCCTCGGCCGCGTCCTCGACCGCCATGGCGAGAGCGAGGCGCGTCGTGCCCTCGACCGCTGCGTGGTTGCCTATGTCGAGCGCGTGACCGGCGAGCTGGCCGAGCGCGCGCGGCGAGATCCGTTGACCGGAGTCCTGAACCACCGGGCCTTCCACGCGAGACTGCTTGCCGAGGCAGCGCGGGCGCGGCGCTACCGGAGCCGCATCGCGCTGCTCCTATTCGACCTCGACCGCTTCAAGGAGACGAACGACCGCGAAGGGCACCAGGAAGGCGACCGCCTGCTCCGTGCCTTCGCCTCGGCACTCGCCGGAACGGCGCGCGAGACAGACTCCGTGGGCCGCCTGGGCGGCGACGAGTTCGCCGCGCTCCTGATCGAGGCGGGCCCGGAGACCGCGGGCTCGTTCCTCACCCGCCTGCACGAACGCCTTCCAGATGAAATCGCCGCGAGCGCGGGCGCGGCGTTCCTCCCCACGGACGGAACCGAGCCCGAAGGACTTGTCGAAGTCGCCGACCGGCGTCTCTACGAGGACAAGCGGGCTTCCTCCAGAGCCGCCTGAAGGTCGGCTGAAAGGGGCGACTCGGCCTCGACCGGCTCGCCGGTGAGCGGATGCGGGAACGCGAGCCGGGCGGCGTGGAGAAACTGCCGCTCGAGGCCGAGATCGCCCTCAATGCCGTAGAGCGGGTCTCCTGACACGGGCAGGTCGATTGCGGCGAGATGCACCCGGATCTGGTGCGTCCTCCCCGTCTCCAGCGCAACCTGCAGAAGGGCGTGCCGGCGCATCGACTCCACGACTTCGAAGTTCGTGACGGCGTCGCGCGGAGTGCCCGTGTCAAGGGAGATCCGCGTCGGCTCGTGGCGGTCACGGCCGATCGGCGCCTCGATCCGCCCGCGCTTCGAGCGCGGCCGGCCGCGCACGAGGGCGAGGTACTCCCGCGCGAGCTTCCGCTGCCGCAGGAGCTGCTGTAAGCGCCGGTGCGCTTCGTCGGAGCGGGCCACGACCAGGAGCCCCGACGTGTCGCGGTCGAGCCGGTGGACGATTCCCGGCCGCTCGGCCTCCTCCCCGCCCGCGACCGCATGTCCGAGGAGCCCGTGCACGAGGGTGCCGCTCGGGTGGCCCGCAGACGGGTGGACGACGATTCCGGCGGGCTTGTCGACGACCAAGAGGTGCTCGTCCTCGTAGGCGACGCGTAGGTCGAGTTGCTCGGGCTCGAGTATCGACGGCCTGCTCTCCGGGATGCTCACCGCCACCACGTCGCCGGGCGACACGCGGTGGCTCTTCGACTCGGGAGAGCCGTTGACCTCTACCCGGCCCTGGGAGAGCAGGCGCTCGGCCGCCGCTCGCGAGCCGACCTCCTCGAGGCCGGAGAGAAAGCGATCCAGGCGCTCGCCCGCGGCCTCGGGCGGGACTTCCAGCTCCAGCTCAGCCAAGCGTCTTCGGAGCGGGTCGCCCCGAAGGAGTGCGCCTGATACGCGGCTGCCGCTCGGCTGCGACGAGCGCGAGGAGGAGCGCTGCGACGCCTACGACGATGAACGTGTCGGCCAGGTTGAAGGCCGGCCAGAACCGGAGGTCGAGGAAGTCCGTCACGTGACCGATGCGGAGCCGGTCGACGAGGTTGCCCATGCTCCCGCCGATGAGAAGCCCGAGCGCGACCGGGAGGATCGGATGGCGCGCGCCCGACTTTGCGAAGTAGAAGAGCATCCAGAGGACGGCGCCGGCGGTCAGGAAGGTGACGGCGGAGGCCCAGCTGGAAAAGAGGCCGAATGCGATCCCCGGGTTGTTCACGTGCCGGATCCAGAAGGGCCCGACGACGTGGACGGACTCGCCGAGGCCCAGCTGTGTGACGACGATCTGCTTCGTCAGCTGGTCGGCTGCGAGCGCCGAGAGAGCGACCGCGAGCAGAGCCAGCCAGTGGAACGGACCAGCCGTGAGCGAGCGCTCGACCATCGAGATCGGAACGCGCCCGTCTGTGGCCGAACCGACGCGAACGTCGATCAGCCGCGGTGACGGGTTGACTAACCCCTCTCGTCGAGGCGCTTGCAGTCGATACACCTATTCGCGTACGGGATCGCGTCGAGCCGGTCCTCGGCGATCGGTTTGCCGCAGCGCCCGCATGTCCCAAAGGTCCCGCTGTCGATCCGCCCCAGCGCCTCGTCGATCGCCGTCAACACGTGCCCGGAGTTCTCTTCGAGCGTGTAGTCGATCTCGCGATTGAGGGTGGCCGTCGCCGAGTCGGCGAGATGGTTGTCGTCGTAGGTCTCCTCCTCGGTCTCTTCCTCCAGCGATCCTTCCACGTGGAGATGCTGAATCGAGGCCGAAACGAGCTCGCGCTCGTGCAGTAGGAGGTCCCGATAGCGGTCCGTATTCATGCGTGAGCCATTCCCCGCGCCACTCGGCTGAGTATAACGAGGCGGTCTGCGGCCGAACTCAGGCAGCCTGGTGGGCGGCCCGGCGTTCTTCGGTGTCGCTCTCGAGGCGGTCGAGCGCGGCAAGCAGGAAGGCACGATAGTCGGCCCGGACGCCAGTCTCGGCCTCCTGCAGGCGGCGGATCTCGGTGCGGATCCGCTCCCTCTCGGTCTCGGCGCCGCTGACGATGTCGCGTGCGGCCGAGCGGGCCTCCGCCACGATCACATCGGCCTCGCGGCGGGCCTGCGTACGCATGTCGTCGGCCATCCGCTCGGCCGAGAGCAGCGTGTTGCGAAGCGCCTGCTCGAGCTCCTTCTGGCGCGCGAGCTCGCTTTCGAGCTCCTCGAGCTCGTCGCGCAGGTCGGCGCGCTCGCGCCACACGTGCTCGAAGCTTGCGGCCACGTCGGCGAGAAGTTCGTCCGTTGCAGTGCGGTCGTAACCCAGGGGCCGCCGGCCCAGGTTCACGTGCCGGATCTCGACAGGGGTCAAGGACATACCGGTGTCCGCACTTCGCCGCAGACCGGTGTTTCCCTCCCCTAGTTCGCGGCGCCGATGGCGATGAGGACGACCCGGTAGACGACGGTCAACATCAGGATCGCCACGATCGGCGAGAGATCGAGCCCGAGCCCCGCGACGGAGAGCTGCGGGAGCACGCGCCTGAACAGGCGGAGATACGGGTCGACGACGTCGTACAGGAAGCGCTGCACCCGGTTCAGCCAGACGTTGTAGGGCAGCGGGACCCAGGACGTCAGGATGTAGGCGATGATGCAGAGCAGGTAGACGTAGTACAGAACCGTGACGAAGTTCTGTGCAGTGCTCACCACGTCTCCCAACAGCATGGGTGGAAACCTAGCGCTCCATTCGGTCGAAATCGCGCCGCAGGCGGTGATTTCGACCGATTAAGACTGGTTGTAGAAGCCGCGGTCGATGAGGCGCGCGCGCTCTTCTGCGGAGACCTCGACGTTTCGTGGCGTGAGCAGGAAGACCTTGTCGGCGACACGCTGCATTGAGCCGTTGAGCGCATAGGTCAGCCCACTCGAGAAGTCGATCAGCCGCTTCGAGAGCTCGGCGTCGGTGCCCTGCAGATTGACGATCACCGGCACGGACTCCTTGAACTTGTCGGCGATCGACTGGGCGTCGTTGAAGCTTCTCGGCACGACGAGATGGACCCGGACCGATGCGGATGCGACGGCCTCGAGCGGCCGGCGTCCCGACCCCTGCCGGATGACCGCCGTGTTCGACACGGACGCGTCCGGCTCGGACCAATCCTCGAACTCCTCACGGCGCTGCCTGCGCGGCGAGAGCCGGCGCACATTCGCGCTGTCGCTGCGGTCGTACGTCCGCTCGAGCTCCTCCTCGGCGGCGTACGCCTCCTCGTCCCAATACTCGTCCTCTTCGACGATGCCGAAGTAAACGAGGGCACGGCTCCAGACCTGTCCTACACCCATAACGGGGGCAAATCTTAGCGTCCGAACACCACGGAACCCACCCGAACGAGCGTCGCGCCCTCCTCGGCGGCAACACGGTAGTCCTGCGAGGTGCCCATGGAGAGCTCCGGAAGGGAGTGCTCCTGGGCCAGCTCGCGCAGCTCGCGGAAGTACGGGCGAGACGCCTCCGGGTCTTCAGCGAGCGGCGGCATCGTCATGAGCCCGCGAACGTCGACTCCCAGGCCGCGCGCTTCGTCCAGGAACGCGCCCAGCTTCTCCCGCGGCACGCCGGATTTCGCGTCCTCGCCGGAGAGGTTGACCTCGACGAGCGCAGGGGCTGTCAGCCGCTTGGCGGCAGAAAGCGAGTCCAGGGAGTGGACGAGTTCACAGAGCGCGGAGACGTCGCGCGCCTTCCGGGACTGCAGGTGGCCGATGAAATGCCAGCGGAAGCTCTCGCCGAAGCGCGCGTGCTTCGCCTCGAGGTCCTGGAGGCGGTTCTCTCCCACCACGGCAACTCCGGCCTCCGCGAGCGCCTGCATCTCGTCCGACGAGACGTACTTCGTGGCAACGACGACGGTCACGCCGTCGTCCAACTCCTCCTGGATCCGCGCGTAGTTGGCGCGGACCTCGTCAGCGGATATAGGCAATGACGCCTTGCCGCCCCGTGCGGCCCTGGTCGCGGCGATGGGAGAAGAAGAGCTCGGGCTCGCAGCTCGTGCAGTGGCCGGTGCGCTCGACGGTCTCGACTCCGGCCGCCGAGAGGCCGCGCTCGATGGCCTGGGCGAGGTCGAGGTTGCGCCTGTCCATGAAGTCGTCGCCGAAGCGCGCGCGGAACTGCTCGGCGACCTCCTCGCCCACCTCGTAGCAGCAGGGGCCGATTCCCGGCCCGATCGCGGCTGCCGCCGGGCCCGCAACCGCAGCGACGCCATTCTCGAGGATGCCGTCCACCAGGCCGCGCCAGCCCACGTGGAGGACGACGAGGCGTGGTGTCCCGTTCCGGCGGGCGAGGGCAACGGGGAAACAGTCCGCGGTGAGGAGGCCGAGGGCGCGCCCCGGCTTCTCGGTCCAGAGCCCGTCTCCCTGCTCGAAGTCGGTGCCGGGCGTGACGACACCGCGCCCGTCCGCCTCGAAGACGCGCGCCCCGTGTACCTGCCAGGCCATCGTCGCGGTCTCCGGGTCGGCGCCGACGGCTTTGCCCAGAATGCGGCGATTCTCGACGACTCTGTCCGGCTCGTCGTCGGTGAGAATGCCGAGGTTCAACGATTCGAAGTCGCCCTCGCTCACGCCTCCCTGGCGCGTGGAGAAGGCGGCGAAGTACGCGTCGCCGAGGTCGGGCTCGAGGAGCTTCACGCAGGCCCCGCCGGAGCTGCGATGAGCTCCTTCGCCGCCTCGATCTCGGACTCGCGCCCGTCGAGCTCCCCGTTGAGCTTGCGGCGCAGAAGCTCGTCGAGAATCGCGCCGACACGCGGCGATTCCTGCAGGCCGAGCGCGGCGAGGTCGTCGCCGGAGATCTCGAGGTCTATCTGGCGGAAGTCGGCGAAGTAGCGCTCGAGTCGCGGGCGTGCGGAATCGCCGGCCAGTGCGTAGGCGAACAGCGCGCCGTCGGGATCGTGCGGCTCGACGATCGCGCGCACCGCGGCAGGCTCCTCCGTCTGAGCCAGGAGCTCGGGGAGCCGCGGGCCGACGGCAACCGCGTCCGCAATGCTGTCTGCGTCCCGGCGCCGGAGCTTCAGGCGCTCGAACCACTCGTAGAGCTCGTCCGGGGGGAGCCGGCGCGCGAGCACCGCGAGCCGAAGCCTCCACGCGGGTGTGGCCGGAGCGAGCTTTTCCCGCGCGCGGTCGACGTCCTCGATGAGCCGCACCGACTCCTCGTCCGCGGCGAGGTGAGGATGGATCGCGCGGTGGATCCCGAGCTCGGCGAGCCGGCGCACCGAGTCCCCCACGCGGGCCTCGGAGAGAAGGGCCTGCAGCTCGTCCCGCAGGCGCGCCGAGGAGAGCTCGCCGACGAGGTTCATCTCCACGCACGCCCTCGCGAGAGACAGGGTGTGGACATCCATGGCCACGCCGTAGCGATTCTCGTACCGGATCGCTCGGAAGATCCGCGTCGGGTCGTCGATGAAGGACAGGTTGTGCAGCACCCGGACGACTCCGTTCTCGAGGTCCTGAAGGCCTCCGAAGTGGTCGACGAGCCGGCCGAAGTCCTCGCCCCGGAGGGACGCCGCCATCGCATTGATCGTGAAGTCGCGGCGGTAGAGGTCCTGCCGGATCGACGCCTGCTCGACGGTCGGCAGCGCACCCGGGCTGTCGTAGAACTCCGTGCGCGCGGTGGCGACGTCGACGCGGCCCCCGTCGTGGACGACGATGGCGGTGCCGAAACGGTCGTGCGGGACGACGCGGCCGCCCAAGGCTTCGGCGAGAGCCTCGCCGAATGCGATGCCGTCGCCTTCCACTGCGATGTCCACGTCGAAGTTCGGTTCGCCCATGAGCACGTCGCGCACGGCGCCGCCGACGAGGTAGACGCCTTCGAAGTGCTCGCTCACCGCCTGCACCGCCTCGAAGACGGGCCGCAGATCCTCGAGGGCGTCCAGCTTCTCCGCGATGCTGGGGGCCTCGCCGGCGGCCTCCTCCCCGTGCGGCTCCTCGAGCGCGCGGAGGACGTCGGAGCGCGTCACGACTCCGACGGCCTCGCCGTCGCGGAGCACGGGCACGCGCCCGCTCGTCGCTCCGGAGACGAGCCGCATGACCTCCGCGAACGGCGTGTCCTCCGCGCACGAGACGACGTCGGAGCCCATCACGCTCTTCACCGGCGCGTGCGAGAGTCCGTGGCCGATCGCCTTGTCGAGGTCCTCGCGCGTGACTACTCCGATCAGCCGGCCGGGCTCGCCGACGAGCATCCCACTCTGGCGATGGCGTTGGCACAGGACCATCGCCTGCGCGACGGTGTCGTCCTGAGAGACGAAGCGCGCAGGTCGCGACATGATCTCGCCCGCGGTCAGACCGCGGCGCACCGCATTCGGCAGCGCCTCGAGCACGCCGGCACGCGCATCCTCGAGTGACCCCCGGTGAGTGGCCGATGCGGCTTGCGCATGGCCGCCGCCTCCCAGGGCGGCCGCGATCGCGGCGGCGTCGAGCTCGGCCACGCGCGTCCGCACTACGCAGAAGACCCTTTCGTCCATCTCGACGAGGCAGACGAGCGCGCGGCAGTCGGTCAGGTCGACGATCTTGTGCGCGAGGTTGGAGACGCCCTCCACGTACTCCGGCCACCTGAGAGCACTCACGAGCACCTCGTAGCCGCCCGCCTCGTGCGGCTCGAGGCTCGCAACGAGGGCGTCGAGGAGCGCGCGCTCGCGCTCGGCCAGTGGCGTGTGCAGGTACTGCGCCACCATCTCCTGGCTCGCGCCGTGACGCATGCACCAGGCCAGCGCCTCCGCGTCGCGGATCGTCGTCCCGGCATAGCCGAGGGAGCCCGTGTCCTCGTGGATCCCGAGGGCAAAGGCGGTCGCCTCGATCGCGCTGACCTCGACCTCGCGCTCGGCGAGGATCGCGACCATCGTCGTCGTGAGCGCCCCATCCTCGGAGCGAACGGCGTTCTCGGGCCGTACCCAATCGAGCTCCTCGCCCGCATGGTGGTCGAAGAGGACGACCTCGACCTCGGGGCTCCTCGCAGCGGCCTCGAATTCGCCGAGGCGCTCCGGGTGCGAGGTCTCGACGACGATCAGGCGCTCGACCTCGGCAGGGTCGATCCGCCCCGGCTCGGCCACATCCAGCTCCTCCGCGTGCAGGCGATAGAAGTCGCGCACGTTTCGGTTGAGCGACCCGGAGAGCGCGACGACGGCATCTGGGTAGAGGCGGCGTGCGGCCAGCATGGCCGCGAACGCGTCGAAGTCGGTGTTTGCGTGGGTGACGATGACCTGCATCGCAAGAAGGTTAGACCTGACTTGCGCCAACCCCCCTCTTGGGGGACGTGACGCCAGGCAAGTGAGACGACGATGAACCCAAGGAACGAGTCCCGTGGCGGCCGGGGGTCGAACGAATTTTGGGCCGAACGACGTACTCCAAACTGCGCATCGTCCTCGCCGCGCTTGCCGTGGCCCTCGTCACGGTCGCGCCTGCCGCGAGCGCGCCGGATGTGCCCCAGCTCGTCGGGCCGAACGACGGCGACACCGTCGCCTTCCTTCCGGTTTTCTCCTGGGATCCCGTCGCGGGAGCCGACAAGTACAACTTCGTCCTTTCCGCCGATCTCGCGTTCAACTCGCCCGTCTACCAGGTCAACGGGACGAAGAACACCCGGGCGACCCCCGACAAGACTGTCCCGAACGGGACGTACTACTGGCGCGTCCAGGCGGTCGATGCCGACGGCAACACCTCCGGCTGGTCCGAGACCCGTCAGATGGAGAAGCTTTGGGCGGACTCACCCGTCCTCACCGCGCCGGACGACGCCGCGACGATCTCGTTCCCGGACGAGCCGCTCGTCCTCCGCTGGGAGCCCGTTCCGGGCGCCGCGAAGTACCACATCTCCATTGCCTCTGACCCAGACCTCGCCGCGCTCGTGACGAGCAACGGCGACCCGCTCGAAACGCAGGCGACGAACGCGGCCCCGGCAATCCTCCTCTCTTCGAACACGTACTACTGGGCCGTTACCCCGGTCGACGCGCAGGGGAACGAGGGCGAGCCCTCGGAGACCCGTTCCTTCACCTGGGAGTGGCCGTCGACGACGACGACCGACGTTCAGGACACCGCACCCGAAACCGAGCTTTACGTGCCGGAGTTCACCTGGGATCCGATCCCGGGCGCGGCGAAGTACGAGGTCGAGATCAACTCGGTCTCCGACTTCCCCGCCGGAGCGTCCAAGGTCTGCTGCGACTCGTCGGACTGGCCGATCACGACGACGTTCACGCCGAAGGAAACCCTTCCGAACAACACGTACTACTGGCGCGTTCGCGCGATCAACGCGCACGGCGAGGCAGGTGATTGGAACGAGGGGCCCTCCTTCGTGAAGACGTTCGCCAACTATCCGGACCTGAGCGAGGTCGGGATCAAGAACCTGCACATGCGCGACACGAGCGACCCGGGGACTGACTTCGACCCCGATACACCTGGTTATCAGACGCAGCTCCCGATCATCGCCTGGGATCCGGTCCCGGGTGCGTCCAGCTACCAGGTCAACGTCGGCCATTACGACGCCGGCATCGACCACTGCGACTTCGGCAACGCATCGACCTCGCGATGGCTCTCGTCGACCGCGAGCACGTACTGGACTCCGCTGGGCCAGCTGCCGAGCGATAAGCCGTTCCCCTCAGGACCGAGCGCCTCGTCGGACCAGCCCGGGCTCACACCGGGGCAGCCGTACTGTGTCCAGGTGCGAGCGCGGAGCGGCCGCGTCAACCTCAACAGTCCGGTCTGGGGCGATTTCACCCAGCTCGACGACGGCACCGGATCTGCCTTCACGTTCGCCGGCTATCCGACCGGCGGCGCCTGCAGCCCGACCTGCAACACGAACTACCTCGGGCACGACGACTACCTGCTGCCCGAGCGGTTCGCGGACGACCCGGTCGCAGTGACGTCGAATCCGCTGTTCGTCTGGAATCCGATCGCCGGCCAGCAGTCCTACTGGGTGATCGTCTCGAAGGATGCCTCCTTCACGAACATCATCGACTATGCGTTCACGCGCTTCCCGGCCTACGCGGTGCGGACCGGTAGCCAGCCGCGGACCTATCCGGACGAGACGACGTCGTTCTACTGGGTCGTCCTGCCGTCGACGGACATCGACGGAAAACCTGCCGCCAACATCCCGGCGAATGGCGCCTACGCCGACTTCAAGAAGCAGACCGTGGCCCCATCGCTTCTCGGTCCTGACAACGACGCGACGTTCTCCCTGCCTCCCACATTCAGCTGGAGCTCGGTGGAGGGCGCGCGGAAGTACCACCTCCAGGTCGCGACCGAGCCCACGTTCGCAACGAGCACGAAGCTGGACGACATCACAACCGCGTTGACGGAGTACACGTCGCAGAAGACCTACGTCGCGTCCAGGACCCTGTACTGGCGGGTGCAGGCCCAGGACGAGAACGACAACGGCCTTACCTGGTCGGAGACGAGGACGTTCGAGGTCGACCTCGAGCAGCCGACGCTCGACCCGGAGACGCCTACGCTCGGCGATGCGAGCTTGCCCGTGCTGCGTTGGTTCCCGGTTCCAGGGGCGGTTTCGTACAGCCTGCGGATCCACGAACCGAACGACTCGACGCCGAACACGTATACGGGCTTCCCGTCCACCGCAGCCTCCTTCGAGAAGATCACCGGGACGGGGCTCTTCACCTGGGAGATCCGGGCGGACTTCCCGAAGCTCACGGGGGGCACGACCCCGGGCCCCTGGTCGGACGATGCCGACTACACGCATACGATCAAGGAGCCGATGAATCCCGTCTCGAGCCCGGGTGCGAACCGGCTCGTCCTCAGCTGGGACGCGAAGACCGGCACGAAGGCCTACAAGGTGCAGATCTCGAAGCGCGAGGACTTCAACCCCTCCTTCGAGACGAAGACGACGGGCAACCCCGACTGGGCGCCGAGCCTCACGAACTCGAACTACACCTCGGGTGGCGACTTCTGGTGGCGGGTCGCTGCGATCGACGGCGACGGCAACGTCGGCGCGTTCGCGACGAACCCGGAGCACTTCACCCTCCCCGCGATGTCGGGCGGCGGAAGCAGCGGCGGCGCGAAGACCTTCAAGGTGACGTTCAGCGGCCGCCTGGTCAAGAACCGCGCACGTGACATAACGGTCAAGGTGCGCGACTCGGCGACGTTGAACGCCGTCCAGGGCGCCCTCGTCCGCGCCTACGGCGCCGGCGTCTCGTACACCCAGAAGACGACCAATTCGAGCGGCGTCGCCAAGCTCCGCCTCAAGCCGACGCAACTCCAGAAGGTCTCGTTCCGGATCACGAAGTCCGGCTACGCGTCGGTCACGATCTACCGGCGCGTGTATCGCCCGTAGCTCTAGCCCGCGGCGGCGATAACTTCGATCTCGACGAGTGCGCCGGAGGGCAGCGCTGCGACCTGGAACGTCGCGCGCGCCGGCGGTTCCTCGCCCATGTGCCGGCCGTAGACCTCGTTCATCGCCTGGAAGTCGCCGAGGTCGACCAGGAAGATCGTCGCCTTGACGACGTTCTCGAGGCTCGTCCCGGCCGCCTCGAGGATCGCAGATAGGTTCTTCATCACCTGTTCGGTCTGCTCGGAGATCCCGCCCTCGACCATGTTGCCGCCTGGATCGACCCCGAGCTGGCCCGAGACGAACACAAAGGCTCCGCTGGCGATTCCCTGCGAGTAGGGGGCGCCCTGGAAGGGAGCCGGGGCCTCGTCGGTGCGAATCACGCGCTTCGTCACGAGATCTCCGTTCGCTCGATGTGAGCCCCTACGGCACGCAGCCGCTCGTCGATTCTCTCGTACCCGCGGTCGATCTGCCCGATGTTCCCGATCGTCGAGGTGCCCTCGGCGCAGAGGCTTGCGATCAGCATCGCCATCCCCGCGCGGATGTCCGGGCTCTCCATGCGCTCTCCGTAGAGTCGAGCCGGCCCGTTGACCACGGCGCGGTGCGGATCGCAGAGGATGATCCGCGCCCCCATGTTCACGAGCTTGTCGACGAAGAACAGGCGGTTCTCGAACATCTTCTCGAAGATGAGCACGGTGCCCGCGGCCTGCGTCGCAACCGCGAGCGCGATCGACGTGAGGTCGGCCGGGAAAGCCGGCCACGGCCCGTCCTCGATTTTCGGGATCTGAGAGCCGATGTCGTCATGGATCTCGAGGTGCTGGTTGCCGGGGACGCGCACCGACGAGCCCTCGACCTCCCACCTGACGCCGAGGCGCTCGAACGCCGGCCAGATGGCGACGAGATCCTCGGCGACGACATCCTGGATCACGACCTCCCCCTCGGTCACCGCCGCGAGGCCGATGAAGCTCGCGACCTCGATGTGGTCGGGGCAGATGCGCCATTCGCCGCCGTGCAGCGACTCGACACCGCGGATGCGGAGGACGTTCGAGCCGATCCCCTCGATCTCGGCGCCGAGGGTGACCAGGAACCTGCAAAGGTCCTGGACGTGCGGCTCGCTGGCCGCGTTGCCGATCACCGTCTCCCCCGGCGCAAGCACCGCTGCCATGACGACGTTCTCCGTTCCAGTCACGGAGGCCTCGTCGAGGAAGACCTGAGCTCCCTTCAGGCCCTCGGTACGCATGCGGTACACCTTCTCGGCGCTGATGTCTGCACCGAGCACCGTGAGCGCGTGGATGTGCGTATCGAGCCGGCGGCGCCCGATGACGTCGCCGCCCGGAGGCGGGACGATGGCCTGCCCGTGGCGGGCGAGCAGCGGGCCCGCGAAAAGGATGGACGCGCGGATGCGGCTGCACAGCTCCTCGTCGAGCTCGAACTTCGAGATGCCCGCGCCGGTGATGCGAACCTCGCCACCTCCGACATGCTGGACGTCGGCGCCGAGATCGGCGGCCAGGTCGAGCATCGTCTCGACGTCCGTGATCGCCGGGACGTTCGTGAGCGTGACGGGCTCGTCGGTGAGCATGCAGGCGGCCACGATGGGCAAAGCCGCGTTCTTGTTTCCGGCTGCGCGGATCGACCCCGAAAGCGGCCGCGCGCCCTCGATGACAAAGGCCTCCATCAGGGCATCGGTTACGACTGTGTGCTGCATTTGACGGTAGTCCTGTCCTCGGACGGCGAGGCGAACGGCGGACGGTATCCTAACCCCGCTTCCATGAAGGTCACCCGCGAACGAGCGTGGGAAACCCTCACGCAGTACACAAAGTCCGAGGCCCTTCGCCGGCACGCGCTCGCCGTCGAGGCGGCCGTCGGCTGGTACGCCCGTGACCTTGGCGAAGACGAGGAATTCTGGCGCGCGACCGCCCTCCTCCACGACTTCGACTACGAGATCCACCCCACCCTCGACAAGCACCCGCAGGACGGCGCTCCGATCCTCCGCGAGGAGGGTTATCCGGAGGAGCTCATCGAGGCGGTCCTCTCGCACGCGGAGCACCTGAGCATGGAGCGCGACACGCAGCTGAAGAAGACGCTCTTCGCCTGTGACGAGCTCGCCGGCTTCGTCCACGCCTGCGGGCTGGTCAGGCCCGACGGGATCGAGACCCTCGAGCCGAAGTCGGTGCGGAAGAAGCTGAAGCAGCCCTCCTTCGCGGCCGGCGTCCACCGCGACGAGGTGTACAGCGGCGCCGAGGAGCTGGGCCTCGAGCTCGACGACCACATCCGCAACGTGGTCGCTGCGATGCGCCCGATCGCGGCCGAGCTCGGCCTGCGCACGTCCGAGGCGGCATAGCCGGCATCCTCGGGAGCGACGAGGACGCCTTCGGGCTCCTGCTCCTCGACCACCTCGAAGGGCGGGCCGGAGAGCCCGTTCTCGAGCGCGACGACGGCCACATCGGGCCGGCCATGGGCGCCGAGTGGTTCTTCGCCGAGCACGACGACTGGTTGGAGGAGGAACGGGCTGCGTTCGAGCTCGTCCGAGGACGGGTGCTGGACATCGGGACGGGTGCGGGCCGCCACAGTCTCGAGGCGCAGCGGCGAGGGCTCGAGGCAGTCGCGATCGACATCTCGCCCGGCGCCGTCGAGGTGTGCCGCCGGCGAGGCGTGCGCAATGCGCGGCTCCTCTCCATCGGCGAGATCGACGAGAGCCTTGGGGTCTTTGACACCGTCCTCCTCCTCTGCGGCAACCTCGGCCTCGGAGGCGGTGCGGACGACACCGTTGCCCTGCTGGAGGAGCTCGGCGGGCTCACGGCTCCCGGGGCGCGGATCGTGTTCGACTCCGTGGATCCCCACGTCGAGAACGACGAAGCGGATCTCGCCTACCTCGAGCGGAACCGCGAACGCGGGCGCATGCCAGGCCAGGTGACGATCCGGATCAGCTACGGCGGCCTCGTCACGCCCTGGTACGATCTCCTCTGCGTGTCGCCCGAGGAGCTGGAGGAGCTCGCCGCCCCGACCGGCTGGCGACTCGCGTGGCGCCGGAACGCGGAGCCTCCCGACTGGTACGGAGTGCTCGAGAAGTCCTAGAGCGCGCCGGTGAGCCGCTCGAGGTCGTCGTGATTCGTCCAGAAGCCGCACGACGCGCGCAGCCAGCCGAGCCCGGGCAGGTCCCGGATCACGACTCCCGCGTCGGCGAGACGCGCAACGATCTCTTTCGAGTCTCCAACGGCCTTCCACGTGACGAGCGTGGCCTGACCGGGCTCGGTGACGACCTCGCAGCCCGATCCTTCGAGCATATGCATGAGGTGCGCGGCCATGTCGGCGGCGTGGGCGTACCTCTCCTCCCCCGCCTCCTCCGCGAAGGCGAGCGATTCCAGCAGGCCGACCCCCGAGGCGGCGGCGATCCAGCCCGGGTCGAAGCGCGCCGCTCCGGCCGTGGGGTCGTACGTGTAGTCGTCACCGAACTCCCATGATCCGTAGCTCGGCATCGCCATGCGCAGCTCCTCGACACGCTCGGGACGGACGAAGAGAGCGCCCGTCACATCCGGGCCGAGGAGCCATTTCTGCGCCGACACGGTGTAGAAGTCGCAGCCGAGGTCGGCAACGCCGACGGGAATCGCCCCGGCCGCCTGGGCCCCGTCCACGAGCAGCGGGACTCCCCGCACTGCCAGCCTTTCGACCGGCAGCATCGCGCCGGTGAGCCAAGAGACGTGCGAAAGCGCCACGAGCTTCGTCCGCTCCGTGATCGCGGCTTCGAGAGCGCCGGGGAGCTCCGCGACAGGCAGGTCACGCACGGGCACAACCTGCAGGTCCGCTTTCGAGGCCACGAGGCCACCGAAGAGGCCCGGGTGCTCGGAGTCCGTGGTCACGACCTCGTCGCCGGGGCCGATGTTGAGGCCGTTGAGGACGACGTTGCACCCCTCTGTGGTCGAGTTCGTGAGCGCGATGGTCTCCGCCGACGCCCCGAGGAAGCGGGCGAGAGCGGCGCGGACGTCGTCCCGCCGAGTGAGCATCGCCTCGAAGTACTCCTGGCTGGAGCGGCCTTGCTCCAGATCACGGTCGAGCGTGACCCGCATCGACTCCACGGTTCGGCGCGGGAGCGGTCCGTTGGTCCCCGCATTGAGATATGCGAGCCGGTCGAGGACAGGCAGCCCGGCGCGAACAGCGTCTAGGTCCACGCCACCTCCGCTTCGACCGGCGCGTGGTCGGAGAGGAGCGCGCCGTTCACGCGCCTCCGCTTTGGAGGCCACGTGCTCGGCGTGCGCTCGAGCGCGACGCCGCGTACGAGGATCTGGTCGATCCCCTCGATCGGCGACGAGTAATCCTGGATCGCGTAGGCGGCCACGTTGAAGTCGCCGCACAGGATGCACCGTTTGGCACCCGCGACGAAATCCGCTGCGAGCCCGACCTCGATGCACGCAATGTCGGAGTTGTTCGTCGCGTGCAGGTTCGCGACGGTCAGCGTCCTTCCCTCGAGCGCAACGTCCACCGCCTGGCAAACCCGCCGCTGGCGCCCTCCCCTCAGCCACTCGAGCCGCCCGATCTCCGGGTTCAGGACGAGGGTCCGGTCGCCAAGAATGTCGAAGCGGTGGCTCAGGAGCGTCGCGTTCGCCTGCCCGGCTGCCGTGAACCTCACCCGGACTGGGTCGATGTCCGTGATGAAGCGGGCGACCGGCCCCAGAAAGCCGGGCACCGTGACCGACCAAATGGCGCGCATCCCGCTCCAGCGCTCCAGCCGCCCCAGGGCCCAGAGCGGAACCTCCTGCAGCGCAACAATGTCGGGCGCGTCGAGGCTGACAAGGCGCACCATGCGCTCCAAGTAGGTCCGGCTCGACTTGGGATGCGTACGCCCGTGATAGAGGTTCCAGGTGCGAATGACGAGTCCCACGGCCGACGCAGCATAGGGAACCCGTGCGCGGACGATTCGTGGATCTCGTCGAGCGGCAGATCGCCCTCTTCGAAGCCGAGAACCAGGGTCTCATCAGCGACACCGAGGCTGCTCTGGCCTCCTACAACCGCGCGCCCCGGGACGAGGCGGAGGAGCGCTACGGCGACTACCTCGACCTCGTCGAGACCGGCACCGACGAGCTCGTCGAGCTGCGCAACAACTTCGCGGCCACCCTCGACGAGGATTCGTACGAGGAGTACCACGAGGTCTTCAACAGGACCGTCCGCAAGCGGCTTCCCCGTTTCGGCCTTGAGCTGGACTAGCGCATTGCGCTTCCCGTTCCGCGTTCCCAAGGAATGTGAAGTTTCGGAAAACGGACTGGTGCGCAGCCGCGAGGCCGGTAGGGTGCAAGCGTGCCCGCGAGAGGTAGCAGCCGCTGGCTCGCGCTTTACGTACTTTGCCTCGGCGACATCATGATCGTCCTCGACAGCACGATCGTGAACGTCGCGTTGCCGTCCATTCGGGACGATCTCGGCTTTTCTCAGACCTCGCTGGCATGGGTCGTGAACGCGTACCTGCTCACGTTCGGCGGTTTCTTGCTCCTGGGCGGCCGTCTCGGCGATCTCTATGGACACCGGCGCCTCTTCCTCGTCGGAATCTCGGTCTTCACGATGGCTTCGCTCGCGTGCGGGCTCGCCACCTCCCAGGCGTTCCTCATAACGGCTCGCGCAGTCCAGGGTTTCGGGGGCGCGATCGTCTCCGTCGTCGTCCTCTCGCTAATCATGATCATGTTCACCGAGCCGGCCGAGAGGGCGAAAGCCATGGGCGTCGTCGGGTTCGTCCTTTCGGGAGGCGGGACTGCCGGTGTGCTGCTCGGCGGCATCCTCACCGACCTTCTCAGCTGGCACTGGATCTTCCTCGTCAACATCCCGGTCGGAATCGCAGTCTTCGTGCTCTCCGTCTATCTCTGCCCGAGCGTGCAGACGCCGACCGGGGAGCGGAAGCTCGATGTCGGCGGCGCGATCACCGTGACCGCGGCGCTCATGCTCGCCGTCTACGCCATCGTCAAGGGCAACGAGGTCGGCTGGACCTCCGCGCGAACCCTCGGGTTCCTCTGCGCGTCCCTCGTCCTTTTCGTCGTCTTCGTCGTGATCGAGGCACGCCATCCTGCGCCTCTCATGCCGCTCAGCCTCTTTCGGCACCGGAACCTCTCCGTTGCGAACGTCATCGGCGTTCTGATGGCGGCCGCGATGTTCGCGATGTTCTTCTTCTCGGCGCTCTACCTGCAGCTCGTGCTCGGCTACAGCCCGCTCGAGGTCGGCCTCGCGTTTCTGCCCTCAACGCTCGTCTGGGGTTTTGCGTCGCTATTCCTCTCCGATCGCCTCGTGATGAGGTTCGGCATCAAGACGCCGCTCGTTGGCGGCCTCGGTTTCTTCATCCTGGGCCTGCTCCTCTTCGCCCGCGCGCCGGTGGACGGGACCTTCACCATGGATGTCCTCCTGCCGATGCTCTTCTTCGGCCTCGGCGGCGGCATCACGTTCAATCCGCTCCTCCTGGCGGCCATGGGCGACGTCGAGCCCCAGGACTCCGGTCTGGCCTCGGGAGTCGTGAACACCGCGTTCATGATGGGCGGCGCGCTCGGCCTGGCCGTGCTCGCGGCAATCGCGACGTCTCGCACGGAGAACCTGCTCGCCTCGGGCGACTCTCAGCTCGAGGCGAGCAGCGGCGGTTACGACGCGGCGTTTGTCGTCGGTGCGCTCTTCGCGGCAACCGCAGGCATCCTCGCGGCCACGCTGCTCCGCGCCGTCTCGGCGCCCGCGCACGCAATGGCAGAACCGGTCACCGCTCAGTCGGAGTAGACGTGCGCGCGACTTGAGCCGCAAGCGCGGCCGCTACGTGAGCGTCTTCCCCTCGCGAAGGAGCTCCACGTACTCGGCGATGCGCTTCGCCCGCGTCTCGGGCCGCTTCGCGTCCGTGATGCGGTAGAGAAACGAGTAGCGCTTCGTCGAGCTGAGGCTCTCGAAGAACTCGCGCGCGGCCGGCTCGGCGTCGAGCGCTGCCTGGAAGTCATCCGGCACCGTCGCAGTCGCCGGCGAGTCGTAGGCGTTGTCCCAGCGTCCGTCCTCCTTGGCCCGGTCGATCTCGCGGAGACCGGATGGGCGCATACGGCCCTCCGCGCTCAGCCTCTCGGCCTTTTCGCGGTTCCGCTTCGACCATTTGCTTCGCGCGCGGCGCGGCGTGAAGCGCTGGAGATAGTGATTGTCGTCCAGGGGTTTCGCCTGGCCGTCTATCCAGCCATGGCAGAGGGCGATCTCGACCGCCTCGGCGTACACGACGGACTGGATCCCCGAGGCTTGCTTCGCGAACTTGAGCCAGATGCCGTCGGATTCTTCGCCGTGCTCGCCCATCCAGGCCTCGAGCTCGGCCGGGGTGGCGAAGAAGAGGACCGTCTGCTCGACCTTCGACACGCCTCAGCGCCGGGCGCGGAAGAAGCCTTGCGGGGCGAGGCCGGCCACCCTCTTCGTCACGGGATCGACGCTCTTGCCCCGGTCTTCGCGGCTTTCCTTGTGCCGGACGGCCTGGCGGACGACGAGCCCGCCGACGAAGCGGACAGGCTCGGGCGGAAACTTCCCGCAGACGCCGCAGTTGACGGGTGAGCCGGCCCACTCGTCGTCGCGTCGAAGCGCGCTCGAGGCGAGCATCTTCGCGATCGTGAGCGACGGTGCGACCCCGTTTCCGGAGTAGCCCGTTCCGTAGACGATGTGGGCGCGTGCGGGCAGTGCGCCGACGATCGGGAACCCGTCCGTCGTCCGGTCGATCGGCCCACCCCACGCATGCGTGACCGGCACGCCTTGCGCCGCGGGCACGAGCTTCACGAGCTCCTCCTCGAGCTCGCGGGTCTGGCGCCGGTTGTAGTCGAAGTTCGAGTTCACCCGGCCGCCGAAGGCAAGGCGCCCGCCGCCACGGCCGAACGCAACGCGTCCGTCCTTCGTCGGGCGGTAGTAGTGGACGAGCATGCGGCAGTCCGAGATCGCCTCGCCCCCGCGCCAGCCGCTCTGGTCCAGTCTCTCCGCCATCGGCGCCGTCGCGACCATGTCGCTCGAGACCGCCACGATCGCCCGTGCAAGCTCGGGGATCTTCGTTGCCCAGGCATTCAGGGCGAGCACGATGCTGCCGGCCCGGATTCGGCCCGAGGGCGTGCGCACAACTCCATCCTCGCGGTCGAGCTCCACCATCGGCGTGCGCTCGTAGATGCGGACACCCTTTTCGAGCGCGACCCTTCGCAGTCCGCGCGCCAGGAGGGCCGGCTGCACGATCGCCGCGGTCTTCTCGTAGGCCGCCCCGAGATGGATGGGCGAGCCGGTTCGTTCCTGAACCTCCTCCGCGCTCAGGATCTCGTACGGGCGAGCGCCATGTGCCTCGGCTGTCTCCACGCTCGACTCCCACGCGCCGACCTGCGCCGGCGAAGTCGCTGTCCAGAGCCAGCCGCCCTGGTGAAAGTGTGCGTCCACACCCTCGCGCTCGCAGAAGGCGCCGATCTCCCGGACGGCATCCTCGGAGGCCGTGGCGAGGCGAACGGCTTCCTCTTCCCCCGCGCGTTTGATCAACGTCTGGAACTTCGACCACCACGTGAGCGCAAAGCCGCCGTTTCGGCCCGACGGGCCGCCGCCGCAGATGTCCTGGTCGATCACCACGACGTCCGCGCCCGGCTCGAGCTCCTTGATTCGAAGCGCCGTCCAGAGCCCTGTGTAGCCGCCGCCGATGATGCAGACGTCGGCCTTGGTGTCCTCGAGGAGCTCATGCGACTCGACGCCGTCCTCGGCGCGCAGGGCCTCCTGGAGCCAGAATGAGCGCGGGCCGGCCATGCGCCTCAACCCTACCGATGGCCGAAGTGGTGAGCCTCCGGAAGCGCGGAGCGCACCTCGGCTTCGCCGGCGGCCTGGCGGGCGAGCGGCGCCAGCGTGACGAGCTCGTCCACGATCAGGTTCCTGTTGCGCTCGAAGCGCTCGAAGCGGCCGCGTGCAAGGAGGAGCGGCTCGCCCCGGACGAGCGGCCGGAAACGCTCGTACACCTCCAGCGGGACGATCAGGTTCATCTGACCGTGCTCGTCCTCGAGGAGCATGAAGACGACGCCGTTCGCGGTCGCCGGGCGCTGGCGGGCGACGACGAGGCCCGCGATCGCAACGCGGCTCCTGTGCTCGAGGTGCTCCAAGTCGGCGCTCGTCGCCACCTCTGCGGGCAGGTGCGGGCGGAGGAGCTCCAGCGGGTGGACGCCGATCGACATGCTCGTCGTCCGGTAGTCGGCCAGCATGCGCTCCCACGACGTCTGCTCGGGGAGCTCGGGAATCTCCGACGTCGGCCCGAGCGGAAGCGCTAGCTGGCGCTCGTCGCCGTCCGCGCCGACCGAGACCGAGCGTGGAGCGAGACCGAGCCGCCAGAGGAGCTGGCGCCGCGGCCAGCCGAACGAATCGCAGGCTCCCGAGGCCACGAGCGCCTCGAGCCCGGGCCGGTCGAGCGGGGCACGCTGCGCGAGCCGGACGACGCTGCTGAAGTGGCCGTTCTCCTCCCGCTCGGCCACGAACATCTTCGCGGGCTGCTCTCCGAGGCCCTTGATGTAGCCGAGCCCGATACGCACGGAGTCCCTTTCGATCCGGCACGAGGCGGCGCTCAGGTTCACGTCGGGCGGCAGAACCTCGACCCCGCGGCGCTGAGCGTCGCGCACGAGGCTCGCCGGCGGATAGAAGCCCATCGGCTGGGCGTTCAGGAGCGCACAGAGGAACTCGCCGGGGTAGTAATGGCGAAGCCAAGCGGACTGGTAGGCGAGGAGCGCGAAGGCGGCCGCGTGCGACTTGGGGAAGCCGAACGCCGCGAAGCCGTTGATCTTCGAGAAGACAAGCTCCGTGGTCTTCTCGGGCACGCCGTTTCTCGCCGCTCCCGCGAAGAAGCGCTCGCGATGGGCCTCGATTGCGTCCTGGCTCCGCTTGCGGCTCATCGCCCGGCGCAGCCCCTCAGCCTCCCCCACGCTGAACCCCGCGAGCGCCATCGCGACCTCGAGGACCTGCTCCTGGAAGATGATCGCGCCGAGCGTCTCCTCGAGACACTCCGCGAGGAGCGGATGGTCGTGCGGGATGACGTAGGACGGATCCTCGCGCCGGCGCTGCCTGCGCTCGACGTAGGGGTGCACGGCTTTCCCCTGGATCGGCCCCGGCCGGACGAGCGCCACCTGCACGGTCAGGTCGTCGAGGTTCTCCGGCCTTGTGCGCAGGAGGCTCTGCATCTGCGCGCGGCTCTCGATCTGGAAGAGACCGACGGTGTCGGCGTCCTGGATCTCCCGGTACACCACGGAGTCGTCGAGCGGGATGCGGGAGAGGTCGATTCGCTCCCCGCGCAGGCGCACGATCTGGTCGACGCACTCCTCGACCGCAGAGAGCATCCCGAGCCCGAGCAGGTCGATCTTCAGGAAGCCCGCGTCGGCGCAGGAGTCCTTGTCCCACTGGCAGAGCCTGCGGCCCTCCATCGCCGCGTGCTCGACCGGGACGAGCTCCACGAGCGGGCGGCTCGAGATGACCATGCCGCCCGGGTGCTGGGAAAGGTGCCTTGGAAGCCCGCCAATCTCCGCGCAGAGCTCCCCGAACGCGCGCCAGCGCGGCGAGGCGAGCTTGCTCTCCGCCCCGGGCAGCTTCTTCATCTCCTCGGCGACGCGGCGCGGGCTCCCTTCGGTGATGCGTGCGAGCCGCTCGAGCTCCGACTGGGGCAGCCCGAGCGCCTTGCCGATGTCACGGATCGCACCTCGCGAGCGGTAGGTCGCAAAGCTCGCCACAAGCGCCGAGCGCTCATGACCGTAGCGCTCGATCACGGCGACGATCAGCTTCTCGCGGATGTCGCGCGGGAAGTCGAGGTCGATGTCCGGCACGGAGACGAGCTCGCGGTTCAGGAAGCGGCCGAGCGCGAGACCGGACGAGACCGGGTCCACGTGCGAGAGCCCGGTCAGGTAGCAGACGATCGAGCCGACCGAGCTTCCCCGGCCGCGGCCCGGCGGCAGGAGATGGCGCGGCGAGCCGGGTCCGCGCACCTCGTAGGCGACCTCGCGCGCGAGCTCGAGCACCTCCCAATGGAGAAGGAAGAAGCCTGAGAGCCCGAGCTCGGCGATGAGCGCGAGCTCTTTGCGGAGGCGGGCATCGGCACGACTGCGCAGGCCGGCGGGCGCGTTGCGGTAGCGCTCCTCGAACGCGCGCCCGCAGACCTTGGCCAGCTGCACGTCCGCAGGATCGGCGCCGCCGGAGAAATCGGGATAGCGATACCCGAGCTCGTGCGTCAGGTCGAACTCGAGCCGCTCGGCGAGCTCGACGGTCGCCCGAACGGCGTCTTTGTCCTCGGGCCAGCAGGCCGCAGCCTCCGCAGGCGAGGCAAGGACGAACTGCTCGTTTCCGCGCCGCTCGGCCTCGCAGCCTTCGAGCGCGACGTTGTGCTTCACGGCGACGAGCACGTCCTGCAGGCGCGCGCGGCGCGGATGGTGCGCATGTACGTCTCCCGTGGCGATCGTGCGCACCTGGAGCGCCTCGGCCAGGTTGCGAAGCGCGGCGTTCCTGTGAGCGTCGCCGCGTGCATAGGGGCGCTGGAGCTCGACGTAGAAACGATCGCGCCCAAAGGCCTGGGCCAGGTGCGCAGCGGCGTTCGGGCTCTTGACGCCGAGTCCCTGGCGCGCGCAGCCCGAAAGGCAGACGAGCCCCTCGTTCAGCTCGGCGAGCAGGTCCGGATCGAGGCCGGGGTTGAGGCGCTCGCGGGCGTGCGCGGCGGTCAGCAGGCGGCACAGGTTCGCGTAACCGCGTGGGGTCTCGACCAGGAGAGTCAGGTGCGAGCCGTCGGCGAGGGTGGCCTCGGCGCCGGTGATGGCGCGGACGCCGACCGCGCGCGCCGCGTAGGCGAACTCGAGCGAACCGTAGACGCCGTCGTGGTCCGTCAGTGCAAGCGCCGGATAGCCGAGCTCGGCGGCGCGGACCGCGAGCTCCTCGGGCAGCGACGCGCCGTCGAGGAAGCTGTAGGCGGAGTGCGCGTGCAGCTCGATGTATTCCGTGCCGCTCACGCGCGCCTTTCGACCTTTTCCACGTCACACCCGCGCGCTTTCCGGCAATAGGATCGAAGTGGAGGGAGGCCCGCGGCGGCCCCGGGATTCAGGCTTTCTGGCGGAACCAGCCTCCCCCCTCCTCGTCCTCGAAAACCGCAACGTTCTCGCCCGTCGCGAGAACGAGGTCGAAGTAGCGCCGCCGCACGGGCGCGTCGGTCCACCAGCGGTCGAACACCCGCCACTCCTCGCGCACTTGCAAGACGCCCACCTGCCCGACCGCAGCCGGCAACCCTTCCTCGACCGTGACGCGCACGGGTCGAGGCTCGTTCAGTCGTCGCGCGGCACGAGAATCGCCCTGGCCTCGGGAATGCGCGACCACGGCGCTACCTCCACGACGGTACAGACCGCCTCCATCCCCATCGCGGCCCGCACCTGGCGGAGCCCCTCGCGGAGACGGCCTCGAAGTCGACTGCCGCGCGGGCGGACGAGCTCGGCCTGAGTCCCGATGGACTCGGTCAGCTCCCCCAGCTCGAGCCGTAGCTCGACCGCCGGCGCAGGCAGTTCTTTGAGCTTCGGCGCCAGCGACTGGCGCAGGCGCTCGGGTTCAGCTGTCGGCTCTCGCAACGTCGCCGTCCGCCGCCACGAGCCGCCGCCGACCAGGCGGGCGGAGACAGCGAGGCGCCGCGGCAATCGCCCGCCTCGCTCCTCGCGGGCGAGCAGCCTGTCGAGAAGAGCCGAGAAGGCAAGCTCGAGCGTGACCTCGTTGGCGACCGGCTCGGGAAACTCGAGCGCTTCGGCGATCTCGGCGGCCGGACGCCTCGCTGTCACGCGATTGTCGTCCTCGCCTCCCACGAGCCGCCGGGCCTCCGCCGCCTCCCGCCCAATCCGGTCACGAACGGCTGCGCTGGGCAGCCGGGAGAGCTGGCCCAGCTGCTTGATGCCGAGCTCGGCGAGCTCCTCTCGCCTTTCCGGGCCGAGTGGAAGGAGATGCAGCGGGAGCGGCTCGAGAAAGAGCTCCGCCTCCGCGTCGTCGACTATGATCGCGCGGCCCGCCGGAGCCACGCTGGCCGCCGCGAGCGCGGCGAAGCGCCGGCCGGCGACGCCTATGCGCGGCTGCCAGTACGGGCCGATCGCATCGAGGGCCCTGCGCAGGACGGCGCCGATGCCACCAGCCATCCGCTCGACACCTTCGGTCTCGAAATACGCACAGCCCGGCTCGATCGGCTCGACGGCGAGCCCGGCTTCTTCGAGCCGCCGCAGAATCCGCTCCCACTCCTCTTCGGCCGCAGCGGGATCCTGCTCGGCGAGGACGAGCTCGGGACAGTTGGCAAGCGCCTCGGAGAGGCGCATCCCCGGGCGCACGCCCGCCTCCTCGGCGAGAGCCGAGCATGCCCCCAAGAGCGGTCGGCTTCCAGGAGGCGGGGCGAGCGCAATGGGGCCGCGCATGAGCTCCGGCCGGGAGCGGAGTGCAGCGCGGAGGGAAAACGCTTGGATGTTCAGACAGGCGATCATAGGAACGTATGTTCTACACGAACACACGTTCCCCTGTCAACCCGAAAAATTCGGTTTCGACCCCAGCTGGGATCGAGGAGGAGGTGGAACAGGGTGTTCGCATCCCGGTCGGGCAGGGTTTCGCCGGCAGGCAGAACTCGCTAGACAGCCCCACAGGAGTCGTCGGTGCCGGCGACTCCCGGGAACCGACCAAGGAGCTCGGTGAGCTCGTCGATCTCGCCGTCTGCGAATTGCGCCTCAAAGAGCGCGCGGATCGAGCCTACGTGGCCGCACGAGGCGGCCTCGAGCTTCGCAGCACCGGCCTCCGTGAGCTCTGCGTAGACGACGCGGAGATCCTCGGAGCACACAGCCCTCTTCACGAGTCCGGCTTCCTCGAGGCCCTCGAGGAGCCGCGTGATTCCCGAAGGGGTCAGCGCGAGGCGCCGCGAGAGGTCGATGCGCTTGAGCCTGCGCCCCTCTGTCCGCGAAAGCACGTACAGCGCCTCGTAGCCGTTGATCGACAAGCCATGCTCGGCCTGGAGCTCCGCGTTCAGCAGTCGCGTCGCCGCGGCGTGGGCGCGCAAGAGCCTCGTCCAGGCGCGGACCGCGGATGGAATATCACTTGAAACCTGCTGTTCAGAAGATACTTGCGCTATCAACTTGTTCTCGCTACCATTGCTTGTGTCTTCAATAATACACCACTCAATCAAAGGAGAGAAAACGAGATGAGCGCGACTCAGACCACGATTCCGGCTGGCACATGGAACCTCGACCCGGTCCACTCCACCGCAAGCTTCGAGGTCACGTACCTTGCCGGCACCTTCCGCGGCACGTTCCGCGACATGCAGGCCGAGCTCGACGTCTCGGACGGCCGGACCCGCATCGAGGGCACAGCGAACGTCGCGAGCGTGGACGTCAAGGACGAGAACCTCGCCGCGCACCTCCAGTCTCCGGACTTCTTCGACGCCGAGCGCTACCCGGAGCTTCGCTTCGTTGCAGAGGACGTCGATCTCGAGAGCAAGACCATCGAGGCCGCGGGCGAGATCACGATCAAGGGCGTCGCGAAGCCCGTCGAGGTTGCCGGAACGATCTCCGCGCCGATCACGGACGCCTGGGGCAACGAGCGTATCGGCCTCCAGCTCTCCGCGACCGTCGACCGGACGGAGTTCGGGCTCAACTGGAACATGCCGCTTCCGACCGGCGACCAGGCGCTCGCGAACACCGTGACCATCCTGGCCGAGCTCCAGCTGGTGAAGGCGGCCTGACGACGATGATGAAGGTCCTCGCAATCTCGGGCAGCCTCCGGAGTGACTCGTTCAACGCCAAGCTGCTCCGAAACGCCGTCGCTCTCTTCGGCGACGACGTGGAGGCCGAGATCCTGCACGGGCTGAGGGACGTCCCGCCCTATGACGAGGACGACGACCGCGACGGCGCCCCGGAGCCCGTGCGTGCTCTGCGCGCGGCCTTCGAAGGCGCCGACGCCGTCTTCATCGCCACCCCCGAGTACAACAGCTCCATTCCGGGCCATCTGAAGAACGCGCTCGACTGGGTCTCGCGGCCGCTCGCGTCGAACCCGCTCAGGAACAAGCCCGCGGTCGTCGTCGGTGCCTCGACGGGCGCCTTCGGCGCAGCCTGGGCCCAGGCCGAGCTCCGCAAGGTGCTGGCCGCCATCGGCGCCCGTGTCGTCGAGGCCGAGCTCGCTGTCGGACACGCGCCGACGCGATTCGACGAGGACGGTACGCTGGTGGACGAGGATCTCAGCGAGCAGCTCGGCGAGGTCGTCGACGCGCTCGTCTCCGCCGTGGCCGAGCGGCAAGAGCTCGTTCGAGCCGCGGCGTGAACCGAGGAAAGAAAGGAACGACATGAAGCTCGAAGGCATCCACCACGTGACGGCGATCACCGCTGACGCCCCCGGAAACGTCGACTTTTGCGCGCGCGTCCTCGGGCTGAGGCTCGTGAAGAAGACCGTCAACCAGGACGACCCCACCGTGTACCACCTCTTCTATGCCGACGAGGAAGGCTCGCCCGGCGCGGACATCACGTTCTTCGAGTACCCGGGCGCCCGCCGCGGCGGCGCCGGGGCCGGGATGGTGCACCGGGTGGTCTTCCGCGTCGCTGACGGCGCAGCGCTCGACTTCTGGGCCGACCGTCTCGCCGCAGAAGGGACCGAGGCCCGACGTGAGGCCAACTCGCTCCTGTTCGAAGACCCTGAAGGGCTGGGGCTCGAGCTCCGCGCGGTCGACACGCCGGACAAGCCGCTCGTCGCGATCAGCCCGGACATCCCCGCCGAGGTCGCCATCCAGGGCTTCGACGAGGTGCGCGCTCTCACGCGCGACCCCGAGCGGAGCAAGGGCTTCCTCGAGGGTGTGCTCGGCTTCGAGGCGCGGGACGACAACGGCTGGGAGGTCCGCGGCGAGACGCGTGGCGGGCAGTACGCCTACGACTTCGCCGACAACCTCGGCACCCCCGGTGCGGGCACCGTCCACCACGTCGCGTTCGCATCCCTCATGGACGACCACGAGGGTTGGCAGCAGCGCGTCGCGGAGGCGGGCGCCCACCCCACGCCCGTGATCGACCGCTTCTATTTTCGCTCCATCTATTTCCGCGAGCCGAGCGGCGTCCTCTTCGAGATTGCCACGATCGGCCCGGGCTTCGACTCCGACGAGCCGAAAGAGACGCTCGGCGAGCGGCTGTCGCTGCCGCCTGCGTTCGAGCACCTGCGCGAGCAGATCGAGCCGCGCCTCACGCCGATCTCGAACCCGCGCAAGCCGGCCGAGGTCTCCGGATGACCCAGGTCGAGACCGAGACTGCACGGCTCGCCCCGGAGACCCGTCTCGGCGCGGTCGAGCTGACGGTTACCGACGTCGACCGCTCCGTGCCGTTCTATGAGAAGTCCATCGGGCTGCGCACGCACCGGCGTGAGGACGGCCGTGCTGCGCTCGGAGCCGGCGGCGAAGACCTGCTCATCCTCTTCGAGGACCCAGACGCCCGTCCGGCGGGACGACACGCGGGCCTCTACCACTTCGCGCTCCTACACCCCTCGCGGGATGAGCTCGCCCGCGCCGCCGCCCGCCTGGCCCGCATGCGCACCTCCATCCAGGGGGCTTCGGACCACGGCATCTCGGAGGCGATCTATCTCCCGGATCCCGACGGGAACGGCATCGAGCTCGCCGCCGACCGGCCGAAGGAAGAGTGGCCGGACCTCTCCGTGATGAGCGGAGGGCCTGATCCCCTCGACCTGAACGCGCTCGTTGCATCGGTCGCCGACGAGGACCCGCATGATTCGGTCGCTCCCGATGCCGTCATCGGGCACGTCCACCTGCACGTGGGCGACCTCGAGGCCGCGTCGCGCTTCTACGTGGACGTCGTCGGCTTCGACGTCATGACCCACCTTCCGAGCGCGGTCTTCGTGGCCGCGGGCGGCTATCACCACCACGTCGGCTTCAACACGTGGCGGGGCCCCGGCGTGCCACCCGCCCCGGAGGGAACTATCGGGCTGCGCCACTACACGGTCGTGCTTCGCGATGAGAACGAGCTCGACGCGCTCCGCGAGCGTGCGCGGGCCGCAGGCGTGGACGTCGAGGAGACGACCGAGGGCAACCTCCTTCGGGATCCCGCGGGGAACGTGCTCCTCTTCCGGACCGCCTAAGCGACGAGGCGTGCGGCGGTGCCGCGCATGCCGTCGAAGCGAGGGACGACCGCGGTGACGCTCTCGCGTGCGCACCAGACCAGATCGTCCTCGGCGACGGTCTCCCCGACTCTCCGGATGGCACGAAGGGCCTCCTCGGCGGTCGCGTAGGACGCTGCCAGCTCGAGAGCCCGCTCCGCCGCCTCCGTCGGCTCGCCCCCGACGAGTGCGGCGATCCGGCCGGCGCAGTAGGCGTCGTCCTCGCTGGGACCGCCGTGGAGACCGGCGCAGACGACCTCCACGTCGTCGCCGTGCTCCCGGGCGGCGGCCGCGACAGCGTCGAGGTTGAGCATGCTCCCAACGAGGACGAGGTCGCAGTTCGCCGCCGCACTCACCACCGCGCGAGTGCCGTTGGTCGTCGTGACGACGACCTCCTCGGCCCGCGGGGAGAGGTACTCGAGGGGAGAGTTCCCGAGGTCGAAGCCGGGCAGCGGATCGCCGCCGCGCTCTCCGCCGAGGACGGCATCACCGAGCTCGTCCCTGAGCCCACGGGCCTTCTCGACCTCGGCGCAGCAGTAGACCGTGCGATAGCCGGACTCGAGGGCCTGGACGATCGTGGAGGTCGCGCGCAGGACATCGACCACGATCCCTGTGGGAACCCGGGCCGCCTCCCCCGGTGTAAAGGCGACGTGGACGCGCATCGGGCGGGACGTTACCGGGTAGCTGCGCGGCTACGATGACGCCGATGACCGCCCCCGAGCAGACGCAGACGATAGTCTGCTACCGGCACCCGTCGAACGAGACCGCCATCACGTGCTCGAACTGCGGGCGGCCCATCTGCACGGACTGCATGGTCTTCGCGCCAGTCGGGATCAAGTGCCCGGAGTGCGCGGGGAGACCGACCGGAGCGAAGAAGGCCGCGGTGCGCGCGCAGTCGTTCACCGTCATGAGCACGGACTTCCTCGTCACGAAGACCCTCATCGGAATCAACGTGCTCGTTTTCCTCGCGCAGGTCGTGCAGTCCGGGAGCTTCACGCAGCCCTTCAGCGAGATCTTCTTTCGCGGGGCGCTCGCCGCTCCACCGGTCGCGCAGGGAGAGTGGTACCGGCTCGTCACTTGCGCCTTCCTGCACGGGAGCGTGCTGCACATCTTCTTCAACATGCTCATGCTCTGGTGGTTCGGCCGGGCGCTCGAGAACCTGCTCGGCCGCGCGCGCTTCCTCGCCATCTATTTCGTCTCGATCCTGGCGGGATCGGCAGGCGCGCTCCTCGTCACACCCGACAAGCTCACCGTGGGCGCCTCGGGAGCCGTGTTCGGGATCCTGGGCGCAGGTCTGATCCTCGAGCGGAACAACATCAACGTCTTCGGTGGGCAGGCCCTGATCGTGGTCATCCTGAACCTGGCGCTCAGCTTCACCCTGAACAGCGTCTCGATCGGCGGCCACGTGGGCGGGCTCGTCGGTGGCGCGCTCTGCATCCTCGTGCTCTCCGGTTACGGGCGCGGCCACGCGCTCTACAGCCGCTTCAATCTCGCCGCCGCGGCCGGCCTGGTCGCCATCGCCGCCGGTAGCGTCCTCATCGCCTACTTCCAGGTCCGCGGCTACGCCTGACATCGAGCTCCGCACTCTCCGGGACGGGGGTCAGACCGCGCTCGAGATCGCTGAGTACGCGGCCGGCTTCCTGGCCAAGGCCGAGAAGTCTCTCGACCTCGCCCTCTACGACTTCGACCTCGAGCAGGAAACGGCACAGCTCGTCGCGAAGGCTCTCCTCGAGGCGCAGAGCCGTGGCGTCAAGGTCCGGCTGGCCTTCAACGTCGACCACGACAAGCCGATCCCCGAGCCGGCGCCGCCCCACGCGGACCCGAGCCTGCTCGACGACCTCGCGGTTCCGACGAAGCGGATCCTCGGCGTCCCCGACCTCATGCACCACAAGTACGTCGTCCGCGACGGCACCGACGTCTGGACAGGGTCGACGAACTGGAGCGACGACTCCTGGAGCCGCGAGGAGAACGTCATCGCCGTCGTCCACTCGAACGAGCTCGCCGCGCGCTACACCGAGGACTTCGAGCAGCTCTGGGAGACAGAGAGCGTCGAGCAGTCGGGCTTCGTGGAGCCGAATCCCATCCGCGTCGGCGATGCGAAGGTGCGCGCCTGGTTCTCTCCCGGCCATGGGGAAGCCCTTGCGACCCGGATCGCGCACCGCATCGCCAGGTCGCGCACACGGATCCGGATCTGCTCGCCCGTGATGACCTCCGGCCCGGTCCTCGGCGCGCTTGCGGAGGCCGTCTCGGACGGCAAATGCAACGTGGCCGGGGCCATCGATGCCACCCAGATGAAGGGCGTCTTCCACCAGTGGCAGCTGAACGGGAACTCGGAATGGAAGATGCCCGCGATCAGGCGCATCTTCGCGAACGGGCGCTTCACCGGAAAGAACTCGATGCCCTACGGCCAGGGGGATGTCCACGACTTCATGCACGCGAAGATCGTGGTCGCCGACGACCACCTCTTCACGGGGAGCTACAACCTCTCCCATTCAGGCGAGCAGAACGCCGAGAACGTCCTCGAGGTCGAGGATTCCGCGCTGGCCGATCAGCTCGCGGCGTTCGTGGACGAGATCCACGCGCTCTACCCGGCCGCCCCAATTCCCTAAAACAACCCTTACACGTGGCTCAAACGAGGGAAAAGAAATCTTTTCCTGGGGTCGATAAACGAGAGGTATGCGAAAGCTTCTCGTTGTTGCGGCCCTCGTAGCGCTCCTAGTTCCAGTCGAAGCAAGCGCCTCCGTCCTCCTGGGCGTCGAGGGCTCCAAGTCACGCTTCCGTGACCAGACGAACCAGGCCACGGACGTGAATCTCGACTTCATCTCGTGGGGAGTCCACAAGCAGACCTACCTGGACAATACGCTGGAGGCCGCCAAGCCGATCCCCGCCATCTCGTTCGGCACGGTGAACAAGTACGGGAACGAGGCGATCACGCCGGCCGGGCTTGCGAACGGCAAGGGCGACCGGGTCCTGATCGACCTTGCCCGGGCGCTCGACCGCTTTGGCAGCTTCGCGTACATCCGGCCCTACGCGGAGATGAACGGCTACTGGAATCCGTACTCCGCGTACAACTCGAACGGGACGTACCGCGGGCGCGCGCACTCGACCAAGAACCTCCGCAAGGCCTTCCGCCGCACCTATCTGATCGTTCATGGCGGCTCTCTCGCCGACATCAACGCGAAGCTCGTCGACGCCGGCATGCCCAAGCTCGACCGCACGAACGACCTTCCGGAGAACGACGTGAAGGTAATCTGGAACCCGCAGGGATTCGGCAGCCCCGACATCAAAGCCAACAGCGCGGCCGCCTATTACCCGGGCGACAACTACGTGGACATCGTCGCCAACGACCTCTACGACTACGGGCGCGGCGTGGAGTGGGAGGCGAACCTCGACCTCTACCGCGCGCACCCTGACAAGCCGTACGCGATCGGCGAGTGGGGTCTCGGGCCGGGCATCGACCATCCGGACTTCGTTCAGAAGATGGCCAACTTCGTCTCCAGCCACTCGCGGGTCGAGACGATTGTCTACTACCGCAGCCAGACCGGTTCGACGTTCGACCTCAGCAACAAGCCGAAGTCCCGCGCGGCCTACAAGCGCTACATCATCCCGCTGGGGAAGTAGCCCGAGCGACAGGCCGGTCCCCGACGAACCGCGAGCAGTGGTTGGCGTACGACTGGAGCTGCACAGCCACGGGACCGCCCTACCTCGGTACCTGTTCCGCGCCTTGAGCGCTCCGGCCCGCTAGCCGCCAACCTCGACGCGGCTGACGCCTGACTCGGCGAGCGCCGCCTGGGCCGCCGCGAGGCGGGCGAGCGGGACGCGGTACGGCGAGCACGAGACGTAGTCGAGCCCGAGCCGGTGGCAGAACGCGACCGAGGCCGGGTCGCCGCCGTGCTCGCCACAGATGCCCATCTTCAGGTCGGGCTTCGCGGAGCGAGCGCGCTCGACGGCGAGCTCCATCAGCTCCCCGACCCCGCTCTGGTCCAGGGTCTCGAACGGGTTCTGGCGCAGAATGCCGTCGTCGAGGTAGTGCGTGAGGAACTTCCCCTCGGCATCGTCGCGGGAGAAGCCCAGCGTCGTCTGCGTGAGGTCGTTCGTCCCGAAGCTGAAGAAGTCAGCGTGCTCGGCGATCTCGTCGGCGCGGACGCACGCACGCGGAAGCTCGATCATGGTTCCGCAGAGGTAGACGCCGTCGCCCTCCTCCTCCGCGGTTCGCACCGTCAGCTCGCGCAGGCGACGCAGCTCCTCGGCGAAGCCGACGAGCGGATGCATGATCTCGACGAACGGCGCGTCCCCGGTTCGCCCTTCCACGGCGGCCGCCGCGCGGATGATCGCCCGCACCTGCATCTCGTAGATCTCAGGGAAGAGGAGCCCGAGGCGGCATCCTCGCGTCCCGAGCATCGGGTTCGCCTCGCGGAGAGCGCGGATGCGCCGCGCCATCTCGGGCGACTCCGCCTCCTCGAGTGACGGCAGAAACTCGTGCAGCGGCGGGTCCAGGAGCCTGATCGTCACCGGGAGCCCGGCCATGGCCTCGAAGATGCCCTCGAAGTCCTCCTGCTGGAGGGGCAGGAGATTGGCCAGCGCCTCGCGCCGCTCGTCCTCTCCCGAGGCCATGATCATCGCCCGGACGAGGGGCAGCCGGTCCTCGACCATGAACATGTGCTCGGTGCGGCAGAGTCCGATCCCCTCGGCGCCGAACTCGCGTGCCTTGGCGGCGTCCGAAGGTGTGTCGGCGTTTGCGCGCACCTTGAGCCGGCGAATGTCATCGGCCCAGTCGAGCAAGAGCTCGAAGTTCTGGTTGATCTGCGGCGGGACCAGGTCGACCGGCCCGAGGATGACCTCCCCCGTGCCGCCGTCGATCGTTATCACGTCTCCCTCTGCGAGGTCATGGTCGCCCAGCCGCGCCTTCCGCTCGGCATGGTTGATCGAAAGCCCTTCGCAGGCGGTCACGCACGGCTTCCCCATCCCGCGCGCGACGACTGCAGCGTGCGAGGTCAGGCCCCCCACCGCCGTCAGGATCCCCTTTGCCTCGACCATGCCGTGGAAGTCGTCGGGACTGGTCTCTTGCCGCACGAGGATGACGGACTCTCCGGCCCGGCCCCGCTCCTCGGCCGTGTCCGCGTCGAAGACGATCGACCCTGTCGCGGCACCGGGTGACGCGTTGAGGCCGCGGGCGACGACCTCGTAGTCAGCCTTCGGGTCGATCATGGGATGGAGGAGCTGATCGAGCTGCGCGGGATCGAGCCGCCCGAGCGCCTCCTCCCTGCTGATCAGTCCTTCGTCGACGAGGTCGACGGCGACCTTCACCATCGACGTGGCGTGGCGCTTCGCAGGCCTCGTCTGCAGGAGGAAGAGCTTGCCGTCCTCGATCGTGAACTCGATGTCCTGGGCGTCGCGGTAGTGCTGCTCGAGCCGGCGCATGGTGTCGAGAAGCTCCTCGAAGACCTCTGGGAAGCTGTCGCCGAGCTCTTCGAGCGGCTGCGGCGTGCGGACGCCGGCGACGACGTCTTCGCCCTGCGCATTGGCAAGAAACTCCCCGTAGAGCCCCTGCTCGCCCGTCGCCGGATCTCGCGTGAACGCGACGCCCGTGCCCGATTCCTCGCCCTTGTTCCCGAACACCATCTGGACCACGTTGACCGCGGTACCGAGGTCGTCGGAGATCCCGTTCGCTCTCCTGTACGCCCGCGCCCTCGGAAGCTCCCAGGAGTCGAAGACCGCGCGGATGGCGGCGGCGAGCTGCTCGCGCGCATCCTGCGGGAAGTCCTCGCCGGTGTCCTGGCGGTAGATCTGCTTGAAGCGTCCGACGAGCTCGTCGAGCTGCTCGGCCTCGAGCTCGCCGTCGTGCGCCGCGCCGGCGCGGTCCCGCACCTCGGCGAGCGCCTCTTCGAAGCGGTGCGCGTCGACCCCGGCGACGACGTCGCCGTACATCTGGATCAACCGCCGGTACGCGTCGTAGGCGAAGCGTGGGTTCTCGGTCACGCGCGCCAGGCCGTCGACCGCCTCGTCGTTCAGCCCGAGATTGAGGATCGTGTCCATCATCCCCGGCATGGAGACCGCAGCTCCGGAGCGCACGGACACGAGGAGCGGGTCGCTCGGATCGCCGAACCGCTTGCCCGTCGTCTCTTCGAGCCGGGTCATGTGCTCCGCGACCTCCTCCTCCAGGCCATCGGGAACCTGCCTTCCCGCCCGCATGTAGGCGACGCAAGCCGCGGTCGTGACCGTGAAGCCGGCCGGGACCGGGATTCCGATCGCCGTCATCTCGGCGAGGCCGATTCCCTTGCCGCCGAGCCGCTCACGGCCGAAGTCCGTTCCTTCAGAGAAGTCGTAGACGTAGCGGTCGTCCATTCCGTGCGGGATTATCACGGCTCCTCTCGCCGTCTTGACGGGCCCAAAGCGGGCAGGGAAACTGACGTCATGCGCCGCATGCTCCTCATGCTTACCCTGCTCGTCCTTCTGGTCATGCTTTCCGTGGCCGGGGGCGGGTTCTTCGACGGTCACGTCGCGGGCTTCTAGCCGATCTCGAACGAGCGAACCGCCAGCCGATTACCCCATTCGGTCATGGCGTCTACCCCCGTTGTGCACCATGGTTCGCGTACGGGTTCGATTAGACGTGGGGCGCCGCAGTCTACGTCTCGGCCCGAGAAGAGGCGGCTCGGCACCACGGCCGCCTCTGTTATTTAAGGCCTAGGCAGCCCTCTCCAGGTTTCGCCGCTCCGCCAGCCACGAGATGAGCCGGATTACCATCCAGACCGGCGTCAGAAGCACGTAGAAGACGAAGAGGCCGAGCGCGAGCAGAAACATCCAGAACGGCCAGTAGAGAAAGGGGATCTTCGGCTTCTGGCTCATGCCCGTGTCGTCGCTTTCCCCCCGAGGCGCCGCTGCTCCACGAGCCTGATGATGCGCCGCGCGGTCTCCTCGATCGCGAGGTTGGAGACCTCGATGACCGGACAGCCGAGCCGCCGGTGGATCTGCTCGGCGCGCTCGAGCTCCTCATAGATCTCCGAGAGGTCGGCATAGCGCCGTTTGGCCCCGCGGAGCCCCCGGGCGCGCTCGCCTCGAATCTGCGCGAGGCTCTCCGCGTCGATCGTCAGTCCGACGATCGTGCGCGGGTCGATCTCCTCGAGCTCGCGCGGCGGTTCGACTCCGGGGACGATCGGCACGTTGGCGGTCTTGTACCCGAGGTAGCCGAGGTAGATGGAGAGCGGCGTCTTGGAGCTCCGCGACACGCCCACGAGAACGATGTCGGCGTCCTTGAGGCCGCCCGGGCCGACGCCGTCGTCGAAGCGCACGGCGAACTCGATCGCCTCGATGCGCTTGAAGTAGCTCGAGTCGAGGACCGGCTGGGCTCCGGGCGTCATCGTCGCCGGCTGGCCCGAGACCCGCGCTACCGCGTCGATCGGATGGCCGAGGAGGTCGCAATAGTGGAGCCGGTAGCGGCGGCAAAGCGTGCGCATCGCGTCCCGAAACTCGTTCTCGACGAGCGTGTACATGAGGACAGTGCGCCGTCCCCGCGCCCGTGCGGCGGCGAGCTGGACGTCGTCCACGCTCGTGATCCTCGGGTGGCGGACGATCTCGAACTCCTCGTCCGGGAACTGGCGCTCGACCGCCTCGGCGAACCGTGCCGCCGTCTCCCCCGTCGAGTCCGAGACGACGTGGATCTCGAGAGGCTCGCTCACCGCGGGATCTGCGCGAGGTCGCCGAGCGCGCCAACGGCGTCGCGCACGTCGAGCAGGAGGCGAAGCCGGTTGGCGCGCACCTGCGCGTCGTCGGCCATCACGAGCACCTCGTCGAAGAAACGGTCGACCGGAGCGCGAAGCTCGGCCGCGGCGGCGAGCGCGTCGTCGAACTCGCGCGCTTCGAGCGCAGCTGCGATCTTCGGAGACGCTCCCGCGACTGCGTCGATGAGCGCGAGCTCGGCCTCGTCCGTGGCCAGCTTGGGGTCGAGCTCCGCCGCTGCGCCGTCGGATTTCCCCGCCAGCCGGTTCGCGCGGTCGTAGGCGACGTACGCCTGCTCGAACTCATCGGTGTCGGAGGCAGCCGCGAGGGCTTCGGCGAGACGGGCGATCGCCCCGAGCTGGGTGACTCCGCTCGCCCGCGCGGCGCGGACGAATTCGACGGGCGCGTCGAGCATTGCCTCAAGCCGCTCCTCCACGAACCCGGCGACCTCACTCGCGTCCTCTTTCAACTCTGCCGCCTGGTCGACGAGCAGCTGGTGTGCACGGGCGGAGAGCGCGGCCACGTCGAGCTCGAGATTGCCTTCCAGCGCGAGCCGGCAGAGCCCGATCGCTGCGCGCCGCAGACCGTAAGGGTCGCGCGACCCGGTCGGCCGCTGGCCGAGCGCGAAGGCGACGGTGAGGCTGTCGATCTTGTCGGCGGCGGCGAGCACACGGCCGGTCTCCGTCTCGGGCAGCGGGCCACTGGCCGAATCCGGCAGGTAGTGCTCGTCGATCGCGGCGCAGACCGCCTCCGGGAAGCCGGCGAGGCGCGCATACTCGGCGCCGATGTGGCCTTCGAGATCCGGGAACTCGCGGACGAGCTCGGCGGCCTGGTCGGCCTTGGCGAGCCGCGCCGCCTCCCGGGAGGCATCCCCGCCGCCGAGCGCGTCGACGAGAACTTCCAGCCGCCCAACCTTGTCCCCGTAGGTGCCGGCCCCGGCGAAAAACATGATCCGCGCGGCCTCTTCGGCCAGGCGCTCGATGCCCTTGGCCACGTCCCGCTCGAACGTGAAGGAGGCATCTTCGAGGCGTCCCTCGAGGACGCGCTGGTTCCCGGCGACAACGGTTTCCGGGTCGCCGCCGTTGGCCACGAATGCGAAGCGGTTGCCCTCGAGCGGGAAATAGCGCTGGTGCGACTCCATCGCCGTCTCAATCACGCGTCGCGGAAGCGAAAGGAAGCGCTCGTCGAACGCCCCTTCGGCAACCGTCGGCCACTCGGCGAGGTGCACGACCTCGGCGAGGACTCTAGAGGTCGGCTGGGAGAGGCCGAGCTTCGCGAGGCCGGCGCGAATGGAGGACTCCCGGGTGCCTTGGTCAGGCTCCACATTGGCCGCACGCAGCGCCGAGAGGTACTCCCGCGCGCTCGGGACCGGCACGTCGCCGTGCGTGAAGCGGTGGCCGTAGGAGGAACCGTCGAAGCCCTCCACCGTCCGGTCGTCGAGTTTCGCGCAGAGCCAGCGCACAGGGCGCGCGAAGCGCAGGCCGGAGTCGTCCCAGCGCATCGACTTCGAGAACGCGAGCCCGCGGACGATCCCGTTCAGCCGCTCGGGCAGCACGTCGAGGAGCGGCCTGCCGGGCACGAGCACTCCCAGGAAGCCCTCGCGGACCTCGAGGTCGTCCACGCCGACACCCTGCTTCTTCGCAAAGCCTTCTGCCGCCTTCTCGCGCAAGTTCTCGGGCGGGCCCTTGACCCACTCGTCGGGCTCCCGTTCGGGTAGGTCGTCCACGATGAGCGCGAGCCGGCGCGGGCCGACGAACACGCTGCCCTCCCCCAGGTTCGCCAGCTCGGAGCGCAGCTGCGCCTCCGCCTCCGCGCAGACCGAGGCGGGCAGCTCCTCGCACCCGATCTCAAACAGCAGGCTCGGCAATCTTCTCCACGTAGAGCTGGGCGACCTTGCGCGCGAGCGTGCGAACGCGACCGATGTACGCGGCTCGCTCCGTCACCGAGATGGCGCCGCGCGCGTCCAGCAGGTTGAAGGTGTGGGAGCACTTGAGCACCTGGTCGTAGGCCGGCAGCGGCAACTCGCGGTCGAGCAGCATGCGGCACTCGGTCTCATGCTCGTCGAAGCGGCTCGTGAGGATGTCGACGGGTGCGACCTCGAAGTTGTAGACCGACCACTCGCGCTCGCTCTCGCGATAGACGTCGCCCCACTGGACCCCTGGGGCCCATTCCAGCTCCAGCGCCGATCGCTTCCCCTGCAGGAACATCGCCAGCCGCTCGAGGCCGTAGGTGATCTCCGCGGGCACGAGCTCGATCTCCAGCCCGCCCACCTGCTGGAAGTACGTGAACTGGGTCACCTCCATGCCGTCGCACCAGACCTCCCAGCCGAGGCCCCAGGCGCCGAGGGTCGGCTGCTCCCAGTCGTCCTCGACCAGGCGCACGTCGTGCTGCTTCGTGTCGATGCCCAGCGCCTCGAGCGAGGCGAAGTAGAGGTCGAGCACATCCTCGGGCGCCGGCTTCAGGAGCACCTGGTACTGGAAGTAGTGCTGGAAGCGGAACGGGTTCTCGCCGTAGCGCCCGTCCGTCGGCCGGATCACCGGCTCGACGTAGGCGGTCTTCCACTCGTCAGGCCCCAGCGAGCGCAGAAACGTGGCCGGATTCATCGTCCCGGCCGCTAATTCCGTATGGTACGGCTGCATGACGACGCACCCGTAGTCGGCCCAGTAGCGCTCGAGGGAGGCGATCATCTCCTGGTAGTTCGGGGGGCTCACGGTCTCACGCCCTCTGCGCGAGCGTCCTCAGACGGAAGCCGCCGTGGTACTCGTACGAGGACTCGATCATGCCCAGGCACTCGCGCAGTCCACGCGCCGTCATGGCGGGAGCGGCGGCCTCCGCCAGCGGCCGCTCGAGGAAGCCGCGGACCGCTTCGAAGCCCTCAGCCGACACGGCGAGCGAGCCCGAGCCGCATTCTGCACACACGCCTCCTCCGGCCTGTGCCGAGAAACCGATGAGCGGCTTCTCCTCTCCACACGCGGCGCACCCGGCGAGATGCGGGAGATAGCCCGAGAGCCAGAGCAGCTTCAGCTGGAACGAGAGGACGAGCGGGTCGAGAGCCGGTTGCGCGGGAAGCGCGGCCTCGACGTCGTCGAGAAGGTCGAGGAAGCGCGTCAGCGCATTGAAGGCGGGCGCGTTGGCGTCTTGCTCGACGAAGAGGCGGAGCATTGCCTCGAGGCCGATGTGGCCGACCGCCATTCGGTAGCCATCGACGCGCCCGCGCTCGTGCGAGCGCAAAAGGTCGGCGCCGCGCACGGTGCAGAGCTCTCCCCTCCCCTCGTGCAGCATGAGCTCGACGTGGCTGAAGGGCTCGAGCCGGGCCCCGAAGCGCGACTTCGTTTTGCGGACCCCCTTCGCGATCGCACCCACGCGGCCGCGCTCGAGGGTGTAGAGGTGGAGGACGCAATCCGCCTCGGAGAAACGGATCGAGCGCAGGACGACGGCCTCCGTCTTGAAGGTTCCGGGCACGGGGGCGAGTCTAGCCGCCGTCCCGGTGGAATCCGGGGCTTTCCGGGTACGTTGAAAGGGAGGATGCCCCGAATCCGGATGTACTCGACGACCTGGTGCGGCTACTGCATCCGCGCCAAGGCGCTGCTCGAGCGCCGCGGCCTCGAGTACGAGGAGATCACCATGGACGACGACCCCGCGTTCCGGCAGAAGCTCCTCGAGATGACGGGGCGCTGGACCGTTCCGCAGATATTCATCGACGAGGTACCGATCGGCGGCTATACGGAGCTCTGGAGCCTCGAGCGGGAAGGCGGCCTGGACGAGCTCGCGGCCTAGGGGCTCAGCCGCTTCGCCAGGTACCCGATCCCGAGCGGATAGCGGTACTCGATAGCCATGTGCGTGGCGTCGAAGAGCTCGAAGTAGACGTCGGTGACGCCGATCTCCTCGAGAGCCCGCCGGAACGCCTCGGCCCCTAGGTCAAGGAACCATTCGTCCTTCTTGCCCGCGTCGATGTAGATCGCCTTGAGCGACCGAAGCGCGTCCGCGTGCTTCGGGACCATCCGCACCGGATCCCAGGCGAGCCAGCGCTCCCAGATCTCGGGGATGAGCTCCGACGTCGCTGGGTCGAACGGCAGCCGGACGGTCCCGTCCTCGTCGGTCGAGTAGCAGGCCGCCATGCACCACTGGTTGAGGAGCACGTGGTCGGAGTCCTTCGAGAAGGCCGGTCGCGAGCGGAAATCGTCCCAGAAACGCTCGTAGGAGCCCTCGTACTCATCGCGCAAAGCTCTGGCCGTTTGCGGCATCTCGGGCAGATAGCACGCCTCGAAGAGCGCGTCGCCGGCGTGCGTGGCGAGGCCGCCGAAGAGGTCCGGACGGAGCATCGGCGTGACCATTGCCCCGTAGCCGCCGGAGGACTTGCCGGCGATGCCGCGGTGCTCGGCAGCCGGCAGGGTGCGGTAGCGCTCGTCCACCCGCGGGACGACCTCGTCGCAGAGATAGGTGTGGTAGCGGCCGGTTCCCGGCGAGTCGAGGAACTGGCTCCCGCCGAGCGACGTCCAGCAGTCGACGTAGACGAGGATCGCGGCGGGCACGTCTCCAGCCGCGAAGAGGTCGTCCGCGAGCTCAGGAAAGTTCTTGCGGAAGGGGGCACGGTTTCGCCACATGTCGAGCTGGCCCGTAAGCCCCTGGATGACATAGATCGACGGGTATCGGCGCTCGGCATCGTCGTCGTAGCCGGGCGGGAGGTAGACGCGGAGCGGCCGCACGCTCGGGTCGCCGAGCGGATTCCCCTCGAGGGCCTTACTCTCGATCTCCGCTTCCTCGAAGCGGCCGCGCGGCTCGAACGACCAGGGCTTCACGGCCGCGATCCTAACCGGGGTCAAGCTTCTGGCACCGCGGGCAGTACCACGTGCCTCGCCCGCCCACGCGCGTCTTCTCGATCAGAGTCCCGCAGCGCGGGCACGGTTCGCCGGCGCGTCCGTAGACCTTGAACTCATTCTGCATCCGGCCGCTGCGCCCTTGGGGATCGCGATAGTCCCGCAGCGTCGCCCCCTGGCGCGCGATTCCCATCTCGAGCGCTGCCCGGATCGCCTTGCGCAGCCGGGCAATCTCGTCTCCGTCGAGGGAGCCCGCGGGACGCAGAGGGTGGATCGTCGCGCGCCAAAGCGCCTCGTCCGCGTAGATGTTCCCGATGCCCGCCGCCGCACGCTGGTCGAGAAGGGCGGCCTTGATCGGCGCTCGGCGACCTGCAAGCGATTTCGTGAGAACGCGCGTGGTAAAGCCGCGCTCGAGCGGCTCGCCGCCGAGGCGCCGCGCCGCGAAGTAGTCCTCGAGTTTGCCCGGCTCAAGCAGTGCCCAGGTGCCGAATCTGCGTACGTCTCGATAGGCGACGTCCGAGCCGTCGTCTAACCTGACAACTGCTCGGCGGTACGGGTCGGCGGCGAGGCCGCCCCGCGCTGGGTGCTCGACGTTCCCCGTCATACGGAGATGGACAAGGAGGTGCCGCCCGCTCTCGAACTCGAAAACCAAATACTTGCCTCGCCGGCCAACGGCAGAGATGCGTTCGCCTTCGAGGGCCTGGGCGATGGCCTGCGGGGGCTCAGGCCGGGTCAGGCGCGGATCGACGATCTCGACACGTTCGAGCGTCCGTCCCTGGAGGCGCGGAGCCAGCCGCGACCGGATCGTCTCCACCTCGGGTAGTTCCGGCATCTCGTTGTCCCGTCAGGCGATGACGTCGATGACGATCGGAATCTCTCGCGGCGGCTCGGGGCCGATGCCGTACGCGTCTGCGACCTCGGTGGCGCCGGCCTCGGCGGATTCCTCCGTGCGAGCGTGCACCTCCGCGATCACATCGCCGGCCGCGAGCGCCTGTCCGCGCTTCGCGAGACAGAGAATCCCCACGGCGTGGTCGATGTCGTCCTCCTTGCGGAGCCTGCCCGCACCGAGGCCGAGCGCTGCCTCCCCGATCGCGGTCGTCGCGATGCGCTGGACGTAGCCCGCCGAGGCAGAGGTGACCTGTTTGAGGACGGGGGCCTGAGGCAGCGCGTCGAGGGACGGGTTCCCGCCCTGCGCGCGAATCCAACGGTCGTAGACGTCAAGCGCCGCTCCGCCCGCGATCGCCTGGACGACGAGGCCACGGGCCTCCTCGGCGTCGACCCCGAGGTCGGAAAGGACGAGCAGGTGCTCTGCCGCGCCTCGGACGAGCGCGCTGAGATCGGCGGGCGCTTCTCCCTGGAGCAGCCCGACCGCCTCGCGGATCTCGAGGGCGTTTCCGACCGCCTGTCCGAGCGGCTGGTCCATGTCGGTCAGCTCGCAGACGACCTCTCGGCCGGCCCGGACGCCGAGCTCCCGCATGGCCTCCGCCAGCTCGCGGGCCGAGTCGATGTCCTTCATGAAGGCGCCGTCGCCGACCTTGACGTCGAGCACGATCGCGTCGGCTCCGCCTGCGATCTTCTTCGACATGATGCTCGACGCGATCAGCGGGATGATGTCAACGGTCGCGGTCACGTCACGGAGGGCGTAGAGCCGCTTGTCCGCCGGGACGAGCTCGCCCGTCTGGCCGATGATCGCCATCCCGGTCTCCCGCACCTGGGCGAGGAACGTCCCGATGTCGAGCTCGACGTTGAAGCCGGGGATCGCCTCGAGCTTGTCCAGGGTGCCCCCGGTGTGCCCGAGGCCACGGCCGCTCATCTTCGCGAAGGGCACACCGCACGCCGCGACTACCGGGCCGAGGGCGATCGACGTCTTGTCCCCCACCCCGCCGGTCGAATGCTTGTCCACGACCTTGCGCCCGAGCGGCGAGAGGTCGACGGTCTCGCCGCTCTGCACCATGGCGTCCGTGAGCGCATGCGTTTCGGCGTGGCTGAGCCCCTTGAAGTAGACGGCCATGCAGAACGCGGCCATCTGGTAATCGGGGACCTCGTCGCGCGCGTAGGCAAGTATGAGCCCGAAGATGTCGGCGTCCGTCAGCTCCCCGCCGTCGCGCTTCTTCTGGATGAGCTCTGCAGGCCGAAGAGCGACCGCTGCGTGGGGCGGCGCGTTCACTGCTCGACGATCGGCGTGCCCGGGATCCCGCGCAACGGCGCCTTCCCCCCCAGCCAGGCGTTCACCGTTGCGCCGACGTCCGCGAACTCGCCCTCGTGGATCGCACCATCGGCGTTTTTCCCCTCGACGTAGGCGAGCAGAAGCGCGTGCTCGCGGGAGTGATCCGTGGAGGGAGTCGTGGGGTCGCAGCCGTGGTCGGAGGTGAGAATGAAAAGGTCCTGTGGGCGCATGGCATCGAGGAGATCCGGGATCCGCCGGTCGAAGTCCTGCAGGCAGCGGTGGAAGTTGACCGGGTCGTTGCGGTGCCCCCAGAGCATGTCCGTCTCGACGAGGTTCACGAAGATGAGCCCATCGTCCACCTCGCGGAGGAGGGCCTCGGTCTTCGTGATTCCGTCGATGTTCGACTTCGTCGTCTCCGAGTGGTCGATGTCAACGCCCGCAAAGATGTCGTGGATCTTGCCCACACCGTAGACTTCCTTGCCCGCCTCGCGGACGAGCGTGAGGTAGTTCGGCTGGCGCGGCTTGAGCGACCAGTCGTGGCGGTTCGGTGTGCGCGTGTAGTTGCCGGCCTCCCCGACGAACGGACGGGCGATCACGCGGCCGACCGCGTTTTTCCCGGTGAGGATCTCGCGGGCGATCCCGCATGCGGCGTACAGCTCGTCGAGCGGGATCGCCTCCTCGTGCGCGGCGATCTGGAAGACGGAGTCGGCGGACGTGTAGACGATCCACTTGCCGGTCCGCTGGTGCTCCTCTCCGAGCTCCTCGATGATCTCCGTCCCCGATGCCGCCTTGTTGCCGACCACGCCGCGCCCCGTCTGGTGGGCGAACTCCTCGATCACCTCGAACGGGAATCCGTGCGGAAACGTCGGCATCGCCTCGGGCGTCACGATCCCCATGAGCTCCCAGTGGCCCGTGGTCGTGTCCTTACCCTTGGAGCGCTCGAAGAGCCTGCCCGCAACGGCCGGCGCGTGCGCCTGTGGCGGGCAGCCCGCCAGCTCCTCGATGTTCCCGAGGCCGAGTTGCTCCAGGTTGGGGAGGTCGAGGCCCCCGACCGCTTCTGCCACGTTGGCGAGGGTGTTCGACCCCTCGTCGCCGTAGTCCGCCGCGTCCGGCAGCTCGCCCGCACCAACCGCGTCCAGCACGATCACGCAGGCGCGCGGCATCGGGCTATTCTACTTCGGACATGGAAACCGTCCTCGGGCTATTCGGCATGGCGCTTTGGATCGTCGCCGTCATCGCGCTCGCCGCGGGAATGACGTACGCGGTCGTGAGGCTCACGCCCGAGCGCGAAGACAAGAAGCCGGAGACGACCGAGGCGTAGCTGGTCTTCGCGGGGGTACTAGACGGCCTCGAGCGGAAGGACCTCGTCGAGCGGCGAGTACTCGAGGCCGTGGGCCTCTGCTACCGCCTCGTAGGTGAGCTTCCCCTCGAAGACATTGACCCCACGCCCGAGTGGGCGGCTGCGCGCGATGCCCTCGCGCACGCCGAAGTCGGCGATCTGCTCGACGTACGGCAGCGTCACGTTGGTGAGCCCCGCGGTGGACGTGATCGGCACCGCGCCGGGCATGTTCGAGACGCAGTAGTGGACGATTCCGTCGACGATGTAGACGGGATCCGAATGCGTGGTTGGATGCGAGGTCTCGAAGCAGCCGCCCTGGTCGATGGCGACGTCGACGAGCGCAGCGCCCGGCTTCAAGGACGGCAGCATCTCGCGCGTGACGAGCTTGGGCGCCCGCGCGCCGGGGATGAGCACGGCGCCGATGACGAGATCCGCGTTCTCCACGGCTTCGTCGATCGCAAGCTGGTTCGACATTGCGAGGGTGATGCGCCCGTCAAGCATCATCTCGAGATCGCGCATCCGCTGGACCGACTTGTCCAGGACCCAGACGTCCGCCTGCATGCCCACCGCGATGAGTGCGGCGTTGTAGCCGACAATCCCGCCGCCGAGCACGACGACTTTGGCCGGCGGCACCCCCGGCAGGCCTCCGAGGAGGATCCCGCGGCCGCCCTGCGCCTTCTCGAGCGCCCATGCACCCATCTGCGTCGCGAGCCGGCCGGCGACCTCGCTCATCGGCGCGAGGAGCGGAAGTTGCCGGTCGTCGGTCTCGACGGTCTCGTAGGCGATGCAGACCGCGCCGCTGTCCAGAAGCGCTCGCGTGAGCGCCTCGTCGGCGGCGAGATGGAGGTACGTGAAGAGGATGAGGCCCTCGCGCAAGTGGTCGAACTCGGTCGCGAGCGGCTCCTTCACCTTGAGGACGAGGTCGGAGGTTCCCCAGACGTCGTCGACCGACGCGATGCGCGCGCCGACGGCCTCGTAGGCCGCATCGGAAAGCGCGCTGCCCTCGCCCGCACCCTGTTCGACGACGACTTCGTGGCCATTTTGCGCCAGTTCGCGCGCGCCCGCTGGGGTCAGAGCGACGCGGTGCTCGTCCGGCTTGATCTCCTTGGCGACGCCGATCCTCATGGGCTGCGAAGGCTATCTCACGCTAAGTGGCCGAACGCAACCCTTCCCGCGGCATAGGCGGCCGCGAAGAACCATGGATCGTCGTCCGCGCCGCGGCCCATGTGGGAGAGCGGCAAGCCTGCGCACGCGTCCCGCCAGCCGGACACATCGATAAGGGTGACGCGCTCGAGGCCGTCTGGCGCCTCCAGCCCTTCCGGCCAGCCGATCTCGACGTCGCCGGCGAGCGCGAGCACGGCCTGCGTGTGGTGGGAGAGACCGCGATGGCGCTCGCGCGGATCGCCTTCCGAATAGCGGACGGCGAGAACCGGCGCTCCGCCGAGGGCGCGGGCGGTGAGCACCCCCTCCGCGAGTGAGAGCCCGCCGTGGCCCCAGGGGCTCGCGGTCCCCACGATGCCGGGCCCGATCGAGCAGAGAACGGCGTCGAATCCCTTCTCGGTGGCCCAGACGAAGGCAGCGGCGGTCGAAACGCACGCGACGTCGCCCTCGACGCAGGCCCCGACGGCGACGGTGGTTTCGACGAGGCCGTGCTCACAAAGCGCACGCACCGTGTCCGAAAAGGACACCGGAAGCGCACCCCCGGGAACCTGAACGTATGCGACTCTTTTCCCCTCGCCGAGGCCCGCGGCGGCCGGGGCGACCTGGCTGTGCAGGGAGCAGCAGACGATCGGCAGGCCTCCCAGCGAATCGAGCTGGGCGCCGTCCTCCTCGGCATGCCGAACTGCGTGCTGGAGCGGCGTGTACGGGAGCTTCATCACGTGCGCGCCGGGTTCCCCTTCCAGCTCGAGCCCGCGTGTGAGGTTCGCGTAGAGGACGTCGAAGCCGCCGGATCCCAGCCCGAGCTCGACGGCCTGGGCGTTCACGAGCACGTCGTCGCCGAGCGTCACGGGGCCGGTCATCCCCGGATAGGCGATACAGGGGCGGCCGTCGACCTCCAGCCGGACGAGCCCGTCGTGCCGCTCAGTCACCGCGGTGACGGAGCCACGGCGCAGGCTGAGAGCTCCTTTCAAGATGGGGCCTCGTCGCTGGAGTGCGTTGGGCGGTGCGAGGCAAGGACGCAAGGAGCGCGCGTATCGGAAGAGATACGGGCGCGACTGAGGACGCAGCATTGCGTCGCCCCAGCGGACTCCAGCGGCTCAGGTCTCGTCTTGAACGGGGCTCTAACCATCGCGTGCCGCGTCGACGAGCTCGAGGGTGACGTTGAGCATTGTCTCGAGGTCGGCGACGGCGATGTGCTCTGCTGGGGTGTGCACCTGCATCATCCCGTTGGCGAGGTTGACGCAGGGGATGCCGCGCGCATTGAAGACGTTCGCGTCGGCGCCACCGCCGACGTCGATCGGCCGCGGCTCGAGGCCGGCGCGCTGGACGGCCTGTGTCGCGAGTGCGAAGACGGGCTCGTCGGGCTTGAAGCGGTAGCCGGCATACGTCTCCGAGAGTCGCGTCTCGGCCTCGCACTCGGTGACCGCGGCGGCGAATGTGAAGGCGTCGAGCATCTCCTGGACGAGATCGGCGAGCTTGCCCTCGTCGCGGGATCGTGCCTCGGCCGCAAGCTCGCAGCGGTCGGGCACGACGTTCCTCCCCGTGCCACCCTCGATGAGGCCCACGTTGGCCGTGGTCTCCTCGTCGATGCGGCCGAGCCTGAGGTCGGCGATGGCGCGCGCCGCTGCGGCGATGGCGGAGCGCCCCTCCTCCGGAGCGAGCCCGGCGTGCGCGGAGCGGCCCTTGAAGAGGACGTCGATGGTCTTCCCGTACGGCGCGGAGCGGACGATGCCGCCCACCGGGCCGCTGCAGTCGTAGACGAAGCCGAGCTTCGACTGCAGGCGCGTGTGGTCGAAGTCCTTGGCTCCCTGGAGCCCGACCTCTTCCTTCACGGTGAAGAGGAGCTCGACGCCCGCGTGCGGTCGCCCTTCGGAGAGGAGCAGTCGTGCCGCCTCGAGGAGCACCGCGACGGTCGCCTTGTTGTCGGCGCCGAGGATCGTTCCGCCTTCGTTTCGGATGAAGCCGTCCTCGCCGACGACGGGGCGGATCTCCCCCACCGGCGGGACCGTGTCCATGTGGGCGCAGAGAAAGATCGAGCCGCCGCCGTTCCGCTCGGGCGGCTCGAGCCGCGCGAGGAGGTTGCCCGCCTCGTCGTCCTCCACCGCCAGTCCGAGGTCTGCGAGGTAGGAACGGATGACTGCCGCCACCGCTTCCTCGTCGCCCGACGGGCTCGGGATGGCGGCGAGCTCGACAAACAGGTCGAGGACGCCCGAGGCCCACGTTGCACTCATGAGCGCGATTCTAGGAGTGCGAGGCGGCCTGGCCGACGCCGGTGCGTGCGCGAGCACGGTCGACGGCGGCGCCGACGAAGTCGCGGAAGAGCGGCGCGGACCGCGTCGGGCGCGACTTGAACTCGGGGTGATACTGGCTGGCGACGAACCAGGGATGGTCCGGGAGCTCGATCATTTCGACAAGGCGGCCTTCCTGGAACGTGCCCGAGACGATGAGGCCCGCCTCGACCAGCATCGGCCGGAACGCGTTGTTCACCTCGTAGCGGTGCCGGTGGCGCTCGTGGATGACGGTCTCGCCGTAGGCCGCATGCGCGCGCGTCCCCTCCTCCACGTCGACAGCGTCGGCGCCGAGGCGCATCGTGCCACCCAGATCCTCGATTTCCTTTTGCTCGGGCAGGAGGTCGATGACCGGATAGGGCGTCTCCGGGTCCATCTCGGTCGAGTTGGCACCGTCGAGCCCGACCACGTTGCGCGCGAACTCCGAGATCGCGACGTGCATGCCGAGGCAGATGCCGAGATAGGGAATGTGGCGCTCCCGCGCGATGCGGCAGGCGGTGATCTTCCCCTCCCACCCACGCGACCCGAATCCGCCCGGGACGAGCACGCCGTCGGCGCGCTCGAGCTCGCGCGCGGCCTCTTCGACGCTCATGCCCTCGGCGTCCACCCACCGCACATGGACGTTCGTCCCGTGATGGATACCCGCGTGCTTCAAGGACTCGTGGACGGACAGGTAGGCGTCCTGGAGCTTGACGTACTTGCCGACGAGGGCGATCTCCACGTCGCCGTCGCGCTCCGCGATGCGGCCGGCGAGGTCCCCCCACTCGCCCAGGTCGACGGGCTCGTCGGGCAGGCCGAGCTTCGTGCACGCCAGCGTGTCGAGGCCCTCGTCGCGAAGCGCCTGCGGGACGAGATAGACGTCGCTCACGTCCTCGTTGGCGATCACCGCCTCGGCATCGACGTCGGCGAAGAGGGCGATCTTGTCACGGATGTCGCGGGAAAGCGGCTCGTGCGAGCGGCAGACCACGATGTCGGGATGAATACCGATGCGGCGCAGCTCGTTGACCGAGTGCTGCGTCGGCTTCGTCTTCAGCTCGCCCGCGGTCTCGATGAACGGGACGAAGGTCACGTGCAGGTAGAGGACGTTCTCCGGGCCGACCTCGCGCCGGAACTGGCGGATCGCCTCGAGGAACGGAAGCGACTCGATGTCGCCCACGGTCCCCCCGATCTCGGAGATGACGACGTCCGTGTCGGATGCGGCCGCCACGCGGCGCACGCGGTCCTTGATCTCGTTCGTGATGTGCGGGATCACCTGCACCGTCGAGCCGAGGTACTCGCCCTTCCGCTCGCGGCGGATGACCGAGTTCCAGATCGACCCGGACGTGTGGTTCGCGTTCCGGGAGAGGTTCTCGTCGATGAAGCGCTCGTAGTGGCCGATGTCGAGATCGGTCTCTGCCCCGTCCTCGGTGACGAAGACTTCACCGTGCTGGAAGGGGCTCATCGTCCCCGGGTCGACGTTGATGTACGGGTCGAACTTCTGCACCTGCACCCGCAGGCCGCGAGCCTTGAGCAGGCGCCCGAGCGAGGCGGCGGTGATGCCCTTGCCGAGGGACGAAACGACGCCGCCCGTCACGAAGACGTACTTCGTCGGGCGGGCCCTCACCTAGGGCCTCCCCAGACGGTCGAGCTCGGCAAGGCCGGGCGTGCGCTCGATGAGCTCGCCCAGCGAACGGCGCTCGCCGGCGGTGTTGAGAGCGACGACCCCAGCCACAGCTGCCCAGCGACCCCATCCGCGGAATCGGTCCACGGACCTGAAGCCTAGCAAGGCCCCAAGCGCATTCGATCCCGCGTCCCCCAGCATCACTCTCTCGCGGAGATCGTAGGGAAGCAGGAGGACGGCCAGGCCGAGCGGCGCATCCACGGCGAAAGCGGCTCCGATGTATGCCTTGAGCGCCCGGCCCGGCTTCGTGTCGAGCTGGTTCAGAAGGTTCGCGCTGCCCGCGACGAGGAGGACGCCCGAGACGCTTCGTGTGCGAAGGAGCGCGACGAGGGGGATGCCGACGAGCTTGAGGACGCCCGTCGTCCCTCCCGCAGCGAGGTGCGCGCGGAGCCCGCGCTCCTCCCCGCTCCAGACGTCGTCCGCGAGGCCGATCGCGGCCACCGCGCCGACCGCCGGGTCCGGTCGCACACCCGCGAGCCAACCGACGAGCGGCAGGCGCTTGCCCCGGTGGTTCACCGCGAGCGGGCCGGCGGCGAGAAGTACGTCGAGGAGCTGGCGGCCGCGGTGCGTGAACCCGGCGGCGTCACGCCCGGTCGCGCGGTGGTCGAGGTCGAGGTCGACCTCCTCGACGGTCAGCCCGGCTCGGAGCACGTCGATCGTCATCCGCACCTCGCAGCCGAAGCCAGGGGCGAGAGGGAAGCACGTGGCGCGGGCGCGCTCGCTTAGACGGCGCTGGCCCGAGAGCGGCTCGCGGGCCGTGAATCCCGTCCGCAGGCGGATGAGCTCGCGCGCGACGCGTTTGGCGATCCCGAACCCGCCACCCACCCGGCACGTGAACGCGGCCACACGGAGGTCGGCGTCTCCCTCGGCGAGTGGCGCGAGCGATCCGCGCAGGTCGGCATCGCAGAGGAGGAGCGGGCCGGGCGCCGCCATCCGCTCGCCCGCGGACAGCGCCTCGCCCTTCCCTCGCTCCTCGAGGCGTAGCACGACTGCGCCCGCCTCCTCGGCCTCCGCGGCGGTGCCGTCCGTGGAGGCTCCATCGACGACGAGAATCTCGGCGTCGCCGAGCTCGGCCCGCAGAGCCCTGACCGTCTCTCCGATCCGCTCAGCCTCATTGCGGGCGGCAATGAGGACCGTGAGCTCAGCCACTCGGAACCGGAATCGAGTCGATCGGAGGCGCGACGCCGTCGGTGGCCGAAGGCTTGATCCCGTAGTGACCGGTGGCGCCGCCGGCAAGGAGCAGGGCGAGTGCGACGCGCCCCGACAGGGTCTCGACGTCGTCCACGCTCGACACACCCTGCGTGCGGTAGAGGTCGATCGCCGAGGGATCCTCTCCCGTCGCCTCGACGCCGACGACCGGCACCCCGGATTGCTGCAGACCGTTGATGAGTCCATCGACCAGGGTCTCCGTCGGAAGCGACTGCGCCTCCTCCTCGGCGGTCGCATCCTCGGGCGGGGCCGAGGAGCGGACGACGACGACTCCGTCGAGAGGCGGGATGGTCGCCCCGGAACGCTCCTCGACGAGCTTGCTCGAGAGCGAGCTCCACGTCGGCGTCCCCTCGCCGTCGACGAGCTCCTGCCCGAGCGCAAACCCGAGATCGCCGAAGTCGTCGCCGCTCTCTGCGTACTGCGCCAGGGACTGGTCGCCGTTCAGAGTCGCGTCGAGCTCAGTGGCGTCGACGGGCGTGTCGAGCGCGATCAGCCGCACCGGACTGCCCGCACCTGCGTCGGTGAGGGTGCGCAAGACCGCCGAGCGGACGCTCCCGTCCACGGGGCCGGCGAAGAGCACGCCGATGTTCTTGGCGTCGAGTCGGTCCTCCATCAGCGCCGGATAGCTGATCTCGAGCAGATCCTCGGCCGCCTGGTTTCGCCGTCCGACGATGTCCGCCCGCGCATTTGCTTGCTGGAGCTGCTCGCTCAGCTGGTCGATCCGGTCGTGGGCGAACCGGTTGTCGGCCGCCGAGAGCTTCCCGGAGATCGCGACGCCGAGCAGGATGCCCACCGCGAGCGCGATGAAGACAGCCGCAAGCGAGGCGAGGTGATAGCGAAGGTCGAACATCTCAAAGGCCGAAAGCAGTGTCGCAGAGGTCCTGCAGCCGGGCGACGGCCTTCGTCGGCAGCGAGCGCACACCCTCCGCGTACATGCGCCAGAACGGGCCCGAGACCCATGCCGTGGCCGTTGTCTCTCGGCCCTCGTCCTCGAACCGAATGCCCATGTCGAGCTTCTGTTTCAGGTCGTGCCAGGAGAGCTCGCTTGCCGGGCTCACGCGGCGGATGATGATGAGACCGGTGCCGTGCGGCTTCCGCATGAGCCCTGGAAATGCCGCGCGGACGACCGTCCAGCGCGCGTTTTCTTCGAGGCCGCGCCGGCCAGGCTCGACCCCGGTGTAGCCGGGCCACCAGTCCGGCAGGTGGAACGGCTCAGAGACGAGCGTCCAGGCGTCCTCCCGGCGAACCGGAAGGACGAGGGATGCCTCCTTCCTCACAGCCCGAGAATCGACTGCACCCGCTGGGCGAGAAGCTCGATGAAGCGCTGGAGGTCGGACGAGACGGCCACGGCGGCGGTGAGCGCGCCGAGCCCTCCGAAGACGAACAGGAACATCGGGCCCAGGCCGGCGCGGCCGCGAAAGAGGCTCGACACGCCGCGCGCGTCGATGAGCTTGTCGCCGACCTTGAGGCGCGTGAAGAAGGTCGACGACATCCCCTCCCGGTTCCGCTCGAGGAACTCGAGCAGGTTGAAGTGGGTGCCGACCGCGACGATGAGCTCCGCGCCCTTCTCGTGGGCGAGGAGGATGGCCACGTCCTCGCTGATCCCCGGGGAGGGCAGCATGGCAGACGGGAGCCCGAGCCGGTCGATGCGCTCGCGCCCGGGCGCGCGCCCGTCGGGGTATGCGTGAACGATGAGCTCCGCACCGCTCTGGAGAGCGTGGTCGGAGACGGAGTCCATGTCGCCCACAATCACGTCGGGCTTGTAGCCGGCCTGGATCAGCGCGTCGGCGCCGCCGTCCACGCCCACGAGGACCGGCCTGAAGTCCCGGATGTACGGCTTCACGATCCGCAGGTCGCGCTTCATCCCGGGACCGCGGGCGACGACGAGCGCGTGGCGGTCGCGGAAGCGGGTCTGCACCTGCGGGAGCCGCACGCCCTCCGAGAGAAGCTTCGCCTCGTCGCGGAGGTAGCGCAGCGTGTTCTCGGCGAAGCTCTCGAGCGCCTCGGTGACGCGGCCGCGCTGCTCCTCGAGCTCCGTCTCGAGCTCGAGCTCGGTGAGCGTGCGGCCGCCTGCGAGCCGGGAGCCGTTGCGGAAGAGGCTCGACCCGCGGACAACGAGCGACTCGCCGTCGCGCACCTCCTCGAAGAGGTCGGAGTCGCCGTTGGCGTCGATCAGCCGGACGCCGCCGCGCACGAGCTCGAGCGGGCCGGCGTTGGGGAAGCGCCCACTCATGGACGGCGACACGTTGACGACCACGCGCACGTTCGTCGCCAGGAGCTCCTCCGCCGAGACGCGGTCGAGGTCGCGGTGGTCGATGATCGCGATGTCGTCCGGGCCGAGGCGCCTGACGAGCCGCTTCGTCCTTTTGTCCAGGCGGGCGGTCCCCGTGAACTCCACGAAGCTCACTGCCGAACCGCCTCGATGAACTCCGCTCCGCCGAGCATTCTCTCCACCTCTTCCCGTCGGGCAGATTCTGCCAAGCGTTCGATGCGCGTGTGGGTCGGGTCGCCGGGCACTTTTTCGACACGGAAGTGGGTTTCGGCGGCGCTCGCGATCTGCGGGAGGTGCGTGATCGTGAGCACCTGCGCCCGCTCGGTGAGTCGCCCGAGCGCCTCCGCAACGGCATGTGCCGTGCGGCCCCCGATCCCCGCGTCGATCTCGTCGAAGACGATCGTCGGTTCGCCGGCGCCCGCGTGAGCGACGGCTCGCAGCGCGAGGGCGACGCGGGAAAGCTCGCCGCCCGAGGCCGTCTCGGCGACCGGCGCGAGCGGCAGGCCCGGGTTCGGCCTGATGAGGAATGCGACGGCGTCGCGCCCGCTCGCCCCGTGCTCGCGTTCCGAGACCTCGGCCTCGAACTCCCCGTCCCCCATGCCCAGCCCCTGCAGCTCGGCGGCGACGGCCTCGCCGAATCCTTTCGCCGCGCCGCGGCGCGCCCCCGAGAGCCGGTCGGCGAGGTCCTGAGCGCGGCGCTCGGCCTCCGCGAGGGCCTCCTCGGCCGCGGCGAGCGGATCCACGCCCGCCTCGTGCGCGTCGAGTTCCACCCGGGCGGCCTCCGCCCGGCTCAGGAGCTCCTCGTAGCTGGCCGCGCCGAAACGACGGCGTGCATCCGCGATGCGCTCGAGCTCGCCCTCGACCTCCTCGAGCCGCCCCGGCTCCGCCTCGAGGGACGAGAGGAAGCCGCGCAGCGCGGAGGTCACCTCCTTGACCCGCTCCTCGAGGTCCCCTAGGGCGGCGTACTCGGCCTGGAGCTCGGGGGCCAGGTTCGTCACCGGCATGAGCGCGTTCGCCGCCTTGGCGAGCTGGTCGACGGCTCCCGTCTCGCTCTGCTCGGAGGAGAGCGCCTCGACCGCGTCGGTCGCGCCCTCGGCCAGCTCGGTTACGTGGCGGAGCCGCTCGCGCTCCGACCGGAGGGCGTCCTCCGTGTCCGGCGCGAAGCCCTCGGTCCGTTCGACGAGCTGTCGCAGCTCTTCCACCCGTTCGGCACGTCCTGCTTCCGCACTCGCGAGCTCGTCTCGCTGCAAGCGGGCGGCCGCAAGCTCGCGCCACGCCCGCGCGTGGTCGGCGCGGAGGCGGAGGTGCTCGTCCCCGACGAACGCATCGAGGACGTCGAGCTGGAATGACGGCCGTGCGAGCCGACGCTGCTCGAACTGGCCCGACATCGCGAGCAGCCGCTCGACGAGCGCAGCGAGATCCTCCCGTGGGACGGCACGGCCCCAGGCATAAGCGCGCGTGCGCCCGTCCGCGAAGACTCGCCGCGCGGCGACGAGCCCGGTTTCCCCCTCCGGCCGGAGCTCGGCGACGGTGGCGAGTTCCTCTCCGGCGAGAATGCCCTCAGGGACGTCGAAGTCCGCCTCGACGTAGGCCTCGGTTGCGCCAGGCCCGAGGTAGCCGGCATCCCCGGGCGCGCCGAGGAGGAGCCCGATCGCCTGGGCGAGGATCGTCTTACCGGCGCCGGTCTCCCCAGTGACCGCATTCATGTGCGGCCCGAAGACGAGTTCGGCCTCGCGGATGAGGACGAAGTTCTCGATGCGAAGACTGCGGAGCATCAGGGAAACACAGAGTGGTAGCGCGTGAAGAAGCTGACCTCGGGGAGAACGGCGAGGGACGCGGTCTCCTTCCCGATCGACACAGTGATTCCGGCCCCCGGCGCGAGGTCGCCGACGGACTTCCCGTCCACGAGAACGGTCACGTGCTGGGCTGCGGAGCGGTTCGTCACGTTGAGGTCGTGGCCGCGCGGCAGGACGAGTGGGCGCGCGTGCAGGGAGTGCGGCGCCACGAAGGTGATCGCCATCGCCTCGAGCCCCCACATCATCACCGGGCCGCCGTTGGAGAGGTTGTAGGCCGTCGAGCCCGAGGGCGTGCAGCAGATGAGCCCGTCGCAGGGCTGCGAGCCGAGCTCTTCGCCGCCCACCTCCCAGCCGAGCTCGACCATGCGGCCCGGCTCGGCGCTCGTGACGACGACGTCGTTGACCGCCACCTGTGGCCCTTCGGAAAGGCTCGCGGCAAGCGTGCAGAGCTCGACCGTCCTGTACTCGCCGGCGAAGACGCGGCGAAGCGCCTCCTCGAGCTGGTCGCCCTCGGCGCTCGTGAGGAAGCCCATGCGGCCGAAATTCACGCCGAACACGGGCGTCGCCGCCCCGAGAGTGGCCCTGAGCGCCCGGAGCATCGTCCCGTCGCCACCGAGCGCGACGACCAGGTCGGGCGATCCCTCGCCGAGCGAGGTGAGCTCGACTCCCGCCTGGGCCGCCAGGTTCTGGACACGGGTCTCCGCGTCGCCGATCCGCTCCGGCCGACCGTGGGTGAAGAGCGCGGCGCAGGTGACGGTGTCGGACACGCTAGGCGGCGCGGAGGTAGAGGAAGAACTCACGATTTCCCTTCGGCCCGGGGAGGCCCGAGTCGGCGACCCCTTCGACCCGCGCTCCCCAATCGGGCGCCTGCGCGGCAATCTCATCGACCACGCGCTTGTGAAGCTCGGGGTCGCGGACGACCCCACCCTTGCCGACCTCCTGGCGCCCTGCCTCGAACTGCGGCTTGACGAGGACCAGCGCCCGCCAGTCGGGCGCCGTGCAGGCGAGGGCAGGTGGCAGCGCCTTCGCGAGCGAGATGAAGGAGACATCGCAGGTGACGAAGGCCGGGCTGAAAGGCAGCTCCGTGCAGTCCAGGTTGCGCACGTTCACGCGCTCCATGACCGTGACGCGCGGGTCCTCGCGGAGCTTCGGGTGGAGCTGGCCGTAACCGACGTCGAGCGCGCACACGCGCGCCGCGCCCGACTGGAGAAGACAGTCGGTGAACCCGCCGGTCGAGGCTCCGACGTCGAGGCAATCCTCCTCCTCGACCTCGACGGCGAAGGTCGCGAGCGCGTTGGCGAGCTTCTCTCCTCCGCGAGAGACGAAGCGCGGGCCGGCCTCGACCTCGATTTCCGTCGACTCGTCCACTTGTTCGCCGGCCTTTGCATGGCCGGGCACCTTTCCGGCGAGGACAAGCGCCTGCGCCTGCGAGCGCGTCTCGGCGAGGCCGCGCTCGACCATGAGGACATCGAGCCGCTTCTTGGTCACGTGGAGAGCGTAACGCCTGTCCTGCGCCGCAATCGTCACGGTTCAGGCGCGGCGGTCGCGAATCGTGGCGACGAGCTCGGTCAGGACGGTCGAGTCCGCCGGCAGTTCGGCCAGCCGCTCGTTCACCCGCGTCCGCGCCGCGTCAGCGAGCTCTCGCGCGCGCTCGAGGCCGTGCAAGGAGACGTAAGTGACCTTGCCAGCGGCCTCATCCTTTCCGGGTGTCTTCCCGAGCTCGGCAGCAGTGCCCGTCGCGTCGAGGATGTCGTCCACGATCTGGAAGAGCAGGCCGAGCTCCTGCCCGAATGCCGCCCACGGGGCCCGCTCGTCGGGTGGCAGGCCCACGACCGCGACTGCGCAGGTGACCGAGGCGCGTAGGAGCCTGCCGGTCTTCAGCTCGTGCAGGTGAACGAGCCCGTCGGCGTCGAGGTCGCCGTCGGTCGTCACGTCCATGTACTGGCCCCCGATCATCCCGAGCGTCGCGGCGGCGAGCTCCCGTGCCGGCTCCGGGCTCCCGTAGCCGAGCACGAGTCGGAAGGCCTCGGTCAGGAGCGCGTCTCCGGCGAGAATGGCAATACCCTCGCCGAATCGCATGTGCGAGCTCGGCTGTCCTCGCCTCAGGTCGTCGTCGTCGAGCGCGGGCAGGTCGTCGTGTACGAGGCTGAAGGTGTGCACGAGCTCCAGCGCGCAGGCGGCGGGCAGCACCTCGATAGGCTCACGCCCGAGCGCCTCGCCGGTCGCCAGGCAGAGAACCGGCCGAATCCGCTTCCCGCCGCCGAGGAGCGAGTAACGGAGCGCCTCTTCCAGCTCACCGAGCTCGTCGGCGAGGGGCAGGCGCATCAGCTCGGCGTCGACGAGCTCACGGAGCTCGTCGGGTGATCTCACGCGGGGCCCTCCCGGCGGGCGAGGTCGATCTCGGCCTGGATCTCCTTGGCCAGGTCAGCCAGGCTCTGCAGCACGTCAACCGCCTGCTCCGGGTCCCCCTCCGTCGCCTCGAGCTGCGTGCGGGCTTTCTCCAGCCGCTCGAGCAGCTCTTGCAGACGGGCGACCGACTCTGGTTCCTGCGTGCTCACCGTTTCGCCTCCTTTGCGACCTTGCCGAGGATTCCGTTGACGAGCTTGGCAGCGTCCTCCGACGAATAGCGTCGCGCAAGGCGAACGGCCTCGTCGATCGACACCTCGAGCGGCACCTCGTCCCGGTCGAGCTCGTACAGCGCGATGCGGAGGATGTTGCGCTCGAGCGCGCCGAGCCGCTCGGGCGGCCAGGCGCTCGACGCCTCTCCGATCGTCGCGTCGAGCTCTTGCGCCTCGGCGGCGACGCCCTCGGCCACCTCCTGAGTGTAGGGGTCGAGCTCGCCTTCGTAGAGGGACGCGAGCGGCTGGCCGGTCAAGTCCCACTGGTACAGCACGAAAAGGGCCGCGCGCCGGGCGGCGCGGCGTCCGGCGGTCATGCCGCCCCTCCGCGCAGAGACTCGAGCGACGGAGCCGCGTCGGCGAGGAAGGACGTCGTGTAGTCGCCGCTTCCGAACTCCTCGCTCGAGACGATGTCGAGCGCGAGCTCGCGCGTGGTCGGAACGCCTTCGAGCGCGAGCTCCGCGAGCGCGCGCCGGCCGCGGGCGATCGCGACATCGCGGTCCTCGCCCCAGACGATCACCTTGGCGATCAGCGAGTCGTAGAAAGGCGGGATCGTGTAGCCGTCTTCCACGTGCGTGTCCACCCGCACCCCGGGACCGAGCGGCGGCCGGAAGCGGGACACGCGCCCTGGCGCCGGTCGGAAATCTTCGGCCGGGTCCTCGGCGTTGATCCGGAACTCGATCGCGTGTCCTCGCAGGTCTGCTCGGCCCTCGCGCGGGAGGCCTTCCCCGGCCGCGACGGCGAGCTGGGCGTGGGCGAGGTCGATCCCGGTGACGAGCTCGGTCACGGGGTGCTCGACCTGCAGACGCGTGTTCATCTCGATGAAGTAGAAGCCACCCCCGGCGTCGAGAAGAAACTCGATGGTGCCCGCGCCCCGATAGCGGAGCGCTTTGCACGCCCGGTGGGCGGCTCCCTCCATCTCGGCTCGGATCTCAGGGGTGACGGCGGGCGACGGTGATTCCTCGACGAGCTTCTGATGCCGGCGCTGAATCGAACAATCGCGCTCGCCGAGGGTGAGGACAGCTCCCTCTCCGTCCCCGAGCACCTGGATCTCCACGTGCCGCGCGCCCACGACCGCCTTCTCCACGTAGAGGGAACCGTCGCCGAAGGCCGACTGCGCCTCAGAGGACGCCGTGCGATAGGCCGCGTCGAGCTCCTCGGCGGACTGGACGAGTCGCATGCCGCGCCCGCCACCTCCCGCCGACGCCTTCAGCAGCACTGGGAACCCGACCTCGGCAGCCACCTCGCGCGCCTGGTCGATGTCGACGGTCCCGTCCGAGCCGGGGACGAGAGGCACGCCGGCTTCCGCCATGGCCTCCTTGGCCGCGATCTTGTCGCCCATCGTCTCGATCGTCTCCGCGCGTGGCCCGATGAAGACGAGGTCGTTATCCTCACAGGCGAGCGCGAAGGCTGCGTTTTCGGCGAGGAAGCCCCAGCCCGGGTGGACGGCATCGCACCCGGTCGTGGTCGCAGCGGCGACGAGGGACGGGAGGCGAAGGTAGCTGTCGGCAGGGAGCGACGGCCCGATGTGAACCGCACGGTCGGCGAGGCGGACGTGGAGGCTCTCCCGGTCCGCCGTCGAATAGACGGCGACGGCGTCAACGCCGAGCTCGCGACAGGCGCGGATGATGCGGACGGCGACCTCGCCACGGTTGGCGATCAGGACACGCTCGAACACGGTCTCTCTCGACTCGAACTCGGGTCATTCCGCGCGCCACGCGCGCGTCCTTGAGCGATACGCTCGAAGCGGAGGGAGGCCCGCGGCGGCCCCGGATGTTCCTCGGCTCGAAACGACACTAGAGCGCGTCGAGCGGGCGGCCGTTCAGCGGCTCGAGCTCGAAGAGGAGCTGCCCGTACTCGACCGGCTGGGCGTTCTCGACGCACACGCTGCGCACGACTGCCTCGACGTCCGCCTTCACTTCGTTCATGAGCTTCATCGCCTCGAGGATGCAGAGCGTCTGCCCCGGCGCGACCGGATCGCCCTCCTCGACGAACGGCTCGGCCCCCGGCTCCGACGCACGGTAGAACGTCCCGACCATCGGCGACTCGACCCGGATCGTCCCGTCCGCAGGCGGGGCGAGGGGCGCGTCGACGTCGCCGCCGGGCTGGGCAACGGGCGTCGCGGCCCCGACGGCCGGCACCGTCGCCGCCTCGTCGCTTCGGCGCACGGTCACGCGTGTCTCGCCCTCCTCGATCGTGACCTCCCCGATCCCGGACTCCTGCACGATCCTGATGAGCTCGCGGATCCGCTCCGCTTCGCCCTGCTCGAGCCCGGCACGCGCCAGGCTCTCGGCGTCCCCGCCGCGGCTCCGGATCGAGCGCAGAAGTGGCTCGGCCTCCTCGCCGAAGAGCGCGAGCAAGAGCAGCTCCTCGTCGCTCGACGCAAGGCCCTCGGCCGAGTCGCGCACGTCGTCGAGCTCGACGGGCGTCTCCTCGCGGCGCGCGCCTTCGCCGATCAGCTCCACCGCCCGGCGCACGGCCGAGTCGATCTCCGCCGGCGGCGAGCCAAAACGCCCTTCGATGAGATCGCGCAGCTCGTCCACGACGATTTGCCAGCGCTGCGCAGACAGCACATGGAGAACGGCCTGCGACCCGAGGATCTGGCCGATCGGAGAAGCGAGCGGCGGCCATCCGCACTCGCGCCGCAGCTCCGTGAGCTCGTTCAGGACCTCGTCGAGCCGGTCGGAGAAGCCATGGGCGCGAAGGTTCGCGTCCAGCTCGGCGACAAGCCCAGCCGGCAGGCTGTGCTCGGCCGCCCGCACGGCAACGCGGGGCGAGAGTGGCGGCACCGGGACGTCGCCGAGCGCGTCGTCCACGAGCTCCGAGCCGCGCCAAAGAGTTTCGAGGTCGACTCCCGAGTCGACACCGAGGCCCGCAAGCGCTTTCGCCAGCGACTCTGCCGAGACGCGGTGGAGCGAGAGCGCGATCGGGTAAAGCGCGCACGCGATCACACCGGCGCCCGCTCGTGCTGCCTCGAGCGACGCCGCCAGTGCCGCGCCGCCGGCTCCCTGACAGTGCAAGCCGACGGGCAGTGTGCTCGCCTCACCGACGCGCTCGACGAGCTCACGCGCCTTGGCAGGATCGAGAGACCCCGATGGATCGTGGATCAGAACGCGTGAGGCGCCGAGCTCGCCGAGGTGATTGGCCCGCTCGAGCAGGATGTCCCCGTCGCCGCCCGGGCCCGGGCTGTACACGAGTCCGACCGTGAGCTCTTTCCCCGCCGCGCGAATCGCTTCCGCCGCCTCCTGGAGATTTGCCAGGTCGTTCAGCGGATCGTGGATCCTGAAGATGTCGATGCCGCTCTCGGCGGCGCTCGCGACGAAGCTCGAGACGAGGTCGCGGGAGAGCGGGCGCGAGCCCACGAGCAGCCGTCCTCGCAGCGCCATTCCAAGCGGCGTCGAGCAGCGCGAGCGAATGGCCCGGATCCGCTCCCACGGGCTTTCCACCCCCCGGCGCACGGCAGAGTCGAAGCACCCCCCGCCCGAGACCTCGAGGTACGCGAACCCGGCCTTGTCGAGGATCTCGGCAAGCTCGAGGACCCGCGAGGACTGCATCTGCTGCGCGAGCGGCTCCTGCGAGAGAAGCCGGATGCTGGTGTCGACGAGCGCGGGCACGGCTAGGCCCGTGAGATGTAGCGCGCCTCGCGCGTGTCGACCTTGATGCGGTCGCCGACGTTCACGAAGAGCGGCACCTGGACGACCGCGCCCGTGTCGAGCGTGGCGGGCTTGGTCACGTTGGAGACCGTGTCACCCTTGACTCCGGGCTCGGTCTCGACGACTGCGAGCTCGACGGCCGCTGGCAGGTCGACGGCAGACGGGCGTCCGTTGACGACGAGGATCGTGACCTCGCTGGACGGCTGCATGTAGGGAAGCTGGGCCTCGAGGTCCGTGTGCGGCAGGGAGATCTGCTCGTAGTTGCCGGTGTCCATGAACACGACTTCGTCGCCAGCGTCGTAGAGGTACTGGACGCTCTTGGTCTCGGTGCGGATGCGCGGCATCTTCTCGCCGGCGCGAAAGGTGCGGTCCACGACCGAGCCCGAATCGAGGCTCTTGAGCTTCGTGCGCACGAAGGCGCCGCCCTTGCCGGGCTTGACGTGCTGGAACTCGACGATGCGCCACACCTGCCCGTCGAGCTCGACGTGCATGCCGTTCTTGAACTGGTTGGTCGAGACCGTTTCGGCCAAAGCGGAGCCAGTTTAGTTGAGGGTCACCAGTTCTTTGGTGAACTCGCTGAGCACCTCGGCGCCTCCCTCGGCAACGACGACGAGGTCCTCGATGCGCACTCCGCCTCGGCCGGAGAGGTAGACGCCCGGCTCGATCGTGACGACGTTGCCGGCGGCGAGCGGCCCTGCCGCGGTCTGGCGGAGCACGGGAAGCTCGTGCACCTCAAGGCCGACACCGTGGCCGAGGCCATGGAGGACCTCGTGGCCGGCGGCCTCGATCTCCCTTCGGGCGATCGAGTCGAGCCCGCGGGAGTCGGCGCCGGCGTGCACCTCGGCGAGCGCGGCTTCCTGTGCGCGCGCGCAGACCGAATACGCCTCGCGGAGCGCTTCGGGAAGCTCGCCGGTCGCGAATGTGCGCGTGCAGTCGGAGCAATAGCCGTCCACCTTCGCGCCGAGGTCGACGACGACGGTCTCGCCGGCGCCGAGCCGGCGGTCCCCCGGATGGTGGTGCGGAAGCGCCGCGTTCGGGCCCGAGCCGACAATCGGCTCGAAGGACACATCGTCGGCGCCCTCCTCGTGGATCGCGCGCA
>DATHAA010000082.1:0-11023 GCA_035296905.1 Gaiellaceae bacterium
CCTCGTCTCCCAGAGCGGGAACCTCGCGCTCGAGCTCGCCCTCCTGGCCGAGGATTGCGGGCTCGGCTTCTCGCGCTTCGCCTCGCTCGGGAACCAGGCCGATCTCGAAGCTGGCGAGCTCGTGCGCAGCCTGATCGACCACGAGCCGACCCGCGTGATCGCCCTCTATTGCGAGGACTTTCGCGATGGACGGGCCTTCGCCCGGGCCGCGCAGGAAGCAGTCGAGGCAGGAAAACCCGTAGTGCTCCTCACCGTCGGGGGCGGCGAGGTCAGCGCGCAGGCGGCGAGGTCCCACACGGGCGCCATGGTCAGCAGTGCCACGGCGGTCGAAGCCGCCTGCCGCGCGGCAGGAATGCAGCGGGTGCGCTCGCCGCGCGAGCTAATAGACCTTGCTCAGGCCGAGCTCGCGCGGGTTCGGCCGCGCGGCCGGCGCGTCGTCATCGTGGGCGACGGGGGAGGCCATGGGATCGTCGCCTCCGACATCGCCTCCGCCGAGGGTCTCGAGCTGCCACCGTTGTCGGAGGAGCTGCAGGGACGGATCGCCCCGCACCTTCCCGATGCGGCGCCTACGCGCAATCCCGTCGACTTCGCCGGTGCCGGCGAGCAGTTCCTCACCATCTTCGAGGACGTGACGAGGCTCCTCCTCGAGTCCGGCGAGGTGGACGCCGCCCTCGTGACGGGCTATTTCGGCGGCTACAGCGAATTCTCGGACGAGTTCCAGTCGGAGGAGACCGAGGTCGCACTCGGAATGGCGCGCGCGGCGGCGGACAGCGGCCGCGCGCTCGTCGTCCAGTCGATGTATCCGCGTTCGCCGTCGCTCGTCGCGCTGCGGGAGGCCGGCGTGCCCGTCTACCGCGAGATCGAGGCGGCTGCGTGGGTCCTCGCGCGGCTCGCGGACCAGGCGGAGCAGCCCCCACGCGGTGTCCCCGAGCTTCCATCGCCCGTAGACGGTCCGCCGCCCGCGGGTTACTGGGAAGCGCGTGAGCTGCTTGCGTCCGCGGGCATCGCGTTTCCGTCCGCCCGGCGAGTGGCGGATTTTGCCGAGGCGTGCGCGGCTGCGACCGAGCTCGGCTATCCGCTCGTCGTCAAGGCGCTCGGGCCGTTGCACAAATCGGACGCCGGCGGCGTCGCGCTCGGCATCGAGAGCGAGAAGGCTCTCGAAGAGGCGTTGGCAGAGATGGCAACACTATCGGCCGGAGGATACTCCGTCGAGCGGATGGCCCCGGTCGGCGTCGAGCTGATCGCGGGATCGATTCAGGACGCGCGGTTCGGACCCGTCGTCCTCGTCGGCCTCGGTGGTGTCTACGCCGAGTTGCTGGACGACACCGCGGTCGCCCTCGCTCCCGTCGACGCTGCGCAGGCCGAGGAGCTCATCCGCTCTCTCCGCGGCTCGGCGATCCTGGCCGGTGCCCGGGGACGGCCGCCGGTAGACGTGGCGGCCGCGGCCGGGGCGGTCGCTGCGCTCTCGCGCCTTGCGGCGTCTCGTCCCAAGCTGACCGAGATCGAGATCAACCCGCTGCTCGTGACGCCCCAGGAAGCGCTTGCACTCGATGCGCGCGCGTTGAGCGGGGAGAATGGCGCCGATGCTCGCTGAGGGAACCTTCGAAGGGAGGGTCGCGCTCGTCACCGGCGGGGGCAGCGGCCTCGGGCGCGCCTTTGCGCTCGAGTTCGCGCGCCTCGGAGCCGGAGTCGTCGTCGCGGGACGGCGACCGGAGCCGCTGGACGAAACCGTCGGGCTGATCGAGGGCCAGGGCGGCACGGCACTGGCGCAGCCGACCGACGTTCGCGACCCCGAGCAGGTGGACGCCCTCGTCGCCGCCGCCGTAGACCGTTTCGGACGGGTCGACGTCCTCGTGAACAACGCGGCGGGCAACTTCGTCGTCAAGGCGGAGGAGCTGTCGCCGAACGGGTGGCGCGCGGTGGTCTCGATCGTTCTCGACGGCAGCTTCCTCTGCTCGCGGGCGGTGGGCCGGCAGATGATCGAGCAGGGCGACGGCGGCGCGATTCTCAGCGTGATCGCAAGCTACGCGTGGACGGGCGGCCCCGGCACGATTCACTCCGCCTCAGCGAAGGCCGGCCTCGTCGCCATGACCCGAACTCTGGCCGTCGAATGGGCTCCGCACGGGATCCGCACGAACTGCATCTGCCCCGGGCCGGCCGACACCGAGGGCGCCGGCCAGGCGCTCTGGCCCACGGAGGACGACCGGAAGCGGGTGGCTGCCACGGTTCCGGCGGGGCGGCTGGCCACTCCCGAGGAGGTCGCGTGGTGGGCGACCGCTCTCTGCTCGCCGTACGCCGACTACATCACCGGCGAGACACTCACGATCGACGGCGGGCACTGGCTGGAGCAGGACTCCTACATGCCCGCGCTCGGCAAGACGCCGCGTTAGGACTCAGCCGGCAGCGGCCGGTTCCGGATCCGGCTCTTCGCCCTTGAGAGACGGCGCGTCGCCGATCCCGGAGGGGAGGACGCGCAGCGCGTCCACCGGGAGATGGAGCTGCAACGGAGTCCCCTGCTCGTAAGGAATTGCCGAGCCCGTGTTCTGCACCAGGGCCTGAAGCGACTCGCCGGTGGCCGCGCGCACGATCACCTGCATCGCGGAGCCGATGTAGACCACGCGCTCGACCATTCCCGGGATGCGGTTCGGCCCCGACTGCGAGCCGTGGGGCTCGAGCTCGATTCGCTCGGGGCGGATGACGATCTTCGCCTCGCCGGTGACGTCGAGGTCGGTTCCCCGCGTCTCGAGCTCGTAGCCGTCGACGGCGACCTTGCACGCGCTCGTCGAGGTGCTGACGATCTGCGCCGCCATGAGATTCGAGACGCCGAGGAAGTCCGCGACGAAGAGCGTCTCGGGATCCTCGTAGACGTCGCGGGGGTTGCCGACCTGCTCGACCTTGCCGGCATTCATGACGGCGAGGCGGTCGGACATCGTCAGCGCCTCCTCCTGGTCGTGCGTGACGTAGAGGAAGGTGATGCCGACCTCCTGCTGCAGCGCCTTGAGCTCGATCTGGAGGGTCTTGCGAAGCTTTGCGTCGAGTGCCCCGAGCGGCTCGTCGAGCAGCAGTACGGCGGGGTTCAGGATCAATGCGCGGGCGAGCGCGACTCGCTGTTGCTGGCCACCCGAGAGCTGCGAGGACTTGCGCCGCTCATAGCCGGAAAGCTGCACGAGCTCGAGCGCCTTGCCGACGCGGTCGCGGATCTCGGCCTTCGGCCGCTTGGCGCGCTTCAACCCGAAGGCGATGTTGTCGTAGACGTTCAGATGCGGGAAGAGCGCGTAGTTCTGAAAGACGGTGTTCACGTTGCGTTGGTGTGGCGGCGTGTAGGCGACGTCGGTTCCGTCGAGCACGATCTGGCCGGAGGTCGGCCGCTCGAAGCCCGCAATCATTCGCAGGGTCGTCGTCTTCCCGCAGCCCGAGGGACCGAGGAGGGAGAAGAACTCTCCACCGGGCACGTGCAGGTCGATGGCGTCCACCGCGCGCACCTCGGCGAATTCCTTCGTCAGCTTGGTGAGTTCGATCTCTCCGCGGGCCATGGTGTCCGAAGCTACCTCAGAGCCTGAATGCCGTGCCGAAGTCCTCAGCCGCCGTCCCCGCTTTGCTCTCGCCGCGGGTGAACGCCCGCCACGTGAGGAAGCCGAGCGTGACGATGAGGAGCGTGATGACCATCATGATCGTGGCGATTGCGTTCACGGACGGAAGGGGGGCGGCCCTGGTCGCGCTGTAGATCCTGATCGGGACGGTGTCGGTGTCGCCGCCCCTCGAGAGCCACTGGCTGATCACGAAGTCGTCCGCGGAGATCGCGAACACGACGGCTGCCGCGGCGACGATCGCAGGAGTGAGAAGCGGCAATAGGACGCGCGTCAGCGCCACGAAAGGCGAGGCCCCTAGGTCGGCGGCGGCCTCCTCGTACTGGCGCCCGATCGAGAACAGGCGCCCGCGGACGATCACCACGACGAACGAGATCGAGAAGGTCACGTGGCCGAGGATCTGGGCGGTCGTGCCCGTGTGGATGAACGTGAAGAGCTCGCTGAAGACGAGGAGCAGCGAGACCCCCATGACGATCTCGGGCGTGACGAGCGGGAAGAGCATGATGAAGTTGGAGGCAGCGGAGCCTCGTCCATGCCAGCGGGCGAGGCCGAGCGCGAGCAGCACGCCGATCGGGACGGCGATGAGGACGTCCGCGCCCGCGAGCTTGAAGGTCTGCACGAGTGCGTGTCGTAGCGTGGGGTCGTGCCAGACGGAGTCGACCGGATCGCCCCAGTACCAGCGCGTCGAAAAGGAGTCCCAGACGGTCCGCGAGCGCGTCTCGTTGAAGGAGAACTGCACTGCGATGAGGACCGGGACGATCGACCAGAGGATGTAGGCCCACGTGATCAGGACGAGGAAGCGGGGCTTTCCCCAGGGGTTGCGCAGCCACCCACGCAGTCGCGCCGACGTGGAGAAGCCCGCTGCCGGCCTCTGCTCTGCGACGGTCGTCACAGGGCTCCCACCGCCCCGACGTCGCGCTGGGCTCGGTGGATGCTCCACATGTAGTACGCCATGAGGAACGTGAGGAAGACGGCGAGGATGATGGTGAGGGCCGCCCCGAGCGTGGGCTGTGGGCCGCCGTGGAAGTACAGGTCGATCTGGTTGCCGATCATCGACGTCTTCGGTGACATCGAGACGATGTTCGGGGTGTAGTAGTCGCCGAACATCGGCAGCGTGATGAGTACTGCGCCGCCCAGGATTCCGGTCTTCGAGAGCGGCAGTGTCACTGTTCGGAACGCCGACCACGGGCTCGCGCCGAGATCACGGGCCGCTTCGACGTGGCTGCGCTCAATGCGGTCGAGCGAGGCGAAGAGCGGCAGGATCAGATACGGGATGTACCCGTAGACGAGGGCGAAGATGACCGTCGACGAGCTCCCGCCGAGCCAGTCGCGCGGCTGGCTGAGCACGTGGGTGAACATGAGGAAGCGGTTGATGTAGCCGTCGGCCTGCAGCAAGTTGACCCAGGCGAGCATCCGCATCATGTAGCTGATCCAGAGGGGCAGGATGATGAGGATCAGGATCAGGCCCTTCCACCGGCCGGCATGGCGGGCCGTGTAATAGGCAACCGGATAGCCGATGAGCAGGCAGAGCACGAGCGAGAGCGCGACGTAGACGATCGTCCGGATGCCGACGTCGAACCAGATCCCGCCCGGCGCGAGCCTCTGCAGGGCTTCCTGGAGCCAGCCGACGTTCCACTCGAGCGGGTTCCAGATCGGAACAGGCTGGAAAAGGATCGGGTCGACCGTGCCGAGCGACACCGCGAGCACGGCGTAGAACGGCACGACGAAAAGGACGATCAGCCACAGAACGCCCGGGAACGAGAGGCTGGGCCAGAGCCAGCGGCGATACACGGTCGGTCTAGCTGCCGCCTCCGGCCAGGAAGTCGGAGTACCCGTCCTCCCAGAGCTGCTGGCCCTTGGCGGTGAGCGTCATCAACTGCAGCGAGTCAGGTCCGAAGTCGTCTTTGGTGAGGACGCTGTTCTCGAGGTTCTCCGGCACGACACCGTCTTTCACGAGCGACTCGGGGTCGATCTCTTCGATGGGCGGCTGGTAGCCGTTGAAGTCGATGAAGTTCGAGTAGGCGACGCCGTTGTCGAGCAGGTAGTTGAGGAAGAGGTGCGAGAGCACGGGCTTCTTCGTCGTCGCGCAGATTGAGAAGCAGTCGTTCTGGATCGGCACCTTCCCCTTTTCGGCCTTCCAGTAGGCGAGGGCGGTCGCGGGAGTCCCCTTGGGGAGGTAGTAGATGTAGCCGGCGATCATGTCTCCCGACCAGGCCTGGTTCAGCCAGCTCGTTCCTTCGGGCACCGACTGGTACTGGATGTCGCCCACCTTGATGTTGCAGACGTCGTACAGCTCTTTCAGGTCGGCGACGGCCTGGTTGATCAGCGCCGGATCCTCGGTGTTGATGTCGGTGTGGCCTTTGCGCAGAAGCGCCATGGCGATCGTCTCTCGCGACTCGGAAAGGAGTGCCGTCTTCCCCTTGTACGCCTGTGCCTCCCAGAAGATGTCCCACGGCTGCTCCATCGAGGCGATGTCCTCGCTCACGTGATCCGTGCGCCACGCGATCCCGGTCGCGTAGCACGTGTACGGCACGGTGTAGTGCGAGCCGCCGTCGTAGAACGGGTCGACGAGCTCGGGCCAGACGTTCGTCTGCAGATTGGGGATGTAGTCGAGGTTGAGCGGCTTGATCAGCTCCCCGGCGACCGCGAGGTCCAGGTTGTCCGGGGTCATCTCCATGACGTCCGGCTGCACGGCTCCGGAGGCGAGGCGCTTGATCCCGGACGAGATGTTGTCGAACGCGGTGTACTGGACCTCCACGCCGTACTTCTCGCCGAACTCCTTGAGGAGCTTCTTATAGAAGTAGTCGGGATAGTTGAAGACCGTGAAGGTCCCGCCCGTCTCGGGCTCGAGACCGGACTCGATCGGGTCCTCCCAGAGCGGGAGCGTGACGCGCTTGTCCGGCCGCGCGAGGGGAAGTCCGCCCGGACCGAGCAGCTCGCCGGTCGTGCTCGTTTCCTGGGCGACCTCGGTCGAGCTGGAGCAGGCGGCGAGCAAGCCGCCGGCTCCCGAGACGGCGAATGTGGCGCCGGCGGCGCGTGCGAGGAAGTCGCGCCTGCTCAGGTAGCCGGACCGTTCCTTCGGATGGTGCGTCATCGAGTCCCCTCCTGAATTCGGTGGGCCGCTGGGGTGGGGCACTGTCTCATGGAAAGTGTGCGCCTTTCAAGTGAGACGCGCGCCGATCAGCTGAGATAGCCGTAGATCAGACGCTGAAAGTGCTGGATCAGGTGCTCGCTCGTGGGCAGGAGCCGACCGTGCTCGACCATGCCCGACTCGAGGCCGGCGTGCACCGACTCGACGAGCCCGTTGTCTTCGAGGCCCACCTGCTCGTTGAAGGCGATCATCTCCTCGATCGTCTTCTGGGGCACGTCCTCGGAGAAGAAGTAGTCGTACATGCCGAGCGTGCGCCGCTCGTCGATCGGGAACCACGCGCCCGCGTTCATGTTCTGCGGGCCAGGGATGATGTCGAGGGTGAAGTTGGGGAAGACGAAGACCGACGTGCTGCGGTTGATGTCGCCGGTTGCGTCGTATGGCGCGGCCTTCTTGCCCTCGAGCACCGAGCTCCGAACCGGGCCCTTCTGGGTCGAGACGTAGCCGGAGGAGGCGAGCGCGTAGGAGTCCGGGTCGACGTTGATCACCGACGAGAAGCCGGGGTGCGCGACCGGGCAGTGGTAGCACTCGAGGTAGTTCTCGACCGCGATCTTCCAATTCGCCTCGATGACGTACTCGCCGCGGTGGTGGAACTTGAGGCTGTCCAGGTCGATGCCCGTTTCGGCGACTGTCTCGGGCAGGACGCCAAGGGTCTCGCCGAGCGAGTCGGCCTCGAGGTCCACGTTCACGAAGATGAACGGCCCCCACGTGTCCACCTGCACCGGGAAGAGCGAGTAGTTGTCGGCGTCGAAGCCTGGCTCGCGCTCGGAGCGCGGCGCCTTGAGCAGGCAGCCGTCGAGCCCGTACGTCCACGCGTGATAGGGGCACTGCAGCGTCTCGCGGTGCCCGGAGCCTTGCATGACGACGTGGCCGCGATGGCGGCAGACGTTGACGAAGCCCTTGAGCTCGCCTCTCCTGTCCCGGACGAGGACGACCGGGATGGTCCCGGCCTTGGTGGCGAAGTAGTCGCCGGGCTCGCGCACCTCGGCCGTCACGCACGCGTACTGCCAGGTGTGCTTGAAGATCCGCTCGCGCTCGAGCGCGAGGATGGCGCTGTCCGAGTACCAGCCCGCGGGCAGCGTGTAGCCGGCCTCCAGTCGCTCGCTGATCTCGCTGAACATTCCTCTCAGCATAACCCGCCGCCCTGGCGGCTCAGCGTTCCAGCGGTTCCCAGTCGGCCTCGAAGGGCTTGCCCGCCACCCCGCCGATCATGAGGACGAGCGTCGGCGTCTCGAGAGCGGTTCCGGCCCTCTGCACGTCGGGCTCGAGGAAAAGCAGCTCGCCTGCGCCGAGCTCGATCTCCTCGCCGTTGCAGGTGAAGCGAACGCGTCCCTGCACGACCGCGTAGAGCTCCTGCTGCCCGCCGAAGGAGACCTCCTCGTGCGGGACGACGACATCCTCGCCGGCCTCCCCGTGGCACGCGTTCACCCCGAAGGCCTCGATGCCCAAGTGCTCGCGCACCGAGTGCCAGCGGGCCCCGTAGCCCTCGTCGTCGGTCCATTCCTTCCAGTAGCCGCGCCCGCCGGCGAGCCCGGCCGGAGGGATGTCGGCGATCCGGGCGGTCCGCCAGCGCTCAGTCGACATAGGGCTCCACGCCGCGCTTCAGAAGGCCGCGGGCGAGGATGAGGCGCTGGATCTCGCTCGTCCCCTCCCAGATCCGGTCGACGCGGACCTCGCGCCAGAAGCGCGCGACCGCGTTCTCGGTCATGTAGCCACGGCCGCCGAGGATCTGGAGGGAGCGGTCGACGATGCGCCCGGCCGCCTCGGAGGCGAAGAGCTTCGCCGCAGCCACCTTCCCGTGGACGATCTTGCGGTCCTCGTAGGAGTCGAACGCGTGAGCCGCGTGGTAGGTGAGGAGCCGTGCCGCCAAGAGCTCGGCCAGAGAGTCTGCGAGCTGGAAGGAGACACCCTCGTGCTCGGCGATCGGCTTCCCGAAGGCGACACGCTCCAGCGCCCAGTCGCGGGCGATGCTGAGCGCGCGCTCCGAGGCGCCGCAGCAGCGCGCCGCGATGAACAGGCGCTCGACGAGGAACCACTCCTTGGCACCCTCGTTGCCGCCCGCCGGCACACGGTTCCCGTCCGGCACGCGGCAATCGCGGAGGACGATCTCCGGATGGTGGTCCAGGTAGGGGTCGTGCAGGAAGCCCGGGACGCGCGTGAGCTCGAGGCCGGGAGTGCCGGGCTCCACGATGAAGAGCGTCTGCTTTCCGTCGACGGCCGCGAGAACGATGTAGAAGCCCGGGTCGCCCTCGCTTGTCACGAACCACTTCTCGCCGTTCAGCACCCATTCGTCCCCATCGCGCACGGCCGTCGCGGCGACTGCGCTCACGTCGGAGCCGGCGCCGGGCTCCGTCACCGCCCAGGCCTCGCGGTACTCGCCGCGCAGGATCGGGACGACCCAGCGATCGCGCTGCTCCGGCGTGAGGATCTCCCAGAGCTCTGCCGGGCCGCGGTCGACGACGGCGAAGCCGAGCCCGTTGGTCGCCTTGCCGGACTCCTCCTCGAGCGCCACCTGGCCGAGCATGCTGAGGCCAGCGCCTCCGGCCTCCTCGGGCATGTTCAGCATCGAGAAGCCTGCTGCGCGTGCCTTCTTGCGCACCTCGTCGACGGCGGCGAAGTCGATCTCGCCCGCGGCGGCGATCTTGTCCTCAAGCGGGAAGACCTCGTCGGCGACGAAGCGGCCGACGCGCTCCTTCAGCTCGGCGACGCCAGGCGGAAGCTCGGGGACGACCATGGTGCGTGATCTTGACGTGTCGGGGGGGTCAAGGTAAACCGGGGTCGGTGACGAGCGTCCGAATCGCGTGTGCGCAGATAGCTCCGGTGGTGGGCGACGCCGAGGGGAACCGGCGGCGTGCGCATGAGGCTCTGAAAGAGGCGATCAGCGCTGGAGCGAGCATCGTCCTCCTCCCCGAGCTTGTCACGTCCGGCTACGCCTTCGAGTCGGCGAAGGAGGCGAGGGCGCTGGCCCAGCCGGTGGACGGCCCGGCGCTTGCGGACTGGGCGGAGGAGGCCGCGCGAGGGGAGGCGGTGGTGCTCGGCGGCTTCGCGGAGCTCGGCGAGGACGGCGCCGTCTTCAACTCGGCGGCGGTCTTCGGGCCGGCCGGCCTGCTGGCCGTCTACCGGAAGGCGCACCTCTGGGACCGCGAGAAGCTCTGCTTCGAGCCGGGTGGCGAGCCTGCCCCGGTCCTCGAGACGCCGTTCGGGCGCATCGGCGTGGCGGTCTGTTACGACCTCTACTTCCCGGAGCTGACCCGCGGGCTCGCACTCGCCGGCGCCGACCTGATCGCCCTCCCCGCGAATCTTCCGCTCTTTCCACGCCCGGAGGGCGAGCGGCCCGTGGAGATCGCCGTCGCCCAGGCGACCGCCCACGTGAGCAAGCTCTGGGTCGCGGTCTGCGACCGCGCCGGGCCCGAGCGCGGGGTCGAGTGGACGGGCGCGAGCTGCATCGTCGACCCGGACGGCTGGCTCACCGCGGGCCCCGTGGAGGAATATGGCGAAGGCATCGTGTACGCGGACTGCGACCTCGCCCTGGCGCGGGAGAAGGCGTGGGGCGAACGGAACGACGTGCGCGGAGACCTCCGCCCCGAGCTCTATACGAGCGCGCGGCCCGCCAGCGACCCCTCGAGTATCGCCTCCTCGAGCGAGCGCGGTGCGAGCCGGTCGCCGACCTCGACCGCTCCCTGAATTTCCAGCTCGCGGACGGGCACACGACCCAGCGCGAGCACGAGCGCGTCGGCCTCCATGACCGCTTCGAGCTCGGGGGCGAAGATGTTCGTGAAGCGGGCGCTGCCGCCGTCCCACGCCGCCAGCTCGAGGTGGTGCCAGACCTCGATTCCGGCCCGGTAGAGACGCGCTGCATAGAGGTTGCGCTGGTAGGCGTGCAGGGTCTCGCCGAAGGCCGCCGACCCGACGGCGAGCGCGACCTCGTACCCGCTCGCTGCCAGGACCTCTGCCGCGTCGAGCCCCGAGGCGTCGCCGCCCCAGTCCGCGACCGCCACGCGTTTTCCCTCGGGGCGGCTTCCACGCAGAACGTCCCAGGCGGTCGAGAATCCTTCCGAGAGGGGAAGGTCGGGGACGTACGGGCGGGCGCCGGTGGCGAGGATGACCGCATCGGCATCGGGCGGCTCCTCCACGTGCTCGCCGAGGCGTACGTCGATGTCTTCGAGCAGGCGGTCGTAGTTGTGGAGGAGGGACGTTGAGAGCTCGGCGTGGCCCGGAGCAGCGCCCGCAAGCTCGACCTGTCCGCCCAGGCGGATCCGCGACTCGTAAAGGACGACGTCGTGGCCCG